>JBDHYJ010000047.1:0-36943 GCA_039811345.1 Chitinophagaceae bacterium
CTTGTTCGCAAAAACGGAACAGTAAACCCGGACGATACAGTGTTGCCCGAATTGCGATTTGAGATTTCTCCCAACAAGAATGCACTGATGAAGAATGATCTTGCTGTACTTAATGTAATAGCTGCGAATAAATGGAAACGCCCGATTTATTTTACCTCTCAGTTTAATGAACTTGGGTTTGGCCAATACCTGCGTTCAGATGGACTTAGCTACCGGCTTGTACCTGTGCCACCAAAAGAAAATGATAATGTAAATAATGAAGTGGCGTATGATAATATGATGAAGAAATTTGCTTTTGGCAATGCCAATATCAAAGGGGTATATTTTGATGAAGAAAACAGGCGCCACCTGCTGAATATCCGCCAGGCTTATGCAACCGCTGCAAGCAGCCTTGCAGATGCCGGACAAAAAGAGAAGGCTAAACAATTGCTGGAAAAATGTGACAAAGGCATGGATCATTCAAATATGCCTTATGCAATGGTGAGCCGTTTCAACCAGCATAACGTAGTGGGAGTATCTATGATGGATGCTGCCTATAAAGCCGAATACAAAGAACTTGCTGATAAGATAGAAAGAGAGTTGAAGCGGGATATTGAGCAGCAACTGAGCTACTATGCTTCGCTGGGTGATATGACAGTGCAGGAACTGATGCAGCACATGCAAAGCCCCGATGGATTGGAAAGACGGCAACGTACATTATATTCTGAAATAGATCAAACCTTCCGTTTGCAGAATTACCTGACTTATGTAGAAGGAAAATATAAAGCGCCCGCTGTCAATCCCGAAACACCGACTATCATTAAAACAGATAGTCCCGGTACAAAGACTGATTCTTCAAAGAAATAAAAGCGTATTGTAGTATTATGCTGGCAGGATTGCAGGATGTAACATTTGAGTTTGGAGCCAGGATTATTGTACATGATGCCACCTGGCACATACAACCTAACGAACGTATCGGGCTGATAGGATATAACGGTACCGGTAAATCCACGCTGCTTAAGTTGATCGTGGGTGAGTATTCCCCATCCGCCGGCAGTGTGGAAAGGGGCAGGGGAACCACAGTGGGTTATCTTCACCAGGACCTGCTGAGCTTTGATACCAATGATTCTATATTACAGGTAGCCCTTAGTGCATTTGATAAAATTCTGTTGCTTGAAAAAGAGATAGAAGCATTGGGAAAACGCTTAGAGAAAGAGCATGAAAACGAAGCTTTGCTGCATGAGTATTCGGATAAACTGCATGAGATGGATACCCTCGGCGGCTATAATATCCATCATAAAACAGAAGAAGTATTACAGGGTTTAGGCTTTGCCAATAGTGATCTTCAACGACCATATAAAGAGTTTAGCGGTGGATGGCGAATGCGGGTACTGCTGGCTAAAATGATTTTGCAGCAGCCCGACCTGCTTTTACTGGATGAGCCTACCAACCACCTGGATCTTCCATCTATTGAATGGCTGGAAAAATATTTGGTGCACTATAAAGGAGCTGTAGTTATTGTAAGCCACGATAAATATTTTTTGAACCGTATGGTTACAAAGATTGTGGAACTATACCAGCAACAACTGCATTTCTATAATGGCAATTTTGATTTTTACGAAACCGAAAAGGCCATGCGTATGGAATTGCAACAACGTGCTTTTGAAAACCAGCAGGAATATATTCGTCAGCAGGAACGATTTATCGAAAGATTTCGGGCAAAAGCTACGAAAGCGGCTGCCGCACAAAGTGCCATCAAACGGTTGGATAAATTGGAGCGTATAGAAGATGTATCGGTTGACAGACCCGAAATAAAAATCAATTTCCAGGTAGATAAAATTCCGGGCAAGATTATCTGCACACTGAAAAATGTTACGAAAAAATTCGGCGATCTTACTATAGTGGAGAATACCGGCGCTGAAATAAACAGGGGAGATAAGATAGCGCTGATAGGAGCAAACGGGAAGGGAAAATCCACATTGCTGCGTATTATTGCCGGTACAGAAAAATTTGAAGGGGAAAGAATATGGGGACATAATGTAGAAGAAAGTTTTTATGCCCAACATCAATTGGAAGCGCTGAATATCCAGCAGACGATCCTTGACGAAATGAAACACTGCGGCAGCCAGAAGACGGAACAGGAATTGCGTACCCTGCTGGGTTGCTTTTTGTTTAGCGGTGAAGACGTGGATAAGAAAATAAAAGTATTGAGCGGAGGTGAGAAAGCCCGGGTAGCGCTTGCCAAAACCATTGTGAGCAAAGCCAATTTTTTAATTCTCGATGAGCCTACAAACCACCTTGACCTGTTGTCTATAGACCTACTGATTGAAGCGCTGAATCGCTACCAGGGCAGCCTGATACTGGTAAGTCACGATCGTCATTTTATTTCAAAAGCAGCAAATCGTATTTGGGAAATTGACAATCATGAAATAAAAGATTTTGCCGGCGGTTACGAAGAATGGATGCAGTGGAAAGAGAGGAAGAAAACAGAAGTGGCAAAACCAAACCAAACCTCACCTAAGCAGGAGAAGAAATCTGCAGAGGAGAAACCTGTTGAGGTCAAGCCACAAACTGTTCAAAAGCATAATGCCCCGATAGATAAAGAATTTAAAAAGGAATTACAAAAGCAACAGCGCAACCTGCAACAACTGGAAGAAAAATTAGTTACTCTTACACAACAAAAAAAAGCATTAGAAGACCAACTGGCATTACCGGAAATATACTCCGACAAAAATAAATTCCTTTCTGCCGAAACCGAATATAAGAAGAGTATTGCAGCGCTCGAATCTGCAAATCGCGAATATGAAACGGTATTTGAAAAATTGATGGAGCTGGAGGAAAAGGGGAAATAGTTATAGGCGCTGGGCTGTCAGCCATTAGCAATGAGGTATCAGCAATCAGCGATCAGGTATCAGCTTATCGATATCCTTGCTGTTCTTGCTGTCTCACGCTGTTCACGCTGTCCGAAGTCTCTGACTTCGGACTATATATGTTCTTCGGAGACTTTAGTCTCCGCTAAATAATATAGCTGATTCTTTTTTGAAATGGCATCAGCTCAAAATCATTAGCTATATCAACTGCAACCGGCTGGTTATAAAATTTTTCCCATTTTCAAAAAACAACTGTTCAGTGAATTTTTCTATATCAAAACCTTCCGGAAGCGTTACCTGTTCTTTGTTAGCACTTGCATAAGACATAAAAGTGTCTTTGAAATCATTTTTTAGACTATTGAATTCAGTCGCTTTCATACAGCACCATACGGGGTTGATTAAACCATCGAAATCTGAACCGATGCAAATTTGAGTCAGCGCCTTGTTGATATCATAATCACCCGCTTCCTGTACCACTCTTATAAAATGCAGTATATGTTGCATGAAATGACAAAGATGATAGAATGATAATTGCGGTATCACCACACCACCCTGCAAAACTTCCTGCATAGTTATACAACTAAATTCAGTAACCTTTGCCCCAATGCCTTTCTTTGTTCGATATACTACTTTCTCAGCGTCTGATATATACTCTTCTTCAAACGCAAAATCATTCATGGCAGCTGGCCTGCCATCTGCTTCGGTATATCCTAAAATTCTTTTATCAAGATTTAGCCCAATCATTCCTCCCGATCTTACAATCGCCATAATATCTTCATCATACATGTTTATACTGCTGGGGTTAAATGCTGTCTGAAAATCAAGCATCTGGTATTTTTTAGGTTTAGCCCAAAGTATATAACAATAATTCTTTCGTTTTTCTTTTCTGAATTCCATCATATAGTCGGGTATATCCCTGTACGACATCCCGGTGAAACCGGCATGGGTACAAATCAATGGTTGGTTGATCGGCAGGAAATCAGGCCTGTTCCTGATATCTTCTATCAGCATACGACGCGAAGCAAGACTAAGATGTTTTAGATCAACCATTATTTTTCGTTCATAACAATGACGTATAATCGCTAAACCGTCATCAGCAATTCGGTTACCGGTTGGTCTGAAATCTTCATTGGATATAAATTGCACTCCAAAGGCATGGTTACAAAATGGATATTGTTCAAGGTGCGTTACGTTTACACTGACAAGCGGATACCTGTCGGCGATCTCATCCATATTCCTGAGAATTTCATCTTTTGAAATCCTGCTTTTGTCGAGTGTGGAGGAAAGGGAGTGACACCCTTCTACACTGAATACCACATATATTGCCGATTTATCAGCCGGATCATAAGGAGTATCTTTCGACAATATCTTAATCTTTTTATCTGTTATGCCAAATTGTTCAGCATTCATTAATACATTAAGATCTTCTTTTACCAGGTCGGGATAAGGTTTTAGTGTTTCATCATTTATTTTTTTTAGCCGGGAGGGGTTTAGATATGTTTGTAATGTCCCTTCACTCTGTTTAAGAATTAGTGAATTATTTGTCATCCCTCTTTCAGGAACAAATATTGCCGCACAAATAATATGCGGACCATCTTCGCTCAACTGGCGCAAATTGGATTGCGAGCCAAGTATGTAGGAAAATTCAGTACACCAACGCAGCAACCAATGAATTTTTGTTACATCTATATCAACCCAGGGACTTGTTTTAGCTTCCGCTTCGGAGAACATACATTTTAGCGTGGGATGAACATGAAAATCAAATAGAGGCATAACCAAACTTTTTTGGATGAAAGAATAAAGGCTTGCCAAAAGAAAAGGACGAAGTGCAGATTAAAGAGTTAACTGAAGTACGGCGATGTTTATTATGCCGAAACAAAATAGAAAATATAATACAGATTTGCAAATGGCGGGCGTATTTCAAATTTTCGCATCGTAGGATTTGCTGTGAAATCGCCGGGCGTTATCGTTATAATAATCCCGCCCCAGGTGGTATTGATTCAAATGCATATTACAGCGGGAGAGAAATCTGTTCGCCGATGGGGAATCTGTTGAGTTATAGTGCAATAGTTGAATATTCGTACAAAAGCCAAACAGATTTCTCCTTCGCAAGTCCTTGCCTTAAGCCGCAGCATTCCTGGGGCTCAGTCGAAATGACGATCATGCCGGATCGTCATCCGTAAATTCGTTATTAGGGATAAAGCCGATGATTTATACCTGCATATTTTATGACCTGCTAAAAATTGAAATGCGCTCCAAATGGCCATCAACTTTTTAAACACAATTCAGCGTATGAATTTTTGGTTTCGTATAGCTTCAGGTAAACAAGTTTGACTTCGCTGGGTAAATGCTCGCTTAGTTTTTTCTTTATGTAGACCAACATATTTTCTGCAGACGGCTCTGCTTCCCAAATAAGCAGATTTTCAGGTATTGGGAATGCAGGATTATTGTTCAGGAATGCACGGGATAAAATTAGTTTATGATCCAGGCTATTAATAATGGAATCGTTGACGATTCTTTTTATTTCTTTAAAATCAAAGGCAATGCCTGGTGCCGGAAGATAGTCGTCGCCATTTTCAATTGAAGTGAGTGTAACATGAAGCTCATAAGAATGTCCATGAATATCCTTGCAAGCCCCATCATACCCAAAAAGTGCATGGGCTGTCTCAAACGAAAAAATCTTAGTAAGCCTTATCATAAAAAAAGTAGCAGTTCTCTACAGCTTATTCTACATATTAAGCTATTAGTAATATTCTGTAGAGATTAAAATAAATAAAAGACAAAAATATCCTTTATTAGTATATTTGCAGCCAAAATTTTGACTGAAAGGATAGAATAAAACAAATTTTAAGTATGACAAATACAATTACAGACCCTAAACCGCTTGTGTACTCCTGTTCAGGTTGCAGTAGCGCTGCACAAATGGCTAATTACTTAGCTATCCGGATGGACAGAAAAGGAATAGCTGAAATGTCATGCATTGCAGGAGTGGGTGGCAATGTAAAAAAGCTGGTGAAAACAGCACAGTCTGGCAGAAAGATTATTGTGATTGACGGTTGCCCGCTGGCCTGCTCAAAAGCTTGTTTGAATAATCATAATCTTTCGCCGGATATGCATTTTGAGCTGACAAAGTATGGCGTAAGCAAAAAACAACATGAGGATTTTGATAAGGCGCAGGCTGAACTTGTATTTCAGGAACTGGAAAACCAGTTACAAACCGGCTATAATATCAAATAAGCATATCATTTCTTCTGAACTATTGTGCATACTGGCTTAGAAAAATATTCAACAGCTAAATCAATTGCAACCCTAAAAACCTCATTGGGTTGAATGAGAACCGGGCTACACTGTATAATCAACAGATGATAGTTGAAAAATACTTGCCACTTTTTTATTTACAACATAATTCAAACTATGCAACATCCCGCAATTCATACATTTCATATTCCGGTAATGGGTTTGGCTTTTACAATTGACAGCCCTGTAAAAGTAGCGAGGTATGGGATATCTTCGGTAATCTCCATTGTGGAAGACAAGCTGATTGAAATGATGAGACGGCACTATTATCCCTTGATAGGAAAGGAATATCAACCCATCGGTACCCAGGAGAATGATTACAGAGCAAGAAGAATCACTGATTATCTCAACCTTGTCAATACAATAGTGCAAGCACAGGTAGAAAAATTGAAAAACGCAGCTTTTGATGCAGGTTCTGAAATTGTGAAATATTTTGAAATGCTACCTGAGCACAGTTCTCTAAAGCAATTGTACCGGCAAATGATACATACAAAGAATGCATCTGAAAAAGAAAAACTGGAGGCACTTTTAAGAACACATATAAAGCCTGGTGGCATTGATGTAAATATCATGACCAAAATTGACCGGAATAATTTTGACCGGAATGGTGATGTATTGACAGACGGTTCAGATGCAGTATCCGCTTTAAGGGGCTATGTAAAAAGTAATCTAACCAATTCGTCTATAATTTTTTCGGCAGGTATGAATCCCCGCTTGTACAATTACCTTGAAACCTGTAATGAATTTGATATAAACGATGATGGCGGATTTACGAAAAGAATAATTGTAAAAGTGAGCGACTACCGCTCTGCACTTATCCAGGGAAAATATCTTGCCAAAAAAGGAATTTGGGTAAGTGAATTCAGAGTGGAGTCGGGGTTAAACTGCGGCGGACATGCATTTGCAACAGATGGATTTTTACTGGGGCCTATACTGGAAGAATTCAGGATTAAGAAACAGGAACTGACTGATTCTCTTTTTGAAATTTATAGTGCTGCCTGTCTGAGAAAAAAGAATAAAACCATTACCTGTACGCCACAAATATCTGTTTCTGTACAGGGTGGTATAGGTACTTATGAAGAAGATGAGTTGTTGCACCGTTATTTTGAAGTTAACAGCACGGGATGGGGTACCCCGTTTCTATTGGTGCCCGAAGCTACCACTGTTGATGAAAATACGCTGAATCTCTTATGTGCTGCAGAAGAAAAAGATGTGGTTTTAAGCCGCAACTCTCCCCTGGGAGTAAGGTTTCACTATCTGAAAGGCACCAGTTCTCATGAAGAAAAACTAACCCGAATTGCCAGGGGTAAACCTGGCAGTCCCTGCACGGAGAAGCACCTTGTGTTTAATACTGAGTTTACCAAAGAACCAATATGTACGGCTTCGCGTAAATACCAGGAGCTGAAGATTGCACAACTGCAATCACTCCACCTTCCTGAAACCACATATAAAGAACAGGTGCAGGAAGTTTTGGATAAAGAATGTTTATGTATAGGTTTGAGTAATTCTGCAGCAATTCAATATAACCAACCCTTTGTTAAAAAACTGAATGCTGTAGCGATTTGCCCGGGGCCAAATATTGTTAATTTTTCCAAAGTAGTTTCTCTTCAATCAATGACGGATCACATTTATGGCCGAAATAATATTTGTACAAACGACAACAGACCGAATATGTTTATTGCAGAATTGAATTTGTATATTAAATATTTTAAAGAAAAACTGGAAGAAGAATCTAAGCAGGAAATATTGGAGAAAAATAAAAAGCAGAATGCAGGGTTTTACTCAAATCTCATCAATGGTATCAGTTATTATCGTTCCCTGCCCGTCGCTTTAGCTGCCCGTGAGGCATTTATCAAAGCGCTTGATCATGCAGCGACCGATCTGCAACATTTACAATGCCGGTATTCAATATCTGATTAATATAAAACAACAGGTATAACTTCTATCTCTGCTCCAGTTTATAAACCGGTTCCTGTTTGCAAATAATTTTTTTCTCTTTATCACACCAGGTTCGCTGAGCTTTTGTAATTGTTTGCTGCTGTGCTGTATTCAATAGGGTTGTCCAGGAAACATTGTTGGCAAAATGCCCCACTAATTTTTCGAGCGATTCCCTGAAGTTGAAAGTGAATATCCCTCCGGTACTATTACCTGCAGACAATTCTCCCTTGGCTGCAGCGGTCATTAATATGGAAGTGGGTTTGCTGTTAAGAAAAAGAGCTTTACAGTTTTCCATATTCCAGCCGATAGATGAACTTCGGGTTGTAGCTACATCTGTACTGATAGTATTACTTTGAGAGGGGTCGGCATTGCAACAGTCACTTAAAATAAGATTCAGTCTTGCTCCTTTGGCTTTAATTCTTTTATATATCTCCTCCATGTTAAGAGTATATTGACCGCCATAGTTTTGAAAGGCTTTATCTCTCAGGTCGAGATAGGGAAATGTATAACTGTCTTTTACATTGGCGAAACCATGACCTGAATAGTAAAATACTACCATATCGCCCGGGTTGGGGTCTAAAGCATTAATGGCATTATCAACATTTACTTTACTGAAATCTTTCCCAAAAATTACTTTTGGAACAAATTGTATCTGCATAAATTCAGCCAGTTGACTAAATGTTTTATAAGTGGCATCTTTATCCACTACACAGGTAGGGCCAATTGATATATCATCTGTGTTGGCGACCAGCAATAGCAACATCCTGATCTTTTTCTGTTCGGGCAGAACAACCCTGGTAGTTGCTTCCTCAAAAAAGTTTTCATAAAAATCATCCTGCTCTGTAAAATATTTTGATACTAATTCTTTGGTAAGGTCAGCCTCATTCAGCAATCTGTGCGTGAATTCACCTTCAACGTCTTTTCCATCATCTCCTGTTGAAATAACTGAACCCGGTTCGTATTCCCCCGTTGAAGGGTCTTTCTGAAACCAGAAAATATCAGGGTCGTATTCCAGGTCTGAAGGTCCAACTACAACCTGGGGATCATATCCTTCAAATACCAGGATATTTTCATTGGCTTGTTTACCTTCTGTTCCATCATCCAAGTAATGTTCTTTCATTTGCAGGTCTACAATAACCGGTTTATTGGTTTCATCGTCAATGAACTTTACTCTCATAAAGCCGGTTCCATCTCCGTTCCTCACCATAAAGGCGCTGTACTTTTCACTGATTTTACCTATGTCGAAGTGATATTCAAATTCATAGATGGAGGGTTGCGCAAAGCCTGAACTACTGCAAATAACTGCGCATATAAGCAGAAAGAGTCTGAAGGACATGGCGATGGGGTTTAATTGACGGGAATAACTAAAGCTAATAATCTGCTGGTACAATTCAAAATTATTAACAAGCCTGAATTGATAATATGAAGACAGTATTTTTTTGTATAACTGCGATGTCAGGATGACACCTATACCCCGAGGTACAAGGTTTGCAGATACGGTTTGCAGGTACGATCTCAGGTATCATTTCAACGAAATAACCGCAATAACCAAACCGGAAAAGTCATTTGAATTTGTTCGCAACGACACACAGTTCATGATTGGCGGTATAGGATATGCGTTTCTGTACTCTTTCAATGGTTTAATACAAAAGAGAAGGATTGAACCTGCTGGTTTAGCTTTTGCTGCTTGTATTGCACTTTTAGGGTATACCATGGAAAAAAATCGTAAGTATTATTATCCGATAGGTAAGAGGTATGCACATAGCTATATTAAGCTCAATCCTGAGTAAAATCTATTCGCAGATAAAAATTCAATTGTTTATTTTGCAGCTTCATCATCTTTTAATGTATTGTGAGGAATTTTCTATCCAAATCCTGGCGTTTTATCAAGAGGCTGCTACTAATACTTTTTATACTGCAATTTGTATATATATTCCTGTTAAAATGGATTGATCCACCCATAACAATTACCCAGTTGGGAAGTTTACTCAATGGAAATGGTTTAAAAAGAGATTACGTTAACGCAGAACAAATTTCGCCCTGGGCAGGACTTGCAGTTATTGCTTCAGAGGATCAGCTTTTTCCTGATCATAATGGGTTTGACTGGAAAAGTATTGAACGTGCAATCGCTAAGAATAAAAGAAAAAAGAACAGAATTGCAGGAGCTTCCACCATCAGCCAGCAGGTAGCAAAAAATGTATTTCTGTGGCAGGGACGCACCTGGTTCAGAAAGGGGCTGGAAGTGTATTTTACATTTATGATTGAATGGATTTGGGGTAAGCAGCGTATACTTGAAATGTACCTGAATGTATCGGAAATGGGTAAAGGTATTTTTGGTATAGAGGCTGCTGCTCAAAACTATTTTAATAAGCCGGCTGCAAAACTGACCAGGACTGAATCCGCCATGATTGCGGCATGTCTTCCCAATCCGGTTCGTTTTAGTGTCAGGCCTGTTTCCCGTTTTGTGGCAGCACGCTATCCCTGGGTACTATTGCAAATGAGTAATCTAGATAATGATCCTGATATAATGAAAGTACTTCCGGGTAAAAAAAGCAAAACATCACCATCTAAGTAATACGCTCCCCCAGGTATAGCCACTCCCGAAAGCAGCGAGGCATACCAGGTCGGTAGGTTTTATTTTACCTGCTTCCCAGGCTTCGCAAAGCGCTATTGGTATTGATGCGGCAGTAGTGTTGCCATACTTTTGAATATTGTTATATACTTTATCATCGCTGAGCCCCAGTTTTTGCTGCACAAATTGTACTATCCGAAGATTGGCCTGATGCGAAACTAGCATATCAATATCTCCGGGACGATATCCGTTTGCATCCAGTGCTTCCATTATTACTTCCGGGATTTTTACAATTGCTTTTTTAAAAACGCCCGGGCCATCCATGAAAGGAAAGTTCTGCGCTTTATCAATCATGCTATGGCTCATAAACATTTCTCCTATCTCTGCAGAGTCAAAACTGGCAAGTGGTTGCTGCACCCAATAATTGGCATGTGTACCCGGGTTATACATGGCAAGGCTTTCTGCATTTTCTCCGTCACTGTGTAAATGAGTACTGAGTACCCCACGGTTTTCTTCTTTGGTGGGCTGCATTACCACTGCTCCTGCTCCATCTCCAAAAATTACTGAAACACTTCTGCCACGGGTACTAAAATCCAAACCAAATGAATGTTTTTCGCTCCCAACTACCAGTATGTTTTTATACATGCCCGATCGTATAAACTGATCGGCAACACTTAATGCATACACAAATCCACTGCATTGATTCCTTATATCAAGGGCGCCGGTTTCTCCCATCTTCATCGCCCTTTGCAGCAATACTCCGCAACCGGGAAAATAGTAATCAGGGCTTAGCGTGGCGAAGATGATAAAGTCAATATCCTGCGCCGTTGTGCCGGCCCGTTCAATAGCTATCCTGGATGCCTCAACGGCCATAGTGGTGGTAGTTTCGCCTTCACGTTTGGCATACCTGCGTTCCTTTATGCCGGTTCTTTCCTGGATCCATGCATCACTGGTATCCATATATTTTTGAAGATCGAAATTCGTTACTATATGTTCGGGAACATACTTTCCTATTCCTGCAATTTTTGAACGTAGCATAACAATCAAATTAATGTTGTTAATTAAAATACATTCTCACCGTCAAAATAATCCGGTTGATTATTTGATAGTAATGGGAAGCACAACTCTCGTGTCGTCCCAGCCAATCCATAGGTTTGCACCTGTTTTTGTGGTTTCAGTTTCCATGGTAAACACTTCAATAGGTTTGGCAGTTTTCACAACGGGTACCGTAAACTTAAAAAGGTCTTTAGTTTCATCTATTTTGAGACCCCAGCTATACAGGTCTTTGTTAAGGATTAAAGTCCATTCGGTTGGTTGCGGTATACAATATAATATATAATTGCCCTTTGGAACTTTTGTTCCTTCGATGAATACATCCTCAAAGAAATTTATTTCGGTGGCCTCATTGGCGCCCAGTCTCCAGCGCTCTCCAAATTTCACTATCCCTCCGAATATTTTTCTGCCGCTTTTTTGAGGACGACTGTAAAATATCCTGAATACCGGAGGTGATTTAATACTTCCTATCATTTTTAGTTTAGGATATTCCATCGGGTAATATATAACATCGAGCGGTGATTTATCAAGTGTCGAAATAGGAACGCCTGATTCATGTACAACAGGTGGAAATATTTTTGTGGTATCCCTGGTATTGCTGCTTTCTGAAGATCCTCTCTGGCAGGAAATGCTAAATACAATGCAGAACAAAAGCATTAATGCACAACTGTATCTACGCAGCATATGAAAACTTATGGGTAACATAAAATTTTTTTAAAAACTTATGGGTAAAACGACCTCTGTATCCTCCCATGCCATCAGCAGGTCTGCGCCCGATGCAGTCTTTTTAAAAAGCATGGAAAACATCTCCACTGGCTCTTCTGTTTTTTGAGTCTTTACAGTGGTGCGTAGAATATCTTTTTGTTTATCGTAAGCAAAAGCACCCCAAACGTCATTATCCCTGTTAATTATAATTGTCCATTTATCCGTTTCGGGAATAGCATACATAGTGTACCTGCCTTTTTTAATTTTTGTATTCCCTATTTTGATATCCTTATAAAAATTAATTTCTGTAGCCTCATTTGCCCCTAACCTCCATACTTTGCCATATTCCACAAGTTCTCCAAATATCTTACGGTTCTTTTTTACAGGTCTGCTGTAAATAATCCTGATAACAGGTGTTTCGGGGGCCTGTTTTCTGATTTTGAGAATCGGGTAATCCACGGGATAATAAAGCATATCCATAGGAGAATTGTCCGGAGCAGGCCAGGTTTCCTGCGCTGATGCCTGCAGTGTGAGTGCCAAAGCGATAACAAATATTAATGTTTTCATTGTTTTTTTCATAGCAGCAAATGTACAGGATTGACTGTTGCCGAAAAAGTGAAGCTAAAGCAATATCAGTCAGCCATTATTTTAATATAATGCTCCTTAGCAAAACGCTCAACATCCGGCAGGAATAATCCTGATAATGATTCCAGTTGCAAATAATTTTCAATAAATATTTCGAATGCCTGTGTACTATCGTGCATATAAGCCGCACGGCGAACCAACCCTTGAAAGCTATTACGAACCCCATCGGTAAATCGATAATTATACAACCAGTTTTGCGTCTTCATATAAGGAAGCATCCGCTTGAAACCTTCAGGAAGCAACTTCATATTTTGCTCAAGCACCAGGTAAGTATTACTGGCAAATACCATTAATCCATCGGGGTAAAATAAAGATTCATTTTTTGCCAGGAAATGATCGTAAACGATATCAATAAACGCTCCGGAATACAAACCGTATTCAGCCCTGAAAAGAGTTTTAGCATCACGTGTAGCTTTGTGGTTATCTGTATAACTGTCAATTGCCCGATGCAGCATAATACCCCGATAGATCAGTTCGGGGTAGGTATTCTTTTTGCTCCCTTTTACAAAATCACTAATCATATTGCCCACTAATATCTGTGGTTGGCCAAATGATAAATATGCATGGGCAAGATAATTCATTCACACAAGAATAATCTATAGTCAAATATAGTAATCTAAGGCTTTGTAAACACTTTAACAACTGATATCAATTCATAGTTTATTTTTGCGTTATAAAATTATAACCTATATGTTATTAAGGCCGGTGGATACGGTTGATACAATCTCTCCCGATACATTCAAGAAACAATATTATGAAGCTAGCCGGCCATTAGTGATACGTAATTTATCTCACCAATGGCCGGCCTATACTAAATGGAACTGGGATTACTTTAAAGCAATAGTGGGCGACAAAAAAGTAGGCATTTATAATAATACAAAAAGCGATGCCTATACCCCGGTAAACAAGGCGGATGATTACACTACATTTGGTGAATATGTAGATATGATAAAAAAAGGACCTGCGGGATGGAGGATATTTCTGTTCAATATATTTGATCACGCACCCCAGTTAACTCATGATTTTGAATGGCCGGACCAACTTATGAAAGGGTTTGTTAAAAGGTTCCCTATGTTGTTTGTGGGTGGAGCTTCATCTATTACCCACATGCATTTTGATATTGATCTCTCGCATATTCTGCACACACAGTTTGCCGGCAAAAAACGCGTTTTACTTTTCCCTTATGAAGAACAGTATAAACTTTACCGGAAACCTTTCGAAGTGCTTAGTCTGGCAGATTTTTCAAATTACTACAAGCAAACCGGCAAACCTGATTATTCAAGTTTTCCAGCGCTGCGTCTGGCAAAAGGATTTGAAGTGGTTCTTGAACATGGTGACACCCTGTTTATGCCTGCCGGTTACTGGCATCATATGGAGTATATTGAAAGTGGCTTTGCTATGAGTCTTAGGGCAATGCAATCAGGGATAGGCGGTAAATTACGTGGTGCCTGGAACCTGATTGGTATGCGCAATATAGACACCCTGATGAAAAAAACGGCGCCAAAATGGTGGTATGACTTTAAGAAGGAAAAGATAATGCTTGCTGCAAAAAAAGAAATTGAAGAGGCTAAAATATAATAACCCGGCATTTGTTTTGAAATATTAAAGAGTACCATTAATTTAGCGCAGAGTTTATCCTAGCCTTTTATGAACTTGCTAAGGAAGGAATAGTCTAAATAAATCTTTTCCTGTGTAGTTATTATCCAATTCCGCGATTATTAAAATCTGATATTTTATTTACACCTGGATCGTCTTTCAAACCTGTATCCTTTTTAATCGCATTTAATCCAATTCAATTTTTAATATTCAACGGATTCTGCCTATATATCGGGCTATTAATGATTTCTTTTTGTGGTTTCAGAGGTAAGCACGGCCGGTGATTTCTATCGCCGGCATTTTTTATGCTATTTCCCATACTTCACTTCCCCGCAGCAATTTATCCAGGTCTCCTTTTCCCTTAGCGGCTATGGATTCTTCAATCTGCAATGCCATTACATCTTCATAGCATTCGCGGGAAGTTTCGTAAAACACCCCAAAAGGACGGGGTAGATGCTGCTCCTGAGAGGGATCATCAAACATACGAACCAGAATCTGAGCTTTAAAAAAGTCATTTTCGTCATGTATCCACAAATCATCCGCGGTTGTACCATTATTCCCTAACTCAACTACTACGGGTCTCAACCCATCCAGTCTGATCCCTTTATTTTTTGCAGCACCAAATATCAATGGTTTCCCCTGTTCAAGGAAAAGGGTATGTTCAGGTTTGGAACCTTTATCGGTGAAAATTTCAAATGCACCGTCGTTGAAAATGTTGCAGTTCTGATAGATTTCAGTAAATGATGCACCCTTGTGACGATAACTGCGTATAAGCATTTCCTGCAAATGTTTGGGGTCACGGTCCATACTGCGGGCAACAAAAGTAGCATCGGCACCCATAGCAAGCGCCAGCGGATTGAAAGGGTGGTCAATGCTGCCCACTGGTGTAGACTTAGTTATTTTGCGTTGTTCCGAAGTTGGAGAATATTGCCCTTTAGTCAGTCCGTAAATCTGATTATTAAACAGCATCATATTCACATCAAAATTTCTGCGCAATAAGTGAATAGTGTGATTGCCACCAATACTCAATGCATCTCCATCACCGGAAATTATCCATACACTGAGTTCTGGACGTGTAGCTTTAAGTCCTGAAGCAATAGCAGTGGCACGTCCATGAATAGAATGCATGCCATAAGTATTCATATAATAGGGAAATCTTGAGGAACACCCTATACCTGAAATAATTACAAAGTTTTCTCTTGGTATACCTAATCCGGGCATCACTTTTTGCATCTGCGCCAGTATCGAATAATCTCCACATCCGGGACACCACCTTACTTCCTGGTCTGTAGCAAAATCTTTAGCTGTCAACACAGGTGAAGCAGGAACTGCTGTTGTACTCATTTTTGAAATAAATTACCGCAAAATTAGCATTATACACCGACAAATATGTTGACAAAAGCAGTAACTGTCCTTTTTTTACTGATTTAGTAAATGAGGTCTCTCGCGGTATAGCTTTAAAATTAATTCACCAAAAATTGTATTAGCCCAGGCAAACCATTTTCTTGTAAATTTTGAAGCATCATCTTTATTAAAACTTTCATGCATAAACCCTGTACCGGCATGTGTGTTTTGCAACAGACTAAGGCATTTTTTTATTTCAGCATCATCTGTACTTGTTAGCGCACGAATAATAATACCTATGGGCCAAATGTTATCCACAAGGGTGTGAGGGCTTCCAATCCCTTCACCCGCTTTTCCCCTGAAAAAATATGGATTGGAACTGCTTAGCAATAAACGGCGGGTATTTTTATACACCGGGTCTGATGACTTAACTTCACTAAAGTAAGGTAAAGCCAAAAGACTTGGAACATTACTGTCATCCATACACAACTGATTCCCAAAACCATCTACTTCGTAAACATAAACTTTTCCAAATCCTTCACGTTCTGCAATGGCATACCTGAGCAGTGCTTTTTCTACTTCTGCAGCAAAAGCCCGGCACTGTGTTGCAAATGCATCATCTTTTAAAATTGCCTTGCTCATCTCCGCAAGTTGTTTTAGCGAAATGACGGCAAAAAAATTGGAAGGGATGAGGAAAGGATATATGGTGGCATCATCGGAGGGCCGGAAAATAGATACAATAAGTCCAACTGGTTTAACAGGGTTGCCATATCCATTACCCGGAACCGTATCCGTTGACCATGAAGTAGTACGCCCAAAAGTGTATGGACCCCTGTTGGTTTTTCGCTGCTGTTCCCTGAAAGTTTTTACCACTGCCAGCATCGCCATTCTCCAGGTCTCATCAAAGGGTGATAAATCTCCGGTTAATTTCCAGTAATGATAACTCAGTCTTATAGGATAACAAAGTGAATCAATTTCCCATTTCCTTTCATGAAGTTCTGGTTTCATCGTTGTATGATCTTTATCCCATTCACTGCCTGTTGGTCCGTCATTAAATGCATTGGCATAAGGATCAATATTTATACATATACTCTGCCTGTTGATTACACCTGCAATTAATTGCTGAAGTGCGGCATCTTCTTTCATCAGCGACATATAGGGCCATATCTGGGCGGTACTATCCCTCAGCCACATTGCATGAATATCTCCGGTAATTACAAAAGTATCCGGGCGGCCGTCCTTAATTTTATATTCTACTGTGGTGTCAAGCGTATTGGGAAAACAGTTTTCAAACAACCATGCAATTTCTTTATTGCCTGCTTTCCTTTTTACCTCTTCAATAATTTTTTCAACAGCATCACTCCTGAATTTCCTCTCAGCTTCCGGTATACGTACTACGGGGAAATCGGGGCGGTCAAAAGCAAAAGAAGATGAAGATGCCGTGAAAGCGGCAGCAGCCATTGATGTGTTGCGAATAAAAGTCCGGCGTTGCATATTATGTAATTTCTGTTACTGTGAAATTACATAAAGCAGGTAATAAATGGCGCTGAGTCAATCTAATTAAGTCTGCTGCTTATTGTTATCCAAATACTTTCTTCAACAACTCCGTAACTCTTGCAGCGGGATCTTTCCTGATTTTTTGTTCTTCGAGTCCTACTTCATAAAAGATACCGTTAATAGATTTTTCAGTAACATAACCGGCAAGGTCAGTGTTAATGGGTTTTGCTGAAAACTTATTATAGGCACTGAAAACATCACCCCAGTATTTGGTAGCATTTGTTTTGGACAAAGCTTTTTCAATTACCGGACGAAAAGCGTTACTAAGTGAAGTGGTTGTCTTTGTTTTGAAATAATCGGTTGCTGCAAAGTCTCCACCTTTTAGAATACCCATTGCATCAGAAATGGTCATCTGTTTGATGGCATCTGCAAAAATTGGTGTTGCAGATTTGGAAGCTTCTTCTGCAGCACGGTTTATGGAGAGTACTGCTTTATCTACCAGGCTTCCAAGTCCTATATTTCTCAGTGTCTTTTCTACATTCTTAGCTTCTTCAGGCATTAGAATCTTTATAGCGGCATTTCCAAAAAATCCATCCATAGCTGAAAGTCGGCTACTACTATTTTGGGTCCCTATCGTCAATGCTTCTTTCAAACCCGAAGCTATTTCTGAAGTTGACAATGATCCGCCACCGGTATTCATACCCGACAATACCTGTTGCGCCGTTTCGCAGCCTGCCAATGAAAATAGGAGGGAAAGAATAAAACAATACCTGATGATATTTTTCATAAGAAAATTTGATTTTAAAAAATAGTTTAAACAAACACTAGCCTATTAATATTATCGCAGCGCGCTTAGTGCAGCTTTTAACGCATTCAGCATATCATTTATTTCTTCCTTTTTACAGGTACCCACACTCAGGCGATACCAGCTTGAGTTTTCAGGAGCGCCGAATGCATAAAATGGTACTACCGCCAGTCCTGCTTTGTTCAGTAAGTAAGCGGTTACATCTTTTTGTTCGCTAAGCTTTTTCCCTTCAGGAGTTGTCTTTCCTACAGCGTCTACTTGTATGGTAAGGTAAATTGCAGCCTGTGGTGCAATAGCATTTACCGGTAATCCCAGGGCTTTGAGATGCATAAATCCTTCGTATATTTTACTGAGCCGTACAGATATTTCAGATTTAAAATGTTGCAGATAACTTTCTACAGCATCTTTTTGTTTCAAAAATTTTGTTACAGCTTTCTGTTCTGCCATTGGTGCCCAGGCACCAATATGTGAAAGAATGGCCTTCATCTTGCTGATTACAGATACAGGACCCAACGCCCATCCGACACGCACACCCGTTGCGGCAAAGCATTTACTTATTGCGTCAATATATACCGTATATTCTTTCATTTCGGGTCTCAACGATACTGGATCATAATGAACAATATCTCCAAAAGTGAGCTGCCAGTACATCTGATCGTACAGCACATACAATTTTTTTCGTTCCGGACCACGTCTCCTGTTTTCTGCAATCACCATATCACATATCTTTTCGAGTGTTTCTTTTTTGAATGTTGTCCCGGTGGGATTTTGTGGCGAACATAATGCCAGGATAACCGCTTCGCTCAGATAAGGTTGGATATCTTCAGCAAGCGGCATAAAATTGTTTTCTGCAGTTGCCTGTACCTCACAATGTGTACCTCCTACAAAATGGGTATAGTGGTTATTGTTCCATGAGGGAACTGCATAAATTATTTTATCACCCTCATCGGCAACGGTTCTGAAGAATCCATATATAAGTGGCCTGCCGCCTGAAGCTACAAGAACTTCATTAGGTGAATATTCAAGACCTTCTTTTTCACGAATAAAATCAGCTATTGCCTCCCTGAGATCAGCATTACCTTCAGCAGCCGGGTAGTTGGTAAAGTGGCTCCTGTAAGCCTGTATAATCTCATCTTCGAGTGTCTTTGGTATTGGGAAAATAGCAGGATCAAAATCACCGATAGTGAAATTGTATATCCTTTCCCCCTGTCGCAATTTTTCTTTTATTTCTCCGCTAAGTTTAATAATCTCGGAGCCTATTAATGTTTCGGCAAGTATAGAGAGCGTTTCATGCTTTAGCGATAAACCTGTATCACCTTTAGCCTTTTGTGCTGTGTGGGACATAATGTGCAAATTTACCTTTAAAAATTTACTTTTGTATCAAACCCCAGCTAATGTCAATAGAGCAAGATATCCGGCAGGTTAACTTCAGGAATGACCACCACAAAGCGATTATTAATATTGTTTACACTTACAATTGGACGATGGAGAGACAGAAAGCTCTTTTTGATACCGAAAAAATTACGCCCCAACAATTCAATATACTGCGCATACTCCGTGGTGCGCAACCACACCCCATCTCCACTCTGCAAATCAGGGAGAGGATGCTCGACAAGATGAGTGATACCAGCCGTATTGTTGATCGCCTGGTAATAAAAGGCCTTGCAAATAAAAAAACCAACTTAAATGATAAAAGACTGGTAGACATTTCTATTACCAATGCAGGATTGGATCTGCTAAAAAGGCTTGATATAAAAAATGATGAGATGGATGCAATACTTGGTAAACTAAATGGAGATGAGGTAAAAACCCTAAATATTTTGTTGGATAAAATCAGGAGTGCTGATTAACGTATCTTCATGCCTCAACTATTCCATTAAAGCATGAGATTTTTCTTTATTTTTTTGATGATTACAATATTCTGTTGCAACTATTCTTTTGGTCAGTATCCTAAATATGAATTCCGCGCTGCATGGATAGCTACAGTAGATAATATTGATTGGCCTTCTAAAGGAAATTATAATACTGAAAGTCAGAAAGCAGAGTTTATTCGACTGCTGGATACCCTGCAGAGTAAGGGAATGAATGCAGTGATTGTTCAGATCAGGCCAGCTTCAGATGCTTTTTATCCTTCACCTTATGAGCCCTGGAGCGAATGGCTTACCGGGAAGCAGGGGCATCCGCCTTCCCCTTATTATGACCCGCTTCAGTTTATGATTGAAGAAACACATAAAAGAGGTATGGAATTTCATGCCTGGTGCAATCCTTACCGTGCAGTGTTTCAAATGGGGAAATCCTCAATAGCTGCAACACATATAACGAGGGTACACCCCGATTGGTTTCTGGCTTACGGGGGCAAAAAGTATTTTGATCCTGGCAATAAACAGGGACAGGAGTTTGTGGTAAAAGTGATCAGGGATATTGTACGTCGTTATAATGTAGATGCACTTCATTTTGATGATTATTTTTATCCATACCGGATTCCCGGTAAGGAATTTCCGGATGATAAAAGCTTTGCACTGTATAATGCCGGGATGAACCGGGATGACTGGCGGAGAAGTAACGTTGATTCTATTATAACTAAACTGAGTATAGCTATAAAAGAGGAAAGACCAGATTGTAAATTTGGAATCAGCCCATTTGGTGTTTGGAGAAATAAAGTACAGGACAGCCTGGGCAGCGACACCCGTGCGGGACAAACAAATTATGACGATCTGTATGCTGATATCCTTCTCTGGCTAAAGAATGGAGATATAGATTACGTAGTTCCACAGTTGTATTGGGAACATGGGCACAAAGCTGCACCTTATGAAGTGCTGGTAGACTGGTGGAGCAAAAACAGTTTTGGGCGGCAATGTTATATAGGTTTGGGAATTTATAAAGCCGGATCAAACGCCCGCTGGAGAGATAAAAATATTATTCCGAAGCAGATTTCAGATTCCCGTAAATATTCTACGATACAAGGTCAGGTATATTTCAGTGCAAAGGCATTCCTTGGAAATATAAATGGCTGGAGTGATAGTCTTAAAGATCATTACTATAAATATCCGGCACTCATACCACCCATGCACTGGATAGATAGCACGCAACCAACACCTCCGATAATAGCTGAAATTTATTCGGAGAAAACCGGTAATCTGTCGCAGATAAAAATAAACCTGGTTAATGCTGAGCGTGAAAAAACAATCAGAAAATTTGCACTATATGCATTCCCTTCAATAGATAGTATAGATATCAGCAAGATTCCACCTGATATTATTTTCCCCTGTAATGCAGATACAATGAGTGTAATGATTGACCCTCAAAGGTTAATTCACAAAAGTCCATCACAAAAGATTTTTTATATTGGAGTCACCACTGTAGACAAAGCTAATATGGAAAGTGAACTAAGTATGTTACAAAAAATATGTTGGTCAGACGCAAAGAAAGAATGGGAAATAGTAGAATAATCTGCTAAGCCAGATCCCTTGTTTTAAGTTGGTTTACTACTTTAAACAAAGTGGTATCCAATACCGTAATCAGGTGGAGAAGTTCGCTACCATTCTTTTGAAGAGTGGCATACGACTCAATTTGCCTGATATTCTCTTTAAGAGACCTGATCTCAAGTGTATCTATATTGGGCTTGATATTGTGAGCAGCAATATATATCGAGTGAAAATCCATTGACTGATATGCGGCTTTTATATCTTTTATTGTTACAGGAACCTGCTTAATAAAAGCGTTTAGCATTTCAGCAATCATACTCTGGTTACCCTGGCAAATATGCTCGAGTGTTGAAATACTATATAATTCAGCATTTTCTGTATTGGCTGCTCCAGCAGTCTTCATCTGGCTTTTATCTGATGAGTTTATACTTTCCTTTATTTTATCAACCAGATCCTTTTCAGTATAAGGCTTGGAAATAAACCCATTCATACCAGATTCCAGACACTTTTTTTCTTCTCCGTTGATAACATTTGCTGTAATGGCTATTACGGGAATATCAAGCATCAAAGTTTCACGTATATATTTTGTAGTCTCAAAGCCATTCATTAATGGGAGATGCAGGTCCATCAGTACTACGTCAAATTTTCTTTTCTTCAGAAGTTCGATAGCCTCCATTCCATTATTGACACCGGCAATATTAGCCCCGGTTTTTTGAAGAATTGCAGATGCCAGCAAAGTGTTCATCTCATTATCTTCAACTAGCAATATTGATATGTCTTTCAGTGTCTTGTAAAGCATTCAATAAGGTTTATAATCTGGGACAGATGATTTATTAAAACGGACCTTCAGCAAATTTAGTGTCGTATTGCAAACTGTCCGATTTTATTTAGTATTTACACAATACACTAATAGTATAAACACGGGAAAATCAATAAATTTTTGTTAAGGGAGATCAATAAATTTAGATTAATGCCTTCCTCAAAATGATTTGTAATTAAATTGCGGCCTGATTTTTGTGGCCTCGCGCCATTTTTCTTATTTTTCCATCGCTGACCTCTCTAAATATTATTTTTTCTATTTATGGCCCTGAGTCAAAGTCTACAGCAAAAACTGCTACAGAAACTGTCGCCTCAGCAAATTCAGCTTATGAAATTGCTGCAGGTGCCTACGGCCAATCTCGAAGAAAGAATAAAAGAGGAAATGGAGGAAAACCCGGCATTGGAAACAGCAGAGGAAAGTCATGAGGAAGATGAAATGGATATGATGGATGAATTTGATGGCGGAGGAGAAGATGGCGAGGAGTTTGACAATGATGGCAGTGAAGAAGAGTATGACAATATTGATATCAGCGAATATGTAAATGATGAAGACGATATAGCGGACTATAAACTAAAAGATGAGAATTATCCTGAAATAGATGAAAAGCAAACCTTTCCCTTTAAGATTGAGAGAACTTTTCACGAATTGCTACTCGATCAGCTAAGTATGCTTACTTTAAATGAAAGACAAAGGAAGATAGCAGAACATATTGTAGGGAGCATAGATGATGACGGGTATCTCAGAAGAGATTTAAGCGCAATTGCAGACGATCTTGCTTTCAGGCAAAATATTTCTGCAACTGAAGAAGAGATTGGTTCACTGGTAAAAGAAATTCAGAAATTTGACCCTCCGGGTATCTGTGCAAGGGATCTTAGAGAATGTCTTCTGCTTCAACTGGAGAGAAAAGCTGATGAGGGTGGAGATGTGGAAATGACAATCAATATTCTAACTAAATATTTTGATGAGTTTACTAAAAAGCACTACGAAAAAATACAAAGGGGTTTAAATCTGACTGATGAAGATCTCAAAAGAGCTATTAATCAGATCATCCGTTTAAATCCGAAACCCGGAGGCAACATCGGGGAAACGAATAAAGCCGAAAGTTATATTATACCCGATTTCTTTATTCACAACAACAATAATTTACTTGAACTGACGCTCAACTCCAAAAATGCACCCGACCTACGTATCAGTGAAGGATATAAAGATATGCTCAGGGAATATGATAAAGGGAGTAAAAAAGATAAACGGCAGAAAGAGGCAGTGCTGTTTATAAAACAAAAAATTGACGCTGCTAAATGGTTCATTGACGCCATTAAACAACGTCAGCACACCCTGTATTCTACTATGCACTCCATTATGGATTACCAGCATGAATTCTTTCTCACCGGCGATGAAACGACACTTAAACCAATGATCCTGAAAGATATTGCAGAACGAACCGGGCTGGATATATCTACAGTAAGCCGTGTTGCTAACAGTAAATTTGTTCAGACAGAGTTTGGCACCTACCGGCTTAAATTCTTTTTTAGTGAATCTCTGAGTACCGAGAGTGGTGAAGAAGTATCAACGAGGGAAGTAAAGAAAATATTAAGTGATATGGTGGAAGGTGAGAATAAGAAAAAGCCGCTCAGTGACGAAAGACTGACTATATTGCTTCAGCAAAAAGGATATAATATTGCCAGGCGAACAGTAGCCAAATACAGAGAACAATTAAATATTCCGGTTGCCAGACTCAGAAAACAATTATGAACCAATCTATACAAATTTCTGTTTCTCCTTTACTCAGGTATATAGCGGGTTTTATCTCGTGGGTCTTTCATCCTTTATTGCTTGGGCTTTATATGTGTATTTACCTTGTGTATTATCAGCCTGATTTTTTTATGGGTATAGGGCAAAAAGGTAAAGGGCAGACTGTTTTGATTTATGCTATTAATGCTGTTTTCTTTCCGTTGGTTTCTGTGTTATTATGCAAGGCTCTGGGATTTATAAAGTCTATCAGACAAAATACTCAAAAAGAGAGGATCATTCTTTATTCTATTACTATGGTTTTTTTCTTTTGGGCATTTTATGTTTTTAATAATAAACCGGGGATGCCACCTATTATAGCAAAAATGGCGTTAGGAATCTTTCTTACAGTATCACTCAATTTTATAGCTAATATTTACATTAAAATAAGTATGCATGCTGCCGGTGCAGGAAGTTTAATAGGTTTGATGGTGATGTTGTTGTTTAGTACGTCTGTTTTCATTGGCTATCCCATAGCTGTTGCCATACTTTTAGCAGGAATAATATGTACAGCACGACTTATTGTTTCAGATCATAGTATGCCTGAAATTATTTCTGGACTTGCATCAGGTTTTTTAGGACAATGGCTTGCATTTTCATTTCTCTCATAAAAAAAGCCCGGTCGCTATCAGGACCCGGGCATCAACCTTAACCATTCTTAAATCAACCTTAACCTTAACCGTTAAGAACCGTAGACATTTTAAAGTATTTTTTGTTGGGAGAATATATGAATAAACAAGACCCCTCTTTTATAGTATTGATAATTTCTGTATTCATTTCCATTGGAATTGCAGGGCATCCCAGGCTTCTACCCAGCATACCGCTTGTATTTACAAAATCATTATTCACATAATCGGCACCATGCATTACAATGCCTCTTCTGAGTGCTTTATCATTGATATTTCTTTCAACACCCATAAGTCTCAATGAGTACCCATTCTCGCCGCGGTAAGTAGATTGAGTTATGTAAAATCCAAGACTGCTTTTCTTTGAAGAAGGTGTATTGGAAAAATTACGGGCATATTCCATTCCCGAATTCCTTCCATGCGCAACTAATGTATTAAAAAGCAACACTTCATTTTTGAGATCAATTACATACAATCTTTTATCCTTTGAAGATTTAGAAAAATCAACAATGGTAAGTATGCTGTCCCTGTTTAGTTTCCCTTTCAATGCAAGTTTGCTGAAACCTTTTAAAGCAAGGTCAAGTACATGTTTTTGTAAGCCGTATTCTGCAAGACGGGTACTATCATAAAGCTGTTCTGCAAATAAACTTCTCGCATCGGCTTTAATATCAGTTGGAAGGTAGTAAGTTATTGTTGGTAAAACTGGGGGTAGGGTTTTATTTTGAAGCCGGCCGGCAATCATTATGGGTAAAGCCAAAAACAGGCTATAACCTAAGTATTTAGGCAGAGTACGGATTTTCATTGGATTATAATTTCTGAACCTCACTATTAACGACTTTGACATAGGGATATTGTTAACAAAAATTGAGTAAATGTATTCCGGTATGCATACAGTTCTGTACTATATTTTAATAATCAACTAAGTAAGTACTAACAAGCAAAGCAATAATTAAAATCAACCCTTCTCTTTTAACTTATATTAAGGATTTCCAATCTACAGAAAATAATTGTAAAAAGCAATGGATAAAAACAAAAATCGTACCTGTTACAGTATGTAAGATTTCATTCCAAAAGGATTGTTTTGGCGGGGTTATAATAAGGGGCGTCCATACTTACAATTACTGCCTGCTTACCTTTTATTATATATTTATGCGGCATCCCTTTAGGGATTGAAATAATATCTCCTTTTTTCAACAACATTTTTTTCTCACCTATCTCAGCATTTATTTCTCCCTCTATCACCAGTATTGTATGTTCAGCGTCAGGGTGTATATGCTTTTTACCTTCACCCTGCATCTTCACAAGATTGATGCGAAATATATCTGTTTTCTTTAATGTCCAGAGAGATTCATTCTTATCATTGTTCAATATGTTGTATATATTTTGAACTACAGGTATAGTATCCTGGCTTTTAGCTGTACAAACGGAAAACAAAAGAAGCAAAGAAAATGCTGAAACTATTGTATTTTTCATATAGTTAAAGTTAGACATTCATTTAGGGAATCTGTAGTTTATTATTCATATCAATGAATCAACTTTTGCCGGTATATCCATTCCTGACCCGGAGTATCGGTTCTGAAACTTTCTATATTTCCTTTATCCTGCATGGTAACATATACAGTTTTCCCATCAGGGCCGCCAAAAGCCACATTAGTAGGTCTTTTGCCAATCAATGTTATTTCTCTTATCAATTTTCCTTCCGGTGATACTACCGCTACAGTTCCTTTTCCAAATCTTGCTATATACAAATTCCCATTCGCATCACAGCGCATACCATCCATTCCAAAATCCGGAAATTCTATCAAGAGGCGCTTATTGCTAATGGTTCCTTTTTTTGAGACATCATATACCCAAACTTTTCGTTGTGCCGATTCATTGACGTATAACTTTTTATTATCAGGGCTTACTTCTATACCATTTGTTGTTCCCATATTTGCTTCCAGCATTTCTATCTTTCCTTTTTTATTTGCATACCATATTGAGCCCGTACCCTTAGGCCAGTCGGGGTTGCTGGCAAAAAATGTATTCCATTTTGTAATAGCAATATCATTTGGTTGCGCCATCCTGCTGTCGTGGGCAAAAACAGAAATCTGTTTTGTATTCATATCAATCTTAAGGATATTATGGTTAGTATAGTCCGCAACAAACATATTGCCATTACTGTCGAACCTGATGCCATTACCGATACTGCCCTTTGGCAATTCTACAAAAATGGATGCTTCTCCGGAAGGAGTGATCTTGCCAATTGTGCCCTGATGATGATAATTCACTGCATAAAGGTTACCGTCTTTGTCTACCCCGGGACCTTCAACGCCATTTGTAAAACTATTAACTGGGGTAAAAGCAGATGATATATATAATGCAGCAGTATCTGCACTTTGAGCTTTTAAATTGTTATAAGAAATAAATAGAGAAAGCAAACAAACTGTCGTTTTGATTTTCATATCAAGTTATAGTTAATTATATGATGAAAAAACTGTTACAAATATTTCAGTAATTTAAAACAAAACTGGTATGTAAGTAATGGAATGAAAACCCTGCTTTATACCACTCTCCCCATAAATGGATCAGTGATGCTTTCTTTTCCTGTTTCTACACGACCGGCATACCTTTTTTCAAAGAGTTCTGACCCATTAACTCTTATACTGAAGTCGTACCATCCGTGACTTTTCTGTAAGTTGAGTACCAGGTTTTGTTTTTGTCCTTTGCTTAATTTCTTATGGATAGGTTTATTGCCGTACGCATGGTCTTTCACTTCTAAGGTAAGTGAATGCGAAACGTCATTATTTACAAACTCCAGTAAAATATTCCCTGATGGTTTATTGAGTAACCCGGTTTCGTAAACACATGATATATCTAATTTCGGATCGTTTTTATCTCCTCTATATTCCCTGTAAAAACCATTGGGTCCATGCAGGCGTAAGTGATAAATTCCTCCTTCAAATGCATCTATCGGCCAGCTATAACCGAAATTATCACCTGCTTTCAAAGCAAAATACCAATTCCTGCATATTTCACTTCCGGTATCACCTGTAAACTTCACAGGTGAATACACAGTAAATGGAGTACCTGAAGCTTTGTTGCCAAACACTTTGTTGCCGGCTTCCATCCTTATCCCGAAGCTGTTTTTATCTGCCGACAATCGCCCATCTGCGTAAAGCTCATAGGGAATTGAAGGAGATTTTCGAGTACCCATTTCCTGCCGGGGTAATAGATCTGAACTGACAGGGTCTTTGGTAATCTTTTCTATCTGTTCCGCATTAAGTAAAGTATAGCCTGATGGCACTTCCCTGAATTGGGCGCTGTAGATACTTTCTACAAATGGATCTCTTTTGAGAAAAGGTATTTTATCTACAGGTGTACCATCGAAGGGGCTGAATGCAGCAGTAAGGTCACCGCATATAGTACGCCGCCACTGGCTGATATTGTCAAGATGAATATTTTTATTGAATTTTTGATTGAGAAATTTTTCGAGGAATTGTAGGGTAGAAGTGTGATCAAACAACTGTGAGCATACTTTACCGCCACGGCTCCACGGGGAGGCTATAATCATCGGCACTCTAAAACCAAGACCTATGGCTGCTTCTCGTGCATTTTTGGCCGGTACACCCAATTTCAACTCATTTTCATAACGCACATGCTCTATTTCGGTATCAATACCTGCAGAGCATTTTCCTGTAGCAGGTTTGTTATTGTCTGGAATCGAAAAAGGCGGTATATGATCGTAATAGCCATCATTTTCATCATAAGTAAGTATCAAAATTGTCTTCTTCCATACTTCAGGGTTCTGAGTAAGTATATCAAGAATTTCGGAAACATACCATGCGCCATACCAGGGTGCGCTGGGGTGATCGGAAAAGTTCTGCGGAGCTGCAAACCAGGAAACTGTAGACAGTTTACCTTCGTTCACATCTTTCCGGAACTGATACAGTATATCTCCGGCAGGAACTGTAAGCTCACGCCCGGTGCCACTGTCGGAGTAGCTGAGTTTTGACAATGAATGATAGTCGGGGTCGGCACTGTTTATTACAAAAGCATTTTCAAATAATTTCTTTTCTGAAGGTGAAAGCTTTTCAAAATTTTCTTTATTCCATTTCTTCAGTTCACTTAATGCATGATCCAGCACATCCTGTTTTTTTGCAACTTCTGTTTTTATCTTATTTGCTGTTTCTTCATCTGAGGGGCTTGCTTCCTGCAGTTTATTAATTTCTCCGGGTAATTCGTCTGCAAGTTTCTGTAAACCCTGAATGTAACGTGTACCAAACTTTACATTATATGCTGCAAAGAACTCGAGCAGATTGCAGCCAAAGTTGGCCAGCCATGCACGTTCTTCGCCTTTGAAACCGCCACCACAGCTTACATCATTCTGATAAAACTTCCAGGAAATATCGTTTGCGGTCAGCAATTCTGGAAATGTTTTCCAGGGCATCTTACCGTAACTGAAATTCTCGTTGCGGATATTTGCCTGCATTATCCCGTTTTCCATTTCCGATATTTTTCCTGTCCAGAAAAATGAACGGTTGGGTGTGGTGCTTGTCATTGCCGAACAGAAATTCTGATCGCATACTGTAAATGCATCAGCCATACCGTAATTGAATGGCAGGTCGGCACGGGTATAATGCCCAAGGGTTAAAGGCATATCGGAATATTTTTTATTACCCGACCTTTTAGCCTGCAGCCATTTATCGTATTTACCATTGTTATAGGCATCTACCTGTGTAGGGCGGGAATGGGGCAGGTCACCCATCCAGGTCACCTTGGTGTCTTTAATATCAAGTCTGAATGGTGCATAAGTTTCTCCTTTATCATTCGTTTGAAGCCAAACCGGTTTCTTATCGGGTAGTGAAATTGCTCTCGGGTCATTGTATCCCCTTACCCCCTGTAAGGTGCCAAAACAATGATCAAAAGACCTGTTTTCCTGCATTAGTACAATAATATGTTCTGCATCGAGATAAGTGCTGCCCGGTGCAGGGTCTATAGCAAATGCTCTTTGAACAGATTCGGGAACAAATGAAGAAAGTCCGGCAGCGCCTGACAGGAGCATTGATTTACGGAGAAATTCCCGGCGGGTATCCATAATGGCGAGTAGATTAAAAGTGAATAATAGCAATCCTTCCAAATATCGCAAATAATGTTCACTTTAGGTCAGGGTCTGTTTCAATAAATTAGACGGATAATGTATTAGATTTGTATTGAGTAAAAAAATAATACCATGAAGCAATGCCAGTTTTTCCGTTTGATACTGCTCAGTGCAATTATATCTTTTTGCATGTGTTATCTCCCGGCCTGTACTACAACAAAACATCCTGTAGAAGTAGTGGGTGCTTCTGAAACAGAAGTACAACAAGCTATCGCTGATGACCGCTGGATATTTGTGGCCAACCAGGTAATGCCGCAAAGCGGCCGCTCAAGGATATTGACTACACGCTATACAATGCTTTGTAATAAAGATACAATACTATCAGCACTGCCTTATTTTGGCAGGGCATATTCAGCACCTATAGGAGAAACTAAAAGCCCCCTGGATTTTACATCAGCAAATTTTGTTCTTACAAAAAATGTAGATAAAAAAGGGAGATGGAATGTTACAATAAAACCGAATGACTATAGTGAAGTACAGTCATATATTTTTACCTTATTCACTAACGGCTCCGCACAACTGAATGTGCAAATGAAAAGCCGGAGCCCCATAAGCTTTAGTGGCACTGTGGCTCCGATAAAATAAATCGTATTAAACTATTGCTTTCCTATTTTATATAGTTTTCCGCCATCTGTTACGGTGTATAAAGCCCCTTTGTTGTAGGCAATATCACGGAACCTTTCCTTTTTGTCACTGAGTAACCATTCTTCACCGGTTACTTTATTGTCTTTTATTACGAGGCGAATAATATGCATGCTGCTTAATCCGCCAATAAACAGGTTGTTTTCCCATTCAGGAATATCATTGCCTTTGTAAAAAGCGATACCACTCGGAGATGCTACGGGATCCCAGTAGTAAACGGGTTGTTCCATACCTTCTTTTTGCTGAATAGAATCACCGATTTTTTTCCCACTGTATTCAATACCATAAGTGATAACCGGCCAGCCATAATCTTTTCCGGGTATAATTCTGTTTACTTCATCACCGCCACGTGGGCCAAATTCAGTTTCCCATAGTTCGCCGGTTACCGGGTTGATATCAAGCCCCTGGGGATTGCGATGACCATAGCTGTATATTTCAGGCATAGCACCGGGAGTATTAAGGAAAGGATTACCGGGTGCCGGTTTCCCCTCTTTTGTAATTTTAAAAATCTTACCCAGACCAGCGCCTAATAATTGTGCCTGCGCCCTGCCCTCAAGTACAGAACGTTCGCCGGCGCTTACAAAAAGGTTACCGTCTTTGTCGAATATAAGACGAGACCCGTAATGCAGTTTGCTGTTATTGAGCTCTGGCAATGCACGAAAAATTACCACAGGATTATCTACTTTGCCTGCTGCTTCATTCAACACTCCTTTGCCTACGGCAGTGAGGTTCCCTTTTTTATAGGGTTCTGAGAATGACCAGTAAATAATTTTATTATTATTGAAATCAGGATCGAGTGCCACATCTAATAATCCTCCCTGTCCGGCATCGTCCACTTTAGGAAGGCCTATAATCTTTTTCTGCAACTTTCCATCAGCACCTCGTATTTCCATATATCCTGACTTGGAAGTAACAAGGAGTCTGTCATCGGGCATAATGGTAACAGCCCAGGGACGTACCAGCCCCGTATCCAACAAATCAACCTGGTATGCTGAAGTTGTTTTCACAGCACCAATACGGGTTTGTCCGGCAAATGCAGGTTTATAATCAGAGTTAGGAGCTTCTGTTTCCAAAGCAGGTAATGTGCTGTCAGCAACAGCAGTAGTACCTGCTGCATTGGTTTTACTTTCTACAGCATTATTGCATCCGAAATTTTGCAACGACAAAATGGTCGCAGCAGAAAGATAAAAGAGGTTTTTTATTTGCATGAGAAATTTTTTGAGGGCGTGAAAATAAGCAAAATAAGGTTAATCAGTGTTAAAACATCTGAGCTGAAGCAGATAAAATAAGTGAAAAAAGCAGAAGGATTTTTTAAAATGAAATCGCAAATATTTAGTTCATAGTTCATGGAAACAAAAAGGTTTGTATCATTTCATTCCCGAATTAACTATATTCGGCTTTCAGTTAGCGAATATGGGAAAAAAAGTGGCTTTATTCGGGGAATACCTGCTCAGGCTTACGCCCCCAAATCAGCAAAAACTTGTACAGGCAGATACTCTGGAAATGCACTGGGCAGGATCTGAAGCAAATATCGCGGTATCATTGTCAATTTTTGGAAATGAAACCTTGTATATCACTGCACTTCCATTCAATGAACTTGCAAGAGCAGGGCTTTCCCAGCTTTACAAATATGGGGTAGCAGTGTATAATCATCCCACTGATGGCACAAGAACAGGTATTTATTATTATGAAAGCGGACAAGGTGCCAGGGCAGGAAGAATAATTTATGACAGGGCTTATTCCGCATTCAGTTGCCTCCGCCCCGGGCAGATAAACTGGGAAAAGAATTTCGAATCATCTGATTGGTTTCACTGGAGCGGTATTACTCCGGCACTCAATGAGAATCTTGTTGCTGTTTGTAAAGAAGCTTTACAGGCTGCAAAAAATAAAGGGCTCATAATTTCTGCAGACTTTAATTACAGGAGCACATTGTGGAACTATGGCAAACATTGCAGGGATATTATGCCGGAACTCCTGGAATATTGTGATATTATACTCGCAGATGTAGATACAGCTAAATTATATTTTGGTATATCACCTGATGAAAAAAATCTTGTTCACAGTACCTTTGATCTGTTACATGACCATATACCCAATGCCAGTCATATTGTGATGACCATGCGGGTACAGGAAAGCGCCAGTTCAAATCAATACATAGGTTACCTGTGGCACAAAGGCGAAATTCACCAGTCAAAACCTTACCGCATTCAACAGATTGCTGAGCGTATTGGTGCAGGAGATGCATTTATGGCCGGTGTGATTCATGGAATAAGATCGAATTTGAAACCGGATGAAACTATTGAACTGGCAACTGCCTGCGGAGTAATTAAACACAGTATAACCGGTGATTTTAATATTGCAAGCCTTGAAGAAGTAAATACAATTATTAAACAAGGAGGAAGTGGAAGGATAATCAGGTGAGGATGTGTTGAGCTATCAGCGGTCAGCTATCAGCTTTTAGCTTTTAGCAGTCAGTAATACCTGAAAGCTGATACCTGAAAGCTGATACCTGACACCTAAAAATTTATACACATGACCCAACAGGAAATAGCAGGAATGGTAAAGCAGACAGGATTCATGCCTTTGTTTACGCATACAGATCTGTCAGTTTGCACCAATGTATTAAAAGCATCGTATGACGCCGGGGTGCGTTTATTTGAATTCACCAACCGTAATGAAAACTCTTTTGATATTTTCTGTGCATTGCGCAAATATTGCACAGATTCGCTTCCGGGTATGATCCTGGGAATAGGAACGATCAAAAATGCACAGCAGGCAGAGCAATTTATTGCGGCTGGTGCGGATTTTCTTATTTCGCCAATGATATTGGAAGAGATAAATAATGTGGCAGTAAAAAACCATAAACTATGGATGCCCGGATGTGCAACACCTTCTGAAGTCGGACTTGCTGAAAATTGGGGAATAAATATCGTAAAAATATTTCCGGCGCGACAATTAGGCGGCCCTGCATATATAAAAGCAATACGTGCCGTGTTTCCTTCAATACAATTTATGGCAACCGGCGGGGTAGAACCTACACAAGAGGATATCACAAGCTGGTTTAAAGGAGGTGTATCTGCCGTAGGTATCGGATCGCAGCTTTTTCCACCTGAATGGCTGGCAAGCGGACAATATGATCTTGTTACCGGCCACATTAAAAAAATTATTCAATATATTCACCATTCCAAAGGATAGCCGACCGACTGTCTCTTATATAATTTTGCACATTTCTAATTCAACTTAGACCAATGAAAAATTTTCTTGATCAGGACTTTTTGCTCCAAACCAAAACAGCGCAGCGTTTGTATCATGACTATGCTGCTAATATGCCTATAATTGATTATCACAACCATCTGCCACCGGCAGAAATCAGATCAAATAAAAAATTTGACACAATCACTGAAATATGGCTCAAAGGAGATCACTATAAATGGCGCGCCATGCGCACTTTTGGTGTGGATGAAAACAATATCACCGGTGATGCAGATGATTTTACAAAATTTAAAGTGTGGGCTGAAACAGTACCATACACTATGCGCAATCCACTGTATCACTGGACGCATCTTGAGCTGAAAAAGCCTTTTGGCATTACTGACCTCCTGAGCCCCAATACTGCTGAGACTATTTATAAAAAATGTAATGAACAATTACCTTCTTTACCGGTATATACCATTTTGAAACAATTTAACGTGGAGGTATTATGCACTACTGATGATCCTGCCGATAGCCTGGAACATCATATTGCAATTAAACAAAACAATGCCGGGATAAAAGTTTTCCCGGCCTTTCGTCCTGATAAAGCGATGGCAGTGGAAGATGCAGACAGTTACAATCAATATATTAATCGTCTTTCTGCTGCTTCCAAAACATCCATCAGCAACTACCAGGGGCTGCTCGAAGTATTAAAAAAACGTCACGATTTTTTTCACGAGACGGGTTGCCGCATTTCAGATCATGGGTTGGAAACAATGTATGCGGATGATTTTACTATGGCTGAATTGGAAGCAAGTTTTGAAAAAGTGCGTAAAGGTGAAAAACTTAGTGAGGACTCTGTTCGTCAGTTTAAATCAGCCACATTACATTTTATATGCCAGTGGAATGCTGAACGTAACTGGGCACAACAGTTTCATATAGGCGCATTGCGCAATAATAATACCCGCCTGTTGCAACGCCTTGGCGCTGACGCAGGTGTTGACTCAATTGGTGATTGGCAGGTAGCTCAGCCCATGTCTGTTTTTCTCAATCGTTTAGACAAAGAAAATAAGCTGGCTAAAACAATTATATATAACAATAACCCTTCTCACAATGCAGTATATGCAACAATGATCGGTAACTTTCAGGGGGGTAATATACCCGGAAAGATACAGTTCGGATCCGGCTGGTGGTTTCTTGACCAGAAGGATGGTATGGAACAACAAATGAATACATTAAGCAATATGGGATTACTTAGCCTTTTTGTGGGAATGATTACTGACTCGCGAAGTTTTCTGTCTTTCCCAAGACATGAATACTTCCGTCGTATCCTTTGCAATCTTATTGGCAATGATGTTGAAAACGGAGAACTTCCCAACGATATACAATGGCTTGGGAAAATGGTTCAGGATATATGTTATAATAATGCCAAACGATATTTTAACCTCCAATAATCACTGTTTAAAACCAGACCATGTCTCAAAACTTACCCAACTTAGAACAAACTGTACAGAATACTTCAAGCCCCAAAGGTATCGGCAACTATCGCTGGATGATTTGCTCGTTGCTATTCTTTGCAACTACCGTAAATTATCTCGACCGGCAGGTGTTGAGTCTTCTAAAACCATCACTTGAAGAAATATTCGGCTGGAGTAATACTGACTATGCTGATATTGCCGCAGCATTCCAGTTTGCCTATGCCATTGGGCTTTTAGTAGCGGGACGAATAGTAGATAAACTGGGTACAAAAAAAGGATATGCCTGGGCCATCATTATCTGGTCTGTTGGGGCCATCATTCACGCGCAGGCAATACATATTGGCAATGGATTACATGCAGCACTTGGGTGGATAGGTCTTGCTGCCATACCGGCCTCTGTACTTGGATTTATTTTTGCCAGGGCTGTTTTAGCAATTGGGGAATCAGGAAATTTCCCCGCAGCAATTAAAGCCACTGCAGAATATTTTCCCAAAAAGGAAAGGTCATTTGCCACAGGTATTTTTAATTCGGGTACAACGATAGGAGCTATTTTGGCTCCGTTAACCGTACCCTGGATCGAAAAACAATGGGGATGGCAGGCAGCATTTATCATTATTGGAATAATTGGTTTCCTCTGGTTGTTTTTTTGGTTTGCTTATTACGATAAACCAGAAAAACAAAAACGATTAAGCGCGGCAGAACTGGCATACATTAACAGCGATGCAGATAAAGCTGAGATACAGGAAGAAACAACTAAAGAAAAAAAAGTATCATGGGTAAAGCTGTTACGTTACAATCAAACCTGGGCATTTGCTGTGGGAAAATTTATGACTGATGGAGTATGGTGGTTCTTCCTGTTTTGGTTGCCTGCATATCTTAAAGACCAATATCATCTCGAGCTTACCGAAATGGCTATTCCACTTGCAGTGCTGTACAGTATGACAATGGTGGGAAGTATAGCAGGCGGTTGGTTCCCGGCACATTTTATTAAAAAAGGATATAACCCTTATGATGGCAGAATGAAAGCTATGTTGATTATTGCATTTATTCCGCTCATAGTACTGGCGGCCCAACCTTTAGGTCATATCAGTTACTGGGCGCCGGTGTTATTAATTGGTGTAGGGGCATCGGCACACCAGGCCTGGAGCGCTAATATTTTCACAACGGTATCAGATATGTTTCCTAAAAAAGCTGTAGCATCTGTAGTGGGTATCGGTGGCATGGCCGGTGGATTAGGCGGAGTATTAATTACAAAGATCGGTGGCGCTCTTTTCGATCATTACAAAGCACTCGGCCATATTGAAACCGGATACACAATTATGTTTACCGTTTGTGCCATTGCCTATTTAATTGCCTGGGGAATCATGAAAATGCTGGTGCCAAAATATAAATTCATTACAGATCTGTGATACGGGAATATTAATTAGCCATCTTTATTTAATCAGCACGGATACTATTTTTTTTCCTCAGTCTCCTATTTGATTCACAACCCAGTTGCCGGTACGACGGTTCCAGGCAATGATATAGTCAT
>JBDHYJ010000048.1:0-36856 GCA_039811345.1 Chitinophagaceae bacterium
TCATACTCATGATATTCGGTTATTGTTAAGAAATATCCATCGGGATCTCTTAATGAAAATTCCTTCCTGCGAGAGTTTGGATTCAAATGGATATCCTCCAATATAACGCTACCGTTTTTTTCAACATTCTTTCGAATAGTTGCAAGGTCTTTTGTTTTAAAATAAAGAATAAGCCCGTTGCCTGCAGGGATTTCGGTATTCATCATTGAAGGATGGTTATGCTCACCCCATTTATGAAGGCAAAGAATTATTTCGTCTTTATTAGTTGTTAATACTGCAAATTCATTACCACCATGAATTCTTTTAAACCCAAATATATCCTTGTACCAAATTGCACTGGCATTTACATCTTTGACGGCAATAATCGGGTCTAATTTTGTCATAAAGGAATCTGTTGTTTTTGGTTTATTGTTGTCGTTTCTCTTTTGCCTTCTCAGGAATAGTTATATATGGATTCATTAACATTTTACGGGAATATTCTTTACAACATTAAGTTATCATTTTCATCTAAATCCCAAAACGGATTATAAGCAACTTCAAAAAGATAGCCATCCAAATCCTTGAAGTATCCACTATAGCCACCCCAGTAAACTTGCTGAGCCGGTTTAATGATAGTTGCTCCAAGTTTTGCAACCTGAGTTAAAATATCATCAACTTCTTTTTCTGATTTTGCATTATATGAAATGGTAAGTCCGGAAAATGCTGACGGCTGATACTTTAGAGTTGTATCGCGAGCAAGCTCCTGTCGTGGATGCAAAGCCAACACCATCCCGCCTAAGGGAAAAAGTGCAAGTCCATCCAGACTTTTATCTGACTTTTTCCAACCTAATCCCTTTTCATAAAAGGCTAATGATTTCTGAAAATCGTCAACGCCAAGCGTTATTAAATGAAGTTTTTGTCTCATTTTCTTTATTTTAATTAAGTTAGTTGCCACCCTGGTTTTTCCAAAGATTCCCTACAGGATATTGTGCTGCGTGTCAGCCATTGACTGATGTAAGATAGGTCCAAACGATAAACAGTATTTGCAGTTTAAGAAAAGATACCCGGTTTGCTTATACTATGAAAGTATCACTTTCTTTCTGTATTTCCTGTTCTTTGAAATCAATCTTACATAATTGTCTTAGTATATATATTGAATTTCCTTCTTTTCTATACATAAGATTATGCTTTTGGGTGAAGGATGTAAAATCAGAAGTTCGGAAAGCATTATTTTTTTTAAATTGTTCTTTTTTTTCAAATCACATAACCAAGAAATCATGATCATTCGTTTTTCACACTTTGCAATGAGTATTAGTTTAGTCCTTAGCTCAATGGTTTGTTTTGCCCAGAAAGCGCCGAGAAATGGCGATCCCAAACTGACTGAATATTGGGATCCTGCTGTCAGAGTAGTAACTCCCGGGAAAACCAATGCCGATCCCCCATCTGATGCAATTGTTTTATTTGACGGTAAAGATCTTTCCAAATGGAAAACCGATAGTGACGGCAGTGATGCTAAATGGAAAATAGAGGGCAATGCAATGGTGGTAGTAAAAAGTGCGGGAAATATTTCAACAAAGGAAGCTTTTGGCGACTGCCAGTTGCATATAGAATGGAGAACCCCTGCAGAAGTTGTTGGACAAAGCCAGGGACGTGGCAACAGCGGTATTTTTCTGATGGGGAAATATGAACTGCAGGTATTGGACTCATATAACAACCGTACTTACTCCAATGGTCAGGCAGGCAGTATTTATAAACAATCTCCACCACTGGTTAATGCTTCACGCGGACCAGGTGAGTGGCAGACTTATGATATAATTTTTACAGCGCCTGTGTTTTATGCAGATGGCGCTTTGAAATCACCTGCACGTATCACCGTTTTTCACAATGGAGTATTAGTGCAGAATAATACTACTATCTGGGGAGCTACACAATATGTTGGTACACCCAATTACGAACCACATGCATCAAAGGAACCACTGATATTGCAGGATCATGGCAATCCGGTGGCTTACAGAAATATCTGGATACGTCCAATCTGATAACTGGCAGGTTTTACATTTCTTTAAGAGCCGAGGATATATGCTCCGGCTTTTATATTTTCTATTTCAACAGTTCTTCAATCCTGTGCATCATCACTTCAGAAGCTTGTTCGCCCGGAGACATACTTCTCAGGTATTTTGCAGCATGAAGGGTTGTTCCTTCTTTAAAAAATTCCGGTTTAAGAATATAACCAAGTTCATCCATGCCCAGTCCAAGAATGAATTTTGGTCCATCATTTTTCATAAGTTGTTTGGTGCGGAGAGAATATAATGGAGAGGTTTCACCAGGCTGTGTTACAAATGACGCGTTCCCAATACTGCACCAGGCTATTTCTGTTAATGTACCGTCTGCAATATCCCTTTTAATGATACCTGCATAGGCAAGTTCTGTTAGCGGATTATTACGAACAGGTATTTCAAATACTTTTGAACGGAAATTTATATCATTACCCGCAATGGGCTTAGCCGAAGATTGTAAAGCGGTAAGTACTGATTGTGCAAGTTCACTGCCTTTTTTTTCTGCTGTTTCAAAGTTGCGGGGTACATGCTCGGGCTGAACCCATCCTCCAATTGCACCCTGCAAAAAGAGATTTATTCCCCCGATTTTTGACTTCATATACTTGTAAAAGCCCGACGGGTAATCTGCACTGATCAAAGTATTGTTCCCATCGAGTATAGTAGGATGACAGGCAAAATTAGTAAGTGTGGCAATATTTTTCCCTCTTGAGTTCAGCAACTGCAGCACCGTTACTTCCCGGTCAATTTCAGCGCTGTCCGATACATTCTCTACCCAGCCTTTACCAAAACTACTTATAGCATACCTGGCAGTAACCGCATGCCGGTGTTTCCAGGCATTGGTAATTACATCTGCTGCTTTATTGATAAGAAAAGAAATATATGCATTGTCTACGCCTGAGTGTTGTACATCTTTTCCCCATATACCAATTACATCGGGGCCGGCATGTGTATGAGTAGATGAAGCGATAATATGCCTTACATCAAATTGAGAAGCAGGTATCCTTTTTTCTACTGCATCCCTTATTTGCTGCAGCACCGGAAAAGGTAACCCTATACAATCAAAAGTTACAAATACAACTGCATTCTCATTATTTGAAACAGCCACCGCCTTTACATAGATATTGTCGTGTACGCAGGTGCTTCTCCTGTCTTGTCCATATCCCGCCATATAGGCACTGTCGGGAGGATTTATAACTGCTTCATAAGCACCTGCCATTAACTTTCCGGTTTGGCCTTGTATATGAGCCGGATAACAAACAGATATTTCAAAAAATAAGACTAGATAAATTATACGATACATGATACTACTATTTTCCTGCGAATAAATATACACATCATAAGGCTCTTAATTTGTAACTTACTTCCAGCTTTTAAAAAATAAAATCATAATTATGCCTGCCACTCAACAATTACCCGAACTGGATGATTTCTATAAATTAGATGATCAACAAATAAAAGAATTTCGTCGCGATGGCCATACATTCATCAAACAGGTACTTAGTCCGGAAGAAATTACCTTATACAGGGATGTGCTCGTAAGTGCTGCAGAGCGCTACAATACTGAGAAAAGGAAAATGGAGGACAGGGATACTTATGGCAAGGCATTTCTCCAGATCATGAATCTATGGCGTGTTGATGAACAGGTAAAGAAATTTGTCCTGGCAAAAAGATTAGGCAAAATTGCTGCTGATCTTCTTGGAGTGGATCATGTGCGAATATACCACGACCAGGCATTATTTAAAGAACCCGGAGGTGGGCCAACACCCTGGCACCAGGATCAATACTATTGGCCCGTAGATACAACAAATACAATTACCATGTGGATGCCGCTTGTAGATATTAATGTAGAAATGGGTATGCTCACTTTTGCAACCGGCTCACATTATAATGGTGCAGTATTCAATCATGAAATATCTGATGAGTCGGAAAAAGAATTTGACCGTTATGTAAAAGAAAAAGGATTTGAAATTTCCCGTGCATCAACAATGAAAGCCGGTGATGCTACCTGGCACTACGGATTTACCATTCACAATGCACCACCTAACCATTCTGAAAAGATGAGAGAAATTATGACAATCATTTACATAGCAGATGCTGCAACAATAACTCAACCCACCAATCCCTGGCAGGAGAATGATCGCCAGACCTGGTTTCTGGGACTACCTGTAGGGGCACCCGCAGCTTCTGAAATCAATCCGGTGGTTATTTGAGGGAGGTTTTAGCTATCAGTAGTTAGCTTTCAGTAGGCAGCTATCAGCAGTCAGCTTTCAGCTTTTAGCGATCAGTTGTCAGACGCAGCTTTCGTCTGTCAACCCCTGACACTGATACCTAATAGCTGATACCTAATAGCTGATACCTGATAGCTGATACCTGATAGCTAATAGCTAATTGCTAATAGCTCAAAACCAACCCCTCACCACGCATTATTCAACTCCTCAACAGTAAATGGTTTTTGTCGTCCGTTAAATTTCTGCTTCACTTTTTCTACATCTTTAACAGATATTATACCTGCTTTGTTGCTCCAGTTTTTTCTTATAAAACTCAGTACCTGTGCTATATCTTCTTCATTAAGTTCATCATTGGTGTTCAGTCCCGGCATCTCCCCGCTTATCTCAGGCGCTTTGTAGATTTTATTGTTTACAGTAACAGGTCCTGTTAATCCGTAGAGTACTATGGCAATTAATTTACGTTTGTCACCAACTACCCACGAGGATTGATTTAACGGAGGTGCCAATGAAGCTATACCATTGCCATCGTCTCCGTGACAAGTTTTGCAAATATTCTGGAAAACCTGCAGCCCTTTGGGAAACTGCTTTTTTAGCTGGTCTATATTTTTGCTGAACTCGTTCTTTTTAATATCGGCAAGTGTTTTTTCAAACCTCCTGTTGATCACAAGGTTTGTATCGGGGTCTACCCCCTTTATTTTTTTGAAATAAATATTTTCTTTCTTTTCAAGATTACTGATAAGCGCATCAGCAACATAGCGACTATCAGGATATTTTTTTGCAATATCCATCCATATTGCATCCGCCATCGGCTGATCAAAAGCACTGATGCAATGCAATTGAAATGCTATATAGGGTACAACTAAAGTATCAGCACCTGCTACCATCTTTTGCAATACACCTGCAAATTCCCTGTAATTATTTTTGTTGACAACTGTAGATGCAGCATCTAAAGCTTCAGCTCTTAATTTCCAGTTGGGATGTGCAAGAAGAGGCTTCACATCATCATATTTCAACACACCAAGCCCTTCAAGTGTCCATAAGCAATGTGTAATTACTACAGGATCATCAGACTCCTGCAACTTATTTCTCAGTTCAGGCGCTGCCGACACAAATTTTCCATCAATCAGCATTTGCTGGGCTTTGTCTCTAACCCAGCCGTTTCCATAACTCAGCAGGTTAACCAGTTCTGCAGGTTCGTGTGGCATAAGTATGGGTTTGGCAGTTTTACCTGCTGGTACTATTTTATATATGCGTCCGCAGTTCAACGGTTTTGACAGCTCTCTTTTTATAATTTCTTTTTTCAGATAATCGGTAAGATAGGTGCGGTGCTGTATTATACCCCTGTACATATCCACGACATACATGGCTCCGTCGGGTCCATCATACAGGTTTACGGGTCTGAAACGTTCGTCAATGCTTGCTAAAAATTCTTTTCCAGAGTAAGCCTGCTTTCCTTCTGTTATATATCCCTTTTCTTCAAGTATATTTCTTTTAATCAGGTTGGCGGATGGTTCTGCAACAAATACATTTTCATGATATTCTTTTCCAAACAATCCACCCCTGTACACAAGTGGCCCGCAGGCTGCGGTAAAATTGACAAGACGTGATTTATCATCGAGAATTTTTTCCATATATCCCCTGTTCACACCCGTTGTAGGGCGGATTGGATATACCCTGTTGTCTTCGACAATATCAACATTATATCCCGAAACACCACGCTGGTTTTCATTACCCGAACCAAGTGCAGGTAAAAAATAATCGCCTATCAGGTTTTGTGAATTATTATTGTAATACAAACGGCCGTAATCATCCTGTGAAATACCCCACTGACCCCGCCGGTGTGTTCTTTCTATCAGCCATTCATTACCTTTTTTTTGGTAGCGTTTTGTAGAATTGGCATTATAAATCCAGTTGTCCATACCACGCAGTAATCCATTAGGCTGATGCTCTACATTGCCGCCTACTGTATAGGTTGAATCAATAAGGATTTTTTTGCCGGCATGATCATTATTAATTTCAACATACCAAAGATTTGGGGGTTCAGCTACAAGCAAACCATTTTCAATCAGGCATAGTGCCCTGGGCAATACAAGGGAATCAAGAAAAACTTTTCTGTCATCCATAACTCCGTCCCCGTTTTTATCTTCAAGAATAACAACTTTTCCGTCTGGTACATTCTCCCCACGACCTGCAGTATCAGGCATATATCCCTGCATTTCCAGCGCCCAAATACGTCCTTTGTCATCAAAATTTAAAGCTACGGGAGTGCTGATAAGCGGTTCAGCCGCAACGAGCTTTACTTCAAAACCATTTTCGGTTTTCATTGCCAAAATTGATTCCTGCGGGGTCAATACCGGGGACTCAGCAATAATTTCTTCCTGCCTGTCTTCATCTATAGTCAATCCGTCGGTGGGAGATGTTTTGTTACCATTGCATCTGGTAGAAAAATAGGATATCGCTGACAACATCAAAAAATAAAAAATACTTCTTGTCATTTCTGCTTAGTCTTTCTTTTAGGGTTTATGTTCATATTGTAATTGTTCATGCGATATCAATCAAATTTCAAATTGGCCAAATTTAAAAGAAAACTCTGAATGGCAGTTTGTATCGTGACATTCAAAGTGTGCATTACTAACACTATTTTCAATCATTAGCTACCTGTTAACAAAACAATCTCCCTGCTTAAGGCGGGAGATTGTCTGTAATGTTGAAAATTAAAAAAACGCTTACTATACTTCGTTCGGAACAATATAAGGCGGTCTGTACACCCTTGTAAGCAGTTCATCTGCTTCAGGGTCATTGGCAAACTTTTCGCGGTCCATATTAGCGCCCATAAATTTTAATCCCCTGTCGAGACGATAGGAAATATTTGCAAGCAATGGCAATGCAGATGAATAGAATCCCTCATTGATATCACAGTGCAGCATGTCATTATTATCTGCACGTATGGCGTCTATGAAATTGGCATAATGCTCTGTACCACCAGGGGGAGTACGCGGATCCACAATCTTATCAGTTTTTCCTTTAGAACTTGCAAAAGGTTCTTTTTCTCTTCTGCGAAATGCTTTCCAGGTGCTTCCCTCTATCTCCATATAACCCTCGGTACCATAAAAAATATTGCCTATGCGGATATCAAGCGATGATTCGGAGTTGGAGTATCTGCCTCGGGTTTCAAATTCGAGTGTGGTGCCGTCTTTGTATTTGAAAATGGAACTCTGGGTATTAGGAGTTTCCTGGGCACATTCTTTGGGGTTAATGCCATAAACCGCTCCACTGGAGAATATCGAAACGGGGTGTTCATTCTTGTTGAGCCCCCAGCGTGCAATATCAAACTGGTGGGGCCCCTGGTTGCCGGTATCTCCATTACCGGTATCCCAAAACCAGTGCCAGTTATAATGTCCTTTCTTTTCATTGTAAGGACGCCAGGTAGCAGGTCCCAGCCAGCGGTCGTAATGCAATGTAGGTGGTGGCGCACTGTCGGGTGTGATACCAAAAGAATCACGGGGTTTAATACAAAGTCCCCTTGCCATAAATACATCGCCTATTCCGCCTTCGTGCAGAAATTTGATGGCTTCCATAACATTGGCTATGGAGCGGTTTTGAAAACCTACCTGTACACGACGATTATATTTACGGGCAGCTTCAATCATTTTACGGCCTTCCCACACATCATGCGAAGCCGGTTTTTCTATATACACATGTTTCCCTGCCTGGCAGGCCCAGATGGTTCCCAATGCATGCCAGTGGTTGGGAGTGGCCATGGATACTGCATCAATTTCTTTATCATCAAATACTTTACGCATATCCCACTCCGTTAGTGGCTTTTCCCCTGTCTTATCCATTACTGTTTTTACCCTTGAGTCAAACCATTGCTCATCCGCATCACAAAGGGTTTTTAATTTCACATTGCGGCTGGATTTTAATGCACACCAATTGTTGATATGTGTTTGTCCCTGACCATGAATTCCGATTACGGCAAGGGTAACACGATCATTGGCGCCCTTAATTGCTGAATACGATTTTGCACTGAAGCCCATTCCTCCAATTGCAATACCGGCACCTGCCAGTGCTGACTGCCGGATAAATGTTCGGCGTGAGTTATTTTCTTCTTTCATACTGTATATTGTTTTCTTTGGTGGGTGAAAAAGATGGTTGTATATAAAAGTGTCAAATTATTTTCGACACTAAAAAATATCACTAAGTTTTTTGTCCGGTCATTTTTCTGAATACAGTTAATTGTTCTTTCATGGCGCTAATCCTGTCGGCAGGCTCTGTTCTGGCTTCGAGCAATATCCAGCCATTATAGTGCATACCGTTAAACAAATCCATCAGTTGCTGATAAGGATAATCACCAATATTCAGTTCCCTTACATGTACTGTATCTCCAAACCATTTTTTTACTGAATTAAAATTGGCTTCGAGACCCGGTGGCAATAAATCTTCCGGATTGCAATTCCAACAGATTTTTACATTAGGTTCAGTTACCTGGTCAAATATGGCTTTCATGTTGGGTAATTCCTGTGTGAGATGCCCGTGCACTTCTACTCTCACCAATTGTCCAAGACCGGCAGCAAATTTTCCAACTTCATTAAAGGAGGCTGCAATTTGTGCTATCGTTTTTTCTTTGGGAACCGAAGCCGGCAGATTATTAGGTTTCACTTTTATACCTGTAGCTCCTATGTCTTTACAGAGTTGTATATATACTTTCGTCTGCTCAATATTTTTGCGCAGCTCTGCCGGATCGGGGCTATGATACTCAAAGTTGGAGCCATAACCAATGCAGGTTACCGGGCTGTCTTCAAATCTTTTTTTAACTTCAAGACGCTGCTGTTTGGTAAGATTGCTTTCCACTTTGTGTGCATGCTGTGTTCTAAGCTCAACACCCAGCAGCCCTGTTTTTTCACAATTGGAGATAAGTGTGGGCAGGTCCCAGTCGCGTCCCCATTGATAGGTTACAAGACCGAATTTCATATTACCTGCTACGGGATGAAAACTGCTCAATGCTCCGTAAGCTGCAATACCTGCACCAGTGGTGGCAGCCTGATAAATAAAATTTCGCCGGGATATTTTTTTCATATCAATCCTTACAAATTAAAGCTATTTAAACAATATAATACCAATGCTCCGGTTTGCCATAAAGGTTCCTATATGAGATCAAATTTCCGGAATAATACTATTGTGATCATGTTTTCGTTTGGGGTTTTCCTTTTTTTGTTTTCCTTTTCACCTTTCACTTTTCTCCCTATTCTGCGATTGCCAGTCCTACAAATGAATCTACAGTACCATAATATATAAGCAATATTCCCTTGTCGGTAATAATAGCCGGTGATCCACATTCTGTAAGGCTGCTGTCAAATTTTCTGGGTCTTGTTCCTGCTACGGATTTCAGATTGCCGCTATCATCGAGTAAAGGATACCAGTCATACAAATTATCAGACCACTCAAGATTTACAACATATAATCCATCTTCGGTTTACACCAGTCTCGGATCTTCACAACCTCCCGGATAATCATATTGAATAAACCTATTACTGTCCGGATACAATACCGGCTCCGAAAATTATCTGAAATGTCAATAGCAATTTGCTTTGTTCCGGAACAGGAAGTAATAATTGACACAGCCAGAAGATTTACTAATGATTTTTTCATAAGTAGAAAGACTTATAAGATTATCACTCAACCATATTATCCTTTCTGTTTATCATAAAGGTCATAAGGTTTTTTTATAGAAATAAGTAAAGAATTATTTCCTGAATATTTTGTCGTAAAAATTTGATTTGCGCTATATAGTCCAGCCAGGGAAATAGGGCATTTGAATATTTTTATCTTTATACTAAAATAGCTTTTATCAGTTAAACTAAAAATTATGCAAACCATTTTAGGTGCCGGCGGCGATATAGGCAGGTTGCTTGCAAAAGAGCTGAAACAATATACAAACAAGATAAGATTGTTTGCCCGCAATCCCAGCCAGGTAAATGGCGATGATGAACTATACCCTGGTAACCTGCTCAATGCTGAAGAAGTAAGTAATGCAGTAAAGGGTGCTGATGTAGCTTTCCTTACCGCAGGGCTGAAATATGATGTAAGAATATGGGAAAAACAATGGCCGGTAATAATGCAAAATGTTATTAACGCCTGCCTCGAACATCAATGCCGACTCGTGTTCTTTGACAATGTGTACCTGTACGATAAACAAGCTATCCCTGATATGAAAGAAGATAGTGCAGTGAATCCACCATCGAAAAAAGGAAAGATAAGAGCGAAGCTGGTGGAAATGATTAACGCTGCAATTGCTTCCGGTAGTTTAAAAGCATTGATTGCACGCAGTGCAGATTTTTATGGTCCAGGGGCTAAAAATGGAATATTAAATATTCTTGTGCTTAACAATTATGTAACCGGTAAAAAAGCCAACTGGCAATCTGATACCACCAGAGTGCATAGCCTAACCTATACTCCGGATGCCGCAAAAGCCACCGCCTTGCTTGGCAATACCGATAGCGCATTTAACCAGACTTGGCACCTGCCAACTTCAACAGAACGGTTAACCGGCAAGCAACTTATTGAAATTGCAGCAAACGCAGCAGGGTGCAAGCCTTCTTATTTTGTATTATCTCCTTTCATGCTTACACTGGCAGGTTTGTTTTCAAGACAAATAAAAGAACTGGTGGAAATGCAGTATCAAAACAACCAGGACTATTTCTTTAACAGTGAAAAATTTAATTCCACATTTCATTTTACACCTACATCATACCAGGGGGGTATCCGGCAGACCATAGCATATTCACGCCAGGCAAATTGATCAGGAAAATATATTTTTCAAACATTTTATTAATATGTTTGAAAAATTAAAAATAATATTATCTTTAGCCAGGAAAGTTTTTTATGGCAACGGGCAAAAAAGAACTGGTTAAAGAAAAAATTGGTAAGTCTGCAATGCAGTGTTTTATTAAGTTTGGCTTAGATAAAACCACCCTTGATGACATTGCAAAATCTGTAGGACTTAATAAGGCATCATTGTATTATTACTACCGGAATAAGGAGGATATTTTTGTGGATGCCGCTCTCAAAGAGGGGGAAGATTATATACTTGCATTACAGGAAAAGGTGCTGAAAAAGCGTGGTATAGAAAACCAGGTGTGGTACTACATGCAGTCAAGGTTCATTTACTATAAAAATGTGCTGAATATGAATCGCGTATCTGTTGATACGCTTAATAAGTTGCTTCCGCGTTTTTTTGAGCTTTATGAAGAGTTGATGAAACGCGAAATACATTTTTTATCATTACTGATAAAAGATGCAGTGGCTAATGGAGAACTTGCAGCAACAAATCCCATTAAGATTGCATCAGTGCTCATTAGTATCAGCGATGCATTGAAACACAGTGTTGAACAACAGGCAATCCTGAAAATGAAAGATGAAATAGATTATACACAAAGTCTCGATGATATGAAATTTCTCGTATCATTAATTTTTAAAGGATTAAAAAAATAAACGTGAACCAGGTTGCAGCCATTCCAAATCTCCAGGAACTACGTAGTTATTATGAATCAGGCACCACCAGGACTTATGCTTTCAGGAAGCAACAATTGCTGCTGCTGAAGAATATCCTGATGGAATTTGAGGAAGAAATCTATAAAGCGCTTTATACAGATCTTGGAAAATGCGCGGAAGAAGCTTATGCTACGGAATCGGGATTGATACTGGCGGAAATTAATTATACCCTAAAGCATTTACATAACTGGATGAAACCCGCAAGAGCTACCCCTAATTTTATCAATTTTCCGTCTTCGGGAAAAACGTATGCTGATCCATTAGGTGTAGTGCTTATCATCGCACCCTGGAATTATCCATTACAATTATCATTGATCCCGCTGGTAGGCGCAATTGCAGGGGGGAACTGCATTGTTTTAAAGCCTTCAGAATATGCACCTGCTACCAGCAGCATCCTGCAAAAAATGCTGAGCAGGATCTATAATCCTGCCTACATAAAAGTAGTTGAGGGTGATGGAAGCACAGTTATTCCATCAATGATGCAACAGATAAAATTTGATCACATCTTTTATACCGGAAGCACAACAGTAGGAAAACTCATATATCAAATGGCAGCTGAAAACCTTATTCCGGTTACATTGGAACTTGGAGGTAAAAGTCCGGCAATTGTAGAATCCGATGCCGACATAAAAATCAGTGCTAAAAGAATTGTCCTGGGAAAATTTACCAATGCAGGACAAACCTGCATTGCTCCTGATTACGTTTTGGTACATAAGGATATTGCCGAAAAATTTATTACAGCGCTCTCTACTACAATTACATCTTTTTGGGGAGAAGACCCGTCACTAAACAGGGATTATGCAAAAATTATTAACACAAAAAGATTTGATCAACTGGTTTCGTATTTGTCTGAAGGAGATATTGTAACCGGCGGCAATACCGACAATTCAGCATTGTATATTGCTCCAACTATTATTAAAAACATTCGTGCAGGTGCAGCAGTAATGCGGGATGAAATATTTGGACCCATTTTACCTGTGATAATCTACAACAATACTGAAGAAGCTATTAAAATTGTAAAACAACATCCGGATCCGCTTGCTTTTTATTTATTTACTTCTGATAATACTAAAGTGGAACAATGGATTTCACAAATATCTTTCGGCGGCGGGTGTATTAATAATACAATATGGCATTTTGCCAATCACCGCTTTCCGTTTGGTGGAATCGGCAATAGTGGAATTGGCGCATACCATGGTAAGCATTCATTCGACCTGTTTACCCACAAAAAAGCATTGATGAAAACACCTTTATGGTTTGATCCCGGCATCAAATATCCACCATTCAAGGGCAGGCTTAAACAGTTTAAGCGACTTATAAAATAATTGTATTGAATAATAAAATCAGCAACTTTTTTACTTAACCATCTAACTAAACTAACATGAAGTTACTTGCCAAACAATATTATTTCCTGATCTGCCTGATAGGATGCTTCTTTATTATCTCCTGTAACGGAGGGAATGATAAAGCCGGTTTGAACGAAAATTATACTAACTCACTGACCTTTGGCCCCGGCGATGAAAGTAAAATCGCAGAAGCGTTTTTATCTATGACAGATAATACCAGCATTTTGCTAAAAGCCGGTAACTACAGTTTTGATAACCTCAGTATTGCCCAGGTAAACCATATCAGGATTTTAGGTGAGGGAAAGGATAAAACGATACTGGATTTTTCTGCCCAGAGCCAGGGTGGTGAAGGCATAAGGGTGACCAATGTAAATGGGTTCACAATAACAGATATGACTATTCGCGATTCCAAAGGAGACCTGCTGAAAATAAACAAGAGCCGGGATATAGTAATCAACAACCTGAATGCAGTATGGAAAACCGCAGATTCCACCAGTGGTGGTTATGCTATATACCCGGTAATGTGTAAAAACATACTGATTGAAAATTGTTATGCAGAAGGCTCATCAGATGCCGGGATATATGTCGGGCAAAGTGACAGTGCAATTGTGCGTAACTGTAAAGCCGCTAAAAATGTAGCCGGTTGCGAAATTGAAAATACTACCCACGCCGAAGTATATAATAATGAGTTTTATGATAATACTGCCGGTTTTTTAATTTTTGATCTGCCAGGTTTATCACAAAGAGGCGGGTATGTGAAAGCATATAAAAATTATTTTCACGACAATAACCACAGGAATTTCGCCAGGGCAGGCAGTTTTGGAACTTCCTGGGGAGTTGGCAACGCCTCACCCGGTAGCGGTGTGATTATTCTTGCCACATCAAATATTGAACTGTATGACAATCGTATTATCAATAACAATTCTTCTGCTATTACGCTTGCATCCGGATTTGCAGTAGATGAAAAAGCTGCGGAAAAAATCAACAATCAATACTCCCCGATATCAAAGGACATCAGGATATATAACAATACGATTGAAATGGGGAATGCTTTTCCAACTCCCACATTTGAACATCATATTGGTAAAATATTGGTGGCAGTTGAACAAAAATTGCAGCAACAGGATAACAATCGCAAAAACAAACGTATACCGCTGATTATGTATGATGGTATTTCATCCAATATTCTGACAGGCGGAACTACAGCTAACCCCGACAGCATTTGCATTACTCAACCGGGGGAAAACATGTTTGTTAATGCAGATTTTCTGAATATACAGCATGCAGACAAATGGCATCCCAACACCGATATGCAACCTTTTACCTGTAAATAATCTGTTTGTATTTATAAAAGCTAATGTAGAGGTATGAAAAAAAATTTTCTTTTTGCCCTCCTGGTAACAATAGTAATATCAGGCGTACGGTTGATTCAGGGTTGCAATAATACAGCTAAGCAGGAAGAGAAAGCCGGTAGTGTTGCTTCACCTTTTGTATTTAAAGACAAGCTTTCGGATTATGGCTTTTTTACCGGGAGCTTAAAGGAATTACATCCAAAACCTGATGTGGTAAGTTATACTTTGAGTACACCGCTTTTTACTGACTATGCAGTAAAAGACAGGTTTATTGTATTGCCGGCTCACCAATCTATCCAATATACTTCGGAAGGAGCTCTTGATTTTCCGGATTCAACATTTATCATCAAAAACTTTGCTTATACCAATACCTCGCATCAAAAGATCATGATTGAAACCCGGCTACTTGTTAAAGATCCTTTTGATAGTAAATGGAAAGTAATGGATTATTTGTGGGACAAAGAACAAACGGACGCCGTAAAGCATATTACAGGAGCAAAAATTCCAATTACCCTCTTAGATGATAGTGGTAACGCTATATCTACAGTGTACCAGGTGCCAAATACAAATGATTGTAAAAGATGCCATATAAAAAATGATGTGCTTACTCCCATTGGACCCAAAGCAAGGAACCTCAATTATACAATTCCTGGGCAATCAGTTAATCAGTTAACAACCTGGGCTTCTTCAGGAATGATAAAAGGTATGCCTGAGCTTTCAAAAGTACCGCAACTCCCCGACTGGAGCGATAAACAACATTTCAATCTTGAGCAACGGGCAAGAGCATATCTCGATGTCAATTGTGCACACTGTCATACAAAGGGCGGTGATGCACACAACACAGGTTTATTCCTGGAATATGAGCAAACCGATCCACACCAGTTGGGAATAATGAAAGAGCCGGTATCAGCAGGCAGTGGCGCAGGCGGATTAAATTTCGATATTATCCCCGGTGATGCTAAACATTCCATACTGACTTACCGGATGAACAGTACCGAACCAGGAACCGCAATGCCTGAATTGGCCCGTACAGTTATTCATAAAGAAGGTATGCAGTTAGTGACAGACTGGATCAATCAAATGCAGAAGAATAAATCAAAGCCATGAAAACTTGTACAGCAAAAAATGAAATTAATCATATCTAAATTATATTGTTTATGGAAGTTTTCGCACACATCAAAACTGTTGTAAGCATAATCCTGGGTTTAGGTATTGGTACATTACTGAATGGTACTGCCAGATTTATTCAGCATCCAAAAAGAACAAAACCATACTGGATACATCTTCTCTGGGCATTTTATATTTTTCTAACCCTCGTTCATTTTTGGTGGTGGGAGTATAAATTAAGATTATTATCGGAGTGGACATTCTTAGAATACTTTTTTCTGATTATCTATATCGTATTCTATTTTGTACTTTGTCAATTGCTCTTCCCGACCGATGTAAAAGACTTCGATAATAGCTATAAAAATTATTTTTATTCCAGAAAAAAATGGTTTTTTTCGATTTTAGCACTCGTTTATGTAATTGATTTTTTCGACACACTCATAAAAGGGCAACAATATTATGATACTGTTATGCCTATGTACGGGATACGTATGGTTTCCCATTTTATAATTTGTATAGTCTTTGCCTTTACAAAATCAAAGTCACCCCTGCTTTATGGCAGTATGGTTATCTTTTTTATACTATTCGAATTGTATTTTATAGTAAGTCGCTATTATATCAATGTATAGGGACTGCTGTCTGCTGTTCTGCTGTTCGAAGTCTCCGACTTCGAACAGTATATGTTCTTCGGAGATTTCAATCTTTTCTGCTGCTCGAAGTCTCAGACTTCGAACAGTATATGTTCTTCGGAGATTTCAATCTCCGAATTAAGCTACTCTGAAAGCATGACAATTATATGAATATGAAACAATAATATTCGATAGCGGAGAGACAGGGATTCGAATGCCGACGACTAATGTCGGCATTGAGACAAGCTTCGCTTCGTCTCAACCTCCAGAAAGGACTCAGAAAGTTTTTTGTAAACTAGCGGAGAGACAGGGATTCGAACCCTGGGTCCGCCGAAGACGGACAACGGTTTTCGAGACCGTCCCATTCAACCACTCTGGCATCTCTCCTTAGAGGGTGCAAGGTTACACATTCAATCGGAAAATCGCAAAAGGATTATTTGAAAACTGCTTTCAGGGAAAAGATAATGCTATTAAAAATTTATGCTATCTATTCATCAGTATCTTCATCTGTCTCATAATTTCCAAAAGCATTGAAAAGCTTTTTGGCCTGATAAATATTGCGGTTGTACCTGTTGCCAAGAATGATGATGGTAGCGGAATCCTGAATCAGGCGTGCAAAAACGGTATTATTACCGTGCCACCATCCGTTATGATAGATAATTTTATCGTTCTTTGAATATTCGAGCATGCGCCAGCCAAGTCCGTAATTTTTAATTCCCCTTTTTTCATGGCTATAACTTGTGTATGCCGAATCGAGTGTTGCCTGCCTGAACATATTGCCATAGCAAAGTACAGAATCCCATTTCTTCAAATCACGTACAGTACTATACACGTTTTTATCACCATATACTGCATCAAGAAAAGTAAACTGCTCTCTTTTGTTTCTATAATTATAAGAAGGGAGCGATCTTGCAGAATCCGACATGGTAAATACATAACTGTTAGTCATGCCTATAGGACCAAAAAAAGTTTCCTGGATATACTGCGGATAGGGCACACCGCTGACTTTTTCGATTATAAGCGCCAGCAAAGCGTAATTAGTATTACAATAATGGAATGAACGATCCGGGGTATTAGCCTGCAGCTTTTGCTTGTTATCAATCAGAAACTGAAGTACATCAGAATTGTATACTATTTTATTTCTGCTCCAGCCGAGTTGTTCCATTACGTGCACATAATTGGGAAGTCCGCTGCGATGATTTAACAATGTTTTTATCGTCACACCCTTATAAGGAAAACCGGTAAGATATTTTGATACTTCATCATGAATATCCAGTTTACCTTCTTCCCACAACTTCAAAGTTGCCATGGCGGTAAACGTTTTGGAAACGGAAGCAAGATGAAGTGGGCTTTGAGCAGTTATTGAATCGCCGGAACCGATATGGGCCTGACCTGCATATTTTTCAAAGATAATCTCACCTTTTTTTGCGACAAGGAACTCACCGCTGAAATGGCTCTTTTGAAGTACATTTTCATAAAAGTCAGCCGCTGCATTGTAGTAATGCTGAAATTCGGACTTGGATAAGGTGGAAACCGGATGAGTAACAGAATCTGCACCTGCTGTAGATGAAGCTTTATCTTTCTTTTTTATTGTGGAATAATAGCAACCTGATGTATATAAAGCAATAAACAGAATAGGATATATTATTTTTCTCATACTGGATTTAATTGCAAAAGAACGTTGAAAAGCAATTACTTATTATTTTTGCGTCAATTTTACAACAAAATTATGATAGACAAAAAACGGACCAGTTATCCCAAAGAGAAAATTAATATCCTATTATTGGAAAATATCAGCGACCTGGCGGTAGAGAATTTTAAAAAAGCCGGTTATAGCTCAGTTAGGAAAATTACCGGTGCATTACCCGAAGATCAATTGGCAAAGGAAGTCAAAAACGTACATTTGTTAGGTATCCGCTCAAAATCTCAAATTACACCCGCAATTTTAAACGCAGCACCTAAATTACAGGCCATTGGCTGTTTTTGTATTGGTGTTAACCAGGTTAATCTGCGTGAAGCAACCAATCATGGTGTTACTGTTTTCAATGCCCCTTATTCCAATACACGTTCTGTAGCGGAGTTGGTGATTGGACTCTCGATAATGCTTATACGCCGAATACCCGATAAAAACAAAGCCGCACACGACGGCAACTGGATGAAAGAATCCAAAGGAAGTTATGAGTTGAGGGGCAAAACGCTTGGAATTATCGGTTATGGCAATATTGGTGCCCAGGTGAGTGTACTGGCAGAATCGTTTGGCATGAAGGTTATTTACTATGATATAGTTAAAAAATTACCCCTCGGCAATGCACACCAGCTCAAATCTATAAAAGAAGTGGTGGCTGAGTCAGATATTGTAACACTACATGTGCCTGAAACCAACCAGACAAAAAATATGATCAATGCTACGGTACTTAAACATTTTAAGAAAGGTAGCATACTGATCAATTATGCAAGAGGAGAAGTTGTTGACCTCAATGCACTAAGTAATGTATTGAAAAGTGGTCAGCTATCCGGTGCTGCAATTGATGTATTCCCGGTTGAACCGGAGAAAAACGGAGATAAATTTACAACCCCGTTACAGGGATTGCCAAATGTCATTCTTACTCCTCATATTGGCGGCTCTACTGAAGAAGCACAGGCAAATATTGGGGAAGATGTAAGTATGAAACTGATCAATTTCCTCGAGACAGGTTCTACAACCGGCTCGCATACTGTACCTGAGCTGGCATTACCTCTGCAGGAAGGTACTCATCGAATTTTGCACATTCATAAAAATGTTCCGGGTGTGCTGTCGCAAATTAATACCCAGTTATCGGGACATAATATTAATATACTTGGTCAGTACCTGAAAACAAATGATACCATTGGCTATGTCGTGTTGGATGTAGATAAGCATCTGTCGAAAGAAGCGCTGGAACTTTTAAAAACAATTAAAGAAACCATCAGGGTGCGGATGCTGTATTAGAGAATTGATGAAGAAACTGAATAACGTGAAACAATAAACGAGAAACTACAAACTTTTCATTTTCTCACATTTCACCTTTTCACCATTCACTACAACAATCTCTTTCCTGATTATCTTTGCGCTATGCTTAAAGAAAAGATTAAAGCTCTTGCTGCTGGATATGCATCAGAACTGGTAGAAATACGCAGACTAATACACGCAAACCCCGAACTGAGTTATAAAGAATTTGAAACTTCAGCACTGGTACAAAAACAACTCTCTGATTTAGGTATCCCTTACGAAGTAAAGGCTACTACAGGAGTAGTGGGTCTGCTAAAAGGAAAAAATCCCGACAAAAGAATAATTGCCCTGAGGTCCGACATGGATGCATTACCCATTCACGAAGAAAATGATATACCCTATAAATCGAAAAACGACGGTGTGATGCATGCCTGTGGGCACGATGCCCATACTACCTGCCTGCTGGGGGCCACAAAAATTCTGCATCAACTGAAAGATGAATGGGAAGGAACAGTAAAACTGATATTTCAGCCGGGTGAAGAAAAAAACCCTGGCGGAGCAAGTCTGTTAATTAAAGAAGGTGCACTGGAAAATCCCAGACCTTCGGCAATATTGGGATTGCATGTTCACCCTCAACTGGAAGTGGGAAAATACCGGTTCAGAGGTGGAAAAATTATGGCCAGTGCCGATGAAATATATGTTACTATCAAAAGCAAAGGTGGTCATGCCGCTGCTCCGCAACAAACTGCCGATACCATTCTGATCGCTTCACAACTTGTAGTGGCTTTGCAACAGGTGATCAGCCGCAACCGGAACCCTTTTAATCCTTCCGTTTTGTCTATCACATCCTTTCAGGGTGGTTATACTACAAACGTAATTCCAAGCGAAGTGAAGCTTATGGGTACATTCAGGGCTATGGACGAAGAATGGAGGTTTGAAGCGCATGAGCTTATCCGTAAGTTATCAACTGAACTGGTACATAGCATGGGAGCTGAAATAGACCTTACTATTGATGTAGGCTATCCTTGTGTGTACAATAATGAAGAACTGAATAAACTGGCTGAAATAAATGCAGCCGAATTTGCCGGTGCAGAAAATATAGAAGAATCGGAACTGAGAATGGGTGCCGAAGACTTTGGATATTATTCGCAGGTAATACCGGGTTGTTTCTATCGCCTCGGCGCAGGTAATGCTGCAAAAGGAATTACATCTGGAGTGCATACTCCTACATTCAACATTGATGAAAAAGCGCTTGAACTGGGTGCCGGAATGATGGCATGGCTCGGCGCCACTGTTGATTTTAAAAGTTGATTAACTGAAATATTTTTTTCTCACAGATTACTCAGATTGGCACAGATTTGTTTTCTGGTAAGACATTTTCGACATACAGCAATTCCGGAAACTCAGAAGGAATTTGTAATCCCCTATTTGTCTTGTTTAGACAGAAGGTAACTCCGCAACAATCTGAAACTAAGTATCACATTAATTACAATTCCTATACTGAAGATTAAAGAAATTATACCGATGATTCGCACTGCTTTTACAAGATCAAAGTTTTTAGGCATCGCGGGAAGTTCTATCTGTTTAATCGCTTCCGCTGCATTTTGAATAATCACTACTGCATTGCCTATATTCAGCATTGCAAAAAACAAAGCCATAAAACCTACCATCCTGATACCGGATGCAGTTTGCGGATTTAAAGGTATTTCAGGATACAAAATACTCTTTCTCAACTGGAGGGTTGCATAACTATGCAGCACAATAGATCCTGTAAGTACAACTGAAATAAGCATGATCATAACATTGGGAGTCATCAGCATGCTGATCAGTCCGCCCAATACTAATATCCCTCCAATAATAAGATTGATCCAGGAAAGTATTGTGGCTGTTTTTAAAGCAGTGTTCATCAGAAATAAATTAATTAACGGTCTTTCAAAATAAGTGACAGCTCATCCAATTGTTTTTCATCAATTGTTGAAGGTGCATCAAGCATTACGTCACGTCCACTGTTATTTTTAGGGAAAGCAATAAAATCCCTTATACTTTCACTGCCGCCAAGAATGGCACAAAGCCTGTCGAAACCAAATGCAATGCCGCCGTGCGGGGGTGCGCCATATTCAAAAGCTCCCAGCAAAAATCCGAACTTATGTAATGCCTCATCTATACTCATACCCAGCGCGGCAAACATTTTTTCCTGCAGGCTGCGCTGAAATATCCTGATGGAGCCTCCGCCAATTTCATTTCCGTTAAGCACCATATCATATGCATTGGCTTTAATGGATGCATAAGGATGCGCAAGATAATTGGCAGCATCCTTTATTTCGGGTGAGTTGCTGATCATGGTATCAATATCCGAAGGCCGGGGCGAGGTAAAGGGATGGTGCCTTGCTACCCATCTGTTATCTTCTTCGCTGTATTCAAAAAGCGGGAAGTCGAGTACCCACAACAATTTAAATTCGTCATCCTTTCTTAACCCAAGTCTTTTCCCCATCTCAAGTCTTAATTCGCTGATAGCTTTGCGGGTACGTTCTTCAGTTCCGGCAAGTATCAGCAAAATATCACCAGGCTGTACTCCTGTTGCATCAAGTAAACTTTTGAACTGTGTTTCAGTATAAAACTTATCAAAACTGCTTTTCACGGTTCCATCTGCCGCATATTTGATAAATGCAAGTCCCTTCATGCCGATTTGCGGACGTTTAACCCAATCCGTTAGCTCATCTGTCTGTTTGCGACTGTATTCACTGCATCCGGGAACTGCTATTGCAACAACTGTTTCAGCATCATCAAATACCTTAAACCCCTGTGGTAGCCCTCCCGAAATTGCCGGTTGTTTGGAAGGGAACGTATATCCTGGAAACTTAAGGTTTGATATTTTCATACCGAAACGAATGTCGGGTTTATCATTTCCATATTGCCACATGGCATCTTCCCACGACATACGATCAACTTTATCAGTATAATCAATACCTTTTACTTCTTTAAAAATGTATTTGATCAACCCTTCAAACATTTCAAGGATATCTTCCTGTTCCACAAAACTCATTTCACAATCTATCTGTGTAAATTCAGGTTGGCGGTCGGCACGTAAATCCTCATCACGAAAGCATTTTACTATCTGGTAATACCTGTCATAACCACTCACCATCAGCAATTGCTTAAATGTTTGCGGGCTTTGTGGCAGTGCATAAAATTGTCCTTCATTCATACGTGAAGGCACTACAAAATCACGTGCTCCCTCCGGTGTGGATTTAATCAGAAAGGGTGTTTCAATGTCCATGAAGTCATGGTTATGCAGATAGTTTCTTGCAGCGCGATTTACAGCATAACGCAGGTCAAGATTCTTTTTTACAGCATTTCTTCGCAGGTCAAGATACCGGTATTTCATTCGCAGATCATCTCCACCGTCGGTGTCATCCTGTATAGTGAAGGGCGGAGTTGCCGACCTGTTGAGTATAGTATATGATGACACATTTACCTCTATATCTCCTGTGGCTAATGCAGGATTTTTACTGCTGCGTTCCTGCACCGTACCTGTTGCCTGCAGTACAAATTCCCTGCCCAGTGAATGCTGTTCCAGTTGTTTTGTCAAATCTTCCCCAAACAACAATTGAGTAATACCGTACCTGTCGCGCAGGTCAATAAATGTAATAGCGCCAAATTTCCTGATGGTTTGTACCCATCCAGCAAGTGTGGTTTGCTTGCCCTTATCCTGTAATCTTAGTGTTCCGCAGGTATCTGTCCTGTACATTGCTGTTTTTTTAAAGGAACGCAAAGGTAAAAGAAATGGGTGAATTGGGAATAGTGAAACTATAAATGTGAAACGTTAAACTCAAAACCTAAAACTGCAAATAAGAACAAGACACTGAAAGCTAAAAGCTGACAGCTCAAAGCCCACCGCCCATAGCTCACAACTGAAAGCTATCCACTACACTCATTAACTTTTTTCCTTACTGATGTTTTGTACCTGTTTTATTACAACTTCCATTTCCTGCTGCATTTTTTGTTTGAACTGTTTATTGCGTGCAAGAAACAGATAATAATATATCAGGATCAATAAACCAATACCGAATGGAATCAGCGCAAGGTGGCGGGTGCCGAATCTTCCTTCGTCCCAGCCATAAAATTCACCTATCATCCAAAGACAATTAGCGGTTATCCATAATACTACTGCAAGATTATGCAATAATTCGGCAGTTAGTCTACGGGTTTGCCAGGTGATGAGAATAGCTACGGTAAGAGTTGGTATAATCATAATCAAACCCTCAATCCTCAGGTTAAGCGCCCAGCAAATATCTTTCAACAACCAGAGAAGAATATGCAGGTTCTCAATACGTCTGAATTTTGCAGGAATATAATATACTTGTTCGTTGTTCATAAAGTAAAAATGAAAAAGATTTCCGGTGATTTTCACTCATCCGGCGCTCAAAAATAAATGTTTATTTTACAGAATAATTTAATAACATTCTGCCATCTCAATAATTTATTACTACCATGAACAAAAAAATTCTAATCGCTATACCTGTACTTCTATTTACCACTACTGTTTTTTCACAGAAGAAAGAAACCAAAGAAAATATTACCCCATCTTCAAAAGTGGCAACCCGGGACAGGCTTGCACTCAATATAGACTCTGCCGTTGTAACTAAAAATGAAATAATCATTCGGGGGCAGAAAGTTCCCTATACTGCAACAGCAGGCACCATACCTGTTTGGGACCAGGATGGCAGCCCAATAGCAGGTGTATTTTACACCTATTATGAACGCTCAGATATAGCTGACCGCTCTTCCCGCCCATTGGTGATTTCTTTTAACGGAGGCCCCGGCACGCCATCAGTATGGATGGAAATAGGATATACCGGACCACGTATACTTAAAATAGACGATGAAGGTTACCCGGTACAACCTTATGGGATGAAGGACAACCCCCACTCTATTCTTGATATAGCCGATATAGTATATGTTGACCCGGTGAATACCGGTTTTTCAAGAGCTGTTAATAAAGATATTCCAGGCTCAAAATTCTTTGGTGTGAATGCCGATATCAAATACCTCGCCGAATGGATCAGCACATTTATCAGTCGTTACAAAAGATGGGCTTCACCTAAGTTTCTAATAGGTGAAAGTTATGGCACTACCAGAGTATCGGGACTGGCACTGGAACTGCAAAACACACGGTGGATATATCTTAATGGCGTGATTCTCGTTTCACCTACTGACCTCGGCATTGAGCGTGGAGAGGTAATGGGTGCTGCATTATTACTGCCCTATTATGCAGCAACAGCCTGGTATCATAAAACACTGGCGCCCGATCTTCAGCAAAAAGACCTAACCACTATGCTGCCTGAAGTTGAATCATTTACTATTAATGAATACCTGCCTGCTCTTACTAAGGGCAGCGCACTATCAGCAGACAACAGAAAAGAAATTGCAGCTAAGGTTGCCCGTTACAGCAGCTTATCTGAACAGGTGGTGCTGGATAATAACCTGCGCATATCTACCGGTTTTTTCTGGAAAGAATTGCTGCGTACGAAAGGATTTACTGTAGGAAGACTCGACTCAAGATATCTTGGCATTGATAAAAAAAATGCTGGTGAACGCCCCGACTATAATACTGAGCTTAACTCATGGTTGCATTCATTCACCCCGGCTATTAATTTGTATCTCCGCAACGAATTAAATTATAAAACCGATCTGCAGTATAATATGTTTGGCAATGTGTACCCCTGGGATAATAAAGACAATCATACTGCCGAAAACCTGAGACTGGCTATGTCAGAAAACCCAAATCTTCATTTGCTCGTACAAAGCGGTTATTATGATGGTGCCTGCGACTATTTTAATGCAAAGTTCAATATGTGGCAAATGGATCCTGCCGGTAAATTGAAAGACCGTATGACCTGGGAGGGATATCGCAGCGGGCACATGATGTACCTGCGCAAAGAAGATCTTGCCACCAGCAATCAGCATCTGCGGGACTTCATTTTGAAGTGTATCCCCAAACCTGGAAAGGGTGCAAAATATTGATCACTTTAAAAATTGCTTTCATTTATCAGGTAATAACAGTACATTTCAGTTAACAATGTTTACCCGGCAATGATAAAGAAAATCTTTTTCAGTTATTCGAGGGAAGATGGTTCCGAGTTTTCGCTGCGGCTTGCGCAGGACCTTAAAAATGCAGGTTTCAATATATGGATAGATCAGCAGAATATAAGGGCAGGAACTGAATGGGACATTGAGATTGGAAAAGCGCTGGAAACCTGCGACTGCCTGCTTTTTATTGAATCTGAAAAATCGGTGGTATCGAATAATGTTTTGGATGAAGTGTATTTTGCGCTTGATCACCAAAAAAAAGTTATTCCTGTAATTTGTCACGACAGCAAAACTCCCTACCGGTTACAACGATTGCAACATATAGATTTCAGTAAAAATTATAATGAAGGGCTTGCATCCCTGATCAGGGAACTCAAGGGTGATTTTCGCCCACAAACGCTACGGGAACCAGAGGTATTATCTTCAAAACCTTTTAACTGGAAGTATATTTATTTTGGAGGAGGATTCCTGGTTGCAATTGTAATAGCTCTTACATTATTTTTCATCAAGAAAAACAATCGTCCTCAGATAGGTGATTCACATTTTGTAAAAAACGAAAATACTACTATTGATACTACAAACAATTCAGAACGAAACCAGGTAACAGAAGAAGACAATACAGTAAGTAATGACCACCCTACCAAACTAATAACTTCTAAACCCGAAAGGAAAAATAATAACGGGGAAGGAAAAAACACTTTTAAAAAAGAGTCTTTAGAAGGTGACTGGCGATTGGCCGGCGTCGAACCCAGGACTGCCTCTCACCGGGGTTATCTGAAAATTGATATGGCTGACGGAGATAAGATTAGCATTAAAACTGCTGCTCAGTTTTATTATAACAAAACAAATGATACTTCTTATTTAAGTGTGTTTAATGTAATAGGCAGTTGCACTTCGTGTGTACTGCAGCGTGAGATGAAATTAAAAACAGAGGATATTGCTGTAGGTTCACAAACCTATCGCATCTTAAAGCATGACAGTCCGGGTATCGGAAAGGCAGGTGATACCGTAATGAATGCAGGGGCAAATAAATCCATTCGAGGAACAATTATGCTTCATTTTGTTGACCGGAATAATGCTGTTATATCGGTGAGTTCAGGAAAGCCGGTGGAATTATCTTATGGACTGATAATGCCTGCTTTTAAATATACATTTAGGTTTGAAAAATTGGAATAGTAGGTTTGACTGTAAATCAAAAGAAAGCTGATCAGAAAGAAAATACTGTTGGTGAAGTTTATTATTTTTAAATCGCTATCATATTTTGGTGGCAGTTACCTGATAGTACAAAAATTACAACTAAAAGATATGAAAATAGAAATTCAAACAGAGCAAATTGGTAGTATACCGAGACCAGCCTACCTGCAGGAGGCAATGACTGAATTTGCTAAAGGTAAAATCACTACAGACGAAATAAATGTACTTTTTGAAAAAGCAATTAAAGAAACAATTTTAGCGCTTGAAAAAACCGGTTCACCTGTAATTTCAGATGGCGAACAGTCAAAACCAAGTTTTGTTACCTATCCCATTCAGGGTTATAAGCATTTCAGTCCGGATGGAGTAGTGATCCCTTTTGAAGATGGGCATACCAGACAACTACCAAAGCTTAGCAAGGGACCTTTCCATTATACGAAATTTGCAAGCGAATACTTAAAAGAAGCAAAACGTTGTTGCAATTTACCCATTAAGCAGGCAGTCATTTCCTGCTCGGCAATTAGTTTACTGTATCCACAGGAAGGATTACAAGATTATTCAAAAGAGCAGTTTATAGCCGACCTGATAAATGATGCAGAAAAAGACATTAGAACTTGTTTGGAAAGTGGAGCATATAAAGTACAAATTGATTTTACGGAAGCAAGACTTGCCATTAAATTAGACCCTTCAAAAGGATTGCTATCAGCATTCATTGACTTAAATAATCAGGTGTTAAACAGGTTTTCAATGGAAGAGCAACAAAGAATCGGTGTACATAGCTGCCCGGGCGGTGATAAGGATTCAACCCATAGCGCGGATATTTCATATACAGAATTATTACCGTTGTTATTTCAACTTAACGCGGGCAGTTTTTATTTAGAATATGCCGCTGAAAAAAACAAAACAGAGGTTCTAAAATGTATAAAGGAAAATATCAAGCCAAACCAAAAAGTTTTTTTAGGTGTAACCAATGTAATTAATCCGAGAATTGAAACACCTGAAGAAATTTGTGAATTAATTCTTGAAGCGGCCAAGTATATTCCGGTAGCCCAATTAGGAACAACTGACGATTGTGGGTTTTCACCATTTGGAGATGATACTTCCACGGGCAGAGAAATTGCATTTGCAAAAATAAAGGCAAGAGTAGAAGGAACTAAAATGGCAGAAAACATACTATCACAATAATATTTGCAAAACCCGACATCCGTACCCAAAGCCCATAGCCCAAAGCTGATTGCTGACTGCTAATAGCTGACAGCTTCCAAAACAATTCAATCCACAATGGTCCTGAAAGTCAGGTTAACCCTCGGTTGAGTGATTAGTTTAGTCGGCGGTAAACGATGCAACCAAAATGTTTGAGTAGTGTCTTTCATAACCAGCAAACTTCCGTGTTCTAAAATCATTTCAACCTTTTCCCGGGTTGTTTTATGTTTAAAGGCAAATTTTCTTTCTGCACCAAAACTAACAGAAGCAATAGCCCCGTCTTTTTTCAGATCCGTTTCACCATCACTATGCCAGGCCATTCCCTCTTCTCCGGAATGATACAGGTTGAGCAGACATGAATTATAAGTTTCTTCTGTTTCTTTCTCAACTATGTTTTTAAGATCCACCAATTCATTTGTCCAGGGCAAGGCATATTTGGTAGTATTGGAATATGTATACTCAAAAGGTTTGTCGCCATACCATGCTACTTTTCGTTTGGTGATTATTTTTTTGCCAAAAATAACAGCTTCATCATTCCGCCATTCGATGGTACTGAGCAATATTTCCAGATAATGGTTGGCTATTTGCTGATTAAACAGCTTACCATAATAAAATACGGCTCCGTCATAAGGTAACAGGTTTTTAGTTTTGTCTGTAAAATCTTCAAATAATTTCATGACTTTTTAAAAAAGTACAGAATAAAGTTCTATAAAATTATTAAACACAAAAAAGGGCATAAGCAAAACCGCACTTGAAGATATGATCCTTATGCTTATGCCCTGTAGTAAAGCTTGAAGACACCCTTGAAGAATATTAAAGAACAAACCGTGCTTGTTGTAATAACCACCATTTGTCAATAGTGTTACCCCATAAAACATTATTTCGGATAACAAAGAAATTTAGTAGATCTCTAAATGATCTGTCCAGTTTTTAACTGTATTTACTTATGTGAATTAATATTGATGCTTATACATTTACTATCAGCACCGGAATTTTTACCTTATGCCTTACTGAATTTACAGTTTCGCCATGTATAAAATCTTCAACACCTTTATGACCATGAGCGCCCATTACCAGCATATCTGCTTCCTGTTCATTTACAATACGGCTGATTTCACCCGATCTGCTCCCAAAGCCTAATGAAGTAGTTGCTGAATATCCTTTCAGCTTTAAACTATCACAGTAATATTGCAGCCGCTTTTGGTCTTCCTGCGTTTCATAATCATCCGATTCCTGCTTTAATAACCGTGCAGATACACTTTCAACAACATGTATAAGGATATAAGTAGCATGTGTATTACCCTGTGCTATAGCGAAGGAAAGTAGTTTTTTATCATTATCCGTAAATTCAAGTGCAATCGCTATTTTATTAAAACGGGGTATATCCAGTTCAAGTTTTTCTGCTGTGGCCGGATGGATAGCCGGCACAACTCTTTTCCCATTTCTCACGATAATGGGATGAATGGTTATATACATTAATAACCCAATAAAGAAAGTACCTGCAATGATAATAACCAGCTTCCACAACCAATGACCGGATTGATCGAATAGAGGCAGCACCTCTCCTACTACCATTCTTATATTAAGATATACCAACAGGATGGCAATAACCCAGGCAAAAAACCTGGTAACCGGTTTAATGGTGAATTTACCCATCGTTTTTTTGTCACTCACAAAGTGTATCAGAGGTATTATAGCAAAGCCCAGTTGCAAGCTAAGTATAACCTGGCTTAGTATCAGCAATGCATCAAGTTCCTTATCTCCATAGATGATTATCACAATCAGCGCCGGCACTATTGCTATCAGTCTTGTAATTATGCGTCTGAGCAAAGGATTGATACGAAGTCTCAGATAACCTTCCATTACAATCTGTCCTGCAAGGGTACCCGTTACCGTTGAACTCTGTCCTGCAGCAATAAGTGCAATGGCAAAAAGAGTGGACGCAATTTCGCTACCAAGCAATGGTGACAATAATTGATGTGCTTCTTCCAACTGAGCTACTTCGGTACGACCAGTTTTAAAAAAAGTAGTGGCTGCAAGTACTAATATTGCTGCATTTACCAGAAAGGCAAGATTTAAAGCAATTGTACTGTCTATAACATTCATTTTAATTGCCTGTCGTATACCGGCATCATCTCTTTGTATTTTCCGGGTTTGCACCAGTGATGAATGCAGGTATAGGTTATGAGGCATTACCGTAGCCCCTATTATACCGATGGCAATATATAATGCCTCATCGTTGGGCAAAGAGGGAATTAAACCGGTAGCCACTTCGGAAAGTGCAGGTCTTGCCAGTAAAATCTCAATCAAAAATGATATACCTATAACAGCAACAAGACAAATAATAAATGCTTCCATCATTCGCATTCCAAGTCGCTGTAAAAACAAAAGCAGAAAAGTATCCAACACAGTAATGCTTACCCCCCATATCAATGGTATACCCGTGAGCAGATGCAACCCGATAGCCATACCCAGCACTTCTGCAAGATCGGTGGCAGCTATAGCAATTTCTGCCAGCAGATACAATATAAAATTCACACGCTTCGGGTAGGTTTCCCTGTTAGCCTGTGCAAGGTCTCTCCCTCTTACTATACCCAGCCTGGCCGAAAGACTTTGCAAAAGCAGTGCCATCATGTTGCTCATGAGCAGTACCCAGATAAGCGTATACCCAAACTTACTGCCACCGGCAAGATCAGTAGCCCAGTTGCCGGGGTCCATATATCCAACTCCTACAAGGTAAGCCGGGCCAATAAAAGCCAGCAGCTTTTTCCAGCGAGACTGATTTTTAACCAGGGTAGTGTCAATACTACCGTGCACTTCACTCAGGGATGCATCTGAATTAACTCTCAGGTTCATAACGTACTAATATATTTTGTGCAGTCTGTTCACTAATGACAAATGGTATGTTTTCGGGAATTTCTATTTCGAGAGACTTATCGAAATCGAACTTTTTATTTACGGTCACTATTGTTCCGATATTAATATTTCTTTGCTGCAATAGATTCAGCATATCGGCTGACTGGTCAGCAAGGCCGCTCACTCTTGCACGATCATGGGGACGAAGAGTTGTAAGTTTCACCAGGTCCGGTATAGTTATTTTTCCAGAACTGTCAGGGATAGGGTCTCCATGCGGATCAAACCTGGGAAATCCAAGATAGGCATCCAGGCGCTCTATCAGTTGTTTGCTACTAACATGCTCAAGCTCCTCAGCCACTTCATGTACTTCATCCCAGTTAAATTGTAGTTTTTCTGCCAAAAAATATTCCCAAAGTCTGTGCCTTCTCACTATACTAAGTGCCAGTTTGGAGCCCTCGCCACTAAGCTTACATCCCTGATAAGGTGAATAGAGCACAAGTTTTTTAGCCTTCAATTTTTTTAGCATGTCGGTGACAGATGCAGGTTTGGTGTCCAGTTCCAAAGCCAGGGCATTCGTACTCACAGGTTTACCGGCACTCTGCAACCGAAAAATCGCTTTGATATAATTCTCTTCACTAATTGTAAAATTCAACTTACCTAATTTTATTTTTAGGCAAATCTAAATATTATTTTTATAGATTGCATACTCTGGCATTATTTTTTATCCATTATACTTCCAGACCGGTATATCAGTTCCTAAATTACATTTGAATTCAACTTAAAATCTAATCACAGTCTTTCCCTTTTGAAAAAAGAATACAAAAATTTGATACTTTACACCACGAAAAAATAAATATGCGACGAGCCTTAAGTTTGCTGTTTGTTGTGCTTATCCTGCTGATGGCCTGTAAAAACAGGAAAAAAACTATGACCGGGGAAGATCCTGTTACCATTGAAGATTTCATCGCATTTTTCCCTGATACATCTTTGCCGTTTACTATCGCAGATACCCAGATTAATCGTAAACTATCAGATTCATTATTGATCAGCGAGAAAGTATTTTCACAGTTTGCACCTGACTCTGTGTTTCACAAAGACTTTAGCAAAAAAAACCAGCCGAAACTATATGCCATCGGCAAAATAACAGACCCGGGTAAAGAAACCTACCTGCTACTTAAAGCCGCAACTTCAGAAAAACAAATCGGTTATATTCTTTGTTTTGATATAGATTATAAGTTTAAGGTGGCAATGGAACTGATCCGTAATAATCCCGACAGGAGAAAATCAGTAATGGGCAGTATTGATAAAAAACTAACCATTACCAAAAAAGAAACACGAAAAGCAAAAGATGGTCAGCAATATTATAAGCTGGATGCTTATGTATATAATACAGCAGGAGTTTTTACACTGATAAAAATAGAGTCTAATGAACCAGTTGTTCCTAAAACAGTATACAACCCAATTGATACGCTTTCCCAAAAAAATAAGCTTTCAGGTGATTATATAAAAAACAGCAGAAACTTCGTATCCGTTCGCGACGGGAAGAATGCTAAGAAAATTTTATTTTTTATCCATTTCGAAACTGATGACGATTGTACCGGTGAATTAAAAGGTGAGGCCACTCTTATTAAACCCAATCTCGCACAGTACCGAAAAGTTGGAGATGCCTGTGTACTCAGGCTGCTATTTTCGGGTAATAAAGTCACCCTGAGCGAGGAACAGGCCTGTGGTAATTACCGCGATATAAAATGCAGTTTCGAGGGTACTTTTACAAAAAAGAAAACACCCATATCAAAACCCAAAAAGAAGAAATAAAAATCGCCGGAGATTAGTTTAATGCTTTTTCAACTTACTCTTAAATACTTTTTCAAATTTTTCCATCTTTGGACGAATAACATAATAACAATAAGGGGCCTGCCCGTTTAGTCTGTAGTAATCCTGGTGATAGTTTTCAGCAGGATAAAAATTTTTGAACGGCTCTATAGAAGTCACTATCGGATTAGCCCAGGCACCGCTTTTGCCGAGTGCATCTTTATATTCCTCAGCTTTTTGTTTTTGTAAAGGGTTATGATAGAAAATTACACTTCTGTACTGCGGTCCTACATCGTTTCCCTGCCTGTTCAATGTAGTAGGATCGTGTGTTTTCCAAAACACCTCCAGCAGTTCATCATAAGTAATAACTGAGGGGTCATATACCACTTCCACCACTTCAGCATGCCCGGTAGTTTTGCTGCACACCTGCTCGTAGGTAGGATTGGCAACATGCCCGCCACTATATCCACTGGTTACTTTTATTACACCTTCCAATTCCTGAAATACAGCCTCTGAGCACCAAAAACAACCCGTACCAAATGTAGCCGTATCCTTAGTGCCTGTATATTCATTTACGTCTTTGTCACTGCTCATATAGTTTGCTTTAAGAGTATTATTGTTTTGTACACAGGACAACATTATGCTGACCGGCAGAATACTTAATATGGAAAGCAGATACCTCATGATGCGAAATACTTTTTATCACCATCGCCTGATTAACCGGCAAACGAAGTTACTGATAATAATAGTGTATATACGCAGACTGTGCTATGCCGGTTCTTTACGGTTTGTTAAAAGAGATATTTTGTCGAGCAGATGTGCCAGCCATGTATTAGTATCGGTTATAAAACCTGCACCTGAGGCAATAGCAGCTTCATCCTGAACTGTAGCAGAGGGAATAAGTTCATTTCTGCAATTTTCAATCATACCCGAAAGTGTAGCAGGTGTGGATTCAAAATGAAATTGCAATCCCAGTACTTTGTCCTTATACAGAAAAGCCTGGTTAGAGCAGACATTACTTGATGCAAGCAATGTAGCACCTTCGGGCAGGTCGAATGTATCGCCATGCCAGTGCAGCACTGTAAATGTATCCGGTAATTCTGAAAACAGTCCTGCTTTACCCGCTTCAGTCAGATGAACAGGAAACCATCCGATTTCTTTACAGTCATGAGGATATACGGCAGCGTTCAGCGATGCTGCTATCAATTGGGCGCCAAGGCAAATACCGGTAACCGGCATATTTTCGTCTATACATTGCCGTATAAATCGTTTTTCGGTTTCAAGCCAGGGATACTCCGCCGCATCGTAAACACCCATGGGGCCGCCCATTACAATAAGCCAGTCAATATCGGCTATATCAGGAACCGTGTCTCCAGCATAAAACCGGGTGAAAGTTTGTATATGGTTTCGCTGCTTAGCCCATTGCTCAATATAACCAGGGCTTTCAAAAGGAACATGTTGTAAATAATGAATACGGAGAGAAGACATACCAACAAATTTATAATTATAGAGCAGTTTAGCTGCAATGAGGGCTGCAATTTATACAGAAATTATCAGGGATGAGCAAGGGAAATAAACTCGAAAAAGTCAAATTGTATTTTAATGATTCCTCTTAACATTTTATTTCCCTTCAAGGAATAAAATTTGAATAGCTTCGTTTATCAATCTGCACATTGATGAAAAACCTGGTAATTATATTGTTTTGTATTAGTTGGGGGAATATCTGTCTGAGCCAACAGTATGACCCGGAAAAAGTCAGTAAGAAGGCGATTAATTTTTATAACCTCGGGCTCGACCAGGCCCAAAATGGCAACTATACAGAAGCACTCGCATTTATTGATAAAGCTATACAACAGGACGAAGGATTTGTGGATGCCTGGCTTACCCGTGCCGGCATTTACGGAGAAATGAAACAATACGAAAACTGTATAGCAGCATACGAGACTGCATTTGCCAAAGCTCCTGAATACAGCAAAGACTACAAGTTACCCTACGCTATTAACCTTGGCGGTGCAGGTCATTTTCAAAAAGCGCTTGATGCGGTGAATGAATTTTTAACCAATCCCAACCTCAACTCCCAAAGTATAAAAGCCGGTGAATACCGAAAACGTTGTTTTGAATTTGCAGTACAGTACGACAAAGAGCACGACACAAAAAACTATGTTTTTGCACCCAAGAACGCTGGTGATAGTATTAACACTGCAGACCTTGAATACTATCCATCTGTTACGATAGACGATAGCACCCTGGTTTTTACACGAAGACTGAAAGGAAGAAATGAAGACTTTTTTGTGAGTACACGCAAAGATGGGCATTGGACTAAAGCGAGAGGAATGGACGGTGATATCAACAGCAACTTCAATGAAGGTGCACAGAATATATCACAGGATGGTGAATGGCTGATATTTACCGGGTGTAATTTCCCTGAAGGGCTGGGAAGCTGTGATTTATTTCTGTCACTACGCACAAAAAAAGGATGGAGTATGCCTGAAAATATTGGCGCCCCGGTAAATACTGAATTTTGGGAATCATCTCCATCCCTGTCACCGGATAAACGGGAATTGTATTTTTCGAGCAATAAACCTGGTGGTTATGGCGGCAAAGATATATATGTTTCCCGTCGTATGGCAAACGGACGCTGGAGTACACCTCAAAATCTCGGGCCAAAAATTAATACCATTGGCGATGAAAGCTGCCCCTTTATCCATGCAGATAATCAAACCATGTATTTTACTTCAAATGGATTGACCGGTTATGGGGGTGACGATTTATTTCTTGCTAAACGAATGCCTGATGGCAGTTGGGATAGTGTAACCAATCTTGGTTACCCGCTCAATACTACAGATAATGAAGGCAGCCTGGTAGTAGCGGCTGATGGCAAAACAGCTTACTATGCCAGCGACCGGGCAGATACAAGAGGAGGACTGGATATATATAGTTTTGAAATGCGGGAAGATCTACGACCAAGTAAAACGTTGTGGGTAAAAGGAAACGTCTATGACAAAAAAACCGGAATGGGACTCCCTTCTGCAGTTGAATTGATAGACATTGAAACAAAGCAAACCTTACAAAAAGTGCAAACCAACGAATCAGGTGATTATCTAATAACACTTCCACTTGGCAGAGACTATGCGTTTAACGTTAACCGTAAGGGATATCTTTTTTATTCCAGAAATTTCCCCTTCCGTTCCAAAGCGGTTGACTCCACATACACAATTAATATCGGTTTGCAACCTATAGAAGCAAATGCTTCAGTAGTGTTAAATAATATTTTCTTCGATGTAAACCAATATGAATTAAAGCCGGAATCTACTACAGAACTTGATAGAGTAGCCGAACTGCTGAATGATAATCCCGGAGTGAAAATTCTTATCAGCGGACATACAGATAATACCGGCAAAGCATCCGACAATCTTAAACTCTCCGAAAACCGGGCTAAAGCTGTGGTGAATTACCTTATTACAAAAGGCATTGACGCATCCCGACTCCAATATAAAGGCTTTGGTTCTACTCACCCCGTTGCAGATAATACAACGGAGGAAGGCAGGCAGCAAAACAGAAGGACTGAACTGACTATTCTTTAAAAAAATTGGTTTTGTTTTATTACAAGACTTAACTTCGTTTGCAGCTAAACCCTTATGCATCATGTTTCCAGTTTGTTTCAAAGGATGGAAATTAGCTGCAGACGCATTTTCAAAAGAAAAAAAAGGATACTGTCGCAAACAACAATATAAAATATTCTTTCACACTTTCATGTCTCCCTTGTTTGCTAAAAAATGGTTTGCTATTTTATTCTCACCACAATACAAACAAATAGCTGCACAAAGGCCAAGACTATATATTAAACCATTCAGGGTGTATTTGTCGGGCAGATGGAACAAACAACAAAGGATGAAAGTAATCCTTGACACTTACAATTTTATCAATACTTACAAAATACCGTTTACACAGGGAATAACTGTCGGTTCATTTGCATTGAAGGATGGTTACACAGCTTCTGTAGTTTTAGGTTACGATGAGAGATACAGAAAAGAGGGAGAACTGGTTTTATTTTTTGAATGTGAACAACTGGGTGGAAAAATATCAGCAGCATCTTTTTCCTTTGAGCTTGACAATTCAAAACAATGGATTTGCAGAATTGGTTGTGTTCAGGGATATAAAACAGGAGATGAAAACTTAGCTAAAACAGCACAAAAGCTTTTGTACGGACTCCGGCCAAAATCGTTGATGGTTTTTCTTACTCATGAATTTGTACGTTCATTAGGTGTAGTTACTGTCTATGGAGCCGGTCAATCTATTCAGGCATTTAACCGAAAACATTTCATTCATATTCCCTTATTGCATACTATAAGCCAGGACTACAACAATATTTGGTTAGAAGCAGGCGGGGAATTGCAAAAAGATGGCTGGTTCAAACTGCCTCTTGCATCAAAGAGAAAGACATTAGAAGAAATAAAATCGCATAAACGAGCGCTCTATAAAAGGCG
>JBDHYJ010000049.1:0-36683 GCA_039811345.1 Chitinophagaceae bacterium
TGTTTCCAGTTGGGTTCATATTTCACAAACCATGAAAGCCAGAGACTGCGGGAAAACCTCATGAAGACCGGCTGCAGTATTATCAACAATACAGCATTCATTATACCCCACCACAGCAAACGATGATCCCCGTCTTTTACCGAAAACCCTATCAGTATCCACCAGGCTATTAAAGTGAAGAGACAGAACCCGACAGTTAATGCATAACTTACATATGCGGTACCATAATAAAACCCTACTTCAATATCTGTAGGCTGTCCACAAACAGTGCAGGCAGGATTCATCTTTAAAACTGTTTTTAGCTTATAGGGATTCCTGCTAACAAACAATTTTCCCCTTCTGCATCTTGGACACCTGTTGTCTAAAGTAGAAAGTAGATATCCTGGTTTTTTTTCATCAGCCATTCTAAAGAATTTCTGCAAAATTGGCTTTTTAGCATCACTTTGAAGGAAAAATTATTTATTCGTGAATTAGTAGATATTGCTTACTGCTATTAAAGTTTTTCAATCACCCGTTGCAGTTTATTCCTTACCTCGGTTGCAACCTTCCCCAACTGATCGTTTTTAATCGCCTGCATTGAAGCTACAGGATCTACTGCGGAAACTTCAATACTTCCTTTCTTGTTTTCCTGTAAAATCACATTACAGGGCAACATTGTTCCGATATTTTGCTCCGATTTCAGCGCTTCATAAGCAAAGGCAGGATTGCATGCTCCTAAAATTATATAAGGTCTGAAATCAACATCCAGCTTTTTTTTCAACGTAGCCTGCACATCAATTTCAGTCAATATACCAAAGCCTTCTTCTTTTAAAGTCTCTGTAACTCTTTCTTTGGCCTTTTCTAAACTTTCATTGATCGTTTTTGAAAAATAATATGACATGACAATTTTTTTTGAAATTTATAATTATTGCAAATCTCTTTATATTATCAGTGTCGTACAGTGACATAAGTTACATATTACCGTCAATATAAAATGAGGTCTGTGCCTGTGCTGAAGTTTCTATATCAAAACGATTCGAGTATGGTTTCCATCTTTATACTTCTTGATCCTTTTACGAGATAGGTACTGTTTGCTGACTTGTTTTCTTTCAACCATGTGGCGGCTTCGGTGGCATTGGCAAAAAAAGAAAATGGTTGAGAGATGCCTTCAAAGTCGCCTCCAACAAGTATCACATTATTCCAATGATATTTTTTTATCAGCTCAATAATATTGCTATGCTCTTTTTTGCTTTCCGGACCTAACTCAGCCATTGCACCAAGTACAAGTATTTTATTCTCATCCGGTGATTTCGAAAAATTTTCAATTGCGGCTTTCATACTGCTTGGGTTGGCATTGTATGCATCCAGAATAATTTTATTGCTTCCTCTTACCAGCATCTGCGACCTGCTGTTGGATGGAGTATAATTCTCTATCGAAACGATTATTCTTTCATCTTTTACATTGAAGTGTTTTCCAACAGCAACTGCTGCAAGAACATTAGGTAAATTATATTCCCCGACAAGTTTTGTATGAATGTGTATAGAACCATTATTATTATCTGATAGGTTCACTTGCAGGAAATCATCGGACGTCAATGAAGTGCCGGTTATCTCTGCATCACGGGTACCATAGCTATATATATGTGGTATCCCCTGGCTCATTTCCCTGAGATAATCATAATCCCACATCACAAATGCCGTTCCTTTGTGCAGCCGGAGATAATCATATAATTCACCCTTCCCCTTTCTTACCCCTTCTATTCCGCCAAAGCCCTCAAGGTGGGCCTTTCCGCAATTAGTAATGATACCGTGAGTAGGTGCAGCATACCGGCAATATCCTTCTATTTCCTTCAGATGGTTGGCACCCATTTCTATCACAGCCATTTCAGCATCTTTCTTTATCCGTAGCAAAGTGAGCGGAATACCTATATGATTGTTTAGGTTGCCTTCGGTGGTATAGGTTTTATATGTAGAAGAAAGTACGGCATGAACCAGTTCTTTTGTTGTGGTTTTACCATTACTCCCGGTTATGGCAATAAAAGGGATATTGAATTGCTTCCGGTGATAACCAGCCAACTCCTGCATGGTTTCAAGCACATGCTCCACCCTGATAATCCTGTCATCAGCAAATCCCGGATTTTCATCCACCACCACATAAGCAGCACCCAGATCAAGTGCCTGCCTGGCAAAAAGATTTCCATTGAAGCTGGGACCTTTCAGCGCAAAAAAAATATCGCCGGCTCTTAATTTCCTGGTATCGGTTTCTACTGAAGGAAATTCCAGGAAACGATCATACATGTTTTCAATCTGCATAAACACAAATGTAATCAGTAATCAAGGAATGGAAAACCATTCAGTTTTTTAAGAAAAATAATTTTTCTTTCATATATGTGTTGTTTATCAGAACTTTGTAATACGAAAACCTTTAACTATGAATATGCATACACTGGGCAACTCAACATTGTCAGTAAGCGAAATTGCTTTCGGTTGTATGTCTCTCGGAAAAAATGATAAAGAAAATGAAGTTCTGATTGGCAATGCTATTGAATGCGGGATAAATTTTTTTGACACTGCAGATATATACCAGGATGGCTTTAACGAAGAAACGATAGGACGGGCATTGAAGGGGAAAAGAGACAAAATCATTTTAGCATCCAAAGCAGGAAACCAGCGAAGGACAGACGGTAGCGGAGCGCTTGACTGGAACCCCTCAAAGGCTCATATTCTTTCCGCTATTGAAGGCTCCCTCAAACGGCTTCAGACCGACTATCTTGATTTGTACCAGTTGCATGGGGGCACTATTAATGATCCGATAGATGAAACTATTGAGGCTTTTGAAATACTGAAACAGCAGGGGAAGATCAGACACTACGGCATATCTTCCATACGTCCAAATGTTATACGCGAATATATACAACGGTCGGGGATTGTAAGTGTAATGATGCAATATAGCCTGCTTGACAGAAGGCCTGAAGAAACATGTCTGCCAATGCTGAAAGAACATAATATTGGTGTACTGGCCAGAGGTACACTTGCAGGAGGACTACTTGCTGACAAACCATCAAATCCTGTATTAAATTATACTGTTGATGAGGTATATAAAATGTCATCCGCTGTACAGGCTATTTCTGGAAATAGCAGAAATCCTTCTCAAACAGCATTGCGATTTGTACTTCAGCAACCGGCAATTACTTCATCTGTTGTTGGTACCCGCACTCAAAAACAGCTTGAGGATATAGTGGGTGTAATACAAACACCCGCTCTTTCAGATAATGAAATAGCTTTTCTCCGTTCGCAAATACCCATTAATTATTATACCCAGCATCGCTGAGTTTTTCTCACAGGGTGTATTGTATATTCACGACAATTTTACCTCGTTCATGATGATTCGGAATACAGAGGTATAGACACAGAGAAAAAGAAAGAGAGAAATGTAAACTAAAGATTTCCCTTTTGCGTTCTCAGCGAAAAAACGCTGCGGTCTTTGCGGTAAAGAACAATTAACAGTGTAGAATAAGCCATAAGCATGTGCGACAAAATATTAAACAACAAATTGGAATGTTTCTCTTCTCACTTTACATCCCCTTAACCATCAGAAACCCCCTTATCTTTGCCGATTTACAGGTATGAGCTTTTTAACAGTATCAGGAATTTCAAAAAGAAATGATTCGGGATTTGAACTGAAGGATATTAGTTTTTCACAAAACCCTTTTCAAAAAATTGCTATTTCCGGTGAAACCGGTTCCGGTAAAAGTACGGTGCTTAAAATTATTGCAGGGTTGATTCAGCCTGATGAGGGTTCTGTATTTTTTGAAGGTGTACGAATAAAGGGTCCAAACGAAAAACTGATACCAGGGCACCCGGGAATTGCATACCTCTCACAGCACTTTGAACTTCGAAACTCATACCGGGTAGAAGAAGAGCTCGACTACCTTAATCATCTTGATGAATACACTGCTGAGGAAATCTTTAAGATATGTGATATTGCACACCTATACAAACGTTGGACTAACCAGGTGTCCGGAGGTGAGCGCCAGCGCATAGCACTGGCAAGGCAACTCGTTTCCTCTCCTAAATTGTTACTGCTTGACGAACCTTTTTCAAATCTCGATTATATTCATAAAATCAAATTGAAATCTGTTATCAATGAAGTGAGCCAAAGAATGAAAATCAGCAGTATACTCGTGTCTCACGATCCCCATGAAGTATTATCGTGGGCTGATGAAATCCTTATCATAAAAGACGGTAGACTCATCACTTCAGGTTCGCCACAAAAACTATATTCCGAGCCTGAAAACGAATATATTGCCGGCTTACTGGGAAGGTATAACCTGATCCCGTATTCATGGTTAAAAAAATCCAATTACAGTAACCCCGAAAAAGAATTTTTTTTGCGGCCCGAACAACTGAGTTTGTGTCCCCCGGAAGAGAGCGACTTTAAAGAACCGGCAATTATCAACGATATTTTTTTTCTGGGTAACGGTTATGAAACTGAAGTAATTTACAATGAGAAAAAAATTACTGTGTATACGGAAAAAGGTGAATTTATTAAAGGAGACCAGACTGGGCTTTCTATCTCTGAAAAAATATTTTAAAACTATTTTCCAGGATATTATTCCTTTACCGGAACAACCAACTGAATGCCTTCCTTATTCAGCAATTGAATTGCAGCAAGATTTACTTCCTGCTTTAGCGCATTAAACTCTTCAACGGGTACAGGAGCCGAATAATATTCTATATGTATCAGAAATCCGCCGTGCTGAACTATATCGCTGAGAAAAACAACCCTATTCTCAATCTTCGGATGCAACAAAATTTCATTCATCCCATTTAAAAAAGATTCAAGTTGCATTCCGTTAGTTGATGTCGCTAGCTCCAGTTTCAGGTCTGCCCTTCGCTGAATGCGTAAAGTTAGATTGTCGAGTATACTATCCACCATTTGTTTGTTGGGGACACTAACAACGGTCTTTTCTGTCGTTCGTATGCGTGTACTTCGCAATCCAATTTTCTCTACTGTTCCGGTGACCTGTTGAATCTTAACAGTATCACCAACAACAAAAGGTTTGTCAAAAAAAATGATAAAGGAAGCTATCAGATTTTCAAGGCTTTCTCTTGCCGACAAAGAAAGAGCAACACCTACAATCCCAAGTCCGGTGAGGAGTTCTAATACCTGGTAATGAAAAGCAAATTTAATTATTACAAAAAAGCAGGCAATCCCAATGATGGCTTTAAGAAAATCTTTAAAAAAAATTACAATCTGACTTCTGTTGTCCTCCCCGTCTTGTCCACTGTTTTTACCAATAACATATGCCAGGTAATCTATTATTCTTGTCAACAAACGAAAGAGGTATATTATTACAATAGTAGTAGCAACCCGGTCTATAATAATTTTTGTATTAGTATGATACAAATTAACCAGGAGTGCTTTAGGAAAATACAAGGTCCCAATAGCAATAAACCATGTGAAGACCATCAAAAAATCCTCAAGGGGGTGAAGAATAAGATCAATGAAAGCTTTGCGGTCTACACGCCGGCCCATCAAATGTAACAACCAGATGACCGTAGCTACAAGCGGCCTGCTGAAAAACTTTTTTAATACAACGGTACCCAGTATTACCAGCGCTACAACTGTATAATCCCATATACTGTTGTCTAAAACTATTTTATCAAAAATGCTATCCATATTGTTCGGGATGCTGATTGATTACTGTTTGTAGGGATATAATGAAATACCGGTATTGTCCTGCACATATATCCCCTGTTGCATAATACAGATTTTATCTGTAGCCTTTAACCACAACGGTACAGTGGCCTCCACAAGCTGAACTGAACCAAGCTGATAGCGTATAAAACTATTTTTCTTTCTTCCTAGAATTGTTTTGTTGATAACCTGCAAATCAAAAATACCCGTCAGAGGCAATTCGTTTTTTAAAGAACCATAATAATCAAAAACGTAGATTCCTTTTGTAATATCATATAGATATACAAACCCATCTCTGTCAATTATTTTTTGCGGAGAAGGGAACTGCGTAAGAACCTGCCTCAGGTCTGTTGTTTCCATAATAAGCCTGCCGTCATCCCCAATCTTTTTAAGTTTCGCCGATTGCTCATCAAACACCCATAGATTATTGTCATAGGAGAGTGCCAGTGCTTTTGCCTGGAATATTCCTGCTTTTCGCAGATCAACAGTGTTGATCCTGTTGAGAAACCTGTCAAGCATCACAACGGTAGAAAAATCCCTGTAATACAATAATACTTTCAACGGATTAGTTACATCCATTGAATATACGGTGCCATAACGCCTCACATCATTAAATACATTAAGAGAATCTCCCTTACTCCCATATTTCTTAAGTAATCCCTTACTGGTTAGAATATAGACATTACCAAGATTGTCTGCTGAAAACGATGCGATATCAGACGTGGTGATCCGTTCAATAGCAGCACCCAATACAGAACCAGCAACAAGGGTATCTGTTTGACCCAACAGTTTTGTGGCGATCATTGCCATTACCACGATTATTGAAATAATTTTCAATGCGGATAATATTTGAGGTAAAGATTTTCTCCGTCAAACTCAGCGTAACTGTAATAACGAATCCAGTCTCCTAAATTAATATACCTGCTATTTTGTTTCAACGAAAAATCTATTGGTAAATGACGATGGCCAAAAATAAAATAATCGTAATGTTCCTTCTGCAGCACCTCTTTGCAATAACTTATGAGCCATTCGTTTTCTTCTCCCAGGAACTTTGCATCGCTTTCTCCTGTAACAGCGCGACTGCTCTTACTGGATTGATGTGCTATATTCATCCCTATATATGGCGGAAGAATTCCAAAAAGTGTCTGACAAATTTTATTCCTGAAAATTTTCTTTAAGAATTTATACCCTTTGTCACCGGGGCCCAGCCCATCTCCATGCCCGATAAGGAAGCGCTTTCCATTAAATTCAAAAGCCCGGGGTTCAAAATAAACCGGTATATTAAGTTCCTGCTCAAAATACCCATCCATCCACATATCATGATTGCCCACAAAAAAATACATTGGGATGCCGTTGTCGGTAATTTCTGCCATCTTACCAAGTATCCTCACAAAGCCTTTAGGAACTACCTTCTTATATTCGTACCAGAAGTCGAATAAATCTCCTACAATAAAAATTGCCGCAGCATCAGTTTTTGCTTCATTTAAAAACTTAACGATGAGTTTTTCCCGTTGCAGGCTGGATGCATGATCGGGAACACCGAGATGAAAGTCGGAAAGAAAATATATTTTTTTCCCTGCGGGAATTTGCATTTGTGCAAGATATATTGAATTGACAAATTTCTTTTAAATTCCTTATGCCTGCAAAAATGTAACAAAAAAGCACCGGATTTGACCGGTGCTGGTGAGAATTATTTCAATTCTTTTATTTTATGATGCTGGAACTATTTCTGCAGGCGGCACTCCGGTGCTTACCCCGCCATCCTCATGGCTGGAATGATGCACTACATCTGCCGGCTTTTTTTCTTCAAAAGGCCTTTTACCAATCAACGCTTCCAGATCGCTCTGGAAAAGTACTTCGCGGGTGAGCAATTCTTTTGCAATAACTTCAACCTGCTGCTTTTTATCTAAAAGCAGGGCTTTAGTTCTTGCGTAAGCTTTTTCAATAACTTTTCTTACTTCTTCGTCAATCAGCTTTCCTGTTTCCTCGCTATAGGGTTTGGTAAAATAGTTTTCCTGTTGGGGATCGTAATAACTGATGTTACCTATTTTTTCATTCATTCCATATACAGTTACCATTGAATATGCAATTTTGGTAACCTGCTGCAGATCATTGCTCGCACCGGTAGAAATTTTTCCAAAGAAAATCTCTTCACTGGCACGACCGCCAAGCGTCATACATATCTGGTCTATCAGCTGGTCAGTATTATATAAATACTGTTCTTTGGGGGTATATTGAGCATATCCCAAAGCTGCAGTACCACGGGGTACTATTGTTACTTTGAGCAGCGGATAGGCATGTTCAAGGAACCAGCCGCAGATAGCATGTCCGGCTTCATGATAGGCAATAATTTCTTTTTCGTCCGGCGAAATGATTTTGTTTTTCTTTTCCAGCCCTCCGATAACCCTGTCAATGGCATCCTGAAAGTCATCCATCTCCACTTCTGTTTTGCCTTTTCTTGCAGCAATCAATGCCGCCTCGTTACATACGTTCGCAATGTCGGCGCCCGCAAAACCAGGTGTTTGTTCTGCCAGTTTAAATACATCCAGCTTACTTGATTTCTTAATCGGCTTAAGATGAACATTAAAAATTTCTTCTCTTCCTTTAACGTCTGGTTTATCAATAGTAATCTGACGATCAAATCTTCCCGGGCGAAGCAGTGCACTGTCTAATACATCCGGGCGGTTTGTAGCCGCCAGTATAATAATGCCGCTGTCTGTACCAAAACCATCCATCTCTACCAGCAACTGATTGAGCGTATTCTCTCTTTCGTCATTGCTCATCATCATATTCTTTCCGCGTGCACGGCCTATTGCATCAATTTCATCAATAAATATGATACAAGGCGCTTTTTCGCGGGCTTGTTTAAAAAGATCTCTTACCCGACTTGCTCCCACACCTACAAAGAGTTCCACAAAATCGGAACCACTCATACTAAAGAAGGGCACCTGTGCTTCGCCTGCCATTGCCTTTGCCAGCAGGGTCTTTCCTGTACCCGGAGATCCTACCAGCAATGCACCTTTTGGAATCTTGCCTCCGAGTGATGTATATTTTTTGGGATTCTTCAAAAAGTCTACAATCTCCATCACTTCCTGTTTGGCCTCTTCCAAACCAGCAACATCTGCAAACGTAATATTGACTTTTGTACCCTTTTCAAATAAAGTAGCTTTTGATTTACCGATACTAAATATACCCCCCGGGCCACCGCCGCCGCCAGGACCACCAACTTTGCGCATCATTAATACAAATAATAATGCAAACATCAGCAGCGGAAAGATATAACTCAGTAATGATCCAAACCATTCAGGATCGCTTACAATATTAACCGGAACCTCTTTTACTTCCTTATGATCTTTGTAAAACTCAGCCAGAGTAGTTCCCAGGTAGGTTTTAGCATCAGCTACTTCAAACTGAAAATGCGGACCATCTGTCTTCGATATTTTATCCCATTTATCACCAAGAAGTGTACGATAGACTTCCTTGGATAAACTGTCTTTTTTTACATATACCCTAACAATATCCTTATTCCTGACCAACTCCAGTTTTTGGATATCATTATTCTCCAGCATTTCATTCCTGAACTTCAGGTCTGTAATTACCGTGGCTGTAGGTGCTACGCCATTGAGCAACTGGTAACCCACCAGCATAAGAGCAATTATACCGTAAGCCCAATAAATATTGAACTTAGGTCCTTTCTTTTGCGACTTATCATCTCCTCCTGCATCATTTCTTTTATTAAAACCAGGTATTTTATTTTGACTATTGTCCTGTGCCATAAAAAGATTTCACTTATTGATTGTAATTTAAACAGTTAACAGCATTATTTATTTTGCCGTTCCTGCATTATTATATAAAACACATTTTTTTTGTTACGCCCCATGTTCTGTCTGGTCGGCGTCATTCCACATCTCCTCCAACTTATAAAATTTCCTGTTTTCCGGCTGAAAGATATGTACAACTATATTTACATAATCAATCAGCACCCATTGCAGGGCCTGATATCCTTCGTGCCGGTAAGGCAACTCTTCACATTTCAATTTTACTTCTTCTTCTACTGCATCCGCTATCGCTTTTACCTGAACGTGGCTGGATGCTTCGCAAATAATAAAAAAATCCGCTACCGCTTCCTGCACCTTTTTCAGATCCAGGGATATAATATTTTCTCCTTTTTTATTCCTGATTGCGTTGATGATTGTTTTAAAAAGCTTACTGTTCCTCGTCAACCTGGCTGTACGTTTGGGGCGTTCAGTTAACACCTGTAATGCTGTCAATAGAAATGATTTTAAGTTTGCCCCTTTTTACCGGGGTTGATTTATTTTTTTTAAAATAACCTTCAAAGAAGGTCTTGTATTTATTATTGTTCTTATTGTCTAACTTGCTCAAAAATAGTAATTAATTCGGTATTCCGGTATGCAATCATTTGGTCGGCGCTTTACCATTTTAACCAGTGTGGATAGCACCAACAACTATGCCATGAGGGAAGTACATGCAGGTTTGGCAAACCATGGCGATGTATTCTTAGCTTACGATCAAACACTGGGTAAGGGACAAAGAAATAAGCAATGGCTAACACAACCCGGAGAAAACATTACTATGAGTATCCTCACTCTCCCGGTCTCAATTCCTACAGCGCACCCTTTCCTGCTAGTAGCAGCAGTAGCACTTGGCGTTTATGATTTTTTTAGGCAATATGCAGGTAAAAATACCCGTATAAAATGGCCGAATGATATTTTTTGGGGTGACAGAAAGGCAGGTGGTATATTGATCGAAAATCAGATACGGAACCAAAAGTGGCGGGTTGCTGTAATTGGAATTGGACTAAATATCAATCAAACTGATTTTGGGGCTATTTCAGAAAAAGTTATTTCGCTAACCAAAATCACCGGCAAAAAATATAATATTTTGGAATTAGCTAAAGAGCTTTGTAATCTTTTAGAGGAAAGATACCGGCAACTATTATCAGGCAATGGCAACGATATTTTGAATGAATATATCTCCGTCATGTATAAACTAAATGAAGAGGTGAACTTTAAAATTGGAGAAACAGACTTCCGGGCAATTATTGAAGGAGTAACTCCCGCAGGAATTTTGAAAACAAACCATCCTGAATTTGGTCAATTATCGTGGGGGCGGGCAGAATGGATTGTTTAAATCAATATTTTTCAAAAACGCAGAACCTTTTAAGGAATGACAAATTTTATCCCAATATTTCCATTGAATGTTGTAGTATATCCTTCTGAAGAGTTGAACCTTCACATTTTTGAACCCCGGTATAAGCAGCTTATTCGTGAATGTTTCAGTGATGTAAAACCGTTTGGCATCCCGGCTATTATTAACAAAAAAATTGGCGACTGGGGTACTCTGGTAAAAGTGCAGGAAATAGTTAAGACTTATGAAAACGGTGAAATGGATATCCGCACAAAAGGAGTAGCAGTTTTCAGGATACTGGAAATTATTAAAAGTATCCCCTCAAAATTATATAGTGGTGCCATCGTAAATTATCCTGAAAATAATACATCAGGAAACCGGGAACAGATGAAAAAAGTACTGAACAGATTAAAAGAAATGCATCGGTTGCTCAAAATTTCCAAACACTATAAAAAGCCTGAAGCAGAACTGTTATCTTACGACATTGCCCACCATTGCGGGCTAAACCAGGAACAGGAATATGAATTGTTAGGACTCCTGCAGGAAACACAACGACAGGAATATTTAAAAAGACATATTAATAAAATAATTCCGGTGCTTAAAGAGACAGAAACCCTGAAGGAAAAAATAAAGATGAACGGACATTTTAGAAACCTGTCATCTTTTGACTTTGACGACATTAGCGGCGGGCAACAATCTACCTGACTTTTACATAAAATATAACCGCTTCATTAGTTAAGAACGAGGAGAAGCGAAAGCGTTGTTTCACTTCTCATCATAATCAAAATATTTAACTATTCATACTTGCCAAAAACTCCTGGTTGTCTTTTGTGCCCCGCATCCGTTTTAATAATTCATTCATCGCTTCTTCAGAATTCATATCGGCAAGATAATTCCGGAGCAGATGCATTCTTTTTAATACATCTTTTTCAAGCAGCAAATCTTCACGTCTGGTAGAAGATGCAACAAGATCAATTGCCGGGAAAATCCTTCTGTTTGCCAGTCTCCTGTCTAACTGTAGTTCCATATTACCGGTTCCCTTAAATTCTTCAAAGATCACTTCATCCATTTTTGAACCGGTTTCAATCAATGCTGTGGCTAAAATGGTAAGCGATCCGCCATTTTCAATTTTGCGGGCAGCACCAAAAAACTGTTTTGGTTTTTGCATAGCATTTGCTTCCACACCTCCGGAAAGTACTTTTCCTGAAGCCGGGGCTACAGTATTATGCGCACGGGCCAACCGTGTTATTGAATCGAGCAGGATTACCACATCATGACCACACTCTACCAATCGCTTTGCTTTTTGAAGAGCTATAGTTGATACCTTCACATGTTTTTCTGCGGGTTCGTCAAAAGTAGATGCTATTACCTCAGCGCGTACGCTACGCTCCATATCTGTCACCTCCTCAGGACGTTCATCCACCAGCACAATCATCATATAGCATTCCGGATGATTTTCGGCTATGGCATTTGCTATATCTTTAAGCAAAACTGTTTTACCGGTTTTGGGCTGTGCCACTATCAATCCACGCTGACCCTTTCCAATTGGTGTAAAAAGATCTATTATTCTGGTACTATACAACGAGGGTTGGGTAAAAAGATTAAGTTTTTCAAACGGAAAAAGCGGCGTCAGATAATCGAATGGAACCCGGTCACGAACCTCTTCAGGCGATTTGCCATTTATAGCTTCCACTTTCAACAACGCAAAATATTTTTCCCCTTCTTTTGGAGGACGAACTGCGCCGGAGACAGTATCCCCTGTTTTTAAACCGAAGAGTTTAATCTGCGATGGTGAAACGTATATATCATCAGGAGAAGAAAGGTAGTTATAATCGCTGCTTCGTAAAAACCCATAACCATCAGGCATCATTTCCAAAACGCCTTCACTCATTACTACACCATCAAATTCAATATTGAATGCCTGATCGCGTCTATGCGGATAGCTCTTACGTTCGGTTTGTGGCTCTTCTACTACCGGCGTCTCTTCAGTTGGCTCTGTAATTTCTGGTATTACTTCCGGCTCTTCCGAAATTATGTCCGACGTTTCAGGAATAACCGGGATTTCTTCCTGACTTAGTTCCTCTTCCGGGAACGGGTTAAGCCTGGTCTTTTTTATCACTTTTTTCTCGCTTTTCTTTTCTGCTTCAATTCCGGATTTCTTTTTTCTTGAAGGCACCGCCGGAGCCGGTTTTTCAGTTTCAGACTCCACAATAGCTTCTTCTGTACTATTGGCAGTCGTTGCTTTTACTACGCGCCTGCGTTTTGTCTTTTCTTCTGCTTTGCCAGCAGAAGCTGCACTGTTGACTATTGCCTGCTTATCCAATATTTTATATATCAGTTCTTGTTTATCGAGTTTTTTAGCATTAACTATGTTTAGTTGCTCTGCTATATCAAGCAGTTCAGGAACGAGCATGTCGTTCAGTTGGAGGATATCGTACATAAAATACTCTATAGGTTTAACATCTCATCAAACACCTGTTACTTTGAAAGAGAAATTTTTGAAATGAATTTTTGGTTGATCGAAAAGGTGAGGAATGGTAAAACTGAAAAAATCCCGGAGCTTGATTAGAACTGATCAGTTTGATTCCTGCGCAATAATACACCAAATTTCGATAAAGTAAAAAAATTTTTCCCGCTTATCTTTGCTCCTCTTTTTTAAAAGGGTAGCCACAGCAGGCTTTCCCCGCTATTTTTAACAATCAGCATTTATGTTTAATAAACGAATTAAAATAAAAAAATTGCTTGCAGAACAACCCTCTGGTCAGCAGGTAACAGTAATGGGCTGGGTGAAAAGTTTCAGAAATAATCAATTTATCGCCCTTAACGACGGTTCTACTAACAATAATATTCAGATTGTAACAGAATTGGGAAAGTTTGATGAATCAATACTAAAAAGAATAACTATATCGGCAGCTCTTAAGGTCTCCGGTTCGCTAGTTCCATCATTGGGCAAGGGTCAGAAAATGGAAATTAAAGCAGACGAAATTATCGTCCTGGGGGATAGTGATGCAGAAAAATACCCGATTCAGCCTAAAAAGCATAGCCTTGAGTTTTTAAGAGAAATTGCACACCTGAGGTTTCGTACAAACACTTTTGGTGCAGTATTCCGGATCAGGCACAGCCTTGCTTTTGCAATTCATCAGTTCTTTAATGAAAAAGGCTTTGTGTACTTACATACCCCTATCATTACGGCCAGTGATGCAGAAGGTGCCGGTGAAATGTTCAAAGTAACTACTCTGCCCTTTGATAATACACCCAGAACGCCTGAGGGTGAAGTAAATTATAAAGAAGATTTTTTTGGCCGTGCTACAAATTTAACGGTGAGCGGTCAGCTTGAGGGGGAACTTGGTGCTACCGGCCTCGGCGAAATATATACTTTTGGTCCTACATTCAGAGCCGAAAACAGTAATACACCCCGGCACCTCGCTGAGTTTTGGATGATAGAACCCGAAATGGCATTTTATGATCTTGAAGACAATATGAACCTTGCTGAGGATTTTATAAAGTTTATCATCCGGTATGCAATGGAACATAATGCTGAGGACCTGGCATTTCTGGAACAGCGGCTGACAGAAGAAGAGAAACAACTTCCCCAGGACAAAAGGAGCGAAATGGGTTTAGTCCAAAAACTGGAGTTCGTTTTAAATAATTCCTTTGAAAGAATAAGCTATACCGAAGCAATAGATATATTGCTACAGTCCCCTCCTTATAAAAAGAAAAAGTTTCAATACGAAGTGAAATGGGGTATGGATATGCAAAGTGAACATGAACGATACCTGGTTGAAAAACACTTTAAAAAACCGGTAATCGTTACAGACTACCCGGCAGATATCAAAGCCTTTTACATGCGCCAGAACGATGATGGTAAAACTGTAGCAGCTATGGATATACTTGCTCCGGGAATAGGCGAAATTGTTGGCGGATCACAAAGAGAAGAAAGACTCGAAAGGCTGGAAGCCAGAATGAAAGCAATGAATATTCCCCAAGAGGAACTGTACTGGTATTTAGACACAAGACGATTTGGAACAGTCCCTCATGCTGGTTTTGGTCTTGGTTTTGAACGCATGGTGCTTTTTGTTACCGGGATGAATAATATCCGTGATGTCATCCCATTTCCGAGAACGCCTAAAAATGCTGCATTTTAGTTTCAATCTTTTCTGCGAACAGACAAAATGGGTATGTGTGAGTGAAAAACAAGTTCTTTTGAATGGCTCTTTTGAAAAAGGCTTTCCAATAAATTATGTTTTCTGGGTACAACTATTAGCAGATCTATATTATTAGTTTCTGCAAACCTGTGAATGCTTTTTTCAATCTCCTGGTTATTAATGAAGAAAAATTTGGGGCTTAGTTCACCCAGCAATGACCGTATTATTTCTTCCTGTTCCCTGATTTTTTTATCTGCACTGTCTATATTAAAATCAACGTTCAGAATATCAAGCTCTGCACTAAAATTTTTTGTCCATTCTGTAAGTACATCTACCGGTATTGTATCAGATAGTTTTTTAAAGTCGCAGGCATATCCAATTTTTTTCAACCCTTTAAAGGTGGCCCCCGGGGGAACAATCAATACTGGCCAATTCAAATGCCTGATTGCTGAAAGTGCCGAACTTCCAATAAGCAGTCTTTCTATTAATCCTGCCCCTTTATTTCCCATAATAACAGCAAAAGGTTTTACAGTTTCACACAATGTCTCCAGTTCATTTATCAATACCCCCATCTTAACCTGGGTAAAAACTTTTATTTCGCCTGATGTAATACGCTCAATATCTTCCTTAAGCGAAGCCAACCTTTCTTTATTTACTACTTCTAATTCATTAATATCAACCACGGGAAACGGAGCTACTTCATTGGTATTATTGTTATAAGAAACCGGTACCTGGTAAACATGAAGAAGCAAAAGGGAGGCTTTTAATTCCATTGCCATATCTACAGCATAGTTCATGGCATTTGTAGCAACCGGCGAAAAATCTGTGGGTAAAATAATCGTTTTCATCGCTGAAAGTTATTTTAAAAAGATAAGACACTAATTTCATATAAAATTTTGTCATTCTCTCATTCCGTAACACTCAAATTTTCAAAATATGAATATTCCCGTTGTTGACTTGGCCGACTTTACACAAGGCTCCGAAAAAAGCAGAGACAACTTTGTACAGCAATTAGGAAAGGCCTATGAAGATGTGGGTTTTGTTTCTGTAAAAAATCACGGAATTTCCAAAGAGCTTATTGATTTACTTTATACTCTTGTGAAGCAATTTTTTTCTCTCCCGCTTCCGCTTAAAGAAAAATATCAAATACCGGAGTTGGCAGGTCAACGGGGATATACCTCATTTGGAAAAGAACATGCTAAAGGAAGCACATCACCAGACCTTAAAGAATTTTTTCAGTTTGGTCAGATTGTTGAAGACGGGGCTGCAGTAAAAAATGAATATCCTGAAAATGTTTCCGTTTCTGAAATCCAGGGATTTAATGATTCTTTTTACAAAGCTTATCGTTCCTTTGAATCCGCAGGAAGGGCATTATTGCAGGCTATTGCAATTTATCTTGGACTTGAAGAACATTTTTTTGATAAATATATTCATAATGGTAATTCTATTTTGAGGGCAATTCATTATCCGCCTATCACAGCAGAGCCAAAATCAGCTATCCGTTCGGAGCAGCACGAAGATATAAATCTTATTACCCTGCTTGTGGGTGCAAGTGCTGACGGACTTCAGGTATTATCAAAGAATGGACAATGGATACCCGTTACCTCATTACCTGATCAAATAGTGGTGAACGTGGGGGATATGTTGCAACGGCTTACCAACAATAAGCTGAAAAGCACTACACACAGGGTAGTTAACCCACCCAAAGAACTATGGCATACATCGCGGTTTTCGATTCCTTTCTTTTTACATCCGCAGAGCTACATGTCTTTAGCCTGTCTTGAAAGTTGTATAGACAGTTCCCATCCTAAAGCATATCCTGACGCTACAGCAGAAGAATACTTAGATGAACGATTACGTGAAATTGGTTTGAAAAAGTAAAAAATTGAGGTATTCATCAAAAAACAAGCAGTAATATTTCTTAGTTTTCGGTCATCAAATTTTTCTTTTGAAATTCCTACGTCATATCCCCTTTTTGAAAGCCGTTTTTTTATATAGTATTACTGCTTTTGGCGGAGCACAGGGACATTTTGGTATGATGATGAAAACCTTTGTGGCAAAAAGAAGAGATATTACCGAACAGGAACTGCTGGAGTATAATGCTTTCTGCCAGTTATTACCCGGCGCTTCTTCTACACAGATTATCACACTTATTGGTTATAAAAGAGGAAGACTTCCTTTAGCCATAGTAACCCTAATCCTATGGATATTACCAGCTTGTCTGCTGATGAGTGCTTTTTCTTTTTTGCTCAACTACATGGATAATGCTTCATTGCAAAACGATATTTTCAAGTTTATCAAGCCGATGGCTGTTGGGTTCCTGGCTTTTGCAACCTTTCGTGCTTTTACCCTGGTTGCAAAAAACAGGGTAGCCCGAATAATAATGACGATGATAATGGTACTTACTTATTTCCTGTTCAAGTCTCCATTTGTTTTTCCCGGAGCCATTCTGCTGGGCGGGTTAATTACCAATTTTACTGAAAAAAAAGTAGCAAGAGCCGTTATTGAACCAAGACCCATAAAATGGGGAAATATCGTGATCTTCTTCCTAATTTTTATAATTGCAGGAACCTGTAGTGAGCTTGCTCGTAAAAATGAATGGCCTGCAAGAAAAGCATTTAATCTTTTTGAAAATACCTATAGGTTTGGCAGTCTGGTCTTTGGCGGCGGAGATGTGTTAATGCCAATGATGTATGAACAATATGCTGTACGTCCAAATACCGAACATATTCAACTCAACAACAAAAACGTACTTCGCATAGATAAGAATGAATTTTTAACCGGTGCCGGAATTGTTCGAGCTATCCCGGGTCCTACCTTTTCCTTCTCTGCTTTCGTTGGGGGAGAGGCCTTAAAACCTGATGGAAAATGGATGCAGGCGCTGGGATGCTTTATTGGTGCTTTTGGTATTTTTTTACCCTGTACTCTCCTCGTGTTGTTCTTTTTCCCCGTATGGAATAATTTAAAAAAATACGGTGGTATATATCGTGCTTTAAAAGGCATAAATGCCGCAGTGGTAGGTATCATGGCGGCATCAACTTTGTTTTTAATGAAAGATATCGCTCTTTTTCAGGCAGGAGAATCCTCAACTGTAAGTCTGCTCAATATCGGAGTTATTATGGGTACCTTTCTTTTGCTGACTTTTACAAAACTCCCGGCTCCTGTAGTTACAATTGCCTGTTTATTACTGGGCTGGATTTTTTAACCTGATCAGCGATAGTAATTGTATTTCTCTATTTCTTCCTTCACAATATCTGGTACCAAGTAACGTATTGATTTTCTTTCTTTTATACAATTTCTAATATGCGTGGCTGAAATTTCAAGTAAGGGTGCATCTACTGGATAAACTGTTGCTCCCGAAATGGGCTTTATTTCAAATCCGGCTCTTTTGTAAATATAAATCGGATACCGTTTTAAGATTACAGGTGCATTTTTCCATTTACTAATATTCTGAAAACTATCACTGCCCATGATAATAGAAAATTGATGCTCCTGATACTTTTCCTCAAGGTAGGCGAGGGTATCTATAGTATATGACGGTTTAGGTAAATGAAATTCAATATCAGTCGCTTTCAGTTTTCGTTCACCTTCAATAGCCAGTCTAACAAGGTGAAGGCGGTGATATTCGTTCAAGAGTGTGGAAGAAATTTTAAAGGGATTCTGGGGCGATACTACAAACCAAACCTGGTCGAGAGTAGTGTTTTGTGCAATAAAATTTGCAATGATAAGATGTCCGTGATGTATGGGATTAAATGATCCAAAATATAAACCAATATTCATGACTTGGGGCATAACTATACTTCTTCTACTAAAACATTTTCTGCTTCGTTCAATCGCAAACTTAGATTATATCCCGCAACAGTTACAGAAATAGGATCTCCTAAAGGTGCTTTTTGAACAATACTTACAATTTCTCCAGGTATAAAGCCCATTTCCATAAGTTTTAAATAAATTTCATTGCTTTCAATTTCCTTTATCATTACTGATATTCCGGGATTTATTTCAGACAGTCTTTTCATATTATGGGCAAATCTATTGGTAGTTTTGCAGCATTCGCTTACGAATTTAGAAAAGCCGGGAATTTTAACAATGGCAAATATTCACTTCTTTTTTCACGGGGTTAGTATTACTCTTGATAACAGGTCGAAGTTGAAGCATTTTATTGCAGACTTATTCAGATCAGAAAAAAGAAAACTTAAGTCTTTGCAATATGTATTTTGTTCTGATGAATACTTACTGGAAATAAACCGTCAATACTTACAACACGATTTCTATACGGATATTATAAGTTTTGAGCTAGGAGATTCATTTGTAACTGAAGGTGAAATTTATATAAGTGTTGATCGCATTCGGGAAAATGCCGGAATACTGGGAAAAACTATTAAAGAGGAATTGCACAGAGTTATATTTCACGGCGCATTACACTTATGTGGCTACAAGGATAAGTTAAAAAAAGATCAGCTTGAAATGCGCAAAAAAGAAGATCGTTACTTGCAGAAGTATTTTAAACTGTAACGGTAATGTTCCACGTGAAACGAATCGCTTTTACTTTTATTGCCTTGTTTTTTTATGCAAATTCCTTTGGTCAGGGTTCGGTTACTTTTACTGACAAACCCTTCCTTTTTACTATAGAAAAAGACTCTGCTATTCTTTCTTTTCTTTCTAAACAAACTGCATATACAGAACTGAATACCGAAGAAAAAGAATTGCTGTACTGGCTCAATTTTGTGAGACAAAATCCTGGTGAATTTAACGACAAAGTTCTTTTCCCCTTTTTGAAACAGTTTCCGGAATTAAAGAGTAGTTATACAAAATCATTGGCTATTGCTTTGAATCAAATGCAGCCAATTGGTTTATTACAGTCATCTACCAGGTTAAATCAGCTTGCTTTTAATCATGCAAAAGATTTAGGCAGTAAAGGGTTTTCCATTAGCCACTCCTCATCCTCTGGTGAGTCATTTCGCCAAAGAATGGAAAATGCCGGACTATCAAATTGTGTATCTGAAAATATCTACGAAGGAAAATTGAATGCGCTTGAAACAGTTATACTCCTGCTTATTGATAAGGGTGTTAAAAATCTTGGACACCGTAAAAATATATTAGACCCTTCTGTCCGGTTTGTTGGTATTTCATTTTATCCTATAAAAAATCGCTCTCCCTATTATTTTTCTGTACAAGACTTTACCTGTGAATGATGTTTCACGTGAAACGTTGATATTTGTTAATTCGGTACAATTTCATTTATACTATATCCTCTTAATTTTGCAGCATGTTTAAGGAATACGATGTAATAGTTGTTGGAGCAGGCCATGCCGGCTGCGAAGCAGCAGCGGCAGCAGCAAATATGGGCAGCCAAACATTACTGGTCACAATGAATATGCAAACTATTGCCCAAATGAGTTGTAACCCGGCAATGGGAGGAATTGCAAAAGGACAAATAGTTAGAGAAATAGATGCCTTGGGTGGGTATTCCGGTATAGTAACCGATTTGTCAATGATACAATTTCGTATGCTTAACAAATCAAAGGGACCTGCAATGTGGAGTCCCAGGGCTCAAAATGACAGAATGTTGTTTTCTCAAAAATGGAGAGAACAGCTTGAACAAACCGGCAATCTCGATTTTTACCAGGACATGGTAAATGGGTTATTGGTTAAAGATAATTGTTGTACCGGAGTTATTACCGGCATGGGGCATCATATAAAAGCTAAAGCTGTAGTGCTTACCAATGGTACTTTTTTAAATGGAATAATACACGTTGGTGAAAAAAAGTTTGGAGGTGGAAGAGTTGCAGAAAAAGCTGCAACTGGTATCACAGAACAATTGGTACAACTCGGCTTTGAAAGCGACCGCCTTAAAACAGGTACACCTCCAAGAGTTGATGGAAGAAGCCTCGACTATTCTAAAATGGAAGAACAAAAAGGAGATGATGAAATCATTGGATTTAGTTTTACCAATACACCAAAACTAAAAGCTAAGGATCAAAGAAGTTGCTGGATTACATATACTAGTCAGCAGGTGCATGATATTCTGAAAACAGGATTTGACAGAAGTCCTATGTTTACAGGCAGAATAGATGGTGTTGGACCAAGATATTGTCCCAGTATAGAAGATAAAATAAACAGGTTTGCTGAAAGAGACCGGCACCAGCTTTTCGTAGAACCTGAAGGCTGGAATACCATCGAAATTTATGTAAATGGTTTTTCAACATCTCTTCCTGAAGAAGTGCAATACGAAGCTATTCGTATGGTTCCCGGTTTTGAAAATGTAAAAATGTTTCGCCCGGGATACGCAATTGAATATGATTATTTTCCACCCACACAACTGCAGTACACGCTCGAAACCAAACTAATCAGTAACCTCTATTTTGCAGGACAAATTAATGGTACTACCGGATATGAAGAAGCCGCATGCCAGGGAATTATGGCGGGTATAAATGCTCATCTTAAAATAAACAATAAGGCACCTTTTATCCTTAAAAGAAGCGAAGCTTATATAGGTGTGTTGATAGACGATCTGATCAGCAAAGGGACTAAAGAACCTTACCGAATGTTTACCAGTCGTGCAGAATTCAGAACTCTTCTCCGCCAGGACAATGCAGACCTCAGACTAACCAAAAGAAGTTATGAACTTGGTCTTGCATCAGAAGAAAGAATGTTACAGGTAAAAAACAAAGAAGCAGATGTAGAAAAAATTATCTCCATCCTGAATGAAATATCTTTAACTCCTGAAGAAACTAATGCATATTTACTGCAGATTAATTCAACTCCTCTCACTCAAAAACAAAAAGCATCTCAATTGCTGTTAAGACCTAATATTCACCTTTCATCTCTAATAGAATCAATACCTGTTCTAACAAATGCTTTAAGAAACGAAAATGATATTACGTTAGAACAAAGTGAAATTCAAATAAAATATAATGTATATATAGAAAAAGAAAAGGAACTGGTAGAAAAAATGGGAAAACTTGAAGATCTGGCTATTCCTGCTAATTTCAATTACAGCAACATTACAGCCCTTTCTGCCGAGGCAAAACAAAAGTTCATAAAAGTACGTCCTCAAACTTTGGGACAAGCCTCACGCATCTCTGGCGTCAATCCGAGCGACGTACAGATACTGATGGTCTATATGGGAAGATGACGTAAATAAAACATTAATAGAAACGTGAAACGGTGGACGATAAATGTTGGTATTTCACATTTATCACTTCACTTCTCACAAAAAAATTTCTACAGTCCTAGCTTTGCGCTTATCTCAAGCATCCGTTTTATAGGCTTTAATGCTGCTTTTCTCAGGTTCTCTTCCATAGTCAGTTCAGGCGATTCATATTTCATACAGAGATATAACTTCTCAAGTGTATTCAGTTTCATATGCGGACAATCATTGCAGGCACAGCTATTGTCAGGAGGAGCAGGAATAAATAACTTTTCAGGAGAATTTTTTTGCATCTGGTGCAGTATGCCGGTTTCAGTAGCAACTATAAACTCATTTGCTGAATCTTTTTCTGTAAACTTCAGCAATTGCGTGGTAGAACCTATAAAATCCGCCTCCCTTAATACAATATCCTCACATTCCGGATGAGCAATTACTTTAGCTTGCGGATGCCTTACTTTCAGTTTTACTATTTTCTCTTTACTGAAAATTTCATGAACCATACAGGTACCATTCCACAATACCATATTTCTGCCTGTCTTCTTATTGATATAAGCACCGAGATTCTTATCAGGAGCAAAAATAATCTTCTCGTTCTCGGGAAGGCTTTCCACAATTTGTTTTGCATTAGAAGATGTACAAATAATATCACTAAGCGCTTTAATGCCTGCAGAGCAATTTATATAAGAAATAACAGTATGACCAGGATGTTCATCTTTAAATTTTTTGAACAAATCAGGAGGAGCGCTATCTGAGAGAGAACAACCTGCTTTCAAATCGGGCAGCAGTACTTTTTTATCGGGGTTGAGTATCTTAGCCGTTTCTGCCATAAAATGTACTCCTGCAAAAACTATAATATCTGCAGTCGTTTTTTCAGCCTGCTGTGCCAATCCCAAACTGTCACCTATATAATCAGCTACATCCTGTATATCATCTTCCTGGTAATAGTGTGCAAGCAGTATGGCATTCTTTTCCTTTTTAAGTTGCCTAATTTCTTCAAATAAATCAATCCGGGAATCAATATCCACATCGAGAAAACCAACCTGCTCTACATTTCTTTTTGCTTCTTCAATGTTAATTGTTGCCATAGTATTTATTAATAATTATTATTTATTTAATAGCCTTATTACTATTAGGGCTGTGAATTTGTGGAAATATATTTTTGAATAAGGCTTGGCAAAGTTAAAACTATTGTTTTATACACGGATACTAACAAAAAGTCCACAATGGCTGATCAAGGTCTGGCACTGATTTTAGAGGTTTATCAACATTGTTGATTAAAAAAGGTTGCGAAGAAAAAGACTATAAATTGAGAATATAATGCTGTTGAAAACGAGGGAGTAAATTTTTTTTTTTATGGAAAGCATTATTGATGTTAAAATTCCGCTCAATTCCAAAAAAATAATTTGTCTATTTTTTCACTGAAAAATATTGTAAGCATATCACTTATTAACATAGTAATATAGCTTTCAACATTAGATTGTTGATTTTTATTAACGGAGATAAAGCTTCTATTATTGTAGCAAATAATACTATAGATATCCACTGTTTGAAACATATATTGGAAGCAGGTTTCATGCTGTTTTCCACAATTTGTTGATAAACATTTATTACCCTATTTTTGCCCTCCACTAAAAAATACATTCTATATTATATGTCTATTATTCAGACTATCCGGGACAGAGCTGCCATTTTTGTGTTTGGAATTATTGGTATAAGTCTTATCGGATTTTTAGTACAGGACGCTTTCGTAGGTCGTTCTCATGGTTTTTTTGATTCTCCTAAAACGACTATAGGAAAAGTGGATGGGATAGAAATTAAGAGACAGGAATTTGATGACCGCGTAAAAATAATGGAAGCACAGTACCAGCAGCAGGGTTACCGTGTGGATGAGGGTATGCGTCAGGAAATTCAGAACCAGATTTGGAATGGAATGATCAGCAGGGAAATTGTTACTAATGAAGCAAAAAAGCTGGGACTTGCTTTTACTTCAAAAGAATTTGCTGAACTCTTGTTCAGTGAAGATGCTCCACAGGAATTTAAACAACAGTTTACTGACCGGAAAACCGGTATATATAATATAGAAGCTGCACGAAACGCTTTCAGAACCCTTCAAAAGAGTAAGGATGCCGAACAAATTCGCCAGGTCAATGAACAACTCATTGACCCGATAATACTCGGCCAGTTACAACAAAAATTTATTTCCATATTTGCCAATGGCATGTACTTGCCCAAGTGGCTGATAGAAAAACAAAATGCTGAAAATGCACAAATTTCCAATATTTCTTATGTCAGCTTATCTTATTCAAGTGTTGCAGATTCTGCTGTTAATGTATCTGATGCTGAAATTACAGACTATATACAAAAACATAAAGAATCCTATAAACAGGAAAAAAGCAGAAGCATTGCTTATGTAACATTTTATGCAGGACCCACAAAGGCTGACAGCACAAACCTTTGGAAGAAAATGGAAGAATATAAAAAAGAATTGCAGGAAGCAAAAGACCCAGGTGTTTTTGTAACAAGAAACAGAACAAAATCACCTTTCTTTGACGGGTATATCAGCAAATCCAGGATACAGGTTCCGGAGAAAGATTCTATTCTTGCCCTTAAACCAGGTGAAGTTTTCGGACCTTATTTTGATGCCAGTAATATAGCTGTTGCAAGAATGATAGATTCAAAAATATTGCCTGATTCCGTGAAAGCAAGACATATATTAATAGCAACAGTAGATCCTCAGACAGGTCAGCCAACCCTTGCTGATTCAGTTGCTAAAAACCGTATAGACAGTATACAGAAAGCAATTGCCGGTGGAGCATCTTTTGAGCAATTGGTGGTAAAATATTCAGATGATGAGGGATCAAAGCTCAGGCTCGGCGATCTTGGATATTTTTCTGGAGGACAAATGGTTAAAGCGTTCAACGATTTTTGTTTTGAAGGTAAAACCGGAGATAAAGGAGTGGTTAAAACAGAATATGGTTATCATTATATAGAAGTAGAAGATCAGAAAAATTTTGAACAGGCCTATAAGGTTGCTTACCTCGCAAAACAAATAGAACCCAGTGAAGAAACAGAAGATGCCGCTTCTGCTGCCGCTACCAAATTTGCATCGGCCAGCCGAACAGAAAAGGCATTTGACGAAACCGTGTCAAAAGAAAAAATAAATAAAAGAATAGCCGAAAATATAAAGGAAATGGATTACCAGGTTACCGGTTTGGGTGCATCAAGAGCACTGGTAAAATGGATATATGAGAAGAAGCCAGGTACAGTGTCTGATCCAATATCAGTAGGAGATCAGTATGTAGTGGCTGTGATTACCGGTGAAAATAAAGAAGGGCTGCAATCTGCCGCAACCGCAAAAGTAACAGTGGAACCGATATTGCGCAATAAGAAAAAGGCAGTTCTTCTCGCACAAAAATTCGGTAAATATTCGAGTATAGAGGATGCTGCAAAAAATGTTTCTCAAACAATTCAGCAAGTTGACAGCCTGAAGTTTTCAGATAATTTTAAACCCGGATTGGGCAACGAATCTATTGTAATTGGCGCTGCTTTTGATAAGGCATACCAATCCAAACCCTCACCTGTATTGTCGGGTAACAGTGGTGTATATGTTGTGGCTATTAACAATATGGGTGCATTACCCAATGATGCAGCCAATGTAGAAGAGCAACGGAAAACTGCAGTGATGCAAATGAAACAAACGTTGAACTTTAGCCTGATGCAGGCATTAAAAGATGCGGCAAAAATTACAGACAGTCGCATACAGGCGGGATATTAAGAAAAAAATATAAAGCTATCAAAAGGGGTGTTTCCTATAGGGTTCACCCCTTTTATTATTTCAATAACTTTGCAACTATGAGTGATACAATCATAAACAGAGTAGCAGAGAGTGGTATCATTACCATTGACCTGGAGACTTTTTACCCCAAAGAACAGGTAACGGTTTTTGATATGAAGCCCTTTTTATTCAGGGGGCTCATTTTGAAAGAAAAAGAATTCAGAGAGGCTTTGAAAGATCATGACTGGAAAATATATAGCGGAAAAATTATTGCATTGACCAATACTGCAGATGCCATTATTCCCATGTGGGCATATATGCTTGCAACAAGCTATCTCCAGCCTTTTGCAAAAGAAATAATCTTCGGAGATGAAAAGCAGGTAATACAAACTTTGTTGTCGCGAAGTATTGATGCAATAGAGGTGCAGCAATATACAGGCAAGCGAATTGTTATAAAAGGATGCGGAGACCTTTATCTGCCGGAAAATGCATATATAGCGATTACCAACAAACTAAGACCTATAGTAAAAAGCCTGATGTACGGAGAACCCTGCAGTACAGTGCCGGTATATAAAGCAGTAGCAGAGAAACAGTAATGAATTGAAAGAAAGAAGGAGAACTAAATTTCCAGGTTAAATTCAACAACAGAGCTAAAGGATTATTTTGTGAAGACAATTTCCCAGGGCAGGTTTAATAAACATTACATTTGAGCTATTTTAATGTAGTACAATACACCATTCTTGCTATGAATAAAAAAACTATAGCTAACCGGAACAACACCATGCTGCGAAGAAAAGATGATGCTCTTTTAAAAGTAGCTTTTGAAGAACTTTTTCCTTACCTGCTTCGTTTTTGTTTACCGGATGCAGATAAAGTGCTTGACTTTCGTAAAGGTTTTGTCTTTCTTGATATGGAACTGACAAAACTATTTCCAGAACGAATGTTCCAGTATCTTTGATTACCAAATTGAACAATTAACAGGCGGAACTATTACTATGGGTATTATAGAAACCATAAAGAAAATAGAGCGGCAAGAGGGTTTTGAAAAAGGTAAACAGGAAGTTGTAGAGAACCTGATTAGCAAACTGGGGCTTTCAGATAAGCAGGTAGCTGAAATTGCAGAAATGCCGGTTAGTTCAATAAAACGGATTCGCACTGCACTGAAAAGAAAAAGTAAGACGAACTGAAAGACTATTACATTTTTCCAACAATATATATTGTTCCTCTCTTATAGTGCAAACTCATACTTTAATACATTATAGCGGGTTAAAAACTCTCAGCTACCGGTGCATTCGTCTCACCAGAGTGAAAGAAAGTAAAAAACCGCATCTCAATTTACGATGATAAGGAAGATATTTTGATAAACGTTCAAATACCTTACAACATTTGTAGAATAGCAGCGGTAAGCTCGCTTTTAGTAATAGGAACTCCCATTATTTTATTGTATCCGATAGCATTGACCAGGTATTTATCACGGATAATTTTTATCAACTGTCCGTTATTGATTTCAGGGATAAGTACCTGTTCAAAGTTGCTGATGATCTCACCGAGATTTTTGGGGAAAGGCCGCAGGTACCGGATATGAGCATGAGAAACGGCAAGTCCCTGGGATTGAAGACCGGCAACTGTACTTTTTATTACTCCATAAGTTGAACCCCAGCCCAGTACAAGAAGTTTTCCTTTTTCGGGGCCACTATCCAGTTTTTGATCGGGGATATCAGTGGCAATTTTCTCCACTTTTTCCTCGCGGATTTTCACCATCAACTGGTGATTTTCGGGATCGTAACTCACATTGCCTGTAATATTTTGTTTTTCTAATCCGCCGATACGGTGTTCCAGTCCTGTTGTACCCGGAACAGCCCAGGGCCTTACCAGGTTTTCATCACGCAGGTAGGGCTGAAAACTTTCTTCATCATCATTCAATTCGGTCTTAAATTTTACCTTCACCGGGTCAAGGTCGTTACTGTTGGGAAAACGCCAGGGTTCTGCGCCATTGGCTATATATCCATCGCTAAGAAAAATAACAGGAGTCATATGCTCAACCGCAATCCTGCAGGCTTCATAGATAGCATTAAAACAATCGCTGGGTGTAGATGCTGCAACTACGGGCATAGGACATTCACCGTTTCTGCCATAGTAAGCCTGAAGCAGGTCGCTCTGTTCTGTTTTGGTGGGCAATCCGGTGGAAGGGCCCCCGCGTTGTACATCAACGATTATCAGTGGGATTTCCAGCATTACTGCAAGCCCCATTGCTTCCGATTTAAGTGCCATCCCCGGACCGGAGGTTGTAGTTACTCCCAGGCTTCCGCCATAAGAAGCACCAATGGCAGAAGTGATTCCGGCTATTTCATCCTCAGCCTGAAAACTGCGTATGCCAAAATTTTTGTGACGGCTCAGTTCGTGCAGGATATCAGAGGCCGGTGTAATAGGGTAAGATCCAAGAAACAACGGTAGCCCGCTTTTTTGTGAAAAAGCAATCAACCCATAAGCTAATGCCTGGTTTCCCATAACAGAGCGATAAGTACCCGCTTCCATTTTTGCTTTGGCAACAGTATAGGTAGTTCCATTTACTTCGGTGGTGTCACCATAATTGTACCCGGCCTTTAATGCCCTGATATTGCTTTCGTATATCTCGGGATGCTTACCGAATTTTTCCTGGAGAAATGAGACAGAACTATCCATATTGCGGTTATACATCCAGTAAAGGAAACCAAGGACAAACATGTTTTTAGCACGATCTTTCTCTTTGGTACCCATAGTTATATCCTTCAATGCCTCACGGGTCATTTTGGATACGTCCATTTTTATTACGCTATAGTTTTCAAGACTATTATCTTCAAGTGGATTGGTCCCATCCGGATAGTTGGCAAGGCGAAGGTTTTTTACATCAAAACCATCAGTATTCACAATAATTTTTCCGCCTTTCTTCAATGACTTCAGGTTTACTTTAAGTGCGGCAGCATTCATGGCAACCAGTACATCATATTCATCTCCCGGTGTATATACCATGTCGCTTGAAAACCGAAGCTGAAAACCACTCACGCCGGGCAGTGTGCCTTGTGGGGCGCGTATCTCTGCTGGAAAGTCAGGGAAAGTTGCCAGGTCTATTCCCATTAATGCGGTATTATTTGTAAACTGACTACCGGTAAGTTGCATCCCGTCGCCACTGTCTCCGGCAAATTTTATCACTACTTCCTGTAAAACTTCTTTTTGAGCCGCCATCTTTTTAATTTATGATGAAACGATGCAAAGTTAGGTCAACATTAACTTCGGGTATCAAAATAAAGCCTCAAAAAAATAGTTATCTTTATCCATTAAAAACACACGTTATGGAATTATTCAAATCTGGAAATCCTACGCTTACCGAAAAAATGTTTCAGTCTTCTCTTACCGGGGATCGTAGTGATGTAATGACGGTAAGAGGTACGCTCAATAAGTTTGGATTCATGTTTTTGATGGTGATGGCTTCGGCCTTTTTCACCTGGTATAGTTTTAATAAAGGGGTGGAAATTACTCCTTATATGTGGGGTGGAGCAATTGGCGGATTAATTGTAGCACTGGTTATAGTATTTAAAAAAACCTGGGCAGCCTATCTGGCTCCGGCTTATGCTTTGCTGGAGGGGCTTTTCGTCGGGGGTATATCTGCATATTATAATTATGCTTTTGCGGAAAAAGCGCCATTTATTATCGTACAGGCTGTGGGCCTTACTTTTGGAGTGGCGATAGCCATGTTTATCTTGTATAACATGCGTATTATACGGGCTACTGAAACTTTTAAATCTGTAATTATTACAGCTACTGCCGGCATAGCCATTTTTTATCTCATTACAATTGTACTTGGCTTTTTTGGAATTGATATCCCATTCATCCACCAGGGCAGCACATTCGGAATCATCTTCTCTCTTATTGTTGTGGGTATTGCAGCGCTCAACCTGATTCTTGATTTTGATATGATTGAAAAAGGATCAGATGCCGGCGCCCCGAAATATATGGAATGGTATGGTGCATTTGGATTGCTGGTTACTATTGTTTGGCTTTACCTCGAAATACTCAGGTTATTAGCTAAACTGAACAGCAGGAAGTAGTCTAAAACATTTTTTATGATATCAACCGCAATCTCCATAAAAGATTGCGGTTTTGTTTTTGGGGATATCCTCCACCATTTTTCTTCCCCCAAAAAGAATTACCGGTTACTCAAACATTCGGCAGCAACACTAATTTATTGAACAGGCTTCAATGAAACTGTATTTAACTTTATAGACTAAATGCTGATATGTTCAACTTTTATGAAAAAATATTGAGCGACCCGGTATATTACCGGCAGCTAAAATGCGGGGATACCTTAATTACCAAATACAATTGCCCGCTGGAAAACAGAAAACAGGATATATGGAGCCAGCACAATTATATTGCGTATGTTATGGAAGGAAGAAAAATATGGCATACAGCAGATGGGTCTTATGATCTTAGAAAAGGGGATGCTGTATTTGTTCAAAAAGGGGCTACTATAGTAGAACAGTTTTTTGATTCTGTTTTCTGCATTGTTTTATTTTTTGTTTCCGATGAATTTATAACTACAGTATTAAGTACCAAGTCAGCGGCATTACCTAAACCGGGGAAGAGTTATGATACCATAATTCCGATTCAGAGAAATGATGCATTGGAGGCTTTCTTTTTTTCGATGATGCCCTATTTTGGCAGCAGTAAACGACCTGATGATGCACTGCTGGAGCTAAAGTTCAAAGAACTTATACTTACTATAGCAGATGATCCTTCAAATATTGAAGTGCAGTCTTTTTTTTCTTCACTGATGAATCAGCCTCAGTCCCTCTCTTTACAAAGAGTGATGAATAATAATCATCCCTTCAATCTGAAACTGAAAGACTATGCACAGTTAACTAACCGCAGCCTCTCTGCTTTTAAAAGAGATTTTCAAAAGCAATTTGAAACCACTCCAGGCAAATGGCTAATGGAAAAAAGACTGAACCATGCCAGGAGTCTGCTGACCAATACAGATAAATCCGTAAGCGAGGCCGCTTTCGAAAGCGGCTTTGAGAGCCCGGCACATTTTAGTCGCGCTTTCAGCCGGCGCTTTGGTATTTCTCCGGCTCACTTAAAGCGCTCAATATTGTCCTGAACTTTTTAGTCATATCTCTGGGCTTTTCAGTAAAGTCAAGCAATGATGAGCTTTCTACTTTTGTTTTCTAAAATTTATTTACAATGAGTACAATGATTAATTCATTAGCAAAACCCAATACCATAAATCCGAACAAGATATTATGGGAGAAAGGGGACTTTACACAAATTGCAGCTACCATGCGTGAAAGCGGAGTGGCGCTGGTAAAACAGATTGGTGTTAAAAAAGGTATGGAAGTTTTGGACCTGGGTTGCGGGAACGGTACGACTGCAATTCCTGAAGCGCTAACGGGGGCAAATGTATTAGGGGTTGATATCTCCGGGTATTTGGTAAAAGCAGGAAATGAAAGAGTAAAAGCGAGGGCATTAACCAACTGCAGGTTTCAGGAAGGAGATGCCTCTGACTTGATTCAAATTGAAGATCACAGCTTCGACCTGACTGTAAGCATATTTGGAGCTATGTTTGCACCCAATCCATTTGATGTAGCCAGGGAAATGGTAAGGGTCACACGTCCGGGGGGTAAAATAATTATGGGTAACTGGATTCCGGGTGACCCAACCTTAGTGGCACAAATTCTGAAAATCTGCTCCGCCTATACTCCACCACCGCCACAGGGATTCATTAGTCCAATGTTGTGGGGAGTAGAGGAACATGTTACAGAACGATTCAAAAAAGCCGGAATTCCGCAGGAGAAAATTTCTTTTTCAAAGGAATCGTTTACTTTTTCAGCAGATTATTCCCCCACCCGGTTTCTTGAAATATTCAGGGACTATTATAGCCCCACAATGAATGCCTATGAAGCAGCTCAAAAAAACGGGAAGGAAAAAGAACTGCATTCAGAGCTTGAGGTTTTATTCAGAAGGGAAAACAAAAACCCGGACGAAAATAAAACAACAATATCCGCTACATATCTGTTGGTTACCGTGCAATGCTGACAGAATACTGGTTCTTATCATTTTTTGTCCAGCAGCGAAGCAGCAGCCGTATCAGTAAACCAATGCAATTCACCCGAAGCAGGCTGTATCAACTGTGAAGGATAAAGATCAGGATTATATTTCCCCTGCAGCACTTCGTAAAGCGCATGTGCTTTAGCTGCTCCAAAACTAAGGAAGGCCACCCGCCCGGCTCGGTTAACAATGGGTGCGGTAAGAGTAATGCGAAACATTTGCTGTGGGGAAAGATAAAATGAAGTTACCCATGCTTTTTTTTCGTGCACTACCGCAGTGCCGGGGAAAAGAGAAAGCGTATGCCCATCGTCGCCCATGCCTGAAAGCACAAGATCAAAGCTCGGGCCTTCATTGGGAAAATATGATTTTATGATCTGTTCATACTCGTTAGCTGCCTCGGGGGGATCAATATCCGTGCGCATAACATGTACCTGTGATGGTACTACCGGCACTTTGTTTAGCAGATGGGTATAGGTCATTTTTGCATTGTTCCTTTCGTCTTCGAAAGGAACTGCGCGTTCATCACCCCAGAAAAAATGTAATTTTTCCCAGGCAATCCTGGTACTATATGGCGGGGTGGATAACAAATCATATAAAGCCTTTGGCGAATTACCGCCGGTCAACACCCAGGTGAACCGCTCATTTTTTGAAAGGATTGTTTCAATATAGCTTGTTATCCATTCTGCTAGTTCCTGACTCACAGCCGCAGCATCTTTTTGAATATGGAGCGTCATAGCATTTTGTTTTTCAAAATCCATTACTCTTCGTGTGGCGGAGAAAGTTTCAGCCAGTTGTAGCCGTCTCTTGCAATAAGCGCTTCAGCATCTTCGGGCCCCCAGGAACCGGGCAGGTAATTAGGAAAATCAACCGGTTCCCTTGTTTCCCAGGTTTCCAGTATTGGCATTATGATTTTCCAGGCAGCTTCTACCTGGTCGGCACGCATGAAAAGCGTAGCATTTCCTTCCATTACATCAAGCAGTAGAGTTTCATAGGCTTCTGGCTCATGTTCATCGTAGGCTTCATCATAATTGAAGATCATGTCCACCGGGCTCAGCACAAGGTTTTGGCCAGGACGTTTTGCCTGGAAACGCAACCGTATATCCATTTCAGGCTGAATGCTGATAGTAAGCCGGTTGGGTCGCCAGCTATTAGCAGCCTCCGGCGGAAAAGCAAAACTTGGCGCTTTTCTGAACTGAATAGTGATGATAGAGCTTTTGCTGTTCATCCGTTTGCCGGTACGCACATAAAAAGGTACACCCTGCCAGCGCCAGTTGTCTATATAAAATTTAACGGCTGCAAATGTTTCCACATTAGAGTGCGGGCTCACATTTTTCTCCTGACGATACCCCAATACTTTATCTCCCTGCATCCAGCCGTCAGCATATTGACCTCTTACGGCAAAATCCTGTACTTCGCTATTATCAATGCGCCGGATGGCATTCAGCACGTCTACTTTCTTATTTCTGATTTCATTAGCGTCAAAAGAAACAGGAGCTTCCATAGCTACCATGCATAAAAGTTGCAGCATGTGGTTCTGCACCATATCGCGCAGGGCCCCCGATTTTTCATAATAAGCGCCCCGACTTTCTGCACCTACGGTTTCTGCGGCAGTTATCTGTATATTCTCTATATAGTTACGGTTCCATATTGGTTCAAACAGGGCATTGGCAAACCGCAGGGCAAGGATATTCTGTACAGTTTCTTTTCCAAGGTAATGGTCTATACGGAAAATCTGGTTTTCGTCAAACATGGTGCTCAGCAGTTGGTTGAGCTCCCGGGCGCTTTGCAGATCATGACCGAAGGGCTTTTCTACTACGATACGAGTGCATTTTGTATCGGCGCAAATATTCAACGGCCCAAGTTTGGATGCAATATCCGGAACTAGCTGGGGGGCAACGGCAAGGTAAAAGATAACATTGGGGTGTTCCCCGTATTCCTGCTCTTTTTGTTTTACTATATCACTGATTTTAGAATATGCGGCAGCATCTTCACCATCCATTTGAAGGTAACCGATCTGTTGAGAAAAAGCCGCCCATTCTCCGTTGGAGTCTTCTTTTCTTCTTGAAAACTTTTTTATTCCTTCAAATAAATGGCTGCGATATGTTTCGTCGGTATAATCCGACCGTCCGATGCCGACAATACCAAATTTCTCGGGCATCCAGTTGTCTAAAAACAGATTGAACAATGCCGGCGTCAGTTTCCGGAGATTCAGGTCTCCGCTCCCTCCAAAAATAAAAATCAGCGAGGCCGGTGGTCGTTTATGGTTTTGCATTTTTTAAGGATTCAAAACAGTTGATTGTGTAGATAGATGCCACGAATGCATGAATCCCGTCGGGGTTCAATACTTTCGATCTGTATTTTTATTGCCAGATGCTGTGAAATATTCCCGGCTCATCAATACGCTGATAGGTGTGTGCGCCAAAAAAGTCGCGTTGTGCCTGTATCAGGTTGGTGGGCATGGTTTCGCTTCTGTAGGCATCGAAATAACCTAAAGAAGCACCCAGTGCAGCGGCTGGAATACCTGCCTGTACGGCAGTGGCAATAAATTTCCTTGTATTTGATTCCCTTGATTTTATTAAAGCGGCAATATTAGCATCTAACAAAATATTAGAGAGCGTAGGATTGCTGGTATAGGCTTTATAGTAAATTTCGAGCAGGGTTGATCTGATGATACATCCGCCCCTCCATATTTTCACCACTTTAGGGAGAGGGATTTCCATATCGTATTCCTTAGATGCAACATATAATAAAGCAAGCCCCTGGGCATAGCTGATAAGTGTTCCGAAGAAAAGCGCTTCGCGGGCTTCCTGTATGATCTCTTCTTTAGATACTCCCGTGATTTTGATTGCAGAAGGATAAACCTTTGATGCAGCAACCCGCTCTTCTTTTAATGCTGAGAGGTTACGCATACTTACGGCAATATCAATGGTAGGAATAGCTATACCAAGATCCATGGCATCCTGTGAGGTCCACTTGCCGGTACCTTTTGATCCGGCTTTGTCAAGAATAATGTCTACCAGTTTTTTGCCGGTCTTATCATCATTTTTAAGAAATATATCACGGGTAATTTCCACCAGGAATGATTGTAATTCACCCTCATTCCATTCTTTGAATACTTTATGTAATTCATCATTGGTAAGACCATAGCCACGATGCAATACATCATACACTTCGCTGATCAGTTGCATAATGCCATATTCTATACCGTTGTGCACCATTTTTACATAATGTCCGGCAGCGCCTTTTCCAAGATGTGCCACACAGGGTTCACCATTTACTTTGGCAGATACTGCCTCAAGCATGGGCCTCACATGCGGATATGCTTCCGGGTCTCCACCTGGCATAATACTGGGTCCCCTCCTTGCTCCTTCTTCTCCACCGGATACGCCAACACCCATATAATGAAAACCTTTGTCCTGCATATATTTTACCCGGCGAAGTGTGTCGGTATAATGTGAGTTACCACCGTCAATAATAATATCTCCTTTGCTGAGCAGTGGAATAAGTTCCTCCAGCACCTGGTCAACAGGTTTGCCTGCCTGCACCAGCATCATGATCCTTCTTGGTGACTTTAATGCATTTACCATCTCTGCAAGGTCGGATGTGCCTTTAACTGTAGTACCAGGAACAATTTCAGCTTCCAGTTCAGCAACTTTTTGCTGGGATCTGTTGTAGCCTATCACGGCAAAGCCATGATCTGCCATATTCAATAAGAGGTTGCGTCCCATAACGCCTAACCCGATCAATCCAAAGTCGAATACTTGATTTGCCATAAACGTAATGATAAGATGAAAAAGGAGAGCAAATGTAAGTTATTTCACTTCTTCAAAGTCAATATAATCTCCGGCGGGAGTTTTGCCGGCAGATTTATTATTGCTGCGGAATGCGTCCTGCTGTTGCTGATCCATCTGCTGCTGCATGCGGTCCTGCATTTCATTAAACTTAGCCCGGATCTGTTTTCCGGTGCGAAAAACTGGAATAAGAAAGCCTGTGAGAAAACGGTACAATATGAACCCAATGAGTATATATCCGATTAATTTCCACATATTACTCCTGCGAAGATAAACATTTCTGGATGTGGAAGAGACGATAAGTTGTTAAAGAATGGCAGGGTTGTTTTTTCTCACACATTGCACAGATTATTTTTTGTGATTTCGGTATGGAGAATAAGAATGCCATAAATGCACGAATGAAAGATTATCTATTCGTGAATTAGTGGCAATTGGCTTAGTGCATCGAATATTTCTGTTTTAATATAGAACTTCAACTTGACAAGACTCGAACAGCGCATAAGTTCTGTGCTAATCTGTGGCATCTGTGAGCAATTTCTTTTCACTCACAGATATCCACAGATTCTTTTTTTTTACTGGCATGTCTAAATTAATTTAAAAAAAACTGATTCTTATCTGTTCCATCCCTACGGGATTATCGGGCGTTCTTATTTATAACCTACCGGTATCATATCCCTACGGGATTTTGGATATGACTATACTAGGATTTATGTTCATCAAGTTGATCTCTTCACCTAAAAAGCAATAGGCATATTATATCGGAAACACACCACCTCCTCATCTGAGATTATGCCTAAAGCCTGATACCATCCCTACGGGATTTAGAGATGTGACTATACTACGATTTATGTTCATCAAGTTGATCTCTTCACCTAAATAACAATAGGCATATTTTTCGGTAACTCAC
>JBDHYJ010000050.1:0-36279 GCA_039811345.1 Chitinophagaceae bacterium
TATTTTTTTTCCTCAGTCTCCTATTTGATTCACAACCCAGTTGCCGGTACGACGGTTCCAGGCAATGATATAGTCATTGCCATGAGTCAGTTTGTATACTCTGAATCCATTGTAATATTTCAGGCGTAGCCAGCCGTAGTTGTAAATCTCAAATTTAAATACAAAGGGTTGTCCTGATTTTATTACAGCTGATTGATAGTTTTTTCCATCATCACTGAGGTAAACCGTTTCATCTTTTTGGCTATACATATACAAAGCAATCCAACTGGGATCGTTTGCAGGATCAGTTTGTGTATTACCAGGTGGAATGGGTTGAGGTGATGGTGTTTGCACAGGTGGATTAGTGGGTGCCGGTACCGGAGCAGGCTGGGAATTTTTAGGTGGCGGATTTTTTGTATTGGAAGTTATTCCTCCTTTGTCCCAACCCTGCGATATAGCTTCAATCCTGTCTGCTTTCCCCGGATGTGTACTGCTGGCCCTGTCTGAAGCAATCATGCTTATGGCTGCAATAGATTGTTCTTTTGTAGCACCCATTAAGGCCATCATATATCCGCTAAACGCGTCTGCTTCCAACTCCTTAGGGATGGTGCTGCCTGTCCGGCTTACTACATGATTGTAATAGTGGTGACCCATTTCATGTGCCATAACACTAATACTTGACCATTTCGTTTTTGTATAAGCATCAATATCTTCCAAAAAATTATTGTCATATACAATCCAGCGCATATTGTTTATTATTGTAGCATAGGCATTTTGAATACCGTTCTGTTCCCTTAAACTGAAGTTTTCCTGCCAGTTGATCTTATTCAACATTTGTTTTACTATATCTCCTGCTTCGTACACCGAATTGAAATTGGTAACCATTCTGTTTCGTGGAGGTATAATATATCCGCAACCGGTAACTTTTTTTCTCTGGGATTGAACAGGCAGGCTTGTACATATTATAAGGATAGCAAAAAGAGCCTTTGCAATGGTTAGAGTTGATTTCATATAAAATGATTTTTTGAAAATAATATGGTAAAAAAAGATTCCGGAATATCCCGGGTGCAAATTATTCATGTTATTAATAATAATACTAAAATATCAAAAAAGCAGAATCATCATTCTTGTATTTGTGCTTTTCTTACCATATCTTTTCCTTCATAATACACAATTTACAGGTTCCCTTTCTTCATTTCGCTCACTGCATAGTTTGCCGCTCTTGCTGTGAGTGCCATATACAAAATAGAAGGGCTTTGGTTACCTGTGCTTGTCATACATGCACCATCGGTTACAAACACATTTTTGCAGCTATGCAACTGGTTCCATTTATTCAATAAAGAAGTTTTGGGATCTTGTCCCATCCTGCACCCTCCCATCTCATGAATATCCAGCCCGGGCGCCTGCCTGGTATCATTTTGTATAATGTTTTTTACACCAGCATTTTCCAGCATGGCAGCACTTTCCTGCAAAAAATCTTTTATCATCTTTTCATCGTTATCATCATAGCCAACAGATGTAACAAGTAAGGGAATACCCCACTGATCTTTCTGATCTATGCTTAATCTTACATGATTGGTTTCTTTGGGAATGGTTTCGCCCTGCATATACATATATACATGCCAGCCACCTGGTTCTGTTAAATCTTTTTTGAATCCGGCGCCTATAGTTTCTGTTGTACTGTCTTCGTCTACCCTTGTGCGGTAGGCTCCCATAAATGTTGTAAACCCGCCTATATAATCGGTATCCTGCTGGTGCAGGTTGCGATAGTTGGCCAGTATGGGTTCGGTAGGATTACGGCCAAAATAATATTTGTCTTTAAAACCATCCAGTATTCCATTCACCGACGCGCGGTAATTATGAAAACAGATATATTTTCCTAATAATCCGTTATCATTTCCCAGGCCTGAAGGGAACCTGCCAGATGTTGAATTTAATAAAATCAGGTTAGTATTTAAAGCTGATGCATTCACAAAAATGATCCTGGCAAAATACTCAGTTACCTGGTGAGTGTGTGCATCAATTACCCGTACACCTGTAGCTTTCATTTTTTGTTCATCATAAATGATAGAATGTACCACTGAATCAGGGCGGATGGTAAGGTTACCCGTTTTATCAGCCCAGGGCAATGTGCAGGACACCGAACTGAAATAACCGCCATAAGGGCATCCCCTCATGCAGAGATTTCTTGCCTGGCATTTGCCGCGTCCCTGTTGTATATGAATTTCTCCGGGCTGTGTTAAATGTGCCCAGCGGGCATGCACCAGGTGACGATTGCTGTAATTTTTGCTGATAGCTTCTTTGATATGCTGTTCAACACAGTTCAGTTCAAATGGTGGAAGAAATTCACCGTCGGGCATAGCTTCAATACCATCCCTGTTACCGCAAACACCTATAAATTTTTCAACATGACTATACCATGCTGCAATGTCTTTATACCTGATCGGCCAGTCCAACCCATACCCGTAACGCTCCGGTGCAGAAAACTCAAAATCACTCCATCGCTGGCAGGCCCTCCCCCATATCAGTGATTTACCTCCTACCTGGTAACCACGTATCCAGTCAAAAGGTTTTTCCTGTATATAGGGATGGTCATTGTCTTTAATAAAAAAATGTGCAGTGTCTTCACCAAAACCTGCTGCTTTACTTATAATAGGATTTTTTTTAAGGTAAGCTTCGGTTACGCTTCCCCGGTGTGGAAATTCCCAGGGATTTTTTGTGGCAGTGGGATAATCTTTTATATGCTTAACATCTCTGCCCCGCTCAAGTACCAGGGTTTTTACACCTTGTTCGCAAAGCTCTTTAGCAGCCCAGCCACCACTGATACCTGAGCCTATCACTATGGCATCAAATCTGTTTTTTTCAGCACTCTTTGTGATGGAATTAATACTTAATGAATCATCCGGCATAGCAATTACATTTTGTAAGGGAATATTCCCTTCAAGCATACTAAGGTAACTATCCTGGATGATTATTCTTTTTCTTCGAATCGTATTTCCTGTAATACCTGCTTATCGGAGCGGGTCTTCATGAATATAGTGGTTCTGAAGATGCCGTATTTAGTTTGAAGATTACCGATACAATATTCGGAACCACTGTTGGAGCCTTTGTGAATAATGCTGAAAGTTTTGACAGTATAGGAATTAAAAAAATCTTTTAAAATCATTTGCGCCTGGTTGGCACTATAGGAGTTACTCTTTTCATGGAGTGTTATTTCCACCCTGTTGTCAAAGTAGTTAGCCAGTTGACCTGCATTGCCTTTTCTCATTGCAGATACTACATCATCTATTGAGTAAAAGTGCATTACCCCGGCCCGGCCTATCACTAAACAGGATGCTAATAATACTATTGTTAATGCGGATTTCATTCACAATCTTAAAACACCCATATAAACCAAAAATGTGCCAAACCTCCCTGTAAAAGATTTGTGTTAATAAAAATTCAGTTTTCATTACCTGCAAGTCTCATAATTGGTGTCAGTATAAAATTGTGAAATAGCCTATTTTTAGGCCATGAAACAAAAAAAAGTAATACTTATTATTATGGATGGCTGGGGACTTGGGAAAGTCAGGTCGAGCGATGCCATTCAAAATGCAAAAACTCCTTTTGTAAGCGCACTTTATGGGAAATATCCCAATACTACTTTAATTACCTGTGGTGAAGATGTAGGTTTGCCGGAGGGGCAAATGGGGAACAGCGAGGTAGGTCACCTCAACCTGGGTGCCGGGAGAATAGTGTACCAGGAACTCCAGCGCATCAACGTTGCTATCAGAAATGGTGAATTTCAACAAAATAAGGTGTTGCTTGAAGCCATCACTTATGCAAAGGAAAATAAAAAGTCCCTGCATTTGCTCGGACTTGTAAGTGACGGTGGGGTACATTCTCATATCAATCATCTTAAGGCGTTGATAAGCGTATGTAAACAACATCAACTGAGTGATGTCTTTGTACATGCCTTTACCGATGGAAGGGATACTGATCCTAAAAGTGGCTTAGGTTTTCTGAATGATCTTCAGAATCACCTGGACGTAACTACCGGAAAAATTGCAACAATTACAGGACGTTATTATGCTATGGATCGTGACAAACGCTGGGAGAGAGTGAAGCTGGCTTATGATGCAATGGTTAATGGAGCGGGACAAAAAAGCAACAACCCGCTTGAGTCTGTAGCAAAGTCTTATTCTGAAAACATTACGGATGAATTTGTCAAACCCATCATCAACACCTCAGTAGAAGGAGATAAAGGAAAGATTAAGGAAGGTGATGCGGTAATATGCTTTAATTTCAGAACAGACAGGTGCAGGGAAATTACAGAAGTGCTTACTCAGCAGGATATGCATGAGTATGATATGCATAGCCTCAATTTGCATTACACCACTATGACTGAATATGATAAGACGTTTAAACAGGTCAATGTAATATTTGAAAACGATAATCTTACACATACACTCGGAGAGGTGATTGAATCAAAAGGATTGCGGCAGATTCGAATTGCGGAAACAGAAAAATACCCTCATGTAACTTTCTTTTTCAGCGGGGGAAGAGAAGCTCCTTTTGAAGGAGAAAAGAGGATTATGGCTGCATCTCCCAAAGTAGCCACCTACGATCTTAAGCCGGAAATGAGTGCTTTTGAGCTTACCGAAATGCTTTTACCCGAAATAAATAATCAGTCTGCGGACTTTATATGCCTCAATTTTGCAAATGCAGATATGGTTGGACACACCGGTGTATGGGATGCTGTTGTAAAAGCCGTCGAAACTGTAGATACCTGTGTGGAGAAGGTAGTAACCGCAGCCCTGGAAAATGACTATGCAATATTGCTCACTGCCGACCACGGCAATGCCGATTATATCATAAATGAAGACGGTTCACCCAATACTGCACATACCTTGAACCCAGTCCCCTTATTTGTCATTGATAATCAATGGAGAGGGAAGGTTAGTCCCGGAAAATTAGGCGATATAGCCCCAACTATTCTCACACTAATGAATATCCCGGTGCCTAAAGAAATGACAGGTAATGTGCTGATAAATTAACTTTTCGAACTCCGGATTTTGGGTTTACCGGGTATCAGATTGCTAATATTTTCTCTGGTTATACTGGCAGTTCTGAAAAATGCTGCAGGAGAGGAATGAGGAAAATCATTTTTTTCTTGCATGGGCAGCATTTTATATGAAGAAATTGTCTAAATTACATGAAATCAACTTGATTTCATGACAGAAGAAGCAATGCTTAAAGGCTGTATCAGAAATGTTGCAGCTGCGCAACAGGAGTTATACTATACGTATAGCCCGCGCATGTTGTCTTTATGTTATCGTTATGGAAAGAACAGGGAAGATGCTGAAGATATGTTGCAGGAAGGCTTTATTAAGGTCTTCACACAAATAAAACAATTTCAGAACAGAGGCGCACTGGAAGGATGGATCAGGAAGATAATTGTTCACACCTGCATCAATCATCTTAAGAAGAATAAAAAGTTTAACGAAAGCGTAGATCTTATACATGCATCAGGTGTTTATATCAGGGAAGAAGCAATACCGTCAATTGTTCAGGCAAAACAAGTGGTGGAATGTATCAGGCTACTTCCAATTGGATATCGGACTGTGTTGAACCTTTATGCAATAGAAGGGTACTCGCACCGGGAAATTGCAACAATGCTGGATATTGAGGAGAGCACAAGCCGCTCCCAGTATACAAGAGCAAAAGCAATGCTGGAAGATATATTACTGAAGAAAAATATTCTTCCGGAACATGTTAGAAATTTGGATTTATTGGCAGTGAACCCTTAACCAAAACAATAATTATTTAACCAGACTATCGCTAACCTTTATTTGAAGAAACCAGGAACTGATTATGGAGAGAAATATTCATAGAGATGAATTTGAACAATTTCTTAAGGATAAAGCTGATCAATATAAAGTTTACCCTTCAGACAAAATATGGAGTAACATTAACCGATCAATACATCCGAGGAAAAAATGGCCTTATGCAGCATTAACATTATTTCTATTATTAGGTACAGCCGTATTTATAGATTACAATTCCTTCAATTATGTAGTGCCTGGTAAGAAAAATTTGCTTTCTTTCCATCAATCAAGCAAAATTAATCAGGTAACTAGTCCTGCTATTACAACGGAGCAAAGTAAAGATGCTTCAAATTCAATAACAAATCATTACACCGTAAACACACTAACATCTAACCCTGTTAAAGTAAATACCTCTGCAGAAATTAAGCAAGCAGTTGGTATGAAGAATATCAGTGTGTTGAAGAAAGGAAGTGATATCACTGATGATAACTCTTATTCTTCAAAAGAAGTAATAAATAATAACCCCGGACAGATTACTGACAACTCAGGCAATCTTCAGCTAATTAATAAAAGTGTTAGTACACTCAATAACTCTTCTTCTGCAAATGAAAATAAAGATGAAGAAAAGAGTAAAGAAACCGGTAATCCTGCAAAGAAATTATGGGGTGGTGAAGTATTCAAAGCTTCAAAATTTAAATGGCAGTTGTCTTTCTCTCCTACTATCAGCTATAGAAGGTTAACCAGTGGACTTGGTCAGATAACTGAAGTGTTTAGGGGGTTCCCTTACAGCACTGTTCAGGCAAAGACACCGGTTAATGATTTGGTAGCACATAAACCTGCTATAGGAGCAGAGGTAGGCGCAAGTCTTATTTATAAGTTAACAGATAATTTTACTTTAAAAGGCGGACTTCAGTTAAATTATTCCAGGTATCAGCTCAGTGCATATAGTACAAAACCTGAAATTGCCACACTTGCACTTCATAACCACTGGGGTGGAACTGATTCTGTGAACTTTGTTTCTACACTTAAGAACTATGAAGGTTACGGATCTTCCTGGCTCAATAACGAGTATTTGCAAATTTCAATGCCAATTGGCTTTGAATGGAGTGTTATAGGCAATTCAACTCTGAAATGGAATATTGCCGCAAGTGCACAGCCGGTTTATAATTTTGCCAGCAATACATATCTACTGTCTACTGATTTCAAGTATTATGTTCAGGATCCGTCGCTAATAAGAAAATGGAATATCAATGCCGGAATAGAAACTTTTGTATCGTATGATATGGGATCATTCAAATGGCAGGCTGGCCCACAACTTCGCTACCAGTTATTATCAAGCTACAAAAACACATATCCCATCAAAGAATATATGGTTGATTTCGGATTTAAGATTGGTGTAACCAAAACCCTGCGATAGTTGGTGTTTTGGTTCAATCTTTATTTTTGTATATAGTGTTTTATTAAAATTTCCCCTTAGCTTTATTGTATTAGCATAATATGCACAGATTCCTGCCGTTTTGCTTCATAATTTTTGTTACCCGTAGAATTAAAAATTTCCAGATGAAATTATTTCCTGTGTCAGTTATGATATATTTTGGAACTATATTTTTTAGTTGTAAGTCTAATCCTGATTCTGTTGCAGCATCACAACAGGATACATCAGCAGCAAACAAGGAGTATTACCCTATCTCCGGGTATATCAAAAGTCAGTTGCTTTGGCTGGATTCCGTTCCGCTTGCTGTAATAAAGTATACGACAAAGGATCATCATACTGACACGTCTATTGTTGAAAAAAAAGATTTCAATTCAATAGCTGAAGAACTTTCGTTGCCAGATATAAGTTCTTCTGCGCTAAAAAGTCAATATGATGAAGTATCCTTTATAGATGCATCGCTTGGCACAATTACGCTCACTTATTCAGCAAAGAATGATACCGCATTAGTTAGAAAAGCTGATGTGCTGCTTGATCAGAACAGTACAGCGGTGAGAACAATTTATATCGAAAAAATTGTAAAGGTTTCAGACAGTATCAGTACCCGGAAAATATTATGGACAGCAAATAAAAACTGTCTGGTTACGACTATAATTCAAAAGCCCGGATCACCTGAAAGTATTTTGGAGGAGAAATATGTTTGGGATGACCGGTAACAGGATGATCAGACAAGCTGATAAATACTGCTTTGGCAACTCAAAATATTAAACCTCAAACTATAAACCCATAAAGACGTTCTCTCATTTCCTCATCAGCCATACCTCTGTTACCTGGGTTCCTCTTTCACCTTCACCGCATGTCCATGTGAATCTCACTTTCCCGGCAGAAGTTGCTTCTTTGGGAATATCAAATTCATAAGTAGGCTTTGTACCTGTTTGTATAAAATCGTGAATGACGATATTGTCGTTTGCAACCAGTTTTATTTTAGACCGGAATCTACCGGTATAGGTTATACGCATTTTATATGAAGCAGAGGTATCGAGATTGCTATATTCCACTTTCAATGGAGTATCATAAAGTGCAGTGATCTGACTCATCCAGGGTTCGGGTGTAGTTTCTCCCGAAAAACCTTTCGATTGTACTTCATGAACCCATTCTTCGCCAATAAGGCCGACACCAAAGCTTTTCCGCGGTGATTCCAGGCTGCCAGGGTCTTCAGCCCATGTTTTTCCGGAGATAATACGGTAGTTGCTTTCCGGATTTCCAAAATGGTCGTAAAATCCTCCGGGGCCAGGATCTGTGCGGTGAAGTACTTCCCTAATCAGTTTTAATCTTTCCGCATCATCGTTTACCTGGTTTATAACATTCAACTGATCCATTAACCATGGGGCATCATTCAGAGGGATATCCATGTTGTCAATAAAATTTCCTCTGCCGGGCATTGCACCATGCCTTTTTACCGTCAATTGAGCACCGATGCTACTGTACAATGAATCAGCAAGTATATTACATTTTTCTTTCAGCGCAAGGGCAGTTGGTTCATCCAGGCCTTCCTGCAGTTTCATCCTGGCTTTTAAAACTGCGAGCGCTGATGTTTCAGCAGTGGCGGCTCCTAATATTGATTTCGCTTCTGATTCAATTGCTGTTTCATAAATTAGTTTTCTCCTAACATAAGCATCATAGTAAGCCCGTAGCAGGCACATCTGAAACCGAAAATTTTTTATCAGTGCAGGAGTTGCTTTTTGTTCAAGATCCTGCCATTGCATCAGGGTTTGTTCCACAGTATTATTACTCAGCAAAGGCCCCCTTATATTTTTTTCAAGATTCATAATTCCTTGTGTTGCTGCCTCACAGATATCGGAACCCATAAAAAGGCGTGTATAATCTTTCAGGGTTTCTAAAACAGGAGTGGAGGGATCCCAATCCTGGTCGCTCCATATAAATTTATTCACGTCATCGTTTGTCCCTTCGGAGTAACTGATACTTCCGGATGCATATTTTGCAAGTACATTATGTATATGTTTTTCATCTTCCGGCCGGGGATTGATACATTCCCTTCCTAACGTTTGCGCGTAAGCGAGATCCCAGTCAGGTATAGGATACTGACAACTAAGGCTATGGGTAATATCAGGATACCTTCTGATGGGGATGCCTGCATTTACAAGTTTTCTTAATTCGGGCAAAGGTATTTTTACCCATGGACCAAATACCACGCCGCCCAGCCAGGGATAGCCGGAGTTTATTTGTTTAAAAAATTCATCAAACCATTTTTGAGTAGGGCGAAATACCTGCGGGGATACCCAAATTTTGGCATTAGGATGAAATTGATGCAATGATATGGCAACCTTTCCCAGCCAGTCAAACAATACGCCTGGTTCCAGGTCGCCGGGGTCGCCGCCGGGTACAAAGACGTTGTCCAGTTTTGGCAGAGATGCAAATACTTCAAGTCGTTCCTGCAATTCTTTGCGAAGCTCCTCCCGGTTAGTATAGTCCTTACCCATATTGGGATACCACATCCACACATCCAGGTTATAGGCTTTGCAGATCCGCGACTGTTCAATGATCATTTTTTCAGGACGAAGCTTCATGTGCACACTGGTATCGTCATCATCTGTTCGCGGGGGCAGAATCTCAATACTGTTAGCTCCAAAAAGAGCAAGTTCCCTGATATATTGGTCATATTGCTCCACCGAAAAAGCATCGTAGGAATTGGTCTTGGGGCGAAAACCCAACTGGTGCCCCCTGATGGGATAAACAGGGGCAGATGAGATGGTAGCAGATGCCGGTAATGCAATATATCCCGAACGCATGTCGGATTTTCTAAGTAGTCTTCCAATACCATATAATATACTTCGCGCATCTTTTCCCGATATAACTACTGCAGAATATGCTTCTGAAACCAGGAGCCTGTATCCTTCATTGCCGGGTATTGCCAATGTATTCAGCGCATCTCGTAATTCCTTTGGTAATTTCTGTATCCTGTCCTCAACTACAAGGTAAATGATCTCTCCATGTTCTTTGGGTATTTTATCTATTGTTTGAAAATTTATCCCCGTTCTTTTATCTACTTCCTCTTTTAATACCTGCAATGGTTTAGCAAGCGATACAGTTTTAGAATCACCTACCCAAACTTTAGCATTGGAAAGATTTAGCGACTGGGAAAATACAGCATATTGACTCGTCAATAGAATAAAAACAGAAAAAAGAAATTTACATTTCATAAGAATCGTTTTGCATGAAAAAGAACGGCTGAATGCAAGTATAATAAAAAAATATTTTAACTACCTTAAATAACAGAGCTTCCATAAACCGTTATATACTCTTTTTATTGTGAGATATAAAGAAAAGATGCAGAGTAAAAAGCTGTAGTTAGTCTGGGAATTAAACTTTGTATTATACTGTAAGTCTTAACAAAAAATTGTTCAATGTCATCGGCAATTCAGCAGAACAATATTCATTTATTGTGGAGGGCAGGATTTGGTCCTTCTTTGTCACAGATTCCTCAGGTGGAGCATATTACCAACAAAGCATTTTATCGGGTTTTATACAAATCTTCAGAAAAGATTCCGGAAGATTTTAATGTGATTGATAAAGATCTTATTTCATTTGCTGCAGGCACCGCATCTGCGGATTTGCGTGGACGGAAGATGATGTCTGCCGATGAAAAGAAAATGTTTAGAGTTAAAAATCGTGACAGTATAAAGCGGCTCAATCTTCACTGGCTCAAAACTATGGTGACTACCGGTGCGCAACTGCGTGAAAAGCTCACCTTCTTCTGGCACGGACATTTTGCGTGCAGAAGTGTTAATGCTATTCATCAGCAATCATTATTAAACATAATTCGACGTAATGCGTTGGGAAATTTCAGAGACCTGTTGCATGAGGTTTCAAAAAGCGGTGCTATGATTAATTTTCTGAACAATAATCAGAACCGCAAAGGTCACCCCAACGAAAATTTTGCACGTGAGGTAATGGAGTTGTTTACTCTCGGAAGGGGCAATTATACAGAAACAGATATTAAAGAAGCTGCACGTGCTTTTACCGGGTGGGGAGCAAATCCGGCGGGTGAGTTTGTTTTCCGCAGGCGCCAGCATGATGAAGGTGAAAAATCGGTACTTGGCAAAACAGGTAATTTCGATGGTGATGATATTCTCAATATTTTACTTGATCAGAAACAAACTGCAAGGTTTATAGTGCAGAAGTTGTATCGCTTTTTTGTGAATGAACAGTTGGATAATGATAAGATATCAGTACTTACCGAAAGCTTCTATTCAGGCGGTTATAATATAGCTGCTCTACTGCAGCAGATATTTACTGCATCGTGGTTTTATGATGCGGCAAATATGGGGACAAGGATAAAATCACCTGTTGAACTCATTGTGGGTATTCAACGCATATTACCTATGCAGATTGAGAATGAAAATGCACTGTTAGCTCTGCAACGTATACTGGGACAGGTGTTATTGTATCCCCCAAATGTTGCAGGTTGGCCCGGAGGAAAAAACTGGATTGATAGTACCACGCTTATGATGCGCATGCGGTTGCCGGCGCTTTTAAGTGATTCAGATATTTTGAATGTAAAACCTAAAGACGATGATGACCAAATGATGGGAAGAAAGGATGAAGACATCACGTCCTTTCGCCTGAAAACAAAAAAAGGTAAAGGGTTGAAAATTTTCAGCGCAGAAATTGACTGGACGGGTTATACCAATTTATTTTCAGAACTCCCCAAAGAAAAAATCATAGATACGATGGCGGGCATATTGTTACAAACCGGCATTGCAGTGCCCCAGGAACTTATTCGTCAGCATGCAGATGTTTCATCGAGGGACAGTTTCATAAAATCGGCTACCATGCGAATGATGAGTTTGCCCGAATATCAAATGTGCTGAAGATATTTTTGAATGATTTGGGAAATAGAATTTCATTTTTTAAAAGCCTTAATATGCTTATTAAAAGAAAAGAATTTATACAAATAGGTTCGCTGGCAACAGCATCCATGTTAATGCCAAGGTTTTTGAAAGCTTTTGAAAATAAGAATGCTGTCCCCCCCGGAAACAAAGTAGTGATCGTACTTCAACTGAGCGGGGGCAACGACGGGCTGAATACTGTAATTCCATTTCAGAATGATCTCTACTATAAAGCAAGACCCCAATTGGGAATTTCAACTTCATCAGTATTAAAACTGGATGATGAGGTTGCATTGCACCCGGCCCTAAATGTATTTAAACAGTTGTATGACGAAGGCAACCTTGGTATCATCAACAGCGTAGGTTATCCTAATCCTGATCGTTCGCATTTTCGGAGTATGGATATTTGGCAGTCTGCCAGTGCCAGCAATCAATACCTGAATTCCGGGTGGATAGGCCGCTATCTTGATGCTCAATGCCATGATTGTGACAAACCCACGCAAGCCATTGAAATTGATGATGTGCTGAGTCTTGCTCTTAAAGGCAATGAGATGAATGGGTTGGCTGTAAAAGACCCCAAACGTTTATATGGTACGTCCAATGAAGCATTCTTTAAGGATATACGTGCTGGTCATATATCCCTGCATTATGATCAGCCTATAGATTACCTGTATAAAACACTTGCCGAGACATTATCGTCAGCCGACTATATTTTCAAACAAAGTAAACTTCATCCTACCGGTGCCGAATACCCACGCACAGAACTGGGCAATAATTTAAAAACAATTGCTTCATTGATATTTTCAGATATCAACACTAAAATATACTATGTATCGCTGGGGAGTTTTGATACGCATGTTAACCAGGCTGCACAACAGCAGAGATTGTTTACCGAAATGAATAATGCGATTGCAGCATTTGTAAATGATCTTAAAGCTAATCATCGCTTTGAAGATGTATTGTTGTTTACGTTTTCAGAGTTTGGCAGAAGAGTTGCTCAGAATGCAAGTAATGGTACAGATCATGGTACGGCAAATAACATGTTTCTTGTGAGTGGCGGACTAAAGCAAAAAGGGCTGATCAATCCATTATGTGATTTGTCTGATCTGCAGGATGGGGATCTGAAGTATAAAGTAGATTTCAAGGAGGTATACGCAACTGTTTTGAAAAAATGGCTAGATACTGATGATGCAGTCATTCTTGGAGAAAAATTTACACACATGCAATTCATATAAACAATCCGTAGCCTGTCAGGATGCAGCCCGGATGATTCTATCCGGGCTGTTTTGTTTCATTATATAATTTGTTGGAGTAATCTGTCATATTAAAGATCAGCAGTTTTTAATTTCTTCGGCACTTTCACTTCCACATTCACTACAGTGCCATTACGCAGCAATTTCACCGTATATGTTGATTTATCCTGCAGGTCGTCCATCTTTTCTCTTGCATCATCGGTATTCCTGATATCAGTTCCATCAATGGAGGTGATAATATCACCCTTTTTTATACCCGATGTTGCCGCAGGAGAAGTCTCATCCATATCTATCACTTTTACACCCTTGCCATCTTCTGTATCCTGTATTTTCAAACCAAGGCGAGGACGATTACCAAATACCGGTCCGTCAAACCTGTAATTCCTGAAGAAATCTTCTTTGAACTGCGGCGCATTGAAATTGAAAGATCTGCTGAAACTATCTTTGCGTTCACCAAGTTCTATTGAAATCTTCTTTTCACTATTATCTCTCAGGTATGTTATATCAACTTTATCCCCCGGTTTCATTTTCCCAATAATTTCTGATAATGCAGATGGATCAGTAACTGTTTTATCATTCACTTTTGTTATAATATCTCCTTTCTTCAGTCCCGCTTTTTCCGCCGGGCTGTCATCTATAATCCCTGCAATTTTTGCTCCTCTCTCATCTTTTTCAGTATATACACCAAGCATTGCCTTCGGTTCAGACTTCAGATTAATTCCTCCGCCATCAATACTATATGCACCCCTGTCAAAATAATATGGTGGTATAAGTGGCATTGGTGGTGCAGGTGGAGTGGGAGGTACGGGTACTCCGGGCATCCGGTGAAAACTCCTTGCACCGGAATGAGGAGCATCATAACTAAAATCCCTGTTTATCATTACGGATAAGTGATCATCATTAAACTCCGTTACCGGTTTACCATTTATCCTTATATCATCACCATCTATTACGATTGTCATCTTCTTATAATTGTCACCCTTTTTTTTGATGATGATCTCCTCCTGTTTTTGTTTTTTCACTTTCTTGTTGTCCTGGGCAGATACTGCTATTGCAGAGCACATCATTGCTGCTGCAAGTATTCCGAAAGAACCGTGTTTTATAAATGATATATTCATAACCCAATATTTTTGATTTACGAAAGATTTAGTAGATCAAATGTAATGGATTTTTCTGAAATACGAAATATTTCGGAAATGTTAAAAAACTCAAATTTTACGAACAAAGTTTTCGAGTTGCAGAGAATATTTTGCACTTCGTTTGTAGGCTGAGAAGTCTGCTGCAGCCATAAGGATAGATTGAATAACAAGGGCCAGTCCTACTCCCAGCCAAAGCGGTGCAGCAGAAAAATCAGACCCGGTAAGAAACCTCCGGTACATCCATATCAGTATAATGCCAATGATAAGAGTTAACAATTCGAGCCACAAAAAGAATGTAATACTTTTTACGACTTTCTGCATTCGCGGCAATTCCACAGTTTTTAATTTACCAGGATTCATATCAAAAGCATATACATTATCAGTACGTTGTTTATCGCTTCTGTTAAATATAGTATAGCCCACTATTGCCTGTATCAGGCCTAATACAATGAATGCCCAGGCTAATCCTTTATATAAGTTGCTTTTCAGAAAAATAAACAGGGCTATAGCAATTACAATGGCAACAATGCCGGCAATCAGAAAAAATAGACCGGCGTTTTTTTCGGCAATAAAATATTGCTCAATATCTGTTTTGCTAAACATAGTGAAAGGTTTTATTGTAATCCGAAACACTAATCCTGCAATTGACCAAAAGTACTATTTAACCAAAAGTCTCAAACAAAAAATATTTTTTAAAATACTTTGATATCTACGATATGTTCGTATATTTACGAAAATATCGTAGATATGCCGGAAAAATTAACTCCCCAGGAAGATGAAGTACTGCAGGCATTATACAAAGCCGGACAAGGCAGTATCAAACTTATATTGGAGAATATGAATGAGCAGTTACCATATACTACGGTTGCCTCTACTGTAAAAAACCTTGAACGAAAAGGATACATTACTTCACAACTCATTGGGAATACATATCTCTATACCCCATTATTGTCAAAAGCCGATTTTAAGAAGATGTTTATGAGCGATGTGGTCAAAAATTATTTCGATAACTCTTATAAAACACTGATCAATTTTTTTGTTGAACAAAAGAAACTCAGCCCAAAGGAATTGAAGGAAATAATTGCGATGATTGAATCGAAGAGAAAATAAGAACTATAAATTATCCACCATGTCATACTTCGGAGAATACATTTTGAAGCTGTCAATAAGTTTTGGTATTATCTGTTTATTTTTCCAGGTGATTTTAAAGAGGCTAACCTTTTACAATTGGAACCGTTTTTACCTGATGGGATGCACCTTTATGTGCTTTTTTATTCCCCTAATCAATATCCCTGCGGCTGTACAAAGAAACGATGTACTCTTTTATAAGGCGATTGAATACATCCCATCTATTGTTCCGCAACACACCATTGTTTCATCTTTGGTAGTCAATGAGGATGTTGTTTCATGGTTTGAAAGAGACTGGCTACTACTGATATTCATTTCAGGGGTTATCCTAATGATGGTAAGACTACTTATGCAATTCATTTCGCTAAGGCAGATGGTGCGAAAGTCAGAGTTGATTTCTGCGACTGGAATGAAGCTTTACCAGGTAAACAGCAGGATCATACCCTTTACGTTCGGAGCGTCTGTCTTTATCAATCGTCAACTTCATAAAGAATCTGATTTAGAAAAGATTATAAGGCACGAGTTTGTACATGTAAGACAAAAGCATAGTATTGATATTATATGGGCGGAAGTATTGTGCGTGTTTAACTGGTACAATCCGTTTATATGGTGGCTCCGGAGTTCGATAAAACAAAACCTTGAATACATAGCAGACAACATAGTGCTTCAGGAAGGTACTGATAAAAAGCAATATCAATACCTGTTGCTGAAAGTAATGGGCGATCACCGTTTTGCCGTTGCATCTTCTTTTAATTTTTCTTCTCTCAAAAAAAGAATAACAATGATGAATAAAATGAAAACCGCAAGTATTCACCTGTTGAAATTCATGTTTATAATACCGTTGATGGCCATTATGATAATGGCATTCAGAAAAGATCAAACAATGTTGGTTAATAAAGAAACATTGTCGCTCTCCGGAATCACCTTCGACAAGATTACTGAACTCCCAATCAGCGGGGTTACTGTAAAAGATTCGGCGTCCGGCGTTCAAACCATTTCAGACAAAAATGGGTTTTACACAATTACAATCCCGGTAGACAATAAACGTCCTCTAAGGGTACATGTTGATTATCAAAAGAAAGATTATCCCTTAACTATTCCACTCCTGAGTTTATTTAGCAGTCGAAACGGAATTTCAAAGAATATGATTGTTTTATCAGGACTGGTAAATGTGAGAGATATAAACAGAGAGGTAAAACCTTCCCTGCACTACTTTTCTTCTACGCAGCAGGAATCTGATGGTTATTTATATGCTAAGAAGATATTTAAAGATTATTTCTTCCAGAAGAGAATAGATATGCTTGTCCAAAACTCTACTAAACCAATATGGATAATAGATGGCACACCTTATGCGATAATGAAAAATGGCAAGGCATGGTTTAATGAAGAAGAGATAGCGGTTTCCCCGGAATGCAAGGTTTGGTGTGATGGAAAAATAATGAGTATCGGCGAAGCTAATAATTTGATAAACCGCTTCGATGTAAAGAATGTAGGGGCAATGTCAAAAGCAGAAGCAAAGAAAAAACTTGGAATAGACTGCAATGTATTAATGCTCGCTAAAGACAGTATTATTCCCTGATAGAAAGTGAAATCAGAAACAGTAATAAGTATTTAGGTTTAAATATTATAATTAACTAGCCATAAACTATTTTTTAATTACAATATTTTTTTTATTGCATACTCAAATATCCCAACCTAACTAAACAGGTATTCCACATCTTCCCTGCTGAGGCTCTTTACAAATGTGGAGTCATCGGCGATCAGGTCTCTGGCAAGCGATCTTTTCTTTTCCTGCAACTGCAGGATCTTGTCTTCAATAGTGTCTTTACATATCATACGATAGGCAAAAATATTCTTCGTTTGTCCTATACGGTGAGTACGGTCAATTGCCTGCTGCTCTACCGCCGGGTTCCACCAGGGGTCAACGATATATACATAATCTGCTGCAGTTAAATTCAAGCCCACTCCACCTGCTTTGAGTGAAATCAGGAATACACGGCAGGTGTCGTCGTTCTGAAAACGATTAATAGCCCTTTCACGCTCTGGTGCTGAGGTGCTGCCGTCGAAGTATTCAAAGGGTACTTCCAACTCTTTGAGTTTTTCTTTGATAAGGGCGAGCATACCGAGGAACTGGGAAAATATCAGCGCTTTATGATTGCTGATATTCTCGGTAATCTCACGTCCGATTTCTTCGAGTTTAATGGAATGGTTGGGGTATTTTTCGGGCTCATTCATAATCGCGGGTGAGTCGCATATCTGGCGAAGCTTCATCAATCCCTGTAATATGGTCAATTGCGATTTTGCAATACCCTGCTCATTGATTACACCCAGTATCTTATTACGGTATTCATTGCGGTAAGCATCATATATTTCCCGCTGTTCATCCTGCATTTCGCAAAACAAAATGGTCTCCATCTTATCTGGCAGGTCTTTTGCCACCTGCTCCTTGGTTCGGCGAAGGATAAAAGGATACAACAGTTTTTTCAGGTGATCTTTCTTGTCCTGTTCGCCAAATTTATCAATAGGTGTTGCAAATTCATTTCTGAAATATTCCACTGTACCCAGCATGCCGGGATTTAGAAAATTCATCTGGGCATATATGTCAAATGTATTGTTCTGAAGAGGAGTACCGCTCAGGCAAAGCCTGTTTTTAGCGATAAGCAACCCTGCAGCTCTTGTAACTTTACTCTGTGGGTTTTTGATAGCCTGAGATTCATCCAGGATTACATAGTCAAATGGTATTTCTGTCAATAGTTTTATATCGCTCCTCAGCGTACCATAGGTAGTAATAATAATATTTGCAGCGAAAGCCTCTTTATCTTTTGCCCTGTCACCGCCATGATGAATAAAGTAGGTGAGATCTGGTGTGAATTTTTTGATTTCATTTTCCCAGTTAAACATTAGGGTAGTAGGGCACACCACTATCGCCTTGAGGGAATGAAAAGTATCATTAAAGAATTGCAGAAAAGACAGCGCCTGCACAGTTTTTCCAAGACCCATATCATCTGCAAGAATACCACCCCAGCCCACTTCGCTCAGGTAGTTGAGCCAATGGTATCCTGCTACCTGGTATGGACGTAATACATGTGCCAATCGATGTGGCGGATCAATTTCTTTAATTCGGTTAAACCCTCGAAGGCGGTTATACTTCTCTTCAAGTTCTATCATTACTTCTGTCTCGTCACGTTCGCTGTATAATTCATCAATTACACTCAGGTGGTATTTTGATAAGCGGAGCGAATTACTTCGTCCTTCGCCCACACTGAACAGAAGTGAATATTTTTTGAGCCAGTTTTCGGGCAAAATTCCCAGTGTACCGTCGTTGAGCTGCACAAACTGTTGCTTGTTGGCTAAAGCTCTTTTTATTTCGGCTATACTTACGTGTTGTTCACCAAATAACACATTTACCTTAGCATCAAACCAGTCAGTACCACTGCTGATATGAATTTGTGTTGACGGACGAGCAGTATTGAAACGGAAATTTTTCAATACATCAAATCCTACAACAGGTACATTCATTTCCTTCATGCTGTCTACAAAAAGGAAAAACCAGTTGTTCTTCAATACATCGGCGCCTTTCAATGCCAGGGTAGCAGCGCCTTCGGGATGAATAAAATTTGAATGAAGGTTTTCCAGCTTTTTGATAAACTGCATTTCTGTCTGCCGGTCGCGGTGTATTTCCAAAACTTTATCGTTTACCGCTATTGTGATGATATCTTTATCGTTGAACCGGGTTTCAAAACCTTTGTATGAGAACACAGGGACAAACACTAAGTATTCTCCTTTTTCCTGGAGCAATACTTTTATTTCGGGACTTCCATCCTTTATCTCATGCACCAGGGTTTTGTCAAATTTTACTTTGTATTCTTTGGTTAATGGTATAATTTCTTTTTGCAGGTAGCCTGGCCAATCATTTACATGTACTGCTATAGATGGTTTCCCCGAAAATTTCTCTACTTCTGTTATATCTTCCTGGCGACTCCAGTTGTAAAAAGTATCGGCATATTTAAAAACCATATTCCCCGGCCATTCATTTTCTCCTAATTTTACTTCAGCACCATTTACCTGTACCCGGCACGAAATTTCAACTTTCCCGTTTTGTTGCTGAATTAGAAAGAATGGTGTAGCTATTTCGTCAGATAACTGCGCATGCTGAAGATTGGAGGTAACAAAATTTTTTTTGGGAGGCAGAAAATATGTAAGGGCATTGTCCTTTTGTTCGTTCAAAAGTTTTTGGAGTTTGGGATACCAGTACTCTGCAATAAGAGACCTGGTTTCTTCGGGCAGTTCGTCTTCTTCACTGTGAATAATATTCTCCCAGATTCCGGAGAAGGGTGAATTGCGACTCACATATTTATTGACTTCTGATTCCTGCAACTTTCTTATCTGTTGCAGCAGTTGACGATCCTGTTCCGGAAAAATATCGGCATTAATGAACTTGCCAATATCCAATCGCTCCACTTTGCCTGTAAAGCCGGTTCCGTCTTCAGTAGATTCGCCGCTTACCGCATCCAGCGAAAAAAACGGATATGACTTATTTGATGCGTTAAACACTATACCAATCCTTTGTGCGCCGGTAACAGGAGTTGCAGTCTCTATTGCTACTTCAGGTTCTTTAACTTCTGATTCGGCAAATGTTGTTATGGGTCTTGGTTTTGTTGCTTGCTGTATAGGGTCCAGCCTTTTGATAGATGGATCAAGCACCCGCAGAAATGGTTTGCCGTCTTTATAAGCAAATTCAAATTTACCCGTAAGATCATCTTCAAGCGAATAACCGTAAGCCTCCAGTAATTTATTCTTTTGCGTATCCCAGTTGCGTATTGAGTCAAAATAGTTTGAACCATAAGCATTAAGTAGTTGCAGAAATACGGCAACTTTATGCACACATAGTGGATGCGCCTGCTCATCGCATTTGCAGGATGTATCAAAATTCCGCTCTTCATTTTTTTGAATCACCACAGTAAAAGTATCTCCATCAGCAACAAGGCTTGCCTCTACACGTTCGTTGGCAGCGGATATAATATTGGCTTTTTGTGACCGCATTATGTTTTCAGCGTCGGTATAGCTCTGTGGGGAACTCAGCAGCTTGATCGTCTTAAGATCGATGTCTTTCATTTTGATCACAGTATGCCGCTGATGGTACAAAATGTCTTTTTCGCCCAGAATATTTTTATCCAGCAGTTCCTGCAATTGCAGCAGGGCTGCAGTTTCATGCCGGCATATATCCCCGAGGTTATATGGGCATGTACAACGAACGGAGAGTCCTTTTGGATCCTTATATTTCTGGATGTATACTTTGTAATATGTAGCGTAGCTATCGTCTTTTACACGAAAGGTAACTGAGCCAAGCAAATCATCGTGCTCAACCAGCTCAACGTATCCGATAGAGTGGATCTTCTTCCCGCGGCGGATTACTTCGTCTGTACCGTTGTTGTATACAAACTTGATCAGGTGTGGTAAGGCCATGCTTAAACAAATTCAAAACAAAACAATAAACGCCATTCCTTACGGAAAAAGCTAATTGGCGAAATTAAGAAAAAAATGCAAGTTGAAGAAGCATTAATGCCTGAGAAGAGCATCCCCCTATAGTAAACCAGGGGCATTAAAAACTGATGTCTTTTATTTGAGATTTTTTATAATGTCTCATTGAAGAGATTTTACCGGAGATATAGCCTAATGCCAATGCCAGAGGATAGTCGCTTATCCAGTGTACTTCTGTATTCATCATTGCCCAGGCTGTCAGACCGATAATAGTATAACCTACCGGTTTTATCCACTTTTTTTCGGGGTAGTTATTGCATAATACGGTAACAGTTGCCATCATTGTAGCCAGGTGACCTGAAGGGAATGCATCATAGCTGGGAGTATTTTCCTGGTATTCTTTAAACGATGGCAGCGGACGCCATACTCCGCCTTTGGCAGTGGCTACAAATGGGCTTTCCCGCCCGGATATCCTTTTTAAAATTTGTGTAGTCACTCCCATAATTATAAATGTTTCAGCCAAATCGCCTGCTGTTTGAATTGCACGGTAATCTTTTTTTATTTTTCCATAAATCCACAATCCTCCGGCTATAAACATACTCGTTCCACCTTCGCCCATCTGGTATAATGCAGAGTTTATGTTTTTGGGGTATTTGATGATTTTAGCCGGACCAATGCCCAGCGCAACACCATAGCTGTTTACATTAGATAAATGAATCTTGCCTGAAATTTCCTTCACGTTATCAATCAGCAGTTGATCAAGAGGGAGCAAAACGGCTGTTGATGCGGCCACTAATCCCAGCCCCAATAAATTTTGTTTTTTAAATGGCGACTTTGCAATCTGCCACATATCGTCTGGCAAATAGCGGACAAAATGAAATACACCACGTGAATCAAATACCAATTCTTTTTTCTTGTATTGAATAAGAAGTTGTTTGTTCGTGGTATCAAAATATTTAGAAAACTTTATTGGTTGTTTTACTGAAACCGAATCAACAGTTTGTGTATATACTTTACCGGAAGACAATAAAAAAAGTATGAAACCTATACATCCCGAATTTATTTTCATTACGAGGGTTTTGATTTTCACTATTTACAGACTGAAAGCGAAAATCTGATTATTTATTGAATTTTAAAAAGTGTGTATAAATGCAACTGCCTGCATATTACCCTGGATCACCGGTACAACTACTGTATTAACAGACTTATTTTTTGAAAATATTTTTTTGATTTTACTATAAGAAAAGTAAGCAAGTTTTGTGGAAATAATTCCAATCCCCGCACCTGCCATCACATCACTTAATGAGTGCCTGTTGTTGTACATACGAAAATAACCGGTAGCAGCAGCACAGGCATACCCAGCTACACCATACCATATTGATTTGTCCTTATATTCCTGAAACAACAATTCAGCACCCGCAAATGCCGCTGCTGTATGACCGCTTGGAAAAGAATTAAAAGCTGATTTATCGGGTCTTTCCTGGTGTGTTAATCTTTTAGTAGAACAAACTATTGTAGTAGCAATTAAGTTTGACAACGTACAAATGACTGCAAGGTCTCCAAATTTACTTTTGCCTTTAATACCAGCTGCGTTCAATCCCAGTGCAGCAAGCCCAGGAGCATATTGTGTATAGTTATCAATCTTGGTTCGTGTAAAATATCCTTCGCCGCAGATAGATTTTTTTACATCATAATTAAACCTTTCTAAATTAGAGTTACAAATTGACACAACACCATAACCTACCAGGGCAGTGGGAATAATATATTGCTTCCAATTAAACCTTCCGGAATTAACTGAATCGGGATGCTGTGCAGTGCTCAGTTTAAAGTTAAGCAGCAAAAAGATAATCAGATAAAGTCTGAACTTATTTGGCATACAATCTGTTGTTAGCAATAGGTTGGGTTGAATAAATGTAAATATATATAAAAGACTTACAATATCAAATTCGGGTAAGAGAATTTCTTTATTCTTTTCTGGTATGTTTTAGAAATATTCCCAATCAAAGAGATTTGATTGATTAAACCTGAAATTAGAAAATATTAATGAAGATCAGCGCATAACTTACCATCTCTGTATAACGGCAATACATTTGCAGTATCCGGTGTAAGGCAATACAGTATATCTTTCTCTAATCCATAACCGCTTAAGCGGATATAATGTGATGCATTTTTATTTTTTATAAAACTAAATAAATCAGCTTCGCCTTCTTTGTATAATGAGTGAGCGATTTTGGATGAATCGCAGTTGATGTCAAAATGTTCTTTTACTTTATCTATTACTGCACCGGCAAATAGCGTGTCTTCGATATTGATGCGGTTTTTCCATCCTGCGCAGGCGAGTAATACATTTTTGTTTTGTCTCAGCACAAAACTGCAAACGGCAGAAAGATTTGGGAATGATCCGGTAACAATGGTAGTAGCACCATTAACGGCTGCAGCATGCAAAAGTTTGGTGCCATTTGTGGTAGTGAGCACCAATATTTTGCCGGAGATAAAATCACTGCTGTATTCAAAGGGAGAGTTGCCGTGTTGCAATCCTTCAGCCACCTTGCCTTCGCGCTCACCAGCGGTAATTGCACCGGTTTGTATTCCCATATCAATACATTTCTGTACACTGTCTACCGGTATGATATATTTTGCACCGTTAAAAAGAGCAGTAGCTATCGTGGATGTAGCTCTTAATACATCAATAATTACTACAACAGCATCAGTAAGTTCGTGCTGATATAAGAGGGCCGGAGAGAGAACGGTATGAAGCGCTGGTTTATTCCCAATCATCATCTTCTTTGTTCTGTATCAGAGAGTAAATGTTTAATGTAATTATGGTGTTAAGTTATCCCATCACAGTACGCCATTTATCTGATTCGGCGTATTGTTTGATCAGTTCGTTTCTTTTGTTCAATATTTTTTCAAAATAGCCTTTCATAAACAGCTTACCCATCAATCCACCCACAGCATCTCTTGGTTCTTCCATATATACCATATCTATCAACAGGCTGCCATTATCAACTTGTTTGAAATGATGTTCGTGCCTGAAACTTTTCAGATCTCCTTTTACCTGCTCTTCCACAAACTTTTCAGGTTCTGTCATTTCCGTTACCCTTAATGTCATCATCCTGGTTTTACCGAGGTGTTTTGCACTAAGCGTGATAGTATCGCTAACGTTCAGAAGAATCCCGCTTGCATTAGCTGTAAGTGTTTCATTTCTTCCTTCCAGTGCTTTTCTGAAAACCGTAGCATTGCGTGAAAGATCAAACACAAGCTTTGCCGGGGCCTTGATGAAAGTGGTAAGATGAATAGAATACATTGGATTTGAATTTTATCTTATGGCTGTTGAACAAATGGCAATTTGGATACTTTGGCCTTTAGTAATTTATCCCTCACTTCTATAAATATTTCACTGTCAATTGGTGAAAATTCACTCATTACATATCCCATACCTATTGCCCGGCCAAGTGTGGGCGATTGTGTGCCGGAAGTTACCCGCCCTATAAGATTACCCTCACTGTCCTTTATCCGGTAATCATGTCGTGGTATACCTTTATCAATCATTTCAAAACCTACCAGTTGCTTATCCGGTCTGTTTGCTTTTTGTTTTTGAAGGTACTCACTTGCTGTGAATTTCTTTGAAAACTTTGTTATCCAGCCCAACCCGGCTTCGAGTGGAGTGGTGAAGTCATCTATATCGTTACCATAAAGGCAATAGCCCATTTCAAGACGAAGTGTATCCCGTGCACCCAATCCTATAGGTTTTAATCCTTTTTCTGCTCCTGCTTCAAAAATGGCATCCCATATTTTATCGGCATTACCTTCTTTATTTTCAAAATATATTTCCACCCCGCCGGCCCCGGTATATCCGGTAGCGCTTACCAATACATTGTCAACTCCGGCAAATTTTCCTTTTACAAAAGTGTAATATTTCAGATTTAAAATTTCCATTTCTGTGAGGGGTTGCAATATCTTTATAGCATTGGGTCCCTGTACAGCGAGCAGGCAGGTTTTATCGGAAATATTATGCATCTCCACACCGGCAGTATTATGAAAGCTGATCCAGTCCCAATCCTTCTCAATATTAGATGCATTTACTACCAGCATATATACCCCTGCTTTTCCGGCAGAGGGGTTGCTTTCTTCTATACAGTATACCAGCAGATCATCCACAATGCCTCCATTTTCATTGGTCAGGCAGCTATATTGAATTTTTCCTGCTGTTAGTTTAGCTGCATCATTTGTGGTTACCCGCTGAATTAAATCCAGTGCGCCTTCACCTTTAAATATAAATTCACCCATGTGGCTTACGTCAAACACTCCGGCATTATTTCTTACGGTTGCATGCTCATCATTAATACCGGAATAACTGATAGGCATATTATACCCGGCAAATTCGGCCATCTTAGCTCCTGCCGCTATATGTTTTGCTGTAAAAGGTGTCTGTTTCATTTATAATAACTTTTTTATCGTTTTACCTTTATTGTTTTTCGTTTCATGTTGTCTGTTCTCCCTTGTCGAACCATGAACTATACATCAGGTAATTATTTGCGATCCGGTGTATCTCCCCGCCTATCAGTTCCTGAGAAATATCTTTTACCTTACGGGCAGGCACACCTGCAAAAATTGAACCGGGTTCTACTTTTGTACCTTCAAGTACTACTGCACCTGCTGCAATAATACTATTGCTGCCTATCTCTGCATTGTCCATCACTATCGCACCCATCCCAATCAATACATTATCGTGTACGGTGCAGCCATGTACAATAGCATTATGGCCTATACTTACGTTGTTCCCTACAATTGTCTGTGTTTTTTGATAAGTACAATGTATGACCGCGCCATCCTGTATATTCACTTTATTTCCTATCCTTATAGCATTCACATCGCCACGCACTACTGTATTAAACCATACACTGCAATCGCTACCCATCACTACATCTCCAACTATTGTAGCGTTAGGCGCGATATAGCAATTATCACCAATTTCAGGATGTACGCCTTTTACAGGTAGTATTACCGGCATATTTTTCTGCTTAATTGGTTACCAAAGAAATATCAAAATTTACCAGGTCTACAAATTCCTGTATCCTTTCATCAATTTCGCTTCTGCTCAATTCTTTCAGCCGGGTAGTTCCAAATTTCTCCACACAAAAAGAAGCAATTGCTGAACCCACAATAATTGCAGACTTCATCCCTTCAAACGAAAAATCTTTTGTACTGTCGAGATAGCCTGTAAAACCTCCGGCAAAAGTATCGCCTGCCCCGGTTGGGTCAAATACTTCTTCAAGCGGAAGCGCCGGTGCAAAGAACACGTGATCGTCGTGGAACAGCAGGGCGCCATGTTCCCCTTTTTTGATGATTAAAAACCTGGGGCCCATTTTTAAAATCTCTTTTGCTGCCCTTACCAGTGAATACTGTCCACTCAATTGCCTGGCTTCACTATCATTGACAAGTAACACATCTATTTTTGTTAATACTTTCTCCAGGTCATGCAGAGCGGTTTCCATCCAAAAGTTCATAGTATCCAGCACAACGAGTTTGGGTCGCTTTTTAATCTGAGATACAACACTCAACTGTACCGCCGGAGAGAGATTGCCAAGCAAAAGAATGTCTGCATCCTGGTAACTGTCGGGTACTACGGGCTCAAACTCTCCCAATACATTCAACTGTGTTTCGAGGGTATCACGTGTATTCATATCCATGTGATAACGCCCTCTCCAAAAAAATGATTTTTTATCTTTTTTTATCTGCACCCCTTCAAGATTAACTCCGCGTTTTGACAACATATCTAATTCTTCCTGGGGAAAATCTCCGCCTACTACCGATATCTGGTAAATGGGTTTGGTAAAATTAGAAGCACTCCATGAAATATAAGTGGCAGCACCACCTACAATCTTATCGCTTTTGCCAAAGGGAGTTTCTATTGCATCGAATGCCATGGAGCCAACAACGATCAAAGACATATAATAACTGGATTTGTTTAATAAAAGAATCTGTTTTCAAAACCGTGCAAAACTAAGGCAAATATGGAAGCGAATAATAGAATTTGATAATACGGACGCATTGATTTGTATTATTTTTGAATTATGGAAATGGAACAATTTGTCTCAAGCTTAAACCAGCAAGATCCCCCTATAGCAATATCAGTTTATCTGCAGGCGCTTTGGTACGACGGGAAAGACGACTGGCACAAAGCACATAATATAATTCAGGATATTGATGACAAGAAAGCAGCCTGGGTGCATGCTTACCTGCATAGAAAGGAAGGAGATGTAGGAAATGCGAGGTACTGGTATACCCGTGCCGGTAAAACTTTTCCGTCCTTGTCGCTACAGCAGGAGTGGGAAAATATAACAGAGGCGTTCTTATAAAAAAAGTAGCCGCTATTTCAACAGCGGCTACTTTTTGGGAAAAGTGTATTCCTATTTTTCTTTTACGTTAATCGAAATTCTTCTGTTTTTCCTTTTGTTTGCTTCTGTATCGTTAGGCGCAACAAAATGGGTGGGCCCATATCCTTCTGCCGCATCCAGTTGACTACCATGTCCGGCCTCCTTCAGTTTGGCAGTTACAGCATCTGCTCTTTCCTGCGATAGTTTCACATTTGACAGGGAGTCGCCTGTATTATCAGTATATCCTCCAATTTTAATTTTTACTTTAGGATATGCTTTCAAGATAGCAGCGATATTCTGTACCTGTTTCATAGAAGCAGCAGTAATAACAGCACTTCCTGTTTCAAAATTCAGATCATCAAAGTCAAACCATTTTTCTTTGCTAATAGGCTCAGTAGAATTCAGGTAAGCAACCAGGTTGTCTTCTATACCGCCTTTATATGCATCAAGCTCAACACCATCGGGTAATTTTACTTTAAGGGATTCTCTTACCGGTTCTGCAGGCACAACTTCCGCATGCTCTTTTGCAGTGGTTTCTTTGTGCACTGCATGCGGGGTATGATCAACTCCACAGCTTTTGAAAATATATAGTAAAGCCACAAATATTCCTATCGCCCAGAATGCCGGTACAAGTGGATTGCTTTTTCTTGGCGCTTCAGTTGCGGAATGAGCGTCGTGGCTATGATGAGATGAAACACCGGAAGCTAAAGCACTAAGTTTTGCCCCAATTCCTGATAAACTTCCTACTCCAAATGCGCCGGCCAAATTAAAATCTGATGGTATTGCAGATAAAATATTTTGTTTCTGATCAGCAAGCAGGTTACTTACATCATTTACACCCAGGCTGTTTGCAAATACATGGCTGCCCAGTTTGCCAAGAGCCGCGGGAGCAATCATTGATAACAATGAGGATGCAGAAGAGTCTTTAATTCCGGAAAAACCTGAAATTAGATTACTTATACTGCCGAGTTTATCACCTAAAAGATTTCCTGCCATTCCCAATAATCCTGAAAAACTGCCACCTCCGCTCTGAAACAAATCTCCAAGTTTATTTAATACTCCACTATCGGCAGACTGCCTGGCTAGTGAAAGAAGAGTATTTATTCCATCAGAAGTTCCGGCTTTTTCCAAAAAACCTGTCAATACAGAAGGGACAGCTCCAAGTAGTGCTTTTTGTATACCCGTTTCGCTTTCACCCAGAACAGTAGCAGCCTTGGTAACCAGGTCGTTTGTAAAGAGACCAGAAACAGAATCAAGAAGATTGAATGACATAATAGATGTTTTTTTAGTGAAGTAATTAACCATTAATTGGTAAAGCTGAAAAGGTTGAACAGCCGTAAAGATATTATTTATAAAAATGTGTACCTGCTTTTAAATACTTTTTTTAAGTATCAAACGCATCTTTGTCCACAATTTTACAAAAAAACCGATTGTATAAGTAAAGGTTTATACTATAATTTTATAAGTGGATATCTATAGTAATTTTAATCTTAGTTATTTTAGAAATAGTTGATTTACTTTCACTTGCAATTGTATATATTCGCCTTTAAGATATAGCATGTATATGTTTTTAGATGTATTGCTAGTATTTTACAATTAAAACCTTGTCCCAATGTTCACACACAATCCAACGTCAATTGAAAAAAAAGTAACAATCTTAATTGTAGATGACCATAAATTAATCAGGGATACCTGGTCATTCATTTTAAACAGTGATGAACGTTTTCAGGTGATTGCAGAAACTGATACCGGGCAATCAGCTATTGAACTTTCCGGCAACTATCATCCTGATGTTATCTTAATGGATATCAACATGAGTCCGATGAACGGGTTTGATGCTACAAAAGAAATACGTAAAATTTCCCCGAATTCAAAAATTATTGGTGTATCCATGCATTCACAGCCGGCTTATGCAAAAAAAATGCTGCAGATGGGAGCTGTGGGTTATATCACAAAAAATTCGTCTAAAGAAGAAATGTTCACGGCCATTAGTGAAGTTGTGAGAGGAAGTAAATATATATGCAACGAAGTAAAAACTATTCTTTCAGAACAAATACTGGAGGAAAATGAAAAGCCGGATGTTAACCTTCTTTCGCAACGGGAAGTGGAAATCATAAACCTGATCAGGCAAGGTCAATCATCCCGTGAAATAGCCCAACAACTTGAAATTACCCTTAAAACCGTTGAGGTACATCGTCATAATATCCTCAAAAAACTCAATCTGAAAAATACTGCAGCACTGGTAGATTTTATTAACAATGCAGGAATGAATTAGCAGGAAGAAGAAAAGATATAGGTAGGCAAATCGGTAAACGACAAACATCAAACGGCAAACGAGAAATAAAAAACTGTTTAGAGTAAATGTGACACTTACACCTCACATACCTTACACCTTACACCCTACACCTTCTACCTCACACCTTACCAGAAATATCTTATTTTGCAACCGGTAACCACTAACAGGATTGCCGGTTTTTTTATGTCTTCATTATCCATAACATCCATTCAAACAAATCTGCATTGGGAAGATAAAGCCGTCAATCTTGCTATGCTGGAAGACAAAATCAACAGCATAAAATCTCACACCGAGATTGTGGTGCTTCCCGAAATGTTTAATACCGGTTTCAGTATGCATCCGCAACGGCTTGCAGAAACAATGGAAGGCAGCACTGTTGCCTGGATGAAAAGGGTAGCAATGGAGAAGAAAATAATACTAACCGGCAGTTTAATTGTTGAAGAAAACGGAAATTATTTTAACCGGTTGATTTGGATGCTCCCCGATGGCCGGTATGGTAGCTACGACAAGCGTCACCGCTTTGCTTATGCCGGCGAGCATCAACAATTTACTGCAGGGAATAAAAGACTTATTGCATCAGTAAAAGGATGGAAGATCAATCTTCAGGTGTGTTATGACCTTCGTTTCCCGGTATGGGTAAGACAGCAAATTATACCCGGTGATGAAGCAACTCCGGAATATGATGTTATCATTTATGTTGCCAACTGGCCCCAAGCAAGAAGCCATGCCTGGAAAACACTGCTGACTGCAAGGGCTATAGAAAATCAATGTTATGTTGCAGGTGTTAACCGGATTGGTAATGACGGTAATGGTATTTATCATAGTGGCGACAGTATGATCATTGATCCCCTCGGTGAGATTATTTATACTGCCGGAGATAAAGATGAATGCCATACCACTGTTTTGCAGAAAGAACATTTATCCTCAATCCGCAGTTCATTTCCTTTCTGGAAAGATGCAGATCATTTTTTAATAGATCCACAATAAATATCATTTTCAATGAAGACTGCTTATACTAATGGAACGATATATACTTCTGAAAACAAATTAACCGGCAAAGCTATTCTTATAGCAGACGGAGTGATTGAAGATATAGTAGACAGCAATAATATTGGATCCGAATATGTAATAAAGGATCTTGGTGGATTAAATATTGCTCCAGCCTTTATAGATCTGCAGATATACGGTGGCAATGGAAAATTATTTTCTGCAAACCTTGATGTGCCATCCATACAGGCTACATATGAGTATTGTCTGAATGGTGGTTGTACCCAATTTATGATTACAATGGCAACCAATACCATTGAAATTTTTCTGAAAGGAATGGAAATAGTAAGAAGGTATTGGGAGCAGGGTGGCAAAGGATTGTTAGGACTGCACCTTGAAGGTCCCTATATTAATCCTGAGAAAAAAGGAGCACATATTGCAAACTGTATAAAGAAGCCAACGATAGCTGAGGTAAAAATGCTGCTTGATCAGGGTCGTGATGTGCTTAAGATGATGACGCTTGCTCCTGAAGTTTGTGATTTGGAAGTTATTGAACTGCTGCTGCAAAATGATATCATAGTTTCGGCAGGTCATACCAATGCCACTTATGAAGAGGCAAGAGACAAATTTGCTGCCGGTATTCCAACTGCTACACATTTGTTTAATGCCATGTCGCCACTTCAGAGCCGTGCACCGGGGATGGTAGGTGCGCTGTATAATGACGATAGGGTAAAAGCAAGTATAGTGACCGATGGAATACATGTAGACTTTGCTGCTGTAAGTATCAGCAAAAAAATTATGGGTGAACGATTATTTTTTATTACCGATGCCGTTACCTCAACTTCAGAAGGCGCTTATCAGCATGTCTTTACAGGTGACCGCTACACATTGCCGAATGGTACATTGTCTGGCTCAGCTTTAACTATGATGAGGTCTGTAAGTAATGCAGTTAATTACTGTGGCATTTCCCTGGACGAAGCGTTACGTATGGCTTCTACCTATCCCGCTCAATTGCTTAAGGATAATAAATTATTGGGCAAAATAGCAAAAGGTTTTACTGCTGATTTTGTGGTTTTTGATGATGCACTCAATGTGAATCAGGTGATCACTAATGATTAAGTATTGTTTACTATTATTGCTTTAATACCTTACGGACGAATAGATTTTCTTTTGTTCTTGCGGTAATAATATATACTCCACTGCTCAAACCGGCTAACCCATCTATACTGTAATTGTATTTCCCGGGCAGGCATTGCAACAGATGGTTTTGAATTTTTCGTCCATATATATCCGTTATACTTAGCTGAACTACTTGTTTGATATCACTGTAAAAACTGATCACCAGTTTGTCTTTAAATGGCGATGGGGCAGCCAGCAGATTAAAGGCATTGCCATTATTTTTTCGTACCGGTATTATTTTACTGTAGAATACCTGGTTGTTGAGCGTAACAATCTTTATACGATAGTATTTTACTCCTGAAAATCCATTGCTGCTTTTATCAGTAAACCGGTAGACGGCAGGATATGTATTAGCAATGTTTATTTTGCCAATGCTTGTAAAATCATCATTATTCCCTGATGCTGATACTTGTATTTCAAAATAGCCGGCGTCTGGTTCATTATATTCCCAGCTAAGATTTACTGTTTTATCCGAAAGATGGGTGGCAAAATTGGTGATACCTGCCGGCAGGAGATCGTTGGTAATATATTCCTGCAAATCGGCTCCAACCAATTTAGCTTTTATTATAAACGGACTACTTATGCGTTCATTTGTTATAAGTACTCTGGTTTGTTTTACTGCTGCTATACCTTCAATCTGCCCAGTGTATAAAATAGTACCAAGATCCAGTTTCTGTTTTTTTGTAGCAGTGGTAAAAAGATTGTCCATACTTGTGAAACCGGTAATTAACCAAATCCAGCCTCTTTCATTTATACCGGGAGGATTATATCCCAGCAGTGCAACAATATTTTCATTAAGTTTTGTTGCCCCGGTGATGAGAACACCATCCGTGGCAAGGTTGTCTAATTTTGTAGCTGTATAGGTGCCTGCAGTTACCGGTATAGTATAGTGGACAGTATTAGATGTAACCCAGTTTTTTGTAAACAAATGAAGTTTCCCATTATCATAAATTACAGCTTCACAGTCAAATTGTGTGTTATTGCTGGTACAGGGAAAATCATCCGGACAAAAAGTGGTTTGATCCGGGTAAGAAAAATTGATGATTTGAATATCGCTTTGTGCTACTGTACCCGAACTTCCGGTAACACTTGAAATTGACTGCTTAGGTACTTTATAAAATTTGAGGTCTTTGCGGCTGCCATCAATATTGTTTCCAAAATCCCCGATGTAGATATAATTATCATCCTGGGTAAGGTCTTCCCAGTCGTGGTTAGTAATGCCATCCAGGGTAATAGTTTTAGTAATATGTCCGTCAGTTGAATCAATTTCAAAAATGACTGGATCATTACCACTATCTTCAATTCCATACAATTTCCCATTCCAGTGAATAATACCGCTTATTTCATCTAATGTGGGAGTAGGTAAATCTGCTTTGTGAACTAAGTTTACATTTTGCGCAATGATTGATGCCGGCAGTATCGCCGATAATAAGATAAGGGTAAATTTAAATATCATGACCTTTTGATTTAGGGATCTTGGAGTAATACATAGCATATAGCAACTATGCGGTGGTATTGCATACAATCAGCTTAGTATACAGAGGTAATACTAAAAATGTTTTTCTAAGAGGAGATTAATTGAAGAGATATATCAGGGGATATGGGTATGCTAAGAGGGTGTGAAACTACATATTTTTTTAGATAAGTTGTTATTATTTTTTCTCCTGTTTGATTATCTCCATCACTTTATTCATCTTCCCGTCTATATCTTTTCTCACATTTTCCACGGTAGGTGGCACATATATATCAGGCATTACTCCATTACCTTTTTCAGCGTCAATATGATTGTATTGCACTATACGAAATAATGGAAGCCTTACTTTTAATCCGGTATGGGGCAAAACGACATCAGGGATACGGATGCCGCTGTTGCCATACCAGCCACCGCCGGCTTCTTCGCCAAGCAGGGTTACATTAGGCTGTCCTTTTACTGCGCTTGCAAACAAAGTAGAAGCTGAAAAAGTAGGACCATTGATCAGCACATATACATTTCCAGAAAAATGATTTTTGCGCCTGGGGTGAAATATATGCTTTTCCCAGTACCTGAAATGATATTTGCCATCGGCTTCTTTCCTGGTGACAAAAAACAGCAGTAAGGAATTGAAAAGCCCGGACTTAAAATATTTTTTGTAATGACCCAGACTGTTGTGATTAGCATACATGGTATCACAGGCCTTAAAATCTGTATTCCTTATATATCGTGTAAGTGCAATATAATTGCTTACATTGCCACCACCATTGCCCCGTATATCAATAACCAGGTTACCTATTTGTTTTCTGCGAAGTTTTCTGAAACTCTTTTTGAAAAATGTAGGCAACCTACCTCCGGTAAAGCTGTTTATTTCCATAACCGCCACACTATCCGTATAATTGATTTTTAAAGACCTGATACGCGCCCACTTTTCAGGTTTCTCATCGGGATCTACCTGTTTATTACGGGAGTGGATAAAAGCTTTAAGGAGGCTGTCGTTAGAGGGGTCGAATACAGGTACTTCTGTTGTTTGCTTCCTCCCGAGACTGTCAATATACCCTACCGAATATTTTTTCGACAGTCCCAGTATATTACGATGGTAATAGGGAAATGCTGCGCTTAATCTTACATAGTTTACATTTTCAGCATATCCGTCTGTAGGCATATAGCGAAATAGGGTATCAGTCAGTTTTTTTTCATTGAGCCCATTGATACTTGTTATAATAGTACCTTTCTTTAATAAACTGTCCTTTTTATTTAGGTTGCGGGTTATCACCATCGTATCCGGCCATATTTTCATAAACAGGGGAAACGATGGTTGTGCATGTTCCCTGATCTGGCGATTGTATTGTTTGGGATAATTAAAACTGGTATGACCACAATGGATCATTGTAGTAGTAGGAGCCAGTATCTGAAACCCAAATTCCTGTCTTGTCATGGAATCATTAATAGCAGAGTAATACCTGTCAAAGTAATAATCCATACTATCTTTTGGCGTATACCAATATAATGCAGGATGAAACTTTTCAAGAATTTCGCGCAAAATGCTGTAATCCTTCCTGAGATCTGCCGGGGAGAATTTTTTTTGTGGAGAATAAAGCTTTGCATTAATGCTGCAGCCTGCAATAGTTTGTACAAAAACAAAAATTACAAATCCATAGAACAGCCTCTTCGTCATTGCTCCCATTAGTGATATCATTATTTGAATGCATTCCAGCCCTGTGCCGTAATAGCATGTTTTTTCCCCGACCGGGTGATAATATGTGCCCCTTCCCCGGGTTCGGTGATATATCCAATAACGCTGATTTGCTCGTTTAGAACAATCTTGTCATATTCTTTTTGATCAATTGTAAAAAGCAATTCATAATCTTCTCCGCCACTCAGGGCGCAGGCCGTAGGGTCAAGCTCCAGTTTAAAGGCAAACTCCCGCGATTGATCTGCAATAGGTAGCTTATCTTCATATAATAAGCAACCGGTATTACTTTGTTTGCATATATGCAAAACTTCACTGCTCAATCCATCGCTGACATCCATCATACTTGTGGGTAGGATATCATTTTTCTCCAAAAACTCCACAATATCCTTACGGGCTTCAGGCTTCAGCAGGCGGCGCAAAATATAGTCCTGACCTTCGAGGTCGGGCTGCACCGATGGACTCTCCAGGAAAATTTTCTTTTCACGTTCCATAAGTAAAAGTCCGAGATAAGCAGCACCCAGGTCGCCGCTTACACAAATCAGGTCGCCTTTTTTAGCACCATCACGTTTTACGAAACGTCCCTCCGTCACTTCGCCAATTGCCGTTACACTAATTATAAATCCCTTATTGGAAGTAGTAGTATCTCCGCCTACCAGGTCAACATTATATTTCTGACATGCAGCATACACACCTTCATAAAATTCTTCAAGCGCTTCCACACTAAAGCGATTGCTGATACCGATGCTTACCGTTACCTGTGTAGGCGTGGCATTCATGGCATATACGTCACTGAGGTTTACAATCACAGCTTTATAACCCAGGTGTGTAAGTGGAGTATACACAAGATCGAAATGTACGCCTTCTATTAAAAGATCTGTGGTAACCACTATCTGTTTCCCAAAATGATCAAGTACAGCAGCATCATCTCCTACACTTACCACCGTAGATGCATTTCGTGTTTCGTTGTTACGAGTAAGATGATCTATCAAACCAAATTCTCCCAATGATGCAATCTCAGTTCTTGACGACATGCGAAAATGAATTTTAAATTGTTAAAAAGCTATGAGTTATGGGCTATGGGCTATCAGCTATGAGCTTTCAGCATTCAGCCAAACGCATTCAGCTCAATGCCCACAGCCCA
>JBDHYJ010000051.1:0-35336 GCA_039811345.1 Chitinophagaceae bacterium
ACGCTTCGCACATCACCTGAGCGTGAAGACCCCGTCGCGACAAACAAGGGAAACCTTGTGTAATACTAATATACAACTAATAACTTGTTCGCCACGTCCCATTAAACTATGTGCTAATCATCAACTTTTATATATGGGGGAGACGTGGCGGCGAAGGAAAATAATATAAAGATGATAATAATAGACACTAAATAATTTCCTGTTCCAGAATAAGCATGCTCAACATAAAAATGATAAGACTGCATTATACTCTCCCTGGCGTAGTTTTGATTGCATTGTTTTGTACCAGTCCTACAGCCTTGTTGTTACTTATATTAAATACACCTGCTACTATTGCAAAATAAGTAACACCCAGGCACCTGGTCAGCCATCACACAATACCACTGCTGCAAACCTGTGCAAGTTCTGAGATATGACTATGAAGGGTACGTTTTTTATTAACTGAATGAATACCAAAAATTGTTATCTCCATAGTTTTGACCTTATCAATATCTAAGTGCAGCATGCTCCTGATATAATGGACCGAGGTTTTCCCTGAGCTTTTTGAAAAACCGATAATGTTCATTATGGATTTTCACAGAACTCTCATCCGGTTCAATTCTCCTGCCCTCTTTCAAAATATTTTGAGAGGCATCTTCCAGGTCTTTAAATATGCCCCCGGCTGTAAAGGCCAGCATAGCATTACCCACCTGCGCCATTTCTTTACCGGCAGTAAGGGTAACCGGTACCCCAAGAATGTCTGCAAATATTTGAGGCCACACCTGTATATTAACACCGCCACCACCCATTCTTATTTCATTTATATGCAGGTTGTTTTCACTCAGAGCATCATAAATGTATCGCAGAGAATAAGCTACACCCATCAGTACGGAGCGAACAAAATCAACCCTTGAGTGATGCCGCCGCACACCAAAGAAAACCCCAGAAGCAAAAGGACCGACCTGCGAGTCGCGTTCACCTGTCAGGTAAGGTAGCGCTATCAGCGGCGGATCCTTACTCATCTGAAGCAAAGCCGGATCCTGTGGGTTGATATCAAAGAGGTTATTCCTCATCCAGTCCAATGGCAGCGCTGCATTGTTAAGAGCGCCGCCATTCAAAAATTGATTTTTATGAAGAGCATAAGCCTGTATACGTTTGTTTTCACTCTTATCAAATACCGGTTTGTTTCCAGGTATACGTAACATTGCTGTGGTGCCTACATTTACTATACCTACATTTGCTGCAAGTCCGCTAAGCCCTATACCTAATACAGCACCATCATACACACCCAGCACTACCCGAACATTTTTATTTAATCCAAGTATTCTGCCTATTTCTTTCTTCAACGGCGCCATATATGCAGTACCATCTAATGCAGGCGGAAACTGACCGGCAGCAAGATTAAGTTTTGAGAGCAGTCCCTCGTCCCATTGATAATGATGTGCATTAAAAAACTGTGTTGCAGCCGCAGTGCTCATATCCGTTACCCATTCCCCCGTAAGCCATTCAAACAAAAAAGATTTGCTGTCGGCAAAGTATCGTACATTTTTAAAAAGCTCCTGCTTCTTCTGTGAAAAATAAAATAAACGTGGCAGCACATACTGACTGATGAGCGGACAGCCTGTTTTATAATAAATATCTTCATCTGCATACAGTGACACAAAATCAGAAAAGGTATGTTGTGAACGGATATCAGAGAGCAAAGTGATACCTGAAAGTGGTTTCCTATGCTCATCCATCATCATCAATCCAAACTGATATGTGGATGAGATGATAAATTCAACCTGGTCTTTATATTCATCTTTCAGCACTTTTTTGCAAAGGGCGATCACAAGATTTTTAAGAGCTTCCGGATCATGTTCTGCGCTTCCCGCCTCATTGCTGACAGTGGATATTGCTGATGCCTGTGAAAACAGTATTTCCCCCTGTTCATTTATCAGCCCTACTTTTAAGTTAGAAGTGCCCAGGTCTATTGCCAGTGTTAATGCCATTTCCTGTAATTGCTATTTAAAACTTCAGGATTAGCCAACTCCCCTCCTGTCCCTCCTTTCTGAAAAATAGCCACCATATCATCCACACAGGTTTGTCCCATACCACGCAATGATTCCCAGGAATAACCACCGAGATGCGGAGTAATAATTACATTATCAAGTTTCGCCAGACGGTGGTTGCCATCCACCGGCTCACCCTCCACTACATCCGTTGCATAAGCGCCCAAATATCCATGCTGCAGTGCATGGTATAAAGCATCTTCATCTACAAGTTCACCCCTGCAGGTATTTACCAGCACAACCCCTTTTTTTAAAACTGAAAATTGTTCTTTGCCCAGCATCCGATTAGTTTCAGAAGTAAGTGGGCAGTGAAACAAAATTGCATTTGAGCTCCGGATCAATTCATCAAAGCTTACTTCTCTTGCATTAAATTGTTTGAACCTTTCTTTATCAATATAGGGGTCTGTGGCAATCACATTTGCACCAAATCCTTTTGATAATATTTCAGCGGAACGTGATCCAATATTTCCCAAACCGATAATGCCAATCGTTTTACCGTGTAGTTCCATTCCTATCATCCTGTAGCGACTGGCCCAATCACTGTTCTTTACTGCAAGCAAACCCTCAGGTACCCGTCGTGATGCTGCCATTAACAACGCAATGGCATATTCTGCCACCGCTTCTCTTTCCACTACTCCTTTTACTCTTGATACGGCAATACCAAGCTCAGTGGCAGCCTGCAGGTCTACATTATCGCAGCCTATTCCATGGCGGGCTAATAGTATAAGTTTTTTACATTGCTCCAAAGTCTTGCGTGGGAACTTAGGCGTAACACTGGCTATGATGCCATCAGAATCCTTTATTTTTTCAGCAAGTGAATCAGCATCTATATCTGCAGGAACAGTGATATGCACTAAATCAGCAAATTGCTCAAGGGTTTCTATATGTTCAGTAAAATGCTTTCCAAATGTGCTTGAGTTGACGATAGAAATAAGAGGCTTGTTCATGATTCTTTTTGATATGTTAATCAAATATCCGGATTTTTTTGTGACGTGTAATATATACTTTGCATTTTCGATTGTCGTATAGATCGAATGGATGGTAAACACAAAAGATTATATCCGGCTTTCAATTAAAAAACTTATCATAATAAGCAAATAACAAAGGCGAACCTCCGGAATGAAGAAATACCACAGATTCATTTTTCCTTATTTTGCTTGTACGAATATATGTCAGCAATCCTGTCATCGCTTTTGCAGTATATACCGGGCAGAGGAAAATTCCCTCCAGTCTTGCCAGCAATTGTATGGTTTCAATACTTTCAGGAGTTGTAATTCCATATCCTTCTCCAATAAATGTATCATCAATATTTATAAATTTATCGGGTGTTATATTGATCTTTAATTCTGTCAATGTTTGGATGGTTAAGTCCCTAACGATTTTTTCTGCTTCTTCTTTTTTATGTAAAACACTAATCCCAACAACTTTTGATGGTATATTTTTTCTTAAAATTCCGGAAATCAAACCCGCCTGTGTTCCACCACTTCCCATAGCAGTGAAAATATATTCCGGAAAATTTATTGATAGTGTTTGACTTTGCTCATACAATTCATCCACACAGTCTGCATAACCCAGAGAGCCCAATACATTTGAGCCACCAAAAGGAATAATATAGGGTCTTCCGCCGGCTTTTTTTATTTGTCTGGCAACAATATTCATCGCCAATGTATAATCATCCTCTTTATTTATTTGAACGATTTTGGCTCCCATAATATTCATCAATAAGGCATTCCCATTTTTTAAAAAAGTAGTATTCTGATTCGGGATCAGGTCTTTGCAAACAACAACTGACTGCAAACCCAACTGACAGGCTGCACCCACTAATCCTCTTGCCGCATTTGACTGGTAATGTCCGGCGATAATTAGTGTGTCGCAATTATTTGAAATAGCATTACCAATAATCCGTTCATATTTCCTAAACTTATTTCCTCCACTACTTCTTCCGATTACATCATCTCTCTTTATATATATTTTAGGGCCATTTAAATAATCTGATAATCTTGGTAAAAATTCAAGGGGGGACTGTCCTTCTATCAATTGTACTTTGCTTTCGAAAATCATTTTATAGCTGTATGAATTATTTGCAAAAAATTTCAGATGAGGGAAATATTAATGCAGAAGCGAACTATTTTTACATTAACGTTAACGGACACGAAAATATAGTTTTTGCATGAAAAAAATGATTGTTACCGTACACGTTTTTAGTATTTTTACAGACCCGCACAATTAAGACTCAGGAATATGAAAAAAGGGACACTCTTTGCAATCACAGGTATATTACTAAACATTGCCTCCTACGCACAACAACAATGGACAGAAGAAACGCATAAGGCTCCCTGGGCGCCACGCGATTCACAGGGTGAATTTGTATTTAAAAATCAGATGTGGATTCTGGGAGGATGGGATACTCCTGAAACCCCCAACTTTAAGGATGTCTGGAAATCGAAAGATGGAAAAAACTGGAAACTTGTTTTGGATAAGGCACCCTGGGTGCAAAGTGACCTGCCGGTATCGTTGGTATATAAAAATAAAATGTGGATCATGGGTGGAAGAAGTGTGCCTGGTACAGAATGCAGCAATAAAGTCTGGTCATCTGCTGATGGAATAACATGGGACTTAGTAACCAATAATGCAGGGTGGAGCCCAAGGCTTTCCCCGGGCTTCGCCGTATTTAAAAATAAAATGTGGGTATTAGGGGGAACAAATAACTTTTACCGGAATAACGACTCCACTTTAATGAATGACGTTTGGTCTTCTACTGATGGAAAAAACTGGCAGTTGGAAACTGTAAATGCCCCCTGGTCAAAAAGGGCACATGCACAAGTAGTAGTATTTAATAACAAAATTTGGATCATGGGCGGCGGAAGCCGTCAGCCAAATGCTATTCCAACTAATGATGTATGGTGTTCAGAAGATGGTATTAAATGGACACAGGTAACAAGCTCTGCCGAATGGGAACCCAGGCTTTGGTTTTCAAGCGCAGTTTACCGCGGGCATATATGGATATTGGGTGGCTGGTCAAAAGAAAAAGGAAACTACGGGGATGTGTGGTATTCAAAAGATGGTAAGCACTGGACTGAATATAAATCAAATCATCAATGGCAAAAAAGACACGAACATTCAACTTTTGTATTTAATGATAAATTGTGGGTAGCAGGCGGAGCATCTGAACCCGATTATCTGTTAAACAGTGAAGTCTGGAGTTTGTATCTCCCTCCCGACTGGAAGGGAAAAAACTGATTACTATTTCAGCAAATGTTTTTACTGATCTGATTTGGGCATTTAATAATACTAAATAGCACTATCAAACTCCAGCTTTACTACAAGCATCGTATCAGATAGTTCATTAACCGGCAAATCATGCAATCGCAGGTAAGGTGTTTTATCAGGATAATCACCGGGTATATTGGTTAAGACACAGGTAACAGGCTTTCCATTATTTAATAGTACTGCATTTACAGGGAGCTTGTTTATTGGTTTAAGTGAAAATCCGTCCTTGTTCAGTCCTGAATTAAAATGAATATACAGGATGTTCTTCCTCCTCGTCAGGGATACACTCTTATCACTGATCAGTGAAGACAGTGCAACATCTGTATAAGATTCTTTTATTGAAGAATACCATTTACCAATCCTTCGCAGAATAGCAGAAGATTTTTCGGGCATCTGTCCTTCAGCGTCAGGCCCTATGTTCAGTAAATAATTCGCACCTAATGATAAATAGCGATCAATACTGTTCATTAAATATTTATCAGAAAAATATTCTTCATCTTTTTTATATCCCCAGCTCAGGCTGCCCACAGACTGGCAGGCCTCTGTTGGCCTGCTGAATGGCTTCCCGTCTTTTTGAGCAGGACCATAATCACGTTCAGGAGTTCCAAAATCACCTTCGTCAAACCCTCTGTTATTAATCATGATATTGGGCTGTAACTTTCTTATCATGGCATTCACTGATGGATCTTTATATTCCGGAACATTCATATCCCACCAGAATCCATGAATTTCACCATAATTACTGCAAAGTTCTTTTACCTGCGCCTTCAGAAATTCCATATACTTCTGCCAGTCGGGCTGGTCACCAATTTCGGGTTTCAATAATTCATGGTGCCGGCCCATATTCGGATAATTCCTGTGATGCCAATCTGCAATGGAATAGTAAAGGCAGAGAGGAATCTTTCTTGCATGACAGGCGTCGGCAAGTTTTCGCAGTATATCAGCTTTATACGGAGTTCTCATTATATTAAAATCAGTTTGTGCAGTATCCCACATACAAAAACCATCGTGGTGTTTAGTGGTAAATGTCAGGTATTCCATACCTGCATCCTGTAACAGATCAAGCCATTTATCAGCCGAAAATTTTTGGGGATTGAATTCATGAATGAGTTTTGAATACTCTGCGCGGGACACGCCTGCCCTCCACTGATATTGCTCATGCCATGCAGGAATTGCATATAACCCCCAATGCACAAACATGCCAAAACGCTTTTTTAAAAACCAGTCCTTTTCAGCTCCAAATTCCCGTTGCCGGGTTCCGGTAATATTTGTTTCCAAAGCCCATCCGGTTTTTGTAACAGATATTAAAGGCGTACTTAACAGGGCTAATTTTGATAACATTTCTCTGCGTTTCATTTTGCTATTTTATTTTTACAATTTCAAATAAATGAAAGGTTGTTTTCATTTCATAAATCTGCTTAAAAGTTGTTTCCAGGATGCTCTGTAAATTTCCCTCATTAGCTTTGGCCTGAATATAATGATCAAACTGGCTCTTATAATAATTGCGATACTTTGATTGTGCGTATTGAGTAGACAAGAGATGATCAAGGAAATTTTTTATGGAATCTAAACCGGTAGCATTTGTATTCTGCAAAAAATCAAATTCCACCATTCGCAATGATCTGATATCGCGTTCTGATTTGAGATATTGTTCGAAAAGTAAAAGTAGCTTTTCGGATTGCTTATACTGGGGTGATTGTTTTAAGAGGGCAAGATTAATGCCATAGTTCAATTGTTCAGAAGTGAATTTCCCTACCGGAATACTATCTATCAATAATTCATATTCGCCTTTTTTTGCTCCTTTTATCTGAAGTATCTGCTGATTATATTCGTCAGTAAAAGGAATATATTCCAATGCAGGAACAGCTTCGTTTTTAACCGGATAAGGGAAGCTCTTTAACCTGCACAGGAAACGGATATCAGACTTCTTTTTACCAAAATCTTTTATATCGCAATTATCCCAATGAATATTTTTTTTAGTTGCATCTATTTTTGCAAGAGAAACAACTGCAGGCTTAAGAGTAGACCTCAAAAACTGGTAAGCCATAATAAAATGTCCCGGCACTCCCGGATGCACCCTGTCAGCTCCAATAATTGTTGCAGTGGGGTCTTTCTTCTGGATGGTCTGGTTTACATTGCCAAGAATTGACCAGTAATCAACAACGGGCAGATTATATCTCCCAGCCAGTTCATCAATGTACGTACAACATATACCTAACGCATCATTTACCCCAAATTCATTTGTTGCTTTCAATAACCCGGTCTGATCGTATATAGATGGTTTTTGGAGAATGACTTTGCTATTTTTATGTAGCAGGGTATTGATTATTGACTCAAGATTTTTTTTATAGTTATCCAAAGCGCCCTGTCTTTTTTCCTTTATTCCCTGTATAGTATCACTGCCAGGAGCATATAAGCTTCGGCTCACATCATTCATACCCAGCATTATGATTGACCAGGTAGGGTGATGTATTAAAATATCCTTATCCAATCTTTTGATTACCCCTGTTGCAGTATTTCCGGAAATACCGCAATTGAAAAACCTAACTTTCTGATCAGGAAATCTTGTTGCATAATACAGGCTGATAAAATTGCAGAATTGTCCGTTAGCAGTAATACTATTTCCAATAAAACAAACCCTGTCACCATTCTTAAATAAAATGTCATTACCGTTCTCCTGCGCAATGAGATGAATAGAAAAAATTACAGTAAAGACGAGAAAAACATATCTATTGTATCTCATCACTCCAAGTTTAAAAGCATATACCCTTTTATAATCAAATCACAATTCCGGTTACTGATTTAGTTTTTTTGCATTGACATAAATCTTATGAATTGCCTCTACAATTTTTGTAATCTCAGGTTTATCTGCAAGCAGCACATATTGAGGCAACCAAACTGCCTCCTGGCAGAGCTTATCGTTTTCAGGACACATATTCCTTTGCCTGTATCTTGCAATATCCAGTGCTTCTTTGGAATATGATCTAATAAAATTTTTTGACTTAAAAGTATCCTCAAGGTAAGGCATAGTATTAAGTGGTTCATACCCTCCGTAACAAGTTACACCTTCAGCATTGAGGGCCTCCATAAATCTTGATCTTGGCATGCCATTAAATTCTTCTTTTTTATAACGGAAGGGGAAAAGGTGATAGGCGCCTCTTGTAACACCTTTTTCCAATTTTACCGGAATTATTCCCGGTATCTTTGGCAATTCTGATCTTAAAAGATCAGCACTTTCAGTTCTCCTTTTTGTTTGTTCTTCCAGCCTTTTTATCTGCGATAAACCAATAGCAGCCTGATATTCGGTCAATCTCAATTTATTTCCTCTTATAAGCACACCACTTTCGTTTTTACGGGGTTTAACACTTCCAAATCCGTTTCCAAAATTATGATAGGCGAAACAGCGGTCAATAAAAGCCTCATCATCACTTACAATAGCTCCTCCCTCTCCTATAGGCAGGTTTTTTGAATTTTGAAAACTGAAGCATCCGGCATGCCCGATAGTACCTACCTTTTTATTATTATATTCTGCAAGGTGAGCCTGACAGGCATCTTCAATGACTATCAGCTTATGCTTTGCTGCTATCTTCATTATCGCATCCATATCGGCAGGTAAACCCGCAAGATGAACAGGCATAATGGCTTTCGTACGCGGTGTAATTTTCTGTTCAATTTTAGAAACATCAATCTGAAATGTTTCAGGATCGGTATCCACAAAAACCGGCATGGCACCAACAGTAAGCACAGAAACCGGTGTTGCAATAAAAGTGTAGGTAGCTATTAAAACTTCATCTCCTGCACCTATATTATTTTCAATTAAAGAAACAACCAGTGCATTGGTACCATTTACCACTGCAAGGCAGCGTTTTGCACCTACTATTGCTGCCCATTTATTTTCAAATTCAGTCACCACATTCTTCCTTGACCAAACTCCACTGCGTAAAACATCAATAACGGCTTTTTCATCTTCTTCAGGAATCCACTGGGGCCATTTAGGCCATTCTCTGTCAAATACGGGTTTTCCGCCCAGTAAAGCGGGTTTATCAGTACTCATAGACATATTATTTAAAGGTGATGAAGAAAGGCCACCTGGCAGTAACAGGCCTAATCCTGCAACGGAATTATACCTGAGAAAATCGCGACGGGAAAATTCTTTTTCTGACATAACAAACTATAACCGGGCAAACCGGGCTTTTCAGATGAAGAAAATAAATGTTTACGTACACGAAAATAATACTATTTTCACAGAAAAAAATGGCTACAAAACCACTATCAAGAAGAAATTTTATTTTTCAAAATGCCAAACTGGGAGCTGGTGCATTTTTAGCGCCTTCGCTTTTGTCGTTAAACAGCTATAACAATAGGACTATTGTCAAAAATGAAGATGCTGAGCCAATTATTGATATTCACCAGCATACCAATTACTATAAGCGGGCGGATGATGACCTGGTGGCTCATCAACGCGCCCTTGGTATATCAATAACCGTACTGCAACCGGCAGGACATCCCAAAACTTATGGCTCTACCTATTTTGGGCTGGCAAACGGATTAGAGTGCAGTATCGGTCCTAATGAAGATGCCTATGCACTTGCCCAGCGCTACCCCGGTGAATTTCTGTTTGCTGCAAACGAAATTCCTGATTTACCCGGTGCCATTGACGAAATTGAAAAGTATCTTAAACTAGGAGCAAAAATGATTGGTGAATCGAAATTTGGAGTGGAATGCGATTCTCCTGCAATGCAGCAAATATACAGGCTTGCTGATAAGTATGATGTACCTGTATTAATGCATTGGCTCTATAATACCTACAACCGCAGTTTTGAAAGGTTTGAAAAAATGGTGAAAAAATACAAGCATGTAAATTTTATTGGGCATGCACAAACATGGTGGGCACATATTGACAAGAACCAGACTGATGATAATAACTGGTATCCGACTACCAAAGTAACCCCCGGCGGATTAACAGACAGGTTGCTTGATTATCCTAATGTGTGGGGCGACCTTTCGGCAGGATCCGGATTTAATTCACTTAACAGAGATACTGAGCACGCAAAGGGTTTTTTAACCAGACACCAGGATAAGTTACTCTTTGGCAGCGATTGCTGGGATACTACCGCTAAAGTAGAAAATAATTGTGCAGGGGCTAAGACAATACAACTTCTTCGCAAGATTTCTCCCAGTAAAGCTATTGAGAGAAAAATACTTTATGAAAATGCAAAAAAGCTTCTGAAACTCTAAACAATAAATCACATCCAGAACAACATGAAAAAATATTTCTGCCTGCCTGCTATCATACTATTTGGCTGGATACAACTCTGTAATGCCCAGCAAAACCTGTTCAAAGACGGCGACCGGATATGCTTTATTGGCAGCAGTATAGCTATGAACGGTGGTTGTTTTCATTATACCAATTTATTTTATGCAACAAGATACCCGGCGAAGAACCTGCATTTCTTTAATTGCGGTATTTCCGGAGAAGTAACTGATGAAATATTAACCCGTTTAGATGATGATATATTAATTAATCGCCCAACCTGGTGTGTGACTATGATTGAAGAGAATGATCTTCGTCCTTCTTTATATTTAGCAGAAAGACAAAATGAACCCGGTATAAAAGAACGTCAGGAAGAAGCTGTACAACACTGGATGAAGAATACTGATCTTATTGTAGAAAAATTACTTGCTCATAATATCAAAGTAATTTTACAAACTCCTACTATCGTTGACGAAGTCGTTAAGTCATCTATACCCAGTTACCCGGGGATCAACAATAACCTTAAAAGATGTGCTGAGCACTTAAAATCGCTGGGGAAAAAATATTCGCTACCGGTAGTAGACTGCTGGACAGTCATGAATGAAATAAACAGTAAACTTCAAAAAAATGATTCCACAAAAACAATAATCGGGTACGACAGACTACATGTAAGTAAAATGGGATATTTCATAATGTCCGTAGAATTTTTACGGATGCAAAAGGCAGACCAAAAGGTATCTCATATTATCATTAATGCCCCCAAAAATGAAGTTGTACTAAAAGAAAATTGCGAAATAAATTCATTGACCGCAAAACCTGAATCTGTATCATTTACTTCCAGTGCCCAAGCATTACCCTTTCCTTCACCGGACGAAGTATATCCGGATTCATTTTTTTGTTTTACAAAAGAATTGAATGCAGATATCCTGCAGGTGAAAGGTTTGAAAAGCGGAAATTATATTCTCCATATTGACGGAACAGAAATTGCGAAATTCAGTGGAGACGAATTAAATAAAGGAATTAATTTATCCAGATACCATAATACTCCGCAATATTTACAAGCTACAAAAGTACTGGACAGATTTGAAGACTATTGGAAAAATGAAAGAGTACTAAGGACAATAAAATACGTGGAATATCAGCATCGCAGAGATATGAAGGGAATTAAAGATGTTGAACAGTTAAAAACTGAACTTCCTAAAATAATGGAAAAATATAAGACAAGTGATAACTATAATTTTTTTACAAACATGTTTAAGGCTTATATTGCTAATAAACCTTTAGAAGCTGAACTATACTGGAAGGCAGAACAAATTCTCCTTGATATTTCAAAACTTAATAAACCGGTGGTCCATTATTACAGTATCCAAAAGGCAGGAAGTTAACTTCCTGCCTCCTGATTAATTGTAAAATTATTTAGCTAAAGATTCCCTCACAGTAACGGATCTGGTATAGAGATCAGGTCTGTCTTAATTCTGTTATTTGCAGGCACTCTGCCTGTGAAATAGATATGCCCGTCGTAACCAACAGCTATGGAATTTACATACAACGGAGCTGAACCATCTTCAAAATATATTGGCCCATGATCCTGATATTCGTGAGTTGAAATATCGTAAGTAACAAGGTGTAAGTTTTCCAAACCTCTGGCTTCTCCTTTGGCTGTGCATGGCTTACCTGTAACTCTTTTTCCATTAATATACATAGGTGAACCCGTAAGGTAATATACTGTACGCTGATTATGTCCAATCTGCAAACCAAGATAACCATAGCTGAACAAATCGAACATTCCACTACGTTGTGATGGCTTTGAAGTAATTCTGTCGAGTACTTCTATCTTTTTCGTGTCTGGGTCGAAACGGAAAAAATATCCAGAATTTCCATGTATGCCATAGACGGATTTGTGGGCTGAGTGCCAGAATACCTGCCGCCAGTTATACCCCATATGGCCTGGTGATGAAGGATCATATTGTCCGAAATAATCTTTTTTCAGGTTGTCTTCTACTATTGGCTCCAGCCGGTCTGTTGCAGGATCATACTGAAAAATAATTCCGTCTGATGTGCTGAAGTAAACTATCCCAGTATCCGGATTGATGGCAATAGACCTGCACAATGTTCGGTACTTTTCATTTATTCCACTCTCACCATCTTCAGAAATACCCCCAAAATCTTTCATTTCATTTGTCTTTAAGTCATATTTAAAGAAATAACCTGTTGGCCATGTAATTCCATAAATAATATTCCTGCGCGTATCCATATTCATGGTCAGTACACCTTCACGGTGAGGAACAACTCCATAATCTTCAAACATTCTGGATTTTAAATCAAATGAAAGCAGATGCCCTCCCGGATATGGTTTATACTCTTTTGGAGGTATGCCCATTTTCTCCATACCGTCAATATTGTTGTAATAACCAATATGCGTTCCAAAATAAAGCTTCCCATCTGATTCAACAAAGTTAACATGGCTCTTACCCTGGGGGATTGTCTTCAGCCCTCTCTCACCACAAGCCTCTGTAAGATCACCACAAAGACTGATCTCGTTAGTTGCAGGATCAAAAGAATACATTTTTCCGCCTTCCTCAATTGACTCAGAGCACAACACATAATAGATTAATCCGTCACTCGCTGCACAGATCCCATTGTAAGTATCATGCGAAAGTTCAAATCCTGAATTGTAATATATAGCAGCGATGCTTTCTTTTTCCTTTGAGTCAGCACTTTTACACTTCTCCTGCTTCAATTGCTCGTGGAATTCCTTTTTTGAGTTAATACTGTTCATAGATTTTTACTTTCAATTTTACTTCATAGTTAAATCAAGATTCAATTATCGTTTTGTAAAGCCCATTGAATCCCGTTAATCAAAAGCAGTCGGAACTGAGGTAAATCAAAATCATCCGGGTAGCCCATTGATGTATAAAATACACGGCTTTTCTCAAATTTCCTGGTCCAGGCAACGGGTTGTACATTTTCATCAACACGACCTAATAACAGTACTTCAGATTTTTCATCCAACAAGGGAGCTACCAGATATACATTCCCATTGCTATGCCAATGAAGAGGTGAAATATTCTTTAGAATAGGATGGTCTGTCATTTTGGGAACAATCGAAATTTCTGTGCCGGGTAATACCGGGCCATAGCCTCTGTTTTTACATCCAAGTACCGAATCTACAAACTCCGGCCAAGCTTTAAATCCTTCAGCAGGCTTTTCAAGAAATGAGAATGCATGATTTGCCGTACGTATCCCAATTACAGGTTTACCTTTCTTAAGGTATTTTTTTATCATATTCAATTGCACCGGCGGAAGCGCTACTCTACGACAGAATATTACCAGCAGATCTGCTTTTGCAAGAACATCTAAGCCTTGAAAACTAAACGAAGACCGTTCGCCGGATCCCAATAAAACAGTTGCCTTATAGCCATACTGATCTTCCAAATGTTTAGCAAATACCGGAATCGTAATGTGGGCATTGTAGTTAAGTGAATCTTCAGAAATCAGAAATACAATATGCAGTGGTTCTTTATATAAATTTTCTTTATTCCACATCTCATTACCATAACTCCTGTTCGCTATAATGAATAGCATAATCCATAAAGCGACAAGATATTTATTCATAATTAACTGTATATTTATATGTGTGTACGTACACGAAATAAATAAATAATTTTGTAATTGCCAAATCTAAGTCCAAAAAAGAAAATGCTGATTGTCAGAAAAATATCTTTCACAGGTGTGCTGTCTCAATTCTTATAAAACTGATAGTTTTCTTTTGTAATAATATCAATGGGCATAAACTGCATACGGTCTACCGGGGCATTAAGTACAATATTCTGGTAAAGCGACATCACACCCTTATATGCCTGCTCACCGGGTTTTTGACAAATAAGAAAATCAATATCTCCGTCAACCAGCGCTTTAATATTTTCCTCTATAAAATCATAACCGATTAGTATGTATTTCTTTTTAAGCTTTTTCAGTGCCTGAGCTACGATGGATACCCTTGAATTAGTAACAAATACAAGACGTATATCTTTATTCCTTGATAGTACTGATGTGATTTCTCTTTCTATAGACAACTTTTCACCCTTCCTGATATCTATTTTAGTGATTTTGTTAGGTAATGAATTGTCAGTAAAATAAGCCCTGAAACCTTCTTCCTTTCTTAACAGATGATGATGCTTATACATTCTCTGAGATATATTCAACAATAATACAGATTCATTTTCCCTCAGAATATAACTTACCAGATTTGCAGCCAGGTAACCGCTGTCGAACAAATGTGGACCTATATAGCTCAGACTTTTTTGTCCCTCAACATCGGAATCCATAAATACGAAAGGGATACCCAGTTTACTGCATTTATTAGTAAAAGCGGTAGACTCATCAATAAAATCCGGAGACAACATTACACCATCCGGTTTTCCTTTCAGAATTTTCCGGGTTTGATTAACAAAAGATGCTTTATCATCCTGGTCAAAAAAATATTTATCAACTTTAATATTATACTGCTGAATTTCAGCCTCTGCCCGCAGAATACCCTGCAATGGTAATGACCAGAAACTTGTATCTTTTGAAACAGTTGGGATAAGAGTAGCAAAATGAATTACTTTTTTTGATGCAAGCCGGCGTGCCAGCAAATTAGGTTGATAGTTCAGTTCTTTGATTATCGCTTTAATCTTATCCCGGGTTTTTGGTGAAACTCCATTCCTGTTATGCAGCACCCTGTCCACTGTACCGATTGACACATTTGCCCTTCTGGCTATCTCTTTTACCCCTGAAAGCTGTCTATCCTTTTTTGGCATAATGATATTGATTTACGCTTTTCTAATAGCTGCAAATCTAATGATATAATTTATTTCAATAATCGTAAAGAAATGGAAGTGGTGCACACCACTTCCATTAAAATTAACCGGCCGTATCGAAATTTTAATATACCATTGCGTTAGTCAAATATATTTCTTAGCTGCTGTGAAATCAGCTATATTAAGCAGTATTCAGCATTAACTTTTTCGCAGTAAATCATTTCATCCAAATCAATAACCTTTATTCTGCACCAAATTTGGATTAATATCCATTTCGGTTTGCGGAATAGGAAATAAAAGACGAGTCGGATCCAAATTGAATCCCTGTGAAGCTTTCACTTCAAGATATTTATTAAACCTTATTAAATCAAACCGTCTGTGTCCTTCTATAGCCAATTCCAGCATCCTATCATGTGCTAATGAATCAATAAAATTATCAGAAGTAGGAGTATTTGTAAAATTCAACAACTGTCCTCCCAATCCTGCCCTGATGCGTATTTTATTTATTCCATCAAACTTAGTAGCATCACTCGGATTAAGATTGTTTTTCGCTTCTGATTGCATCAACAATACATCCGCATATCTTAGAACCACCCAGTTGGTACGGCCTTCTTCTCCGGGTGATACTCCCGGATCATGAAATTTTACAAGCCAGGTACGCCCCTCTTCCACAGGCCCAACTACGGTTTGTTTACGAATGTCATTTGCCGAGAAGGCGTTTACAAAAGATTGCAATGCCACAAAAGAACCCCAGCCTCCCATTGATGGCGGATCAAACATTGGCGGAGTCATATTTGTTCGTGCGGGAGGATCGCCAAACTGAACAGCAAAAATTGATTCCGGTCCATTCTTTTTTGTCACATCAAAAACATCTTTATAATCTGGTAACAGAGAAATTACGGAAGGGTGGGCATCAGCATATGCAATTACTTTATTGCAGGCCTCTAAAGCTTTTTGGCTGTCGTCTGGAGATCCATACTGTGTACTCCCTTTTTGTAAATAAACCCTGGCAAGCATGGCAGATGCTGCTTCTGAAGAAACTCTGCCTATTTTTGAATCAGGGATCTGATCTGCATGTACACAGTTTGATTCTGCAAATTTCAAATCTTCTATAATCTGATTATATACTGTATCCATTCGTGTGCGATGAGGGAATAATACATTTTCGCCGCTTTTCCCAATCACCAACGGCACATCTCCGAAACATTTAACTAAATCAAAATGGGCCATTGCTCTTAAGAAATAAGCATTACCCAGAATATTATTCTTTTGGGTTTCATCCATATCAATATCAGGCACATATGTTATAACGTCATTTGCATTCTTAATCATGGCATATGAATTTGCCCACCAGGTTCCCAAATAACTGGTCTGAGGGGTATAGGTACCTCTGAACAACTGATCTCTGGGAGCATTTGCAAGATTAGGTTCAAATATATCAACAAGGTCACCGATCATAAAAACTGTCCTCATATAATACCCGTCTACTGGCATTACTGCAAATACACCATTTAAACCAGTTTCGGCATCACTGGCGGTTTTATAAAAATTTCCGGGACTTATGGCAGAATGCATTTTCTCGGTTAAATATTTCTTACAGGAAAGGAGTCCTGTTATGCTAAATACTAAGGCGATTATTACTATACAATATTTTTTCATAAAAAGATTTTTAAAGTGATTGCATCAGAATTGGAATTTAATCCCTAATAGAAATGTTCTGTAATTAGGATAGGCATTATAATCTGTACCTAATGTCAATGCATTCTCTTCGCCAAAAGAGTTCACTTCCGGATCGTATCCACTGTATTTTGTAAATACATGCAGATTTTGAGCGGTAACGTACACTGTACTTGATTTAAAAATACTGAGATATTTGAACAATGGCAGATCGTAAGAAAGTGTAACTGTTTTAATTCTCAGGTAGCTGCCATTTTCCAGAACATCACTGGGCAAACCATAGTTAGTGCGCAATGAACTACTCACTCTCGGCAAAGTATTACTTGTTCCTTCCCCGTGCCAGCTGTCTGTAGCAACATAAGCCAGTTTGTTGTGATAGGGCTGACCATTTTGTATTTCCCAAAGATTTTCATTCAGAATTTTATTTCCCTGAACGCCCTGCAAATGAATATTCAGGTTAATTCTTCCAATTGTAAAATTATTTATCAGGCCATAGGTGAATTTGGGACGGGCCTGACCAATAATCATCCTGTCTTCTCCGGATATTTTGTGATCACCATTCAGGTCTTTATATTTTGGATCACCGGGATGTACGGGATCAGTAGTACCGCTTTTTGTAATTTCATCTTCAGACTGCCATATACCATCGAATACAATTCCATAAAAAGAACCAATTGGACTGCCCGGTATCAGAATGCTTGAGGTAGGACTTTGTCCATTAAAAAGACTGCCACTCAAATGACCAACATATAGTTTTTTATTTACCCCAAGACTTAATACCTCATTCTTATTAGTTGAAAAGACCAGCGTAGTATTCCATCGAAAATTATTCCGATTAAAATTCAGACTCGACACTGCCAACTCAAACCCTTTATTTGCAACTTTTCCGGTATTCAGCAATATACTTCTATATCCGGATGTCCTGGGTAAATCTACATACAGCAATAAGTTGGATGTTTTTTTATTATAATAATCTGCTGTGATATTAATTCTGTTATTAAACAATCCCAGATCCAATCCAATATCAGAGGAAGCGGTTGATTCCCATTTTAAATCCGGGTTGGCAATATTTGCCGGATAAGCTCCGGTAACAAGTACAGGTATTTTCCCTAACGCATAAGCATTAAAACTATACTGGCTTAATGAATTATAGGATCCAATTTCCTGGTTACCTGTTATACCATAACTTATTCTCAGTTTTAAATCAGAAATTGATTTGATACGCTTTACAAAATTTTCTTCTGACAAATGCCAGGCAATAGCACCGGAAGGGAAATACCCCCATTTATCGTTCTGCCCAAAGCGTGATGACCCGTCTGCACGCATAGTAAATGTGAGCAAGTATTTATCCATTAAGCGGTAATTTGCACGGGCAAAATAAGAGGCTAAGAAATTATCCTGAAAAGATGAAGCCGGAACATCAGCTATACCGATATCAAAATTATTAGCATCCAGCAAATTTGTAGTGAGATTAATAATAGCAGCATTGAACCATTTATTATGCCAATATTGAGCAGTAAATCCTCCTGTAAGATTAATTGAATGGATCGCATTAAATGTCTTATCATAGGTAAGCGTATTTTCATTTAACCAGTTATAACTCTGTCCGGAGGATTTTTCAGCTCTACCCACTCCCCTGGCAGAGAATACGTCTGTGGGAATAAATAACTCCTGACCATCATTGCCATAATTAATACCAAAACTACTCCTCAGTTTAAGTCCTTTTATAATTTCTAATTCTCCAAAAGCATTGACAGCAACAGTAAAAAAATAACGCTCATCTTTTGCCTTAGTGACAAAACCCACAGGGTTGCCAAGTGGTTGAACCTGCCCAAGTGGTCCATTGTCGGGAAAAGTACCGTCTGGATTTTGAACTGGAATCATAGGGTTAAATCTTACTGCATCCCATAATACACTATTCTCAATTGTAGCATCGGTATTTACTGTAACATTATTTGATAAAGCATAACCCAACTGAGAGGACAGGCCTACCTTAAGCTTTTTGCCAAGCTTTTGATCAAGATTGTAGCGGATACTTCCTTTTTTATAATTTGAACGGATAATAATCCCATCCTGATTAAAATAATTAAAGCTTAAATAATGTTTGGTATTTTCATCTCCACCATTAAATGCTAAAGAAATATTAGATATCGGTGCTTTTTGGAAAATTGCATCCTGCCAGTCGGTACCCTTTCCCAATTTATTTATTTCATCCTGGGTAAACGGTAGCGGATTATTCGTCCCATTAATAGCGTTCTGCTCAGTTTTAATGGTGTTCAGGTAAGTCGCATATTGTTTGGCATCCATCAGGTCGTATTTTTTAGAAACAGATTGAATACCAGTGTATGCATCTAATATAACTTTGGGTCCTCCAAGTGTGCCTCTTTTGGTTGTGATGATAATAACACCGTTTGCTCCACGGCTACCATAAATAGCTGTTGCTGATGCATCTTTAAGCACATCAATTGATATGATATCGCTGGGATTAATATTAGAAATATCTCCTCCTGCATAACCATCGACAACGAACAATGGCGCACTGCTGGCATTGATCGAATTTGTACCTCTGATCCTGATTGTAAACAGTGCCCCGGGTTGTGATTGATTCTGAGTTACCTCTACTCCACTGGCACGTCCAGAAAGCATTTGTTCTACTCCTAGCACAGGCGCTTTCTCCTGTTCTGCAACTGCAACAGAAGAAACAGAGCCGGTAATATCTTTTTTCCGCGCAGTTCCATATCCAACAACAACTATATCACTCAATGCTGATTTTGACAATTTCAATTGAATATTTATTTCTCCCGATCCGCTATCGGCTTTTACTTCAAGTGTTTCCATACCCACATAAGAGATTATCAGCGTAACCGATTTATTGTTTTCCACCTCTATCGAAAAATTACCATTGGCATTAGTTACGGTAGATTTATTTTCACCTTTCACCTGCACAGTGGCATTGGGAAGTGGTTCGCCTGATTCATTAGTTACCCGCCCCTTAAGTTCTCTCATAGCCGGCGCAGTACTTACCTCATCAGCATTAGGCTTAAGCGGCCTATGTTTTATAATTATATAATCTTCAAAAAAAGTATAGCTGAATGGATGCCCCTTAGTACAGATTTCAAGAACATCCCTGATATCCTTGTCTTTGACATTTAAATCAATCTTAATTAAATTGTCAATCTCAGTTTTAGTATAAACAAACTTGTAATGCGTTTGTTTGCGGAGTTCATTAAAGATCTTTTCAAGTGAAGCACTCTTAGCCAGGAGTGTAACTCTCTGAGAGTAGCTATTAGCCTTTACATTAAGAAAGGCTGCCAGTAGGAAAATTGTTGTTAGTCTCATAATCAACAATTTTTTAATTAATTGCCCCGTCAGACCTCTGCGTTTAATGACGGGAAATTCTTTAACGGTTGTAACAAACATAATTTTGAGTTGTTTGGTTAATAAATCAGATGCATTACTTACTGGTGTTTATCTATGGCATTACTGTAATTTTTTTTCCATTAATTTTAAAATGAACTCTGCCAGTCATTTCAAGTATTTTTAGCAATTTTGAGATCGGTACATCTCTTGAAATCGTCGCGACAAACCGATAGGGTATGTTTCCCTGATAATAAACATCTACATCATACCATTTTGCACATTGTTTCATGATCGTTTGTATATCGGAATTAATAAAACTAAAAAGACCATCTTTCCATGCAATAACCTCATCAGTATCAACATCACTGATAATTCTTATATCATGATTACCGGAGCTAATCTGTGCTTGCTGACCAGGTTTCATTAAAGACTCTTTATTTCCAATGATTAACTTTATACTTCCTTCAAGCAGTGTTGTTTTAAAAACAGGTTCTTCATTTATTGCCCTTATATTAAAATGCGTTCCTATAACTCTTACTTTCACTCCATCCTTTATCTTGACGAAAAATGGACAATTCTCATTTTTAGCTACTTCAAAATATACCTGTCCTCCCACCATAACATTTCGTTCTTTCCCTGTAAATACAACCGGATAAGTAATAGAACTTTCCGAGTCAAGCCAAACTAATGAACCATCGGGAAGCCTCAGTTTATATTGACCACCTCTTGGGGTTATCATAGTATTCAACAATGGTTTACCATGGGATACCCCGCCATTAACATCATATTTGATTTGCCCATCATCCGTTTTAATAATGGAAGTATAACCCTGTGTAGCTATTATACCATTGATTGATTTGTCAAGAGTTATAATATTGCCATCTGACAATTTTAGTATAGCCTTATTTCCACCTGGTGGAATATCAGTCTTTTCATTCAAAACAGATGTAGCCGGTACTTCAACAATAGTTTTTGGAGATTTGTTCCAGAAAAAAAAACCTGTAACCATCACAAGAATAAATACAGCGGCATACTTCAGCCAGGTAGATTTTACAAAATGAAAAGGTATATTGATAGGTAACCCGGTAAAGAAAGAGTTTCTCTCCGGGAATTTTAATGATGTCTGTAACTGATCAGACTGTTTTAAAAATAAGCGAATTTTATCTTCCAATCTTTTGTGAAACTCAGAGAGACCAGCATTGTCAGTAATTTTCTTACTGTATAACTGTTTTAGTATATGTTCTTCGAGCAATACTTTTAAATCAGGTTCGCTCAGCAGAATATCCAGCTCTTTCATTTCTGCATGAGTGATTTTATCCTCAAGATAGAACGACATTAATTCGTACAATCTTTCAGCATTCATGATCTTATAATTTGAATCAGATTTAATAAAGAGGACTAAAATGTTCAGGTACTTCGTAGCGGGCAGAAAAAATAAATTATCCACAGAAAAGAACGTAAAGTAAAATTGCGTCTTCAGTATGCTTTTTCAGATAGCCCTTTAAAAAATCAACAGCAAGTATAATATATTGGGCAACTGTTGTTTTTCCGATTCGCATAATAGAAGCTATTTCTTCATGAGATTTTCCCTCAAGTCTGCTTAAGGCAAATGCCTGTCTTCGTTTTTCGGGAAGCAGGTGGATACCTTTTAACAGGATCTGGTAAGATTCTTTATAATCAAATTGCAGGTCTGACTTTTCTGAAGCTATTAAATATTCCTGGCCGGTTAGATTTGCCAATTCCCGAATCTTTTTTCTAAACGCTCTATAAATCATATTTCGGGAAACAATGAAAAGGTAGTCTTTAAAACTATGAATGTCTTTCAGTCTTATTTGACTTCTCCATATTTGCAAAAAAATATCCTGAGTCAGTTCTTCTGCCCTGTCTGCTGACTTGACATATGAAAAACATTGAAAATATACAGAACCGCTATACCGGCGAACCAGCAGTGAAAATGCTTTTTCGTCGCCTTCTGCTACCCGGATAAGCAGTTCTTTTTCGTTATATGATGAATTCTCCTGTATAATCCGGACAAATTTTAAGATAAAATCGAATATTAAATGTTTACGTACACGAATTTAAATACATTTTTCATAAAAAAGAAGAAATACATAAGCCAAAAAAACTGATTCTTATTTTATCAAGAAAAAGGATACCCAAAGTTGTCTTACAGAACCCGCTACAGATGGGTATTACACTGCTTTGCAATGGAGAGTATAAAGTAAAATATGTAATAATCTGGTAAGGAGTTCAGAAATTAATTGTGCAGGAAAAAAATATTTTTTTGGTAAATCAAATATTTTCTAATTTAGTGCCGTGTACGTTTACGTTAACTTTACTTTAGAGTTAAAAGGTAAATGAGATTATGGTGATCATCAGTAAACAAGGCAGTGGGGGAATGATTCCTTATTAAATAATTCAACATAGAGCATGAAAGCTAATTAGTATTAACCGAAATACTAAATGTTCATGAGCATTTAAAATAGTGCTAATAATTCTATACATTTTTTTTGGAAGTTAGATTGTCAATTCTTGGTTGAAAAAGCATAGTCGAGGGAGAAATCCCTCTTCTGTGTTTTAGGACTTTTTTGAAGGCAACTCCTCCATAAAGAAAAGATAAGCAATAGTTTTAAAAACATTCAACTATATGTATATTCGTGTACGTAACCGTGTTTTAGTAATAAAGCAGCCCGTATACATCAAAATTAACTTTCATGCACCCAATTAGCACTCCCCAACAACCATCAGCACGAATTCTTTCTATTGATTTTTTCCGGGGGATCACCCTCTTCATTCTATTGTCCGGTATTGCGGAAGTTTTTGTGGAACTTCATAAAGCAGGAATAGGAGGCACAATCATCTCAGCTATTGCCAGGCAAACCGCCCATGGAGAATGGTTTGAGCTATATTTCTGGGATCTCATACAACCTTTCTTTATGTTCATAGTGGGTGTTGCCATGCCCTTTTCTGTTGCAAAAAGATTGGAAAGAGGCGATGAATGGAAAACAGTGCTAAAACATGCACTCGTTCGTTCATTCTGGTTGCTGGTGCTGGGTTTTATGCTGGGAGCAAAAAAGGATTCATATTTTCTCACCAATATACTACCACAGTTAGCAATCACTTATCCTATTGCTTTTCTGCTGATGCGGCTTAAAGTAAGGTGGCAGTTACTTATTTCCTTTGCTGTTATTATTATTTCAGATCTGCTGTACTACAACTGGCCGGTGGAAGGATATAATCTTTTACTTCCGGACAAAAATTTCGGAACCTGGGTGGATGTACATACAACAGGGCATATACACCCCTATCATTGGGTTACATTCAATGCAGTACCTACACTTGCCCATGTTATATGGGGAGTGGTTGTAGGAAAAGTTTTAATGAGTAACCGCACAGATTATAAAAAATTCTGGATCATACTTATACCAGGTATAGCAGGAGTAATAACCGGATATGCTTTAAGACCATATCTTCCAATTATTGAGCGAATTACTTCAGGCACTTATGTAATTGTAACAGGTGGATTCGCATTAATCAGCATGGCTTTATCTTTCTATCTTATTGATATTTTAAAATTCAAAAAGCTACCCTGGTTTTTCGCCATCTTTGGAATGAACCCCATCTTTCTATATCTCTTTGCTGAATTGGGTGGCGGAAAACTATTTGTACGCATGGCAACACCATTTACTTCAAGATTATTTGGATGGGGCGGCGAAACCCTTGTAAATGTGGTAACAATTATTGTTGTTGCAGGTATGTTTTGGTACTTGTCTTATTTTTTGTATAAACGAAAGATATTTTTCAAACTTTGAATATTATCTACTATGCTTAAAAAAAACAATTCCAGAAGAGCTTTTATAAAAAAGAGTTCGTTGGGTGGTCTGGGAGCTGCTATCGGGGCAAGCAGTTTGACTTCTTTGTTTGCCACTGAATCTGCAAAAAATACTGCAGAAAAAATATTGTCAATACACCCGCGGTATTACCGATGGCACGTTGACCCAGGTATAGAATGGCTTGAGTCCAACACGGACTATGCAACACTCAATTGGGATATCCCCATTTCCCAGGTTGCCCTTGTTTTGGTAGATGTATGGTCAAGCCACTATCTTAAAGACACGGCGGAAAGAGCGGAATACATTATTAATAAAAAATTTGTTCCGCTGTTAGCTGCCTGCAGAAAAAGTGGAATAACAGTTATACATGCACCATCTCCTGCTGTAGCAACCATACACCCCAACTGGGTAAAACTTGCAAAGGAAAGTGAGATAGGCTGTAATGAGGATAATAGCTGGCCACCTGCTGATTTCAGAGAGAAAAAAGGAAGATTTCAATCCTATGCACGGCCAACTGAACCCCGGGAAGCTGAAAGATTAAAGATTGCCTTCCCCCATGTTTTTCATCCAAAGGTTAGCCCAGTAGGTAACGAACCAGTGATAGCGTGGGGTGAAGAACTCCACCGCTATTGCAAACAAAAAGGTATCCTGTTTTTATTGTATGCGGGATTTAATACCAATGCCTGTCTCATCACACGCAGTTATAGTTTACTTCAGATGAATATTAATAAAGGTTACGAAACTGTTTTACTTCGTGATTGTACAACGGGGATGGAATCAAAATATTCACAGGCAACTATGAGTCAGACAGAAGGGGCTATACTCTTTTTTGAAATGTCAGGTCAATACTCTATAACCTCCGAAGAAGTATTGGCAAGTTTGCAGTCGTAAAACTGATTCTAATATTTGAAATAAAGGATAAAGTTTTTAATTGCCCGATCATTTTTTTACTCAATTATTTTAAACATCATAACCGGTATCAGTATTATTATGAACCGACGAAAATTTGTAGCCAATACTGCCACTTCAGCAGCAGGAATATTGCTTGGCACGGCACTTACAGGATTTACTTCCAAAGAAAAAATTTCTATTGAAAGTATAGAAGCTGATAAGAAAGACCTGATGAAGGAAGTAATGAAATACAGGAAAATTGATTCTCATGCCCACGTCTATTTTGATGAAGACAGCCCCGGTACCCAGTTAGACTTTGCAGACAGGTTAGGTATTGATAAGCTGATGATCTCTAGAAATATGGAACCCTTTAGTAAGGGTACACCTGAAGAATTCAGAAGATGCAATGATTTAGTGATACGTTGTATGAAGCAGCATCCCGACCGGTTTATAGGAATGATGGTATTGAACCCGATTTACAAAAAAGAATCATTGGAAGAAATAAAACGCTGCCTGGATGCCGGAATGGCCGGTACGGGAGAACTTTATAATCATGTGAAAATAAATGATCCTTTATTTTATCCCATAATTGAAAAATTTATTGATCTGAAAATGATCATTATGATGCATTCTGCTATTGGTTATTCCAGGGTGAAACTTGATGCCGGTGAACCTAAAAACATTTCTTTGCCCGAAGATTTTGCAGATATAGCCAAAAGATACCCGGAAGCCATGTTTCAATTTGCACATATAGGAGGTGGAATTGACTGGGAGTATGCCTGTAAGGCACTGAAGCATTCTCCTAATGTTTACATTGATGTTTCAGGAAGCAATAATGCAGCCAATATGATAGATTTTGCCATGAAGTATATTGGCGAGGATAGAATATTCTTTGGATGTGATAATAGCTTTTACCAGGGAGTCGGTCATATTTTCTCAGCAAAACTAACCGACACCCAACGAAGAAAAATATTTTTTGATAATTACAGTAATGTATTAAAGAAGGGGGGTAAAAATGTTGATTGACAGTAATACATATATAGGTCATTGGCCATTCAGGAAATTTGAATATAATACCCTTGATGCACTTTTGGGCAGAATGGATGAATTTGGAACAGACCTTTCAGTAGTCAGCAGTTTGCATGGAATTTTTTATAAAAATACCCAGGCAGCTAATGAAGAACTGATAGATGCAATTAACAGTAAAAAGAATTACCGGGAACGCTTCATTCCTTTTGGAGTAATAAATCCCATATATGGCGGATGGCGAGACGACTTCGAAATATGCAGCACAACTATGGGAATGAAAGGAATCCGGCTATATCCTCAGTATCATGGATATGATATTGCATCAGCTGCTTGTATTGAATTGGTAAAAATGTGCCGAGACAAAAGTTTACCGGTAGTATTCACACTCAGGATGGTGGACAGGCGAACAAGTTCATGGATGGATCTTGAAGAGGAGTGGTCATTGAAAAATATCATACCAATAATAAGAGCCGTACCTGATGCTAAATATTTAATAGTAAATGTTGTTAACAGTACTGCATTAAATGATGAAGATACTTCCCTGTTAAAAAATGCAAATGTATTAATGGACTCTTCGGGGAGGAGTATGACAAATTGGGCAGATTTGCTCAGGAGGTTTGGAACTGATAAGTTTTGTTTCGGAACCCATTCGCCTATTCTGGATTATTGTACCGGTTTGTTGCGCATAGAATCATTAAGACCAGGCGAGGCAGATGAAAAGACTAAGGAATTGTTCAGGTCGGGGAACATAAAAAGAATGTTAGGAATGTAGACGAATACTCATGAAACTTATTTCAAGCAAACTATTAAATACCATTATAAATTTATTAGTTTATTCACAAAAAGAGCTTTTATTGTGTTCTATCTTTTTCCAAATACGTATATTAACCTAAACCTTAAGGAATATTTTCTTTTTATATAAAAAGTATAGAAAAATCCATTTAACAAATAAAGTACAAAATCCCATAACAAACTTAGCATTCGGTTCACCCGCCAATTGACCGAGCCACTTAAAAAAAGCATTTGTTGTATAATCCCAGTTAATAAAAGTATATGCGATAAATATCAGGATTGAATTCATCCCGATTACCCTTAAGAAAAATGTCCACCGTTTGTATCCCAGCACATCTATAACGTAATAGAAAAGTGACAGGAGTAATAAGCTCAATCCTCCTGTCAGCAAAACAAAAGAGCTCGACCAAAGATTTTTGTTGTAAGGGAAATCAATACTCCAAAGCAAAGAAAGTGCAATAGCAATAACACCTGCAACTGATAACCATCTAACCGATTTAATAGGTGTGTCTTTATTAGTTTTTATCAATACACCTGCAAATATGCCCAGCAATACATTACAGATTCCGGGAATTGTACATACTAACCCAATCGTATCATGTATTCCTTTTGAAAGGTTTCTGCCGGAAAGTATACTGCGATCCAGATAGGACATATAATTTCCTTCCATTGTTAAATCACCGGGAGGAAATCCCGGAGCGGAATTAAACTTTAGTAACAACCAATATCCAATCAACAAAGACCAAAACCATACCCACTGCATTGTTTTATTAGCATATAAATAGATAATGGCAGCAAAAATATATGTTACTCCAATTTTAAATAAAATGCTTAGAAAACGGATAGAGGATACCGGTCTCAATTCAAGTCCATTGTTGTAAAACATTCCCAAAGCAATCAATATTAACCCGCGCTTTATAACTTTTTTTACAAGTTCTTTTCTGGTACTGCCTTTTTCGAGCGCTCTGTCGAGTGAATATGGTGTAGAAACACCAGCCAGGAACATAAACAGCGGGAAGATTAAATCCCAGAAAGCAAAGCCATGCCATTCCTTATGGACGAATTGAGTATGTACCGCCTGCCAGAATGCGGTGTTCTGTGTTGCTGAATAACCTTCAATTATATAACCAAGCCCCATTATCCAAATCATATCAAAACCACGAAGTGCATCCAAGGAATAAAGACGTTGTGGTTGTGACACATTTAAACTCTGGGGCGTCATTACATCAAAATTTTATTATAGCAGTATTGCGTGAATTACCAGTCGAGCCATTCTCCTAAAGTCTGAACATAAAGTTCAGGACTCCCACTCCTATCACCATAAATTACTATAGTATTAATGGTAGTAGCCCTTAGATCTACACCTTCCAATTCAGTTAACAACTGATTAGTATTGGCATCATATACCCTGACCGTATGATTTTGAAACAAAGCATTCCCCTTACTTACCGGAACAGGAGTAGATATATAACCAGAAATTGTTTTTTCACCAACACCATCAAAAATAGTTACCTCCGGCTTGGGCGACATAATATCTGTCTTTTGTATAGTAACCCTAACATCTCCCCCGGTTAATGCCAGATTTGCTATTCTGATTTTTGCCTGGTCGGCTGGTGCTTCAGTTAAGTCATCTGCTGTTAAAATAAATTCAGGATTATCCTGTGATCCGGTAAGAAATAATGTATAATCTTTACCCTGTTCCAGTTGAATTGATTTTTCAGCAAATTTTGATTCTGTATCCTCACTGTAAAAAGCTGCATTCCTGGCGCCTGCTTTTACAACATAATATGAGGGGGTTGAAACACTCTGATAATTAATATAACCTAACCGGGTAAGATTAAATTCATCCAGATAAAATTTCACATTATCTGCCCAGGGAAATCCATTTATCACTCTTAAATTGGAAGATTCAAAGTTCTCAAAAGTATCTTTTGGCTTTGAGCAACCACTAATTGTCAAACTGCCGGCAATCAATGCTGTTAGCCCCCAAATTAAGAAACGTGATTTATTTATTACACATCTGTTGAGTTTCATAATATTCAATTTTTTGTTTGATCAAAATCCAGCATTATTCTGCCATTCGTTTTGTGTCATATCTCCAACGGGAAGTGACCATAAATAAAAACGTTCATTAAACCCACCAACACTGGCTAGATCGGCTTCAAAAAGCTTAAGCGATTCAATCTTCTGTTTGAAAATACCCCACCTTATGAGATCAAGCCTACGTTTACCTTCCATGATAAATTCCATGGATCGTTCATTCATAATAGCTTCTCTGAATTGCTGTTGATTTAGTCCTGCGAGATCAGGGAGAATTGTTCCATCTGTTTTATGTGCTGCCGGCCTAGCTCTGTATCTTACTTCATTAATCTGCTTATAGGCTTCAGGAGTAGGTCCGCCATTTGCCTCGTTAGCGGCTTCAGCATACATGAGTTTAGCTTCAGACAAACGATAGAAGGGAAAATTAGTCACATTAGTTTGCCAATACCCTTTTGATGGATAAATTTTCTGGAATGTAGCAATCCCCCACGAGGTTGTATCTCCAGGTAATGGTGTTCTTTCCCAACCTTCATAAATGGCGTAATCAGCAATATTCCATTTAAATCGTTCATCTCTGTTATCCTGCGTTCTCAACCATTCCGGAATCACTCGCAAACTATTTTGGCCTCCCCCTTTATCTGGATCTGCACCACCCTCTGCACCATACATATACGGGAAGAGACTACCAGCACGGGAACCTTTAGTAAACTCAAGATCAAAAATCACTTCATTTGTAGGCTGGTCGGTAGAAAGCTTGGTAAACACTCCACTGTACTCAGGGTCCAATGCATATACCCCATCATCTTCCATTTTAAGTACACCGGCTGCAGCATCTCTTGCCAAAGCCCAATATTTAGGATCACCGGGTACCATCTCACCCTGAGAAGACCTTCTCCAGCCGGCTAATTTCATATACACATCAGCTTTTATGCATTTTACAGCGCCGGCAGAAATTCTGGCAGCCGGGGAGGCTCGCACAGGCAGTTTCCCATCAGCAAATTCAAGATCGGGAATTATAATAGAATCATAAATAACCTGCACGGGAGTCCTGGGCAGCTTTAAGGCAATCTCTGTTGTAGGTTTAGTTCTAAAAGGAAGATCACCATACAAAGTAGCAAGATCATGGTAAAAATATGCGCGGATGGCCCTGGCTTCAGCCAGCTTTTCAATGACCCATGTATCTTTGGTGGCATCTCTCATTTCAAGTGCTGCAATCAGATTATTTGCAGCATTTATTCCCCTCCAAAAATCTGCCCACCAGTCTTCCTCAAAACCGTGGGTAGGCGAAGTGAAACCTGCCCAGCCGCTGAATGTAAATGTTACATCATTCTGTGCATTCATCCACAAGCCTCCTACATATTCCCATGTTCCATAGCCATCAGGTCCTTTAAGGGTGGTATAACAGGCGATTAAAGCTGCATCTGCTTCATCTGCAGAAGTAGGAAAATTTTGTGGAGTCAGAAACGAATAAGGAACTTCTGTGATAACTTTTTTACATCCTGGTGAAATCAGGAGAATACAGAAGATTGCCCAAATTATTTTTTTCATATTCTAATTTTTAAGAAGGGTTAAAAAGTAACATTTAAACCAAATGTGTACACCTTGCTACGAGGATAGCCACCAAGATCTGTCCCTGGAGTAATAAGCGAATTAAAGTAGCTTACTTCAGGATCGTATCCCGTATACCTGGTAAAAGTCAACAGGTTTTGAGCAGTTGCATAAACCCTGATACGTTGTACATGAATCTTTTTAAGCCAGTCTGTATTTACGTTATAAGCCAGTTGAATATTTTTTAATCTGAGATAAGATCCATCCTCAACCATATATGAAGAAACATTTTCGTATTCTGCATTATACTGAGCATCCCATCTTTGGTTGTTGATTTGAGGATTTTCCGGCGTCCATCTGTTAAACATTGTTACAGGTCCGCCGTGAAATGGTGTAGCTGCCGGGAATAATGATTTATAAGCATTCAGCACATCATTACCATAACTATAAGTGAAGAGAAAACTAAATTCAAATCCTTTGAAAGAAAAATCATTTGAGAATCCTCCAAAAAATTTTGGATTACCATTACCGATTAGCATTCTGTCGTTTGCATCAACTACACCATCTGGTTTACCATCTGGCCCGCTAATGTCTTTATATTTCCTGGTTCCCACTTTTACGGGTATAGCATCATGGATAGGTGCAGCAGCCAATTCTTCCTGGTTATTAATAAGTCCGTCATAAACATATCCAAACATTGACCCAAGGTTCTCTCCAACCTTAACTATATACATGCTGGAAAAACTTGGTAACACTCCGATATAGAAATGATCCTGGTTCTCATTTAAACGTAAAACCTTCGACTTGTTGAACGAAATATTAAAATTTGTGCTCCATCTAAATCTGCCATTCAGGTTGATAGTGTTTAAAGCAAGTTCCATTCCTCTCACCTCTATATCACCAATATTTCTTGTTACAGAGTTAAACCCTGAATAGGTTGACAATGGAGCGTTCAACAGGAGGTCTTTTGATTTCTTATGGTATGCATCAGCGGTAATTAATATTCTGTCCTTTAGTATACCAAGATCAATACCAACATTTGTCTGAATGGTGGTTTCCCATTTGAGCTCCGTTGAACCAAGCCTGGTGGGCATTACACCTACTACAACGGCATCACCCTGAACGGATCTGCGTGGTGTTGGTCCATAAGAAGTGTAGGTGGAGTATGGTGAAACAGATTCGTTGCCAGTCAGACCATAAGTCACTCTGAATTTTAATGTTGATACCGAGGGTATTTGCTTCATAAACTTCTCATCATTTACCTTCCAGGCAATTCCACCCGATGGGAAATACCCCCATTTATGAATAGGGAACTTAGAACTTCCGTCTGCACGCATGGTACCTGTAATAATGTACCGATCGCTGAAAGCATATTGCACCCGGCCAAAATAACTCTCTAACCCCTCTACACTTTTGCCCGATTCGGGAGCAGAAAATAAACTACCCATGGCAAGGTTATTATATCCCAGAGCTTCAATCGCAAAATTTCTACTTCCTGTATATGTAAATGTGTTTGTACTCCGTTGCAATGAATAACCCACTACTGCATCTATTTTAGATAACCCAAATGTTTTCGAATAACTCAATGTATTCTCATTCAGCAATCCGACATAGAGGTAGTTATTCTTTGTAGCATCGCCCAGTGCCAGGGCACCCTGCGAAGTATTTACCCCATAAAATGAGTTGTACAAGGAGTTGGAATAATTCATCCCTCCCGCAATTTTTAAATTTAGTCCTTCTGCAAGTCTGATATTGAAGGAAGTGTTGAGTGCACCAAAATATTCTATATCCTTAACATCCGGTTCCAGCAGATCTACTGTAGGGTCAACGCCATCATTTCCACCGGGAGGTATACCGTGAGAAATTAAATAATCGTTCAAATTAATCCCTGCAGGTCTATACGGACTTCCTCTCACTGCCGAGTATGCGAGTCCGCCTTCACCTGTCAATGACTCCCCGTTCCTTTGCTGGTAACTAAGAGATATAGTAGTTGAATTCGTAATAAATTTGTTGATATTGGCAATGGTATTAAGGCGGGCAGTATACCTGTCAAAACTGGTGGCGAGAGCTATACCATCCTGGTTTAAAGCACTCACCGAACCAGCAACTTTAATATCAGCATTACCACCTGTAAAAGAAATATTATGACTATGCATACCGGCAAGCCTGTACAATTCATTCTGCCAGTTTGTAGAACTCGAATCTTTATAAGTGGGCCAATTGTACCATAAGGAATCGCCAATAGATGAGTTTCGCGGATTAGCACTTATATAGTGTTGAAATTCGGCATACTGCAAACTATTCATTACAGGTAGTTTTCTACCCAGTTGCTGAATAGCATAATATCCATCGTACTCAACACTAAACTTACCTGTTTTTCCGGATTTGGTAGTAATAATTATGACCCCGTTGGCGCCGCGTGCTCCGTAAATTGCTGTAGCAGAAGCATCTTTTAATATTTCAACCGATTCAATATCATTTATATTAAGATTCAGATTTGAACCGCCCAGACTCGGAAACCCGTCAATTATATATAACGGATCATTAGAAGCAGTAATAGAAGATCCGGCACGAACGTATATGGACACAGCTGCACCGGGCATACCTTCTGTTGATACCACAGAAACACCAGCCGCACGCCCTTGTAAAGCTGTATTTAGCGAAGCATCAGTACTTTTTACAATATCCTTAGCCTTAACTGTAGCTACTGATCCGGTCAGATCTTTTCTTTTCATAGATCCATAACCAACTACAACCACCTCATCCATGCTACTCCGGCTTCTTTCTAACCTGAGATTAACAACATCGCCCGTACCGGTAATCCTCAATTCTTTAGTTGTAAAGCTTACATGCGAGAATACAAGGGTGCTCCCCCTGGATGCCACAATAGAAAACTTTCCAGCTTCATCCGAAACCGTTTGTCTGTTTTGCAAATTTTTTACTGAAATATTAACCCCAGAAACCGGGTTCCCTTCCTCATCAGAAATCATTCCGCGAACAGTCGCCTCAGTACCCTGTGCCTGAGTGTATCCTGCAGCGCTCACACAAAGTAGAAGACTTAAAAACAACAGCAACCTGATTTGTTTCATAAGCGTAATTTTTGAGTTTTTGTTTTTATAAATATTTTCATAAGTGCAGCAAAGCTTTTTATACGTTCCGGATTTAAAGTATGAGATAATTGCAATTTACGTGTACGTTACCGTTAATGAAGGTAAAAATTAATTTTAATCTGCAAATTATTTTTTCGAAAAAATATTTATACCCTTCAATTTTGTAAGAACATTAATAAAATACTTTACTGTTGGGTTAAAATACTTTACTCAGAAATGAAATTTTTCTCATCATGATGCATCACTTTATTGTAAGAATGAACTTTCTAAAAAATCTTGAATTATTAAACAGGTCGCAAGTCACAGCAAGGAAAAAAAATATTGCAGGTGAGATTAATCAAACTTTAAATTGATTACTGATCCTGTTACTTTATACGTAACGGGGTAGGGATATGGATATGGCTTGTAGCCGGGCATAGCTTCAAAATGATAATCCCGTCCTTCTTTCCACCAGTCTGGTTGGGAATTTTGAAATAGTGTTGCCGTATCATTCTTACCTTCTAAAAAAGGATCGTTTGTATTGTTCCAGATAAAAGCATCGCCCCGGATTGCTTCCGCACCTGTACCGGAGTGATTGGCTCCTAATTGTTTTCCGCTTAAATAACCGGGGCTATAGGGCATTGGATAGGGCTGCACTGTTCTGCCCCAATACCAGTTGGACATGGTAACTGCACAGGCATAACCCTTCAGTTCGTTGCTGTACACAATCGCATCCCCATTGCGAATAGCAATTCCTGCAGATTCCAATACCCCACCGGAAGGTGACTTCCATACCCCTTTGACAATCGGTGTACTATCGGTATACGTTGTGTTGATCAGTAAATTGTCATATACTTCCATAGCTCTTGAACCATAAGGACTCTGCCGCGCTTCATGTACATCAATAGCATGCCCCCCGGAAGCTGCAATGTTGTTGAATACCTTATTATGCCGGAAGACAAATAAAGAACCGGAATTGGCTGCAATGGAATGGCGATGAAAATCAAAAATATTATCTTCAACAAAAATAAAATTGGCAGACCCAAACTTCGGATCAGGCACCCATTGATTGTTGGAACCATACACTGTAACACCATAACCTAAACCGTCACCGGCATTGTAATAAAACTCATTATTGCGTATCAACCCTCTTGCAAGTGTATCCTGGTGCCGGACAGAAATACCTGAATTTCCAAAATACTCAAAACGGCAGCGTTCAATTACAAAATCAACACAGCGATTCAGGGTAATTCCCGAGGTTTTGGCCGTTGAACCACCGTCGCCGGATACAACCATTGGCCTTTTACTTCGGAAACCGATATCGGAAATAATAATATTGCATGGAATTTCTTTATTGATATCATAGCGTATAATATTGTTGTGATCCCTCTGCCGGAGGATAGAATCAGGTGTTGATGCTGAATGATATAAAATTGTCTTCCTGCTACCCTGCCCTCTCAGTGAGATGAATTTTGTGATCACGATAGTCTTGCCTACATAAAAATGTCCTGCAGGCAATATGATTAGGTCGCCATCCTTTGCGCTATCTATAGCAGCCTGTAAAACAGGTTGAATATCTTTATCTGTACTATAGTTGTTTGATGTGGGGTATGATGCTTTATCCTGGGAAAATAAACTGAAACTAAATAAAAAGAGCTGTATAATGATGCACAACAATCTACCCGCAAAATCATGTGTTACGACTAATCTTTTGTATATAT
>JBDHYJ010000052.1:0-35310 GCA_039811345.1 Chitinophagaceae bacterium
CTTATGGCCAAGTCTTTATTGGAAAGAATAATGGAGCAATACAGAATCTTGTAAATGGAATTTATGTGAGGTTTAAATTTAGTTTTTGATTTATTTCATTACTTTGAGCGCCTTTATTCTAATATACCATGATTAAAAATCTTTTCTTATTTGTTTTAACCCTGTTCATTTTATCTGCATGCGACAATATGCAGCAGAGTTGTGAACCCCAGGCGCGGGATAAAGCGCTTTCATCTATTGATTCATTATCTGCAAAACTGAACTGGCCCGCTGATTTGCAGATTACGGGTTATTCCGGACCTAATCTTACACCAAGCCCTGCCTGCCTTGCAGTTGCTGCCACCGGTGAAGTATATGTAGGCGTTGACATGATTGGCTCCCTGGGCAAAACTCCGGGAAGGGGTATGATTGTAAAACTGGTAGACTGCAACAATGATGGCATCATTGATAAACATACCACATACGCAATGGTTGACGATCCACGCGGTATTATTTCCATTGGCGATAAACTTTATGTTTTGCATACCGTATTTGCCGACAGTGTGGCTACGGGTATGGATCTTGTTGTGTTTGAAGATAAAGATCGCGATGGTATAGCTGATGGCCCTTCCAGTCCGCTGATCGAACATATCAGTAACCCCACCTACCTTAAGAGCCGGGGTACAGACCATGCTACAAATGGCATTCGTCTGGGTATTGATGGCTGGATATATATAGCTGTAGGTGATTTCGGTTTTCATGATGCTGTAGACAGAGATGGCAAAAAGCTGACTATGCTTGGCGGTGGAATTGTAAGGGTAAGACCAGACGGTACAGAGATGGAGGTATATACACACGGCAACCGGAATATATATGATATAGCAATTGATCCTTACATGCACACATTCACCAGGGGAAACACCAACGATGGTGGAGGCTGGAATATCAGGTTCATTCACCAGATACAATCCGCTGAATATGGATATCCGCTGTTATTTAAACATTTTACCGAAGAAATTATTCCTGCGCTGGTTGATCTGGGTGGCGGTTCCGGGACAGGTGCATTGTTTTTGGATGATGATAGTTGGCCGGCTAAATACAATCATGTGCCTATGATGGCTGACTGGGGTAGAAATGAACTCTATATTCACAGACTGACACCGGATGCAGGTAGCTATACACAGGAGCAGGAAGAATTTATCAGTTTGCCACAGATCACAGATGTTGATATTGACGCTTCAGGGCGTATGTATCTTTCCGCATGGAATGGTGCAGGATACTCAGGTGATTCTACCAAAGGATTTGTTGTAAGAGTAGTACCTAAAAACTGGAAATACAAGTCTTATCCTGATCTGAAAAAAGCATCAGTTCATGAGTTGACCGAACTGTTAAAGTCGGGTAGCGCTGTGGCGAGATTGTATGCCCAGCAGGAACTCATCACCCGGCCTGCAGAGGAAGCGGGTGAAGCTGCATGGAATCTAACTGCGGATAAAAATCAGCCATTATATACGAGGGTAGCTGCCATGTATGCTTATGCACAGATAGCCAAGACAGGAGCTATCAAAAATCTGTTGCAGCTTGCTACTGAAGAGCAGATGAAAGCATTTGCACTTAGGGCACTTGCTGACAGGAAGCCTTTATTAAAAGATATACCCCTGGAACCCTTTATCAGTGCATTAAAAGATACTTCAAAAGAAGTAGAATTCGCGGCCATAATAGCACTTGGAAGGCTTGGACGACCTGAGGCGGCAGAGGCATTGTTATCTATCCCTGTGCCGGCTTCTTTTGTTGCACCGGCAAGGGGTACAGAAGGACCACATGCCACACCCAATGCTGCAATCATTCCACCTCATCTCGCTGTTAAATCGCTGGTAGCCCTGCATGCGGTAGATGCCTGTGTGAAAGCAATCGGAACACCTAATTCCACCCTTGCTTTGTGGGCATTAAGGTATATGCATGATCCCAAAGCAGTGGAAGGATTAATGGCAGCATATCGCCATAGCCAGGATCAACATTTAAAAACTGAAATACTTTTTACGCTGGCGAGATTATATAAAGAAGAAGCACCGTATGACGCATCATGGTGGTGGGGTACCCGTCCTGATACACATGGCCCATATTATAAGCCTGTTACCTGGGCCTCATCTGATAGCATTAAATCACTATTAATGGATGAATGGAAAAAAGCCGGTGTTTCGGGAAAACAATTCTTTGCTGATCTCAATGGCAAATTCAGATTGGGCATTACTCAGTTTGGTGGGGATGATAAAGAAGAAACCCGGGAAGAAGAACCCAAAGTAGACCTCAATAAAATCAGGCATAAAAAAGGGCAGATAGGCGCTTCATCCATTGAAGATATAATGCTGGCGATGGATAAGATAAAAGGGAACCCTGCAGATGGCAGACGGATATTCACACAGCAGGGCTGTATTGTATGTCATACACTTGATAAAGGGCAACCCATGAAAGGACCTTTTATGGGCCAGATCGGTTCTATTATGACTCGTAAACAAATTGCAGAATCCATACTTAAGCCCAATGCATCAATATCTCAGGGGTTTGCTACGGTGCAGATTGATACTAAAGACGGCAAATCGGTGATTGGATTTGTGACTGGAGAATCAGCTGATAAACTGACTCTTCGTGATATCACCGGCGCGGTACATAATGTAAATACCAAAGACATCAAAAAGCGTGAAGAACTGAAAACTTCCATTATGCCGGAGGGATTGGCAAATGCTCTATCTTACGAAGAATTTGCTTCATTAATCACTTTCCTGTCGCAGCAAAAGAAGTAGGGAGGGGAGAGGAAATAAGATTTCCCCAAGTTATTCAACAATGGTGGATAACTGCATTTTTAGATATTATTCAATTGGATTACTTTGTAAAAAATTTATTAAACTATTAAATCAAAACACATGCCTGCCAAACCAAAAAAAGCAGCAAAAAAAGCAGCGCCTAAAGCCGCAAAAAAGGCCGCAAAAAAATCTCCTGTAAAAGCTGCTAAAAAAGCAGTTAAAAAAGCGGCGCCTAAAAAAGCTAAACGTACACCAAATGCAGCTTTTATGGCTCCGTTAACGGCGAGCCCGGCATTGGCGGACGTGGTTGGCTCAAAACCAATGCCCAGAACTGAAGTGATTAAAAAGATCTGGGAATATATCCGTAAGAATAAATTACAGGATGCAACCAACAAAAGGATGATCAATGCTGATGCAAAACTTAAAGTCCTTTTCGACGGAAAATCCCAGATTTCAATGTTTGATCTTGCAAAAATTGTAAGCAAACATCTTAAGTAATGTTCTTTCAGTAAAAAGCAGAAGCTCCGGTCAACCGGGGCTTTTGTTTTTATATCATTTTGTTTCCTGATTTTATTCAACTCAGATATTTTTGCGGTATGCAATGGACAAATCTTACAACTGAAGCACAATGGTTTGAATTATTGGAAATGTCATTTACCAAACCCCAGGTTGTTTTCAAACACTCTACAAGATGCAGTATAAGCAGTGTTGTAAAATCAAGACTCGAAAGGGGAGGGAACGGAGCAAATATCAGATTTCATTATCTTGATGTAATTGCTCATCGCGGGCTTTCCCAAAAAATTGCAGAAGATATTCGGGTCATTCACGAGTCGCCACAGGTATTAATCATCAAAAGTGGTACTTGTGTTTACCATGAAAGCCATAGTACTATTATGATGGATGAAATTGTGGAAAAGTGCATGAAAGACTAAACTTTAAAGTAGTATACTTGCACCCGCTTATTCAGATTGATTATTATTAACCAAAGTTTTTATGAAATATTCTCAATGGTTTGGAGTTGCTTTTGCTGTGGTGGTGATCATTGCCTGCTATCTTCCCTGGATGCAGGTTCCGGTTTTGCAAACAATTGCAACGGGTATGGATAGTGGCGGTACTAATATGGGCAGACCGGGGAAGCTGACTATATTCTTTTGCATACTTGCCATTATACTTTTTGTCTTACCAAGAATATGGGCGAAGAGAACTAATATAATTCTTTGCGCATTAGCAGTAGCCTGGGCTGTAAGAAACTTTCTGTTGTATGCCCGCTGCGAAATGGGTGCCTGCCCCGATAGAAAATACGGTATATATATTATGTTCTTCGGTACCCTTTTAATTTTCATTGCTACACTGTTCCCGGATAATAAGTTGAAAGAAGTAAACCAAAAAGAGCAGTAAAAAATACTGTCGGTTTATACAAAAAAATCCACCCATAAAGCTTATTACAGTCTCGAAGGTGGACAATCATACCTGTTTTTATATCCCAATGAAAATACAACTCCGATTGAATGGCTGTAGTAATTATCTTTTTTTGAAGCATTGGCTGCTTTGCTGAAGCCATCAAGATAATCGGATTGCATTAACCTGTAATTGGTTTCGGCCTGAATGGCAATGGCAGGTGCGATATAGTATTTTATTCCGCCGCCTACCGGAAATACAGGTAATATACCCGGGGTGCGATGTGCTGCATCTTCTGCCAATCTTGCTTCTACGGTTTCGTTTACAAAAAACTCCGAATTGAAGCGGCTCCAGTCGCGCTGCACACTGAGCAATGTAAGACCGGCACCTGCAAAAAGATACGGTGCAAATCCCTTTCTGTTTTCTACCCCGTTTTTGCGTAATATGTCCCATACAAGCATTCCCGAAAATTCACTGACCGGTGTGGTAAAACGAAAATTTCTTTGCTGACGATAAGCCGGTGTGCTGTATTTGGAGTCATCAGCCTTTAATGCACCAAATGAAAAATTTCCACGGACAGAAAAAGATCTGCTTAACAGGTATGCTCCGTATATCCCAAATTGTGGTTTAAGCGTGGCATATGCACCTAAAGGTTCCGGTGTAAGATCTCCCTGGTATATAAATACTCCCGCATTAATACCAGCCTCAACCCTATTGGTAAAAATTTGCCCAACACTATATACCCACGAAAATGACAAAACTGGAATTACTATCAACAGCTTCCTGGACTTAGAACTCATGTAGTAGTTTGTTTAGTAAAGAATAGGGACTAAGTAGAGCTCAGATTCATGCAATAGCCAATGTTGATAAATAATAGTAATAAGAAATGCTGCTGAAAATGATTAAAGCAAACGTTTGCAATTTTTTAATCATTCCGTATGAATTACTATAGAAAACAGTGCCAGCCTTGAATTGCGGGTGTTAAATATTTCAATAAATTTTTAGAATTATTATGATTACAGCTACGCAGGTAAAGGTTGTCAAATCTCAATATAAATTTCAGGTTAAAAAAAATCCCTTAATATTGCGACGAATTTTTAAGAGATTTTTCACTCATGGCATCATTTACTAATTTCAAAGTTCCCTATAATTCTATTGATGAGAGATACACCACTAAGGCAGCATACTTTTCAATGGAGTTCGCTATTCATCAACCTCTTAAGATTTATAGCGGGGGATTAGGCTTTCTGGCAGGCTCACACATGCGCAGTGCTTATGAACTGAAACAGAACCTGGTAGGTATTGGTATTTTGTGGAAATTCGGATATTACGATCAGGCACGCAACCAGGATCAGACCCTGCAGGTGCAGTGGAACGAAAAGATTTATAATTTTCTTGAAGATCATAATATCAAGTTCCAGATCAATATACATGATCATCCGGTTTGGGTGAAAGCTTATTATCTGAATCCTGAAACATTCAAATCGGCTCCTTTATTTTTACTCAGTACTGATCTGCCGGAGAACGATTATATTTCGCAAACCATTACACATCGCCTTTACGATGCCAATGTAGCTACCAAAGTAGCACAATTCATTTTGCTGGGTGTGGGTGGTGCCAAACTCATGGATGTGATCGGTTTCAATCCAGATGTCTATCACCTGAATGAAGCACATGGATTTTCGGCTGCCTTTTACCTTTATAAAAAATACGGGAAGAAAGAAGAAGTAAAAAAACGTCTTGTATTTACTACGCATACACCCGAAGAAGCTGGCAACGAAAAACATGATATTTATCTCTGCGAAAAAATGAGTTATTTCTGTGGCATCCCGCTTAGTGAAGTAAGGAAGCTAACCGGTATTACCGATGATCAGTTTAATCATTCGCTTGCAGCATTAAGGTTTGCCCGTAAAGCAAATGGAGTTAGTGAACTACATGGTCATGTGAGCAGGGCTATGTGGGGAAAATATGAAGGTATATGCCCTATTATACATATCACTAATTCACAAAACTGGCGGTATTGGGCAGATAAGCAATTGTATGCAGCAGCAGAGGAAACAACCGACGATAATCTAATTGACCGTAAATGGTTCCTGAAAAAAAGGTCTTTTGATGTTGTTGCCGATCAAACCGGTAAATTGTTTGACCCCAATGTGCTGACTATTGTGTGGGCAAGGAGATTTGCAGGTTACAAAAGAGCAGATCTTATTACCCGCGACAAGCATCGTTTTGAAGCTTTATTAAATAATCCAAAATATCCGGTTCAGATTATCTGGGCAGGTAAGCCGTACCCTGTGGATTACCCTGCTATCAGCGACTTCAATTATTTGGTTAACCTGAGCAAGAACTACAAGAATGTGGCTGTTTGTATAGGTTACGAGCTATCATTAAGCAAACGCCTGAAGCAGGCTGCTGATATTTGGCTTAACAATCCTCGCGTACCCAGGGAAGCTTCGGGTACCAGCGGGATGACCGCTGCTATGAATGGCGCCGTGAATTTCTCCACCGATGACGGCTGGATACCGGAGTTCATTTACCAGGGACATAATGGATTTGTGATACCCAAAGCAGACTATGCCAATATGAGTGTGCACGACCAGGATGAATATGACCTGCGCAAACTGTATGAAATTCTTGAAAAAGATATCCTACCATTATATTATGAACGTCCTGAATTGTGGAGACAAATCGTGAAAAACGGAATGAGAGACGTTCGTTACCGTTTTGAATCTGCACGGATGGCTGATGAATATTACCGTTTGATGTATAATGCCTGATATGAACACATATACCAAAACGGTAGAAGTACGCTGGGCAGATCTTGATCCTAATTTTCACATGCTGCATTCCCGATATTACGACCTGGGGGCATATATCAGGATGAGTTTTCTTTCGGAACATGGACTTACTTTGCATGCAATGGCAGAAAATAAACTTGGTCCGATTCTCTTTCGCGAAGAATGTATTTTTAAAAGGGAAATTAAGTTTGGCGATAAAGTGGAGATCAATCTTTGCATGCTTAAAGCCAGAAGAGACGGTTCGCGCTGGACAATGCAGCACCATATCACAATAAACAACGACACACTGGCTGCTATCATTACAGTTGATGGCGCCTGGATCAATACCGAACGCAGACGACTTGCCACACCCACTGAAGCAGTTGCTGTTGTATTTGATAAAATCCCCAGGTCAGAAAACTTTGAGTGGATGGTATAGAAAAATAAGTTAGAATTTTAAAAACGAATTTTTAAATCCGGTTCTCAGCAGTTAATTTTTTTACCGCAAAGAGCACAGAGTTTTTTCGTGGAGGGCACAGTGGGTGATATCTTTCTTTCACATTCACTTTTTCTTCTTCTCTGCTTATATACTCTGTATTCCGAATGATTGTAAACAAGATAAAATTGGTGCGACAAAATGATATGTTCCCTTTTATGTAAGAAAAATTAAACTCACAGATGCCAATGATTTACAAAAAAATCTGCGAAAATCTGTGCAATCTGTGAGAGAAATATCATGCAGTCTTCCGTAGTGACGAAAAATTCTATAACTACTGATTATACTATTTCAACCAGTTCTACATCAAATATGAGGTCTTTACCGGCTAAAGAATGATTGGCGTCTAACACTACCACAGTTTCCTTTACTGCCGTTACTACAACAGGAACCGGGTGCCCCTGCTGGTTTTGAAGTGTGAGTTGCATACCTGGTTCCAGCTTCATTCCCTCAGGCACCTGTTGAAGTGGAAATTCAATAATGGCTTCTTCATTGCGTGGACCGTAGCCATCCTGAAATGCTATATTAATAGTCTTTTTTTCACCGATAGACATACCCTCCACACCTGCATCAAATCCTTTAATCATCTGACCGGCACCAACTGTAAATTCCAGGGGCTCACGTCCTGCTGATGAGTCAAATTGCTCGCCGCTGGTTAAACGGCCTGTATAATGTACGCGAACCACATCTCCCTTTTTTGCCTGTTGCATAAATTGTTGTTTTAGTGATATAAGCGTGGAAAGGTATATGATTATCACTGATTATACAAAAAGAATAAGGATATTTGAAAATCATTTTATCAGCATTAACAACATCAGTTGAAGTAATATGATCGCAATGACAATGTATCGCCTCTTATATTTTTCTGTCGTCACTCTTTTAAGCTTATTGGTTTGCAGGCAACATTTGCCAAATGAAAAAAAAGCGACACCTGCAATTTCTGAAAAAAATATTCCGGAAGAGGAAACAATACTCCCGGGAGCATACCGGTTTGATCAGTATATTCATTTTATTAAAGGAAAATCTGTAGCACTTTTTGCCAATCAAACTACTATAGTACAACATACACACCTTGTAGATACACTAAAAAAACTGGGTATTGTTCCCGTAAAAATATTTTCTCCCGAACATGGTTTCAGAGGTACGGCAGATGCAGGTGAAAAAGTGGGCAACTATACAGATAAAGCTACCGGGATACCAATTATATCTCTGTATGGCAAAAAATCAAAACCTTCAGCAGAAGACCTGGCAGATATTGATATTATGGTTTTCGATATACAGGATGTGGGTGCAAGGTTTTACACTTATCTCTCTTCGTTGCAGGAATATATTGAAGCTGCCATAACTTATCAAAAGCCACTCATAATTCTCGATCGCCCAAATCCTAATGGTTTTTATGTTGACGGTCCTGTGTTGGATCCTGCCTATAAATCTTTTGTAGGTATGCAAAAAATTCCTGTAGTATATGGTATGACCATTGGCGAATATGCCAATATGCTTATTAAGGAAAAATGGCTTGATACAAAACTGGCGATGCCTGCGGTATATATAGATGACGCCAATAAAGATATTGCGCTAAACAAATGCAGTGTAACCATTATACGTTGTGTAGGATACACTCACGACAGCAAATACAAGTTGCCTGTTCGCCCTTCTCCTAATTTACCCGACATGCAATCCGTATATCTTTACCCTTCTACTTGTTTTTTTGAAGGTACGGTACTTAGTGAAGGACGGGGCACAGAAAGACCATTCCAGATATTTGGTCATCCTTCTTTGCCTAAAAACCTTTTTTCATTTACCCCTAATCCCACGGCAGGTGCTAAGAGTTCTAAATGTTACGGGCAGCTATGTTATGGTTGGGATATCGGAGGTACTGTTGATGAAGTATTGCAGAAAGTTGATCACAAACTACAACTGAAGTGGCTGATTGAAGCTTATAAACTTTTCCCTGCCAAAGACAGTTTTTTTATTTTACCCAAATCGGGAATGATGAAGCAGTCGTTCTTTAATAAACTTGCAGGTAATAACGATTTATGGCAACAGCTTAAAGCAGGTATCTCTGAAGAAGATATTCGCAAAAGCTGGGAACCCGCACTCAGTGCATTTAAGCAAACGAGAAAAAAATACCTGCTGTATAAAGATTTTTCTTACAATAACTAATCTGAGCAACACTCACATCCTGTTGTAATATTATGATGGAATCTTACGGAGAAAAACAACGCGATAAAAAAGATTTGAGAATAGTTTTTATGGGTACATCGGAGTTTGCAGTAGCTTCTCTGAATGCTTTAATAAAGAATGACTATAATATAGTTGCTGTAATCACTGCTCCCGACAAACCTTCCGGAAGAGGTATGAAACTCAGTGAAAGTGCAGTGAAGAAGTATTCGCTTGAACATGGCCTACCATTATTGCAACCTGAAAAACTGAGGAACCCTGAATTTTTATCAGCATTACAATCGCTTAAAGCTGATCTGCAGATTGTAGTGGCTTTCAGGATGTTACCGGAAGTGGTGTGGTCTATGCCGCCAATGGGTACTATAAATGTGCATGGGTCTTTGTTGCCGCAATACAGGGGCGCTGCACCTATTAATTGGGCAATCATCAATGGAGAAAAAGAAACAGGCGTAACAACGTTTAAGTTGCAGCATGCGATTGATACCGGTGATATACTTTTGCAGGAGCGGATTCCTATAGCCGATGATGAAACCGCAGGTGAGCTTCACGATAGGATGAAAGATATAGGTGCTGCGTTGCTTGTGAAAACAGTGGATGGACTATTACACAATACTCTCGAAGAAAAATCACAGTCGGCTATTACACATTCAGATAGTGAAACTTCACTCAGGCATGCACCCAAAATTTTTACTGACACCTGCCGTATAGACTGGAATCAGTCTGTTGATCGTATATACAATCTTATCCGAGGGCTCTCTCCATATCCTGCTGCTTTTACTATGCTGGATGGAAAAACCCTTAAGATATTCGCCTGTAAAAAATTATATCCGCATTCCATGCAATCTGCGGGTAGTCATATCACAGACGGCAAAAATTATCTTAGGTTTTTTGCAGGTGACGGTTGTATTGACATCACCGAACTTCAGATAGAAGGAAAAAAGAGGATGGCAGTAACTGACTTTTTACGTGGATACAGGTTGTAATTGATGAATTACTTATAAGGATATTGCGGCATCACTATTAACTTTGTATTGTATTAAGGATAATTTCCACTGAAATTAGAATCCTTTAGGTTTAGTTCTTTTCACCATAAACATGTTGTTATGAAAATGCCTATCACGATCCTGTTGCTTATAATAGTAAACTCCGTTACAGCACAGGAAAAGCCAATGCATAAGAAGCATGACTGGAAAAATATGGAGAAATATTTACCTTCTTTTACCCGTTCTCTCGGAGGAAGTTTTCAACAATTCAATGCTTTAAACGGGCGGGTGAAAAATTTACCCCAATATAAATCGCTTAAAGGATATACTGCTACGCTTGGTCTTGGTATGATGCGTGAAATGAACAGGGTTGTATCCGACATGAATATTAATATCGGCAGCAGCCTTAGCGCACACAGGGACCGGAAAAGCAGCACTATCCATTATATCGGGTTTAATGCCAATGTGGGATATGATGTGCTGGATGAAAAGAGGATAACGCTATATCCCTTTGTGGGATTGGGATACCAGGTGTACCAGGCGGTTTTTTACCGCGATAATACCGGGGTAAATTTTGATGATGTGTTGAGACTGCCTTTAGTGCAGGAAAGCATCAGCCCTATTAAATTCAAAAATGATTTCTTAGTATATCGTGCCGGAGTAGGTGTGTTGTTGAAATCTGAACGTTATCCTTCAAATGCTATTGGGCTACAGGCAGGATATACCGGGAGTTTCAGAAAGAATGCATGGCGGTCGAACGAAGGACAGGAACTAAATAATGCGCCGCGGGATTGCATCAGTCAGTTTTACTTTAGCCTCATATTGAGCAGTGCACCCTGGCAAATGATGCGGCATAAAGATTGACGATGGAAATTGGCTATATCTCCTTATACACGATTTTCATTTTCTTATAATCGGGGTACTTTAGTTTGTTCAGTTCCATACAAATTATGGAAGGCGCTGTTTCACCCACTTCTGAATGATTTATCAGCGGAGCATATTTGACGATAATCTTGTCTCCGATTACTTCACCAGAGCACTTGTCGGCAGTTATCCATCTGTCACCACCGCCTATAACAAAAACATATATTGCTGTAGTTTGATAAAGACTATCAGCATTCCTTGTATTTAATGAGTTATTACCATACCGTAGTTTCAAAGCAACGGCTTGCTGTTTGTTGTCAATCCATTGATTATTGCTTGCCAGATTTTCCCAATCAACAGGTTCAATACTACAGGGGTAAAATTTTATTTCTGCTGTCATATTTTTTTGTTGGGCATGACAAACTACAATACTAACGGAAATTAGCAGTATATAACTGATTAAACATCTATACCAGGTGTTCAACTGAAGAGATTTAATGCAACTTAGTCAAATTTCTTACAACTCTTTTATTCTTATATCCCGGTACTGCACTTTCATTGGCGGGCCAACATGCACCTGCATTCCCAGCAACCCTTTTTCTTTTCTATGGACTGTATCATTGTCTGTTACATCGCTCATCAATACGCCATTAATATAATGCTGAAGATGGTTGCCTTTTATCACAAGATGGATATCGTTCCAGTCATCAGATTTAATCAAACCCTTCAGTGAATCAGAACTGCCAAGTGATCCCTCCACTATCATAGGAATCCATGCATTGCGTTTACTAACTGCTTTCGAAGAATCTACGGTAGGTATAATCACTTTTTGTCCTCGGTAGGCCAATGTTGTTCTGCCACGCTCTTCATAGTTCTGACCAGTGTAATTATTTTTTCCGTCAATATCTGCCTGGTAACCTTTTAATGCATAGGGAATACCGGGAAACATTTCACTGCGGTAATTAATACCACTATTACCTGACTCGGTAATTTTAAACTGGGCCTTAAATTCAAAATCAGCAGGTTGTCCGCCCTGCCATATTATGAAAGAATTAGTTTTAATCAGTTTGTCGGGAGTTATTTGTCCTGTTAGTGCGCCATCTTCTACGCTCCAGTATGCAGTATCGCTATTCCATCCGTTAAGTGTTTTTCCATCAAATATTTTCCGGAACCCATCAGCATCTGTTGTGGTTTCAGAAGAAGTTGTATTAGCAGGTGCGGCAACTGCTTTGCTGTTATTGCTATTACAGGAAATACAAATAATTAGTCCACAGGAGGCAAGGATTAATTGTGCAACAGGGGAAACAATTTTTGCAAGCATTTTAAAATATTTAATAGATGATATGATGGTTATACTGTTTTTGATAAATTTTTTTTCAAAATACAGCCATACAAAAGAAGGAAATTTTTAGTTACAGTGAGAAGTTTTTTTTGCTGCAACCCGCATCCCATAAGCCTTTAATGAAAAAAAACTACTTAACCATCCTGCTGCTTCCTGCCCTGTTTATTCAAATGTATTCACTATATTGAGCGCTCATTTTTGGCTGCTGTAAAAATAAATTGGATTTGAAAACACAGCTAATATATACTTCAACGATGCCTGTCAAAAAAAATGAAATAGAAAATACTTTGCCATTATGGAAAAATAAAATTTCCAATCCTGCACAAATTGGCGGCATTGAAACTTCTGTTCTCGACAATGGACTTTCAAGGGGTACCCGCATTGCCTGGATGAATACAGGTGCCGGGTTGCGGTATAAGGTAGTTATTGACCGGGCAATGGATATTGCAGATGCTTTTTATAATCAATATTGCCTGGCATGGTTGAGTCATGCCGGTATTACTGCTTCTCAGCCATTTTCCAACCAGGGAGTTGACTGGTTAAAAACTTTTGGTGGGGGCTTACTTACCACCTGCGGGCTTTCGCATACCGGTGGACCCGAAACTGATGAATATGGTCAAAGAGGTTTGCATGGTGAAATCAGTAACCTTCCTGCTGAAATAGAATCTATCATACAGCCTGATCCTGCATCAGGCAAACTGGAAATGAGTATTACAGGTATTGTAAAACAATCTATGGCATTGGGGCCAAATCTCGAATTAAGAAGAACTATTTCAGGCAAACTAGGTTCGCCGGTTATATATATTAACGATGTGGTTTCCAACCGTGGTAATCAACCTGCCCCGTTAATGCTGCTGTACCATTGCAATTTTGGATGGCCATTGGCAGATGAGGGTACAGATATATTATGGAATGGAGAGTGGCAATCACGTGAAGGTGAACCTAACAACAAAATTTTCAACAGGAACAACAATTTCAGAAAATGTGCTGCACCTCTTGACGATCATGCAGGCAGGGGAGAAGAAGCGGCTTATATTGACATTACTGAAAATGAGGAAGGTGAATGTTATTGCGGATTATATAACTCACGATTGGGCATTGCCGTTAGTATAAAATATTATAAACGGGAATTACCCTGGCTAATCAACTGGCAGCATTGGGGCAAAGGTGAATATGTTACCGGGCTTGAACCCGCCACACTCCCGCCTGTTGGCCAGGCAAAAGCAAGAGCTGAGAATAAACTGATTTTTATTGAACCCGGCGAATCAAAAACTTATCGCCTCGAAATAAAAGTATTGCACGACATGGAAACAATCAATCATTTTATAAACATTTCAACGAAAGCAAATAAATAAACCAAATGGAAAAATTAAGTGTAGCACAGAAAGCATTAGATCAGGGTAAAGGAGTTCTAAGATTAGCACCTAACTGGGTGCCGCGTTCATTTTGTGTCCCTGGCAGAAGGATTAAACTTCATCCTGATGATTATTATGTATTGGGTGGACAACGGGGTGGTATAGACGAAAGATGGTTTTCATCTACCACACCTGCCAAAAATGGTCCCTTAACCGGAGTGAATGAAGGTTTAAGCCAGATTGTATTTGAGGATGGAGGTAAAACAGAACAGGTATTGTTAAGAGATGCAGTTAGCGAATTAAAGGGGCAGTTAATAGGTGATCGCCTGTGGAAGGAATATGAAAGCTGGCCTATGTATTCTAAATTTTTTGACAACATGGGACCCCTGCCGCATCATATTCATCACAATGATGAAAAAGCAGCGCTTGTTGGACAGGCAGGAAAACCTGAGGCTTATTATTTTCCTCCACAGGTAAATAACCATGGCGGGGATTTTCCATATACTTTTATGGGCATTGCACCGGGTACTACAAAGGATCAAATCAAAGAGTGCCTCATGAACTTTTCAAAAGGTGATAATAAAATTACCAACTACTCACAGGCTTATCGCCTGCAGCCGGGCACCGGCTGGGATGTGCCTCCTGGTCTGTTACATGCCCCTGGTAGTTTGTGTACCTACGAACCGCAAAAAGCTTCTGATGTTTTTGCTATGTATCAAAGCTTAGTAAACGAAGCTATTGTTCCTGAAGAACTGTTATGGAAAGATACTCCTGCCGATCGTGTAGGTGATTATGATGCGTTAATAGAAGTAATAGACTGGGAACTTAATGTTGACCCGAACCAATATCAAAACAGGTTTATGGCGCCCATACCAGTTCAGCCATTTGAACAAACTAAACCAAAGGGATATTTTGAAACCTGGATTTGCTACAAATCGGATGCATTTAGTGCAAAAGAATTAACCGTATTACCCGGAGCGACAGTAACAATAAAAGATAATGCTGCTTATGGCATCATTTTAATGCAGGGGCATGGTAAATTTGGTGTATGGAATATAGATTGTCCTGCACTCATACGTTACGGACAATTGACTAATGATGAGTTTTTCGTAAGTGAGCAGGCAGCAAAAGAAGGAATTTCTATTACAAATTATTCTTCTACAGATCCGATAGTGATTCTAAAACATTTTGGACCGCGTAATCCTGATCTTAATTTAAAATAACAGGAAGCATTTATTCAACACTTTTAATACAATATTTTTATGGCAACAAACAATTTTCCAAAACTCCACAATGCAACTTGGCCTGGCGTTGTAGGTAAAGGACCTGATTCCGAACCTCCACTGCTGATTGACACTATGCTTGAATACACTGCAAAAGCGGAAGTGAATGGTGTAAAATTTGACGGTGTGGATGTTGGCTTATTTGATCCTTCAATTGATTTGAGCGATCCGGATGGACCCCAAAAACTGGCGGATAAAGTAGCCGGTCATAATCTTGTAATTGGTAGCCTGGTAGCGCCGATATGGGGCGGGCCGGTATTGGGCTCTGCAGATGATCGTAAAACATTTTTAGAAGAAGTACGAAAAAGCTGTGTGTTTGCACAAAAACTAAATGATATTGGCATTCGCAAATATGGTATAGTGCGTATAGATTCTGCCAGCAGCCCCGAACAATATTCCAAAGATCCGGCAGGCAATCAGAAATTGATAGTAGAAACATTTAAGGAAGCTGCTAAAATTGCAGGCGATCATGGTGAAAAATTAGCAGCAGAAGGCGAAATATGCTGGGCAGGTATGCATAGCTGGAAAAGTATGCTTAATACACTTGAGTCGGTGAATAGTCCCAACCTTGGGTTCCAGGCTGATATGTCACATACTTTTTTATACCTGCTGGGATATAACGCTCCTGAAGATCGTATACTGCCGGAAAATTTTCAGTGGGGTGATCGTGCTGCATTGGAAGAAGGATTAAAAAAACTAACGGCTGCTTTACGTCCATGGACAATAGATTTTCATGTTGCACAAAACGACGGTACCGTTCATGGCACCGGTTCGCATGATAAAACAGGACGGCATTGCCAGGCCACTGATCCCAACGGAAGAATGGATATTGTGAAAGATGCCGGCCGCTGGCTCCGCGATGAAAAAGGAAACCTTACAAAAGCGTTTAAGCATATCTGTTGGGATGGTTGCATGTTTCCTAATTCGGTAATGCACAACCAGCAAACCTGGAATGATATTCTCGCCGTGATGATAAAAGTTAGAGAAGCACATGGATGGCAGGAATAGAAGAGAGAGGTGAGAAGTGTGAGAGGTGAGAAGTGTGAGAAGTGAAATTGAGAAAATTTGAAAGATGAGATCATTAAATTTATTAAACCGCTGAGGCTGAAAGCTGATAGCTGATCGCCCAAAGCCCAAAGCTCAAAGCCCAAAGCTCAAAGCCCAAAGCCCAAAGCCCAAAGCCCAAAGCTCTCAGCCCCCAGCAAAACCCAAATTAACCATGTCAAATAAAAAACAACTACGCATTGGACTGATAGGTACCGGATTTATGGGTCGAACTCACTCCAATGGATACAACAGGGTTCCCAATTTTTTTCCTGAATTGGAATACACACCTGTATTAAAGGCAGTATGCTCACGCAATAAAGAAAAAGTGCAGGCATTTGCTGATCAGTGGGGTTATGAATCCATTGAAACAGACTGGAAAAAACTTATAGAACGTAATGATATTGACGCCGTAGATATTTGCACACCCAACGATATGCATGCAGAAATAGCCATAGCTGCTGCTAAAGCAGGTAAAATGATTTTGTGTGAAAAGCCTTTGGCACGCACACTTGCAGAAGCAAAAGGAATGGTAGATGCAATTGAAAAGGCAAAAGTGAAAAATACAGTTTGGTATAATTATCGTCGCTTACCTGCTGTTACGCTTGCCAAGCAAATTGTGGACAGTGGCAAGCTTGGTAAAATATTTCATTACCGTGCTAATTTTTTACAGGACTGGACCATCAGTGCTGATGTGCCCCAGGGAGGTACTGCTGCATGGCGACTTGATGTGGAAGCCGCTGGCTCCGGTGTTACCGGCGATCTGCTGGCACATTGTATTGATACTGCTATGTGGCTGAACGGAAGTATTACCGATGTATCAGCCATGACAGAAACTTTCATCAAAGAAAGATTTCACCAGTTAAAAGGTAAAGTAGAAAAAGTGGGAATTGATGATGCCTGTATTTTTCATTGTCATTTTGCCAATGGTTCATTAGGATTGTTTGAATCTACACGTTATGCCCGCGGACATAAGGCTTTATATACATTTGAGATCAATGGTGAAAAAGGATCTTTACGCTGGGATCTCCACGACCTGAACCGTCTCGAATATTTTGATCACAATGATGAGGGTATTGTACGAGGCTGGCGCTCCATACTTGTTACCGATGGTGATCAGCCATATATGAGTAAATGGTGGGTGCCTGGTTTAATCGTAGGATATGAACATAGTTTTGTACACCAGGCTGCAGATTTTCTGAAGTCATTGCAGGATGGTACAGAATGTCATCCCACTTTCCGCGATGCTTATGAAACACAGAAAGTTTGTGAAGCGGTAATTGAATCAGCAAAGAGCAGAAGCTGGAAGGATACCGGAGTAGAGTGGGTAGAGAAGTAAACACGCGGAATTGAGAATTTTATCTCATTCACTATTCTTTTCCAGATAATCATACAATTATTAACCATCCTGAAATTTTAGTCAGGATGGTTTTTGTTTTTAGAGCAGATTTCAGTTAGAACGGTTACCTGAATTGAATCAGAAAATATTATATAGGGCAGCAGAATGGCAAAAAAAAGTATTAAATATTATATTATTTTATGTAGATTCGAAGAGATAGAATAATATGCATACCAGCGATAATCTTGATAGTGTATTATCTTATTTTTTTGATAAGGCCCCACAAAGGTTGAGTATTTCCGAAATCTCCAAATCTGTATTTAATAATGATACTACTATCCCGGTATCAGAAATAATCGTTCATCTTGTTGAAGAAAAATATTTATTTCCTGAATTGACTGACTATGCTATGAACATCCAGGATGTCAAATATGGAATTTCTATAAAAGGAATATTGTTTTTTGAAAATTCAAAAATAGAGCGGCGGCCTTATTACGCTTTAGAAAATGAAAAGAAGCAACTGAAAACCAGGGTTGATGTAAAACATGATCATAGTTTAAATGTTGCTGCTCCGGAATGGTGGGGGAAAAAATATTGGTGGATAATGTTAATCATAGGCTGGGTTGGTGGATGCTGGAGTAATATGGTGAGAGAAAAACTCAGTAATAAAGAAAAAACAGAAACAGTGGTGGACAGTAAAAATGAGAAAGTTAATAAGGCAGATTCATCAAAGGTCCCCAAATAAAAAATGAGTGTTTAATCTCCACAGTTGTTAATGATTATAATCTTTTATTTTCTTACTTTTCAGCAACATCTATGACAAAAGGAAGACTGGAAGCATTTAGTGATGGTGTGATTGCCATCATTATCACCATAATGGTATTGGAAATAAAGATACCTGAAATTACAGGATGGTCAGCTTTGATTGCGCTTTGGCCAAAGTTTGTAAGCTATATTATGAGTTTTGTTTACGTAGGTATTTACTGGAACAATCATCACCATACTTTTCAGGCTGTAAAACATGGCGTCAACGGAAAACTTTTGTGGGCTAATCTTAATCTGTTGTTCTGGTTATCTCTTTTACCATTTGCAACCGGATGGATGGGGGAACATGACTTTTCAAGAAATCCGGTAGTGTTTTATGGGTTCATATTGGTAATGTGTGCGGTGGCTTATGCCATTATGATTTTCATTTTAAAGAAAAATGAAGGTGAAGGGTCGGTAATAGCCAAAGCTGTGGGTCGGGATAAAAAGGGTAAGATCTCCATTGTACTATATCTTATCGGCATTTCTCTTGCGTATGTTAATTCTATATTGAGCTTCCTGATATTTATATTGGTGGCAATTATCTGGTTAATTCCTGATACCAGGATTGAAAAAATATATAAAGGGGAAGAATAGTGAAAATCCAGTTTATGTAAAATCAGAAACTATTTTTCAAACCAGCCCTTATATTCGAACTGTGAACTCTAAAGCATTACAAGTGGTTAAGAATTGAGAATATAGTCTTACATTCGGAGAGGTGATACAATTGACTTAACTTTATAACTAAACAAGCACTATCATGTTGATAGAAAGAACATCTAAAGAGGTTATTATCCGGCTACCTTCAACAGTTGACACTACAGGGCTACAACGTCTTGTAGACTATCTTGTTTATAGAGAAGCTACTGCAAATTCCAAGGCAAACCAAGAACAGGTAGACAAATTAGCATCTGATGTAAAAAAAGGCTGGTGGAAAAAGAATCGTAAACGTTTTATTAAATGAGAAAAATAATTGTTGACACTAACATTATTTTCTCTTGTTTGTTAAATTCCCAAAGCGCTATTGGTGATTTAATTTTTAACTCTAAAAATATATTTGAGTTTTATAGTAACCAATATATGCTTTTTGAAATTCGTAAGCATTGGAACAAACTTTTGAATATATCCAAACTCAGTGATGCAGAATTGCAAACATCCCTGGATAAATTATTGACAAAACTCACTTTTATTAATGAAGAACTTATTCCTCAGAAAGAATGGGAAAAAGCTAAAGTAATTGTTGAAAGGATTGACATTGATGATATAGATTTTGTAGCTCTCACGAGATACTTAAAAGGGGGACTTTGGACGGGTGATAAAGTACTTTATGAAGGTTTAAAATCCATACGTTTTAAATCTATTTACAATACGAAAGAAATGATAAAACTACGTGATAAGATGACTTAATGATGGGCAACATTATAGAATATTCAGTTTTTTTAGTTGATATACAATAATTTCTAACTTTAGGCATTGTTGTTAAAAACGATGGATTGAAAAACCGGCTGCTTTTGATATTGTTGTGTTTTTTGGGTGCTTACCAGCTTCAGGCCCAGCAAAATCCCTCGCTCTCTAATCTGCGTAATAAAATTATCAATACCAGGCAGGATACCCTATGGCTTGATTCTCTGAGTATAGTACCCGGTACTTTTAAGATGATCAGTATTGATCCTGAATATTACAGGCTGGATGATGTAAAGGCTATTCTTACCTGGAAAAAAAAGCCTGTAGCCGATAGTGCTTTGATATTATATCGTGTATTTCCGGGAAGGTTCAGAACAGTGTACCAGAGAATGAGGTTTGATAGTATCAGCAATAACTTTTTAGCCGGCCCTGTTATCAATGGTAATGATCTTGCTCAAAATTCTATTTTTGATTTTGGTAATATCAGCTATAATGGCAGTTTTGGAAGAGGGCTTTCTTTTGGTAACCAACAGGACGTAGTTTTGAACTCCACCCTTAACCTGCAAATGAGCGGTTACCTTGCCGACAGTATCCAGATTGCAGCTGCAATTACAGATAGCAATATACCTGTTCAGCCTGATGGTAACACACAAAATTTGAATGAGTTTGACAGGGTGTTCATTCAGTTTAAAAAGAACAACTGGCATTTTAATATTGGAGATATTGATATCAGGCAACAACAAAATTATTTTTTAAGTTATTATTCCCGGCTGCAAGGTGCTTCTTTTGAACAGGAAACCAGGGTTAGTCCTAAAATCAAAAATCATTTTTTATTCAGCGGAGCAATAGCCAAAGGGAAATATACCCGGAATATTTTCCAGGGTTCAGAAGGAAACCAGGGTCCATACCGTCTGCAAGGCCCCAATAATGAACTTTTCTTTATTGTACTTGCCGGTACTGAAAGGGTATATATTGACGGAGAACTGATGCAGCGCGGTGAAGACCAGGATTACGTGATCAACTACAATACGGCGGAAGTAACATTTACGCCTAAACGAATGATTTCAAAAGATACCCGGATACAGGTGGAATTCGGTTATGCCGACAGAAATTATCTTAACTCCCAGTTGTACCTGTTTGATGAAGCTAGTATAGGTTCAAAACTAAAAGTAAAAGTAGCGGCTTATTCCAATGCCGATGCAAAGAATTCACCCATCAATCAAACGCTTAATCCAAAACAAAAACAGTTTCTGGCTGAGGTGGGCGACAGTGTGCAAAATGCATTGTACCCGTCACAGTCTTTAGACACATTTTCTACCAGTAAAATATTATACAAAAAAATTGATACGGTTTATAATAACAGTATTCACGATTCTGTATTTGTATATTCTCCCCAAAAAGAGGATGCCTTGTACGGACTTGCTTTTACGGAAGTGGGGCAGGGCAGAGGTAATTACATAGTGGATGCTGCAAATGCTGCAAATGGAAAAGTGTTTAAGTGGGTATCCCCGGATACCAATAGTAACCCCCGAGGCAATTATGAACCGGTAATTTTACTTGTTGCGCCTAAAAAGCAACAGGTACTCACAATTGGCGCAGAGTATACTGTGTCGGATCATACCACCGTCAGTACAGAGGCGGCAGTAAGCAATTACAATATCAATAGTTTTTCTGCAAAAGATAAAACAGATGATAAAGGGTATGCTATCCGTTTTCTTGTAAATGACCTTAGAAAGCTGAAAAGTACATCCGCAAATACATTGAAATCTCAGATGAGTTATGAGTGGGTGCAAAACCGTTTTCGTCCGGTGGAACGGTTGCGAACGGTTGAGTTTTACAGACAATGGGGGTTGCCACTTAATGTAAATACTGCTATTGAACAACTTTTTCATGCCGGATCACAATTAATAGGGAAATCGGGCAATAGCCTGCAATATGAGTTCGATACTTATAATCGTGGTGATGGATATACCGGTGTGCGTAATAGTATTTCTCAAAAAGCAAACTATGGCAACTGGCACTTCAATAACCAGCTTATGATTACAAGTTTTTCCATGAGCGATCAACGCGGTTATTTTTTCAAACCTTCTATTGATATATCGAGGGATTTTCCAAAACTCGGCAATCATACCATTGGAGCAGGATATAATATGGAGCGGAATCTTATTAAATACAAAATGTTTGATTCACTCAATACCGGTAGTTTTTCATTCGATATTTGGCAGTTGTATATCAAGTCGCCTATGAGTAAGCCGAATAAATGGGGAATTACATATTTTACAAGAACAAATCATTATCCCTTTGGAGGAAAACTATTGACAACAGATCGGAGCAACAATATTAATGTATACACCGAATTACTGAAGAACGAAAAACACCAGTTCAGGGTCAATGTAACATATCGTAATCTTAGTGTACCGGAAAATAAGATCACTACTCAGAAACCTGAAGAAACAATTTTAGGAAGAGCAGAATATTTTATTAATGAATGGAAGGGTATGCTCAATGGTAATGTGTTGTATGAAGTAGGAACGGGTCAGGAGCAAAAAAGAAACTTTACTTATGTGGAAGTACCCGCAGGTCAGGGCGAATACACATGGAATGATTATAATAGTAATGGCATACAGGAGTTGAATGAATTTGAGATTGCTCAGTTTAAAGATCAGGCAAAGTATATCAGGATATTTACACCGACTAATGAATTTATCAAAGCAAATTATCTTCAGTTTAATTATAGCTTTATCATCAACCCGGCTTCCGTAATTGATAAAGCAAGTGCAAATAAGCTTGAAAAATTCCTTAGCAGGTTATATTTCCAAAGCTCACTGCAGGTATATAAGAAAGAGATGTCGGGAAACCTGAGCTTTAATCCCTTCTCTGTACCAATTACCGATACTTCACTGATTATTCTAAACCAGGTATTCAGTAATTCCTTTTCATTTAACAGGTCGGGCAGCGTGTGGGGAATTGATCTCAATAATATCAGAAGTGGAAATAAAGCATTCCTAACTTATGGTTATGAAAGTCGTAAAGTGAACGACTGGAATTTCAGGAGCAGGATCAACATCAGTCGTTCCCTGCTTTTGGAACTGACAGGAAAAAACGGTAGCAGCAGGCTTATAACTCCCGGCTTTGATAACAAGAATTATAATATTAAATCTCTGGGTATAGAGCCGAAGATTTCATTTGTGCATGGCACCACCTTCAGGGTATCGCTGGGTTATCGGTTTGATGAAAAAAAGAATACAGACTCTGTTCAAAAAGCAACTATTCATTCTATTACAAGCGAAGCAAAATATAATGTATTGTCCAGCACATCAATTACCGGACGTTTTACATTCAGCAGCATAAAGTACAGTGATCTATCGAATGGTGATGTGGCAAATACAGCGGTTTCCTATATGATGCTTGATGCTTTGCTTCCAGGTAAAAATTATTTATGGACACTCGATCTTACCAGGAGGCTTACTTCTTATCTCGAATTAAATTTTCAGTATGAAGGAAGAAAAACGGGGACTTCCAATATTGTGCATATTGGGCGAGCTGCACTTAGGGCATTATTTTAAAAATAGAAAACCCGGGAGAATATTTCCCGGGATTTTTTATTTTAAGAATATAATGAAGTTGAAAACTATCCGAATAATCCGCCTTTTTTAAGGGTAACAGATCCATCTCCGATTTTGAATCCATTCTGGTATACTTCTACTTTATAAGTGCCAGGTTTGTATTTATCGGTTTGTTTAAGATCAAAGCTTACGTTTTTGCGTTTGCCCTGTTCGTAATCTATAGAAACTTTATTAGTATAATCTTTTTCACCATCTTCCCTGGTAGTTATAGAACCTGAACCGAGTCCCTCTTCTTTAACTACTGTTCCTTCAGGGCTGGTAACAATTACATAAAGATCTTTTGTACCGGTAGTAGACAATCTGTTTTCTACATCAAATGAAACTCTGAATTTGTCAGCTTTTTTAGCTTTAGAAGTTTCAGATTCCTTACCGTTCCTCTTTTCGTTGATTGCAGCAATATGGAAGTTAGTTGCATTTAAAGTGGAACCTACATCTACTTTATTGCTGAGGTCTTTATTTTCGGTAATTTTTGTGTTAAGGGTATCAGTCAGTTGCTGTTTTTCTGCAGTCAACTGCTCTTTATCCATAGTCAACTGCTTGTTTTCACCCTGTAACCTTTCAATTTCTTTTACGTATTCTTCAATTTTTCCGTTAAGCGAATTGATCAACTTACGGGCTTCAGCAAGGTCTGCAGCACTGGCGTTTTGCTTAGAAATAAGGGTTTTAATTCTTGAACGCATGGTAGCTACGTCTTTATCGCGTGTTTTTACAAGACTGTCCAATTTTGCGTTTTCAGAAGTCATTTTGTCCAGCCTGATTTCAGCAGCCTGGTAGTCTGTAAGCAACTGGTTTCTTACAGAGTCAAGTGATGCGTACTGAACATCCTTTTGCTGGATAACTTCCTTGGTTTTACTTTTATCAAAAATGATGTAACCCCAGGTACCCAGTAAAGCAGCTATTAACACACCATAGATAATTCCACGATTATCTTTTTTGGGAGGTTGTGAAGAGCCTGTTGCGGAGGGATAATTTGATGCACTCATATGTGTTTCTTTTTTTTGATTTTAAACAAAATTAATAGTTATGATTTACAACGTTAACCTTTCAAATTTATTAGTACTTGATATTGAAACAGTACCCGGAGCCCCTGATTTTCAACAGTTACCAGACCATTGGAAGAGGCTTTGGGAGGACAAGATGTCCAAAACCATGCCAGAAAATTTGACTCCTTCGGAATGGTATGCACAACGCGCTGGTATTCTTGGGGAATTTGGTAAAATAATTTGTATTTCAACAGGCTATTTTTACCAGGATACAAATGGAAAAACAGGCTTCAGGATGAAATCAATAAGCGGCGATGATGAAAAAAATTTACTTACTGAATTCCTTGAACTGCTTAATACATTTAAAAACAAGAGAAATGCAGTTATACTGGCTGGTCACAATATTAAGGAGTTTGATATTCCCTATATATGTCGCAGATTGATGATACACCAGATCGTATTACCCGAAATGTTGCAATTAAGCGCCAAAAAACCATGGGAGACTAATATGATTGATACGATGGAGCTCTGGAAATTCGGTGATTATAAAAATTATACCTCTTTAAATTTACTGGCGGCTGTATTGGGTATTAAGACACCCAAAGATGATATTGACGGGAGTATGGTTCGGGAAGTGTACTACAACGAACACGATCTGCCCAGGATAACAGTATATTGTCAGAAAGATGTACTTACTACTGCAAATATCATTATGCGGTTTAAGGGACTCCCTTTAATTGATGACGAAAATATTGTTATTGCAGATATAAAGTAATTACATCTCAAATTTCAAATCTCAAATTTCAAATCTCAAATACATTATCTTGCCCCCTAAATGAGTGCTGAAAAAATTATTTCCAACTGGAAAAAGAAATTATATAAGCCGGTATATTGGCTGGAAGGTGAAGAAAGTTTTTATATAGACCAGGTGGTTGAGTATGCAGAACATTCACTATTACCGGAGTCCGAAGCCGCGTTTAATCTTAGTGTTTTTTATGGGAAAGATGCTAATTGGGCCGAGGTAATTAACGCTTGCCGCCGTTACCCCATGTTTGCAGATTACCAGGTAGTGTTACTGAAAGAAGCTCAGCAAATGCGGGATATCGAAAAATTAGAAGCCTATGTTTCAAACCCGCTATCTTCTACCATACTGGTAGTAGCCCATAAAGAAAAAAAACTCGACGGGCGCAGCAAACTGGCTAAATACCTGAAGCAACATGCTGAAGTACTTTCAACCAAAAAAATTTATGATAAGCAATTGCCTGAATGGGCGAGCAGCCAGATAAGCTCAAAAGGATATTCTATTACACAAAAAGCCGTTTTGTTATTGGTTGATCATATTGGCAATGATTTAAGCAGAATTAATAATGAAATAGATAAACTGCTGGTAAATCTTGCCAACCGTAAAAATATTACAGAAGATGATATTGAAAAATATGTGGGTGTAAGTAAGGAATATAATGTATTTGAATTGCAGGAAGCGCTGCAGCGAAAGGATTTGGCTAAAGCAATTCGGATCATCCAGTATTTTGGGTCTAATCCAAAGGCAGCTCCCATACAGTTGGTCTTACCCGCCCTTTATAATTTCTTCAGTAAAGTATATATGCTCTTTGGAATAAAAGCTTCAGATGATAAGACGATCGCAACGGCTATCGGGGCACATTCTTTTTTTATTAATGATTATAAACTTGCAGCGAAAAACTATGGCTATACCGGCGTGGAAAACGCCCTGCTGCTCCTGCATCAATATAACCTGAGAAGTCTTGGGGTAAATGATGCAGGAACAGAAGATGCCTCTCTTTTGAAAGAGATGATTTATAAAATAGTAATGGTTTAATTTTTCTGTTAAGAGCTTTATTCTTCTACTGGCAGCACTATTTTGCTGTCCGGATGTTCTTTACCATTGTGGCAGGTTTTGCAGGTAACTGCCATTGATACTCCTTCTTCTGCCTTGTTGAAGCTAAAATATTTTTTATTGATTTTTGCTGTCATCTTCATCATACTTCTTGCTACCAGTTTAGTTTCTTTTTCGTCACTGGCAAAATCAAGCTTTCTCTGTTCAGTTTTAGATGGAGCATGACAAAAATTACATTTTACACCAAGAGAAACATTGAAGCCTTTCATAATTTTGATCAGTTCTTCGTGATCTATATCCTTAGGCAAAACTTTAAGATTAGGTTTAGGCTTTTTCTCCTGTGTTGTTGCAGCAACACCTATAAACAGTATTGCACAAATAGAAAAGATAGTTAAGAATTTTCGTTTGTGTACATTAAGCATAGAAGTGGAATTTAGGCAGTAAAATAAAAATTTCTTCATTACGTCCCAATTTTATTTTTTTGTACCCGTATAGTATTAATAACATACAATGACAAAAGAAAAAATTCTGGTAATAGGTGCTTCCGGGCAAATAGGTGTGGAGTTAACGCTTGCGTTAAGAAAAATATATGGAGAATCGCAGGTTGTAGCGTCCGATCTCAGAGAAGAGAATAGCTTACTAAAGGGTACTGGTCCCTATGTGTCTCTCGATGTGATGAATAAGGAAATGTTGCATGTGCAGGTAATAAGGCAGAACGTTACCCAGATATATTTACTTGCTGCTATCCTTTCTGCTACCGGGGAAAAAAATCCAGGGCTTGCCTGGCATTTGAATACACAAAGTCTGCTGAATGTACTGGATATAGCAAGAGAAGAGCAACTACAGAAAGTATATTGGCCCAGCAGTATAGCAGTATTTGGTCCTACTTCACCTCAAAAAAACTGCCCGCAGCAAACTATTATTGAGCCAACCACAGTATATGGTATAAGCAAGTATGCTGGTGAATTCTGGTGCAAATATTATCATCATCGTTTTGGTGTAGACATAAGGAGCATACGTTACCCGGGGTTGATTAGTTATAAGTCATCTCCAGGAGGCGGTACAACAGATTATGCTGTTGAAATTTTTCATGAGGCAATTGAAGAGAATAAGTATACTTCATTTCTTAATGCAGATACCTATTTGCCTATGATGTATATGCCGGATGCGATACGTGCTACTATAGAATTAATGGAATCGGATGCTGAAAAAATTTCTGTGCGTACTTCTTACAATGTAGCGGCCATTAGTTTTTCTCCTGCAGAAATTGCTGCTGAGATTAAAAAACATATTCCTGCTTTTACCATTAATTATAAACCGGACTATCGCCAGCAAATAGCTGAAAGCTGGCCCCAGAGTATTGATGATAGTATTGCCCGCAAAGACTGGGGATGGAAACATGAGTATGATCTTCCAAGAATAACTACGGATATGTTAAACAATTTGCAATCTTGAGCATTATTTCAATTCCGTTTTTTTTTGTTGTCTTAATGGTTACATTGAGGAGTATTTTATTATTACATTATGAAAAAAGTATTTTTCATTGTTTTTGGAGTACTTGTTGTATTTATAGGCTATGCCCATCAGCCTGCCAACATTGCAAATGGTATATGGCGGGGCGTTTTACAAAGAAATGATGGAATTGGTATCCCTTTTAATTTTATAGTAGAAGATTCTGCTAATAAAAAAATTATTTACATCATTAATGCCGGCAATCGTCTTATGGTGGATGATATATACCAGGAAGATGATTCAATAATTATCAAATTACCATTTTTTGATTCGGAGTTCAGGGTGGTAAATGTAAATGACAACGAGTTAAAAGGCCGCTGGATAGAACACGTTGGAAACCGGGATAATGTTATTCCTTTTGTTGCAGTTCATAATAAGAATTTCAGGTTTATTATTAATAGTAATATTACCACTACGAATATCACCGGGCGTTGGTCGGCTGTTTTCAGAGATACGATTTCAGGTAAAAGTTATCCTGGTGTAGGTGTATTTGAACAAAATGGTAACCATGTTACCGGTTCATTTCTTACCGGTAGTGGCGACTACCGGTTTCTTGAAGGAGTAGTTGATGGTGATTCACTGAAACTTTCCGGTTTTGATGGCGGTTATGTACAATATTTTTCTGCAAAAATTAATGATGACAATACTATCAGTGCCGGGCGTTTGTTTTCGGGTGCAGGTCCTGCTACAAAGGTGTGGACTGCATCCAGGGATGATAACGCCAGGCTTGATCAAAAACCGCGAAATGAACTTGTAAATTCAGGTGCTTCGTCGAAAATAGATTTTACTTTTAAAGATGCAGAAGGTAATGAAATATCTTTTAATGATGAACGGTACAAAAATAAAATTGTAATCATTCAAATCATGGGTAGCTGGTGTCCCAACTGTCTGGATGAAACAATTTTCGTCAACCAATTGTATAAAGAGTATAAAAGTAAAGGCGTAGAGGTACTTGGGCTTGCTTATGAACGGACTGCTGATTTCTCACGTTCTGCCATTGCCGTAAAAAATTTTGTTCGCAGATTAGCTATTCCTTATCCCGTTTTGATAGCTCCTGTGGCAGTTTCTGATCCCCAGCGTGTTGAAAAAACTTTTCCTCAATTGAAAAAGATTCTTGCATTCCCCACTACTGTCTTTGTGGGAAGGGATGGAACTATAAAAGAAGTACATACTGGCTTCAATGGCCCGGGTACAGGTGAAGATTACGAAAAGCAGAAAGAGACTTTTTACCGTATCATCAATCATTTGCTGGAAGAATAAGCATCAGGATATTATGTGAGACAAGATCCTTGAGTGGAGAATTTTTTTTTCCTCATTTTAAATTTTCGTTTTAACCTCCCGATAGGTTAAGTAACCAATTTTATCAGTAGACATAGAGCCAGGGCAATCAGCAAGGCAAACAAAAGTTTATATTTTTCCCAAAAAGCCTGCTGTTTTGCTTTTTTTTCCCAGGTTAAAATTGAATCTGACAAAGGATCTCCGGGATTCAGGATTGAAATCAGTTTACCGGACAAATACAGGATATGCTTTGTATTCAATCGTGATCCCGTTTTCATTGCAGCGCTGATTATTTTTTCTTTAATACCTGCATTGGCTTCATGCCTCAGTAGTGCAATATTATCTTCGGAAAAAATTTGTTTTAATTGTGCAAATACTTTGTCCTTATTGAACCGGAATTCATCCATATCCAGCACTTTTTGCTTCAGGGCTAAAACCTCCGATACGATTGATTCAGGAGTATGATTCCGGATAGCAGATGCCGACTGAGTGGGAAAGTGTAACCGCCACTCGCGGTCGTAGTTACTCCTGCTTTGCGGATTTGAAAGTATCTCATAAGCCTCCTGTATCTCACGGAAACGATTATGCGAAAACGCGTCACCTTCATTGGTATCAGGATGATATTGCAGGGCCAATTTTCTATATCTTTTTTTAATGTCTTCATTCGAAGCATTAAAAGGAAGCCCGAGCGTTTTGTAGTAGTCGCTGAATAATGTCATCAGGTAAAAGATGTGCAAAGATCGGTAAATCATCTATTTTTACTTCATGAAAGAATCGTTTCACCGCACTGAGGGAGATATCAACCTATCTGATTCCAGAAAAGCCTGGTACGCTGTGATCAGCGACAGCAACACACAACATTACTTAGATGCAGATGCAAGATATTTTTTGCACCAGTCCATGTCCACTCCTTGTCTTGATGTACTTGAATCCTGCGATGGAATTTATATTACGGATTTAACCGGAAAACAGTATATGGATTTCCACGGTAATAATGTGCACCAGGTAGGATATCGTAATCAATATGTAATTGACCAGGTAAAAAAGCAGATGGATATTTTACCGTTTAGCCCCCGTCGCTATACCAACAAACCTGCTGTTGAACTGGCTGAAAAACTGGCCGGGTTATTTCCTGGTGATCTTAACAGGGTACTGTTTGCTCCCGGTGGTACATCCGCTATTGGTATGGCCTTAAAACTGGCGAGGGTAGTTACCGGCAGGCATAAAGTTATTTCTCTGTGGGATTCTTTTCACGGGGCCTCACTTGATGCAATTGCCGCAGGAGGTGAACAGGTATTTCGCAAAGGTATGGGTCCATTGATGCCGGGAGTAGAGCGGATTCCGCCACCAACCACTTATCGGGGTATTTTTGGAGATGATGGCAATGACATAAAGTATGCCGAATACCTGGAGTATATAATTGAAAAAGAAGGAGAGATTGGTGCTTTTATAGCGGAAACAGTTCGTAATACTGATGTACAGTTGCCGTCAAAAGCTTACTGGAAAAAAGTAAGAGAAATATGTACACGACACGGAGTACTGCTAATTCTTGATGAAATCCCAATTGCGTTTGGCCGTACCGGTAAGATGTTTGCTTTTGAGCATTACGATATAGAGCCGGATATAGTATGTGTGGGCAAGGGGTTGGGTGCCGGGATCATGCCTATAGCAGCTATGGTTGCCCGTGATGCGTATAATATTGCTGCTGATGTTTCGCTGGGGCATTATACGCATGAAAAAAGCCCATTGGGTTGTGTTGCTGCAAAAGCAATGCTGGAGTATATTGAACAACACAATCTCCTGCAAAAAGTAAACGAAGATGCAGCTTTTATGCAGGCTGCTTTACATTCAATGAAAGCAAAGTATTCTCTTATCGGAGACGTAAGGGGGATTGGACTTTTGTGGGGAATAGAACTGGTGAAAGACAGGGTTACAAAAGATAAAGCAATAGAAGAGTCGGAATTTGTATTGTATGAATGCCTGAGAAATGGATTAAGCTTCAAAATATCGCAGGGGAATGTACTGCAACTATCCCCACCCTTAATTATCACAAGGGAGCAATTGCAGCATGCGTTAGATATCGTTGAAAACGCAATTGCGAAAGCTGCTTCTGTAATTATGAAATAAAAGAGCGTTGAACTCCTTTTTGCTGGAGAATCAACGCTCTGATAATTGTTTATTGGTAAACTGATTTATTTCCCAATAATGTAACCAATAGAAATTCCTACCTGCCTTGTGTGCATCTTTCCTTCTCCACCTTCATCCACACCATAGCTGCTGATATTATTAATGCCCTGTGTATAATTGGTGCTGATCAGGAAATTGTTTTTGAACTGATAACCCATTGTCAGGTTAGCGCCTATTTCAAATCTTTTTAACATGCTCTTTTCCTCACCTCCTTCACCTATGGGTTTCTTTTCATACCAATCCTGGTCTTCGTCATCTCCGCTCAATTTTGCAGATATTCCATAAGAAAGATTGGGACCTAATCCAATAAAGAAACCACCTGTTTTGTAGAGAAAATTAACAGGTATGTCAATTGCAAGCATTTTGATCTTTTGCTTAGAGTTTAACAGCGTTCCTTTTGAGTTAAAAAGAACAGATGGTTGTACAGAAAATTGATCTGTTAATGAAATGTCAGCTAATCCACCAACATGAAACCCCGCCCCTGTAACAACCATTCTACTCCATTCTCCATTATCTTCACTCCTAAGTATGAGTGTGTTTTGCTGGCCACCTGCTTTAATTCCGAACGATACTTTCTGTGCCTTTACTGTAGCGCATCCAAGTATGAGTGCGCTCATAACAACAATTGTTTTTTTCATTGATTTGGGTTTTAATTACTGCACCATTCATTTTTTTAGTGCAGCCACTTAAACGGGATGCATTCTTTGTAATTGCATGTTTTTATGGGAATTAGCCGGGTATTTATCAATTGTTAAATAAATCCGGTTGTTGAATCTCATAAAGTTTTTGTTATTTCGTTTGTATTGCAATAAACTGATATACAAATATTTGTCATGCATCAGCGAAGATATTCTCTTCAAAAGCCGTTTTTTATAGTTTTATTATGCCTGGTTGTGCAGTTGGTCTCTGCACAGCATTTCCTTCCCCCTTCAGATGTTTACAGGAAAGACAGGCTCAATAAAGTAGTAATTACAGAGGTAGCTATTACTACAGCACTGAGTATTGGACTATATTTTTTATGGTATAAAAAATTTCCCCGAAGCAGGTTTCATTTTTTTAATGATAATGGTGAATGGTTGCAAATGGACAAAGCGGGGCATGCAACCACCGCTTATAATGTGGGCGTATTACAGTACGATATGATGAGATGGTGTGGTGTAAAGAAAAATGATGCTATTATTATTGGGGCGGCAACTGCATTGGGGGGACTTACTATTATTGAATTACTTGATGGTTTTTCCACGCACTGGGGTTTTTCAAAAGGTGATATGCTGGCTAATCTTGTAGGAACTGCCATCTTCGCATCGCAACAGCGATGGTGGGATCAACAGCGCATCACCATGAAATTTTCTGCTCATCTATCGCCTTATGCACAATATCAGAAAGGAGAACTTGGAAATAGCTTTGCATCACGCATACTTAAGGATTACAATGGACAGAGTTATTGGCTTTCGTTTAATATAAAATCGTTTTTGCCTTCAACTTCAAGGTTCCCGGCATGGCCGGCTTTATCATTCGGATATGGTGCTGATGGGATGACCGGTGGTCATTCTAATCCAGAAAAGATAAGAGATAATGTCCTGCCACATTTTGAACGCACCCGACGATTTATGTTGTCGGCAGATGCTGATCTTTTCCGTGTACATTCTGCTGCTCCGGTTGATGCAGCTACCTATATTCTTAAGCCATTCAAATTTCCTTCTCCAACATTCGAAATTAATTCCAAAGGTCGGGCTAAGTTTTATCCGGTGTACTATTAGCAATCGTCTATTAGGTATCAGCCATTAGTTTTGCCTGATTATTCAAAGCTGATAACTGATTTTTTAAAATTGTAATTTTGAATTACTTTTGCTGCCCCTGAATAAGGAAGTTGGCTCAGCCACTTAACATAAATGAAAACCACCAATCAATGTATTTTGTATATATTTTATACAGTGGTTCTTTAAATAAATTTTATGTTGGAAGTACTGAAGATGTTGAGAAAAGGGTTAAGCAACATAATATTGGAAAAGGAAAGTTTACATCAAAAGGTATACCCTGGATTGTAGTAACAAGTTTTAAATGTGAAGACAGATCTGAAGCTGTGAGGTTAGAACTTAAAATCAAAAAAAGAGGAATAAAAAGATATTTGCAGGATATAAGTTCTGCAAACAATTCGGGAAGTGGCGCAGTCCGGTAGCGCATCCCGCCTGAGGCGGGAGGGTCGCAAAAGAGAAGAACCATTATATTTTTGAAAAGCATTAAGTTTAAAAAATTACAGGGATACCAAAGCTGTAAGTAGTTCGGGAAGTGGCGCAGCCCGGTAGCGCATCCCGCCTGTGGCGGGAGGGTCGCAAAAGAGAAGAACCATTATATTTTTGAAAAGCATTAAGTTTAAAAAAATTACAGGGATACCAAAACTGTAAGTAGTTCGGGAAGTGGCGCAGCCCGGTAGCGCATCCCGCCTGTGGCGGGAGGGTCGCAAAAGAGAAGAACCATTATATTTTTGAAAAGCATTAAGTTTAAAAAAATTACAGGGATACCAAAACTGTAAGTAGTTCGGGAAGTGGCGCAGCCCGGTAGCGCACTTGTATGGGGTGCAAGGGGTCGCAAGTTCGAATCTTGTCTTCCCGACTTGAAATTCAAAACCTGCATGTTCAAATGAATATGCGGGTTTTTTATTTCATTGATTTGAAAATATTTGTTCAAAAGAAGTGGCGCAGCCTGGTAGCGCATCCCGCCTGGGCGGGAGGGTCGCAAGTTCGAATCTTGTCTTCCCGACTTGAAATTCAAAACCTGCATGTTCTAATGTATATGCGGGTTTTTTGTTTCATTGATCTGAAAATATTTGCTCAAAAGAATATGTGCAGCCTGGTAGCGCATCCCGCCTGCGGCGGGAGGGTCGCAAGTTCGAATCTTGTCTTCCCGCTTTATGTTTGATAAAAAAAATGTAGACTTTATTTGAATTTGGTTTTCGATCAATATGCCTGGATCAGGACTTCTGCAGGAATATGTAGTTTCTCTGTCAACTTTCGGATCATGGCTAAATTTAGCTTGCGCTTTCCTGATAAAATCTCTGATTTTCTTGAACGGTTTCCTAAAATTTCAGATAATTCTGTCTCTGACAAATTCATTTGTTCCAGCCTGAATTTAATAGCTTCGATTGGATTTGGTTTCGGAACCGGATAACGTTCATTTTCATATTCTTTAATGAGTATAGAAAGAATTTCCAGTTCGTCTGACTCATTGGAATTTGCTTTGATATTTTTTTGCATCAATTCATAGGCGCGCTCCAAAGCATTTTCATATTGTTGATTATTTTTTATTGGTTTTAACATAGCTTACTTTTTTTGCGTCTATTTTATCATATTGTTTGTGAGAACCGAACCATATTACAAATACAATTTTTAACCTGTATTCTATATCTATTATTAATCGAAAATCATTTCCATGAATATTGAAAATAACCCTTTTTTCCGTTAAAACAGAAGCATTTCGATATTGTGCTTTTAACTCATTAGGGTTGTTCCAAATAGCTGATTCTACTTCTTCATACCAGGATAATAATGCCTGTTTCGCCTGCGGATATTCCACCCAGTAATCTTTCAACGTTTTAACAGCAATAATCCGCATTGACAAATATACTAAATGTTACCAAATCGGTAACATTATAATGCCCTTTTTTAATTAAAGCTTTTTCTCCAGACCAGTTGGATTAACTCCAGAACTGACCGATCTGATTTTCACCTCAAAACATTCCTTTACCTTTGCCGGCTAATATGATATACAGAAGCAAAGCACCTTTAAGAATAGGCCTGGCAGGTGGCGGAACCGATGTTAGTC
>JBDHYJ010000053.1:0-34868 GCA_039811345.1 Chitinophagaceae bacterium
TGTTGTATTTTTTTGTGAGGAGATATAAATCTCCGAAGAACATAGTAAGTACGAAGTCAGGAGACTTCGTACAGCGACGGTTGTTGTATTTTTTTGTGAGGAGATAAAAATCTCCGAAGAACATAGCAAGTACGAAGTCAGGAGACTTCGTACAGCAAACTAATAGAATTCTAACGGATTAATAATTGCAGATTTTACAATCCTAATATATTTGCGTCTACACGAAATATATTCGCAATTTTGATCTGAACATCATTATTCAATACCTTATCGGTAGTGGTCTTCAATCGTAACCTGAATTTTTCACTTAGCAGGTATGGTTTTATATCTGCATCCGAATTATCTAAAACAATTTCTTTCCCGATATTTTCGGGTATCTCAGTTTTCCATGCCAGCTTTAGTTCTTCCATACCGTCAGATGAAATGTAGATTTCAAGATTTTTTAAAAAATCAAAATTTTGCTCTTCCGGGGCGGTAATAGAAATTTTTAGTTCTTTAAGAGTAATGGATTGTATAAGATTTTTTGCAGTTTTATGCCCCTGGAATTCATCTTCTGTCTGGCTCTGGATATCCGGGGTGTTCACGTCAAAAGGAAGTAATGTTGCTACGCCTGCTTCTATTGTTGTCTCTGTATTATACTTGAGATCAAATTGTGTCAGCTCCGAAATTTTTTTACAGGAACCTGAAAACAACCCTGAAACGATCAATATAGCGAGTAGGAAAATTCTCATATAATTAATGATTTGTTTAAAAAACGAACAATAAGCAAGGATATTTTGTAATGACGTCCGGCTGATTTTGTATCTGAATTTGTAGTATGTATTTATTTCATTCCCCCATTTCTCCACAAACTTTTTCCGCTGTTTTCCTTTTCTTAACTTGCACCCATGCAGGATTATTTACAGGGTTTGAATGAAAGGCAGAAAGAAGCCGTTTTACATATTGATGGCCCACTGATGATTATTGCAGGGGCGGGTAGTGGCAAAACCAAAGTGCTCACCACACGTATAGCTCACCTGATGGCCTGCGGGGTAGATGCATTTAATATACTGGCGCTTACTTTTACCAACAAGGCAGCCCGTGAAATGAAAGAAAGGATTGAGCATATCCTTGGTAACGGTGAGGCCCGCAACTTATATATCGGTACTTTTCACAGCGTGTTTGCAAGAATATTGCGGGGTGAGGCACATCGCCTGGGCTATCCTAACAATTTTACGATTTATGATACCGACGATGCAAAGAGTGTAGTGAAAACTGTGATCAATGAAATGAACCTTGATGACAAACACTATAAACCGAACACTGTATATAACCGCATATCCAGCGCAAAAAACGCATTGGTAACCGCGGAAGAATACGCCAATGACTATGCCATACAACAGGAAGATATGCGCAGCAATCGTCCGGCAATAGCTAAAATATTTGATGCATATACCAAACGCTGTTTCAAAAACGGTGCAATGGATTTTGACGATCTGCTGATAAAAATGTATGAGCTGTTAAAAAATTTTCCTGATTCATTAAGCAAGTATCAGCGCAAGTTTAAATATATACTGATAGATGAATACCAGGATACCAACCCGGCGCAATATGAGATCATTAAACTGCTTGGCGCCATGCACGAAAATGTGTGCGTGGTAGGTGATGACGCGCAAAGTATTTATAGTTTTCGCGGAGCTACTATTCAAAATATCCTGCAGTTTCAAAAGGATTATGACGATGTGAAAGTGGTAAAGCTTGAACAGAACTACCGGAGCACACAAAACATCCTGAACGTTGCCAATGAAGTGATCAGTCATAATAAAGGTCAGATTGAAAAAACACTTTTCACAGAAAACACTGAGGGAGAAAAAATTCGCCTGGTGCGTACCATGTCGGATAATGAAGAGGGAAAATTTGTTGCCGACACTATACAGGAACAAAAACTGCGCAATCATTTTAAGAATAAAGACTTTGCCATACTATATCGTACGAATGCCCAGAGCCGTGCATTTGAAGAGGCATTGCGGCGCATGGGTATAGCTTATACTATTTACGGTGGTATCAGCTTTTATCAGCGCAAGGAGATCAAAGATTATATTGCCTACCTGCGCGTATTGGTAAATCCCAATGATGAAGAATCGCTGAAACGTATCATCAATTATCCGGCAAGAGGTATTGGAAAAACTTCGATAGACAGGATATTGCTTGCAGCAAATGAGAATAATATTTCGTTCTGGCAGGTGCTGGAAAGAGCGCGTGAGTTTGGATTCAAGGCCGGTACACTGGAAGCTATTGAGAATTTTGTGCTGATGATAAAAAGTTTCGCAAGTATGCTTGAGCACAAAAATGCTTACGAGGTAGCCATGCATGTGGGTAAGCAAACCAATTTTGTGAGAGAGCTTTTCAATGATAAAAGCACAGAAGGGGTTGCCCGTTATGAAAATGTACAGGAATTATTAAACTCAATTAAAGAATGGGTAGATAGTGGCTCCGGAACCGTAGAGCCTATAGTAATGGATGAAGATGGAATCATTATTGAAGAAGAAAAGGTAGAGGACTCTCCTGTAGCAGAAGGGTTGTTTGCACAGGAAAAGCAGGTGCAAAACGACGATTTGACGTTAACAGATAGTGATCTGACTGTTGAAGAAGATGAAGACAGGAGTCTCGGTAGCTATTTGCAGCAGATAACATTACTAACTGATGCTGATGAAAAAAGTGCAGATGCTGATACGGTGAAACTGATGACTATTCATGCGGCAAAAGGACTGGAATTTGGTTGTGTCTTTGCAGCCGGTTTGGAAGAAAACCTTTTCCCCAATGCTATGAGTATAAATACAAGGGAAGAACTGGAAGAAGAGCGTCGTTTATTTTATGTGGTAGTAACCAGAGCGAAACAAAAATTATGGATCACTTATGCCAACTCGAGGTATCGTTTTGGAAGCCTGATTCAAAATGACCCGAGCCGGTTCATTGAAGAGATACCCGATGAATACCTGGATAAAAGTTATGCCGGTGGCGGATTCAGAAACAGCAGCGGGTTTGCTTCTCAGCGTTCGGCTTTTGAAAGGATGAATGGTGGTGGATTTGCAAGTGCTGAAAGACAGGCAGAAAAAAGATACGGACCTCCACCCGGCAGGAGTAAGACTGCAACTCCTGAATACCTTTCACCTAAACCTCAAAACAAAGTAATAACACATACGCCATCTGCCGGCTTTGTGGCAAGCGATACTTCAAACCTGAAAGCCGGGCAGAAAGTAGAGCATCAAAAGTTCGGATTTGGAGAAGTGATAAATGTTGAAGGGAGCGCTCAAAACCCTGTTGCACTGGTAAAATTTGAACTGAACGGAGAAAAAAAGATTATGCTTAATTATGCCAAACTTCGCATCGTCTCCTGATGTTTTATGCAAACTGAATATTTAATTATTGGTTCGGGTATTGCCGGTTCATTGCTGAGCTATGAATTGCTGCAACAAAAAAAATCTTTGATTGTTATAGATGATGATGCTGTCACATCATCAAGCAATGTTGCCGGAGCTATAATTAATCCAGTTACCATTAAACAAGGGACTTTAGCCAAAGACTATGAATATTATATTAATCCGGCACTGGATTGCTATAACAACCTGCAATTACTTCTGAATATCCCGGTTTTAAGGGAACTCCCGATTATGAGTTTTGATAAACTTTCTGCTGTAGAAAAATCTTCTGCCGGAAAATATCTTTTTGATATTGACCATCAAGAAAAAAAAATACTTGAGGAGTGTTTCTGTAATTCAACTCCTGCAGTAAAAATTTCTCCTTCCTACCAGGTATTTGCAGGGGCATTACTCATGAACTGGAAATCAAAACTGGTTTCAGAAAAAATATTTTTGAAAGAACGCTTCGATATAAATGCAGTAACTATTTCCGGGCAATCAGTTATTTATAAAAATATAAAAGCCAGAAAAATTATTTTTTGTGAAGGAGCTTCCGGGGCTGCAAATCCATACTTCCCGGATCTTCCTTTTACAAAAAACCGGGGAGATGTTTTGTTGTTATCTATCCCTGGTCTTTCACAAGGTTTTATTTATCATAATAAGATTCGGTTGGTTCCCTTCGGCGATAATTTATTCTGGTGTGGCAGCAATTATACATGGAATTTTACAAACCTTTATCCTGATACTGACTGGCGAAAACAAACAGTTGCTTTATTGCAACAATGGCTCAGACTGCCGTTTACCATAGAAAATCATATTGTCGCCGAACGCCCCACCACTGCCGGTCAAGCCCCCATAACGCTTATCCATGATTCTCTGCCTGCAGCAATGTTCAACGGATTAGGGACAAAGGGCTTTTTGACAGCTCCATTACTAGCAAAACAATTTGCGGAGAGGATGATCTTAATATAGATTTCAGGTATTGAGAAAGTATATCAGCTTTTAACATCAAATGATTTCCGAAAGGTAGCTTATCTCATGAAAAATAGTACTATAAATGTAAAGAAAAGTAACAGCAGGCTAATTTTTGTAAAGCTACATTTGGAGTATCAACTATTTTTTCAAAATTAACCTGAGTATGAAAATTTCAAAACAAAAGGTAAAGCATCCTCACCGCGATCCTTCTTTTACAACCGGCGCTTACTCTGATGCAGTGATAATCAATGGATTTATTTTTGTTAGCGGACAGGCGTCTGTTGATTTTAAAACATCAGCTTTTATATTGGGTACAATTGAAGAAGAGACACGCCGGACACTTGATAACATCAAACTTATTCTGGAGGAGACAGGAACATCAATGGAGCATGTAGTTAAATGCGCTGTACATTTGAGTGATATCAAAGATTTTGATAGGTATAATGCAGTATATGCAACATATTTTCCTGGTATCAAACCGGCAAGAACTACGGTGCAATCGGTACTGGCAGAAGGTATAAAAGTAGAGATTGACTGCATAGCATATATCCCCGATCAACAATAATAAAAGATGAACAGGAAAATTCACCACCGTGATACCAAAATTGGAATTGTAGGATTGGGATTGATGGGTAGCAGTATTGTTGCTTCTCTGTTGGCTTTGGGATATCAGGTCAAGGCAATAGCTCCTATACACGGTGAGAAAGAAGTTGGTTATAAACGTATTCTTGAACAATTGTTGTTGTGTGAGAAATTTGATATTCTTGCTGCACCCATAGATGAATATATACGATTGCTCACTGTGTCCACCGAATATGATGAATTGCAGGAGTGCAGTTTGGTGGTGGAATGTATAGTTGAGAACCTGGCTATTAAAGAAAATGTATTTAAAAAAATTGCTGCAGTTGTAAGACAGGATGCCATACTTGCCAGTAATACATCAGCTATACCCATCAGCATCCTGCAAAAAGCAGTACCCAACCCACAACGGTTTATTGGTATTCATTGGGCAGAGCCTGCATTTGCTACCCGCTTTCTGGAGATTATTTGTGGCAGTCAAACCAGCGTGGACACTACTGATGCTGTTGTAAAGTTAGCATTGGACTGGGGAAAGGAACCCACCGTTCTGAAAAAAGATATCAGAGGATTTATTACCAACCGGCTGATGTATGCAGTGTACAGGGAAATACTTCATCTCGTGGAAAAAGAACATGCGAGTTTTACAGATGCCGATAAATGCTTTCGTTATGGTGCCGGTTCTTGGATGACATTGATGGGTGTTTTCAGGAGAATGGATTATAATGGATTACAGGACTATTATAAAGCTTACAAAAATATTTTTCCTTTACTTTCCAATAGTGATGATATTTCTCCGAAGATGCAAACAATAGTTGATACCCATTCACGGGGTATTCAAAACGGGAAAGGTTTCTATGGTTATACTCGCCAGGAAGCGGCACAATGGTCTCAGGCATTTTCGGAGTTTAATAAGGATATATTTCAGTTGGCTGCAAACTATCCTGAACAACAAACCGATGGTAAAGCAAAAAGTTAAGTACTGATATGAGTAAGACAATATATGATGAATCTGCAAAATTGCTGGAACGCTCAAAAAAAGTATTGGCAGGAGGTGTTTCCTCGGAATTCAGGAAATATAATTATCCGCATGCGCTTTTTTATACACATGGTAAGGGGACCCGGATATATGATGCCGATGGAAATGAGTACCTGGACTTTACATTGAGTCAGGGTCCGCTGATTCTCGGACATTCTCATCCTGAAGTGATAAAAGCCATTTCCGATTATTCACAAAATGGGCAGTTATATGCAGGGCAGCATATAAAAGAGATTGAACTGGCAGAGAAGCTTAATGCTGTTATCCCTTCTGCTGAACTTATGCGATTCTGTCTGGATGGCTCCACTGCTGTACAAACAGCTTTCCGGTTAGCAAGAGCTAAAACAGGTAAGCAGAAATTTATCAGATTTGAAGGGCATTACCATGGCTGGCTCGATAATGTATGCTGGGGTAATGCAGCATCTTCGTTAAGCAGTATGGGGGACCGTGAAAATCCAACAGCCAATCCATGGTGCAAAGGATTAGCGGAAGATACAAAGGAGGAAAGCATAGTGTTACCCTGGAATGATCTTGGGCTGGTAAAGTCTGTTGTTGAAAAACGACATGAAGAAATTGCGGCGATCATTACAGAACCTGTAATGTGCAACAATAATTGCATAGAGCCGGCAGAAGGGTTTTTAGAGGGGCTCAGAAATATTTGCGATCAGTATGGAATTGCTCTCATTTTTGATGAAGTGATTACAGGCTTCAGACTTGCACTCGGGGGTGCCCAACAATATTTCGGTATTACACCGGATATCTCAGTTTTTGCAAAAGCAATGGCGAGCGGCTATCCTATAAGTGCAGTGGTGGGTAAACGTGAGTGGATGCAGTTGCTGGAAAACGGGACTGTAATTCATGCAGGAACAATGAATTCGGGGAATGCAACAGTAGCTGCAGCATTAGCTACTATACAAATATTAGAACGGGAGAATCCTTATAACCGGATGTTTGAACTGGGCAGGTATTTTATGGAAGGATTAAGGAAAGCTGCAGCAGAAGCCGGGCAGCATATTCTGCTACAGGGCCCTGGTCCTATGTTTTGTATTGCATTTACAGATGCTGATAAAATAAATGATTACCGCGGGACTTTCAGTTGTGATAAATCCAAGCTTTCAAAATTTATTGCAGCTATGCATGACCGTAATATAAGAATCATAGGACGCGGACTGGTATATATCAGTGCAGTACATAGCATGCAGGATATTGAACAGGCAATTGCCGTTGCAGGAGATGTATTAAAGGAGTTATAAAATTTCAGATGCAGGATGGAGCTAATAAGTCTAAATAAAGTATTGATAACAGGTACGGGCAGAATGGCATCGGGCATAGTAACTAACTTCTTAAAAGCCGGAATACAGGTTCAGTATGTTTCGGAAAACATATCACAGGATAAGAAGTATATTGCTGATAATATTGCAGACTGGAAGCAGTACCGGAATGTTTCTTTTTGTACGGATAAACTGCAATACTTAGACTCGGTGGAAAAGGCAAGTTCGGCAGATATTGCTGTTTGTATAACAGCAGAAGACTTGCAGATTAAGCAGAATCTTATACAGCATTTAGAACTGGTGTTGCCATCTGAAACTATTATTGCTGTCAATACAGATAGCATTCTGCTGGAAGCATTACAGAAAAACGCAAAACACCCGCAGCGGATTATTGGACTAAACTGGTGCGAGCCGGCACACACTACTTCATTCCTCGAGATAATAGGAAACAATTTAACAACTGCCGGTATTTTAAAATCTATTGAATCATCAGCAGTGAATTGCTGGGAGAAAGATCCTTATGTTGTACTTTGCGGTTACAGTATTAATGCCCGTATGATGGCAGCGCTTACACGTGAGGCCTTTTATCTTGTAGAGCAAGGCTATGCAACAATAGAAGATATTGACCGTGCGTGCAGAAATGATGCAGGATATTATTTGCCATTTGCCGGTAATTGCAGGTATATGGACCTGATGGGCACTTATGCCTACGGCTTAGTAATGAAAGATCTTAACCGCGAATTATCGAAGGCAGAACAACTTCCTGCATTTTTTACCGGACTTATACAGACAGGTAAGAACGGAATGAAAGACAATAAAGGTTTTTTTGACTATGAGGAAGGAGCCGGGAAACAATGGGAAGAAAAATTCAGAAAATTCAGTTTTGAAATTAAAAATATAATTGAAAAATATCCTTTCAATTATTTGAAAGAAAGTTCAAAAATGATCAATTCAAAAATTGAAATTAATGAATAGGCATTTCATTTTTGACGCACACCTCGACCTGGCGATGAATGCTATAGAATGGAACCGGGATCTTACCCGGCCTCTGGCTGAGATCAGGCTACGAGAAATGAATTTGAAAGATAAAAACGACAGAGGAAAGGGTACAGTGTGTTTCCCCGAGTTGCGTAAAGGAAGGATTGGATTAGTAGTGGCTACACAACTGGCACGTGTAAACGCTGCAGGGAGCACTCTCCCGGGATCAAGCTGGAACTCTCCGCAGCAGGCATGGTCAATGACGCAGGCACAGCTTGCCTGGTATAGAGAGATGGAGGCGATAGGTGAAATGGTGCAGATTTCAAACCTTCAGCAACTGGATGCTCATCTTATGTTGTGGAATTACGAATCTATTGCTGATGACAAAAAGCCTATTGGCTATATTCTAAGTCTGGAAGGTGCAGATTCATTGGTAGATATTTCTTATTTACATAAAGCTTATGCTTATGGCTTGCGCGCCGTAGGTCCTGCACACTTTGCACAGGGACGTTATGCTCCTGGTACCAAAATGGAGGGACCTTTAACCCCTAAGGGCATTGAATTAATAAAGGAAATGGGTAAACTGGGCATCATCCTCGATGTTACGCATTTGACTGATGAAGGTTTTACGCAAGTGATGGATTTATATGAAGGGCCCGTTTGGGCAAGTCATCATAATGTGAGAAAGATTGTACCTACTCAAAGGCAACTTACAGATCAGCAAATTAAATTATTAATAGAAAGGAATGCTGTGATTGGCGGTATGCTCGATTGCTGGGCGATGGATACCCGTTTTATTGATGCAGTATCAGACCCCTGGCAACTGAATATTCGTCTCGAAAACCTGGTTGATCATTGGGATCATATCTGCCAGATAGCAGGGAATAGTTTGCATATAGCATTTGGTACCGATCTTGATGGAAATTTTGGAACAGAACAATCTCCCTGGGATATGAACAGCATTGCTGACCTGCAGAAGTATCATGAGATTTTGTTAAGGCGAGGCTATAAAGAAGAAGATGTAGCAAATATTTTTCACAAAAACTGGATAAGGTTCATAAGGAAAGCCTGGGGGGAGTGAAAGGTTTCAGGTTTCAAGTTTCGGGTTTCAGCTATAAGCATCAAACCTTACACTCTACACCCAACTTAAGATACCCTATGTCATTATCATTTTCAATTTTCAAATTTCAAATTTCAAATCTCAAATGAATAACTTTTCCGCCGGCGCAGCTCAAACAGATATTACCCCACCGTTGGGAACCATCATCAATGGTGAGTTTGTAGCTTTTTACGCGCATACTATCCACGATCCTTTGTATTCAAAAGCATTGGTATTACAAAATGGCGGAACCACACTTGCTATTGTGATCGTAGATATTTGTGCAATGGATAAGGATTTTATTTTGGAGGTGAAGAAAGAAATTTCCGCGCTTACACAAATACCTGCTGAGCATATACTAATAGCTGCTACTCACACCCATTTTGCTGGTTCAATACTCGATTTGCTTGGAGGTCCCTGCGATCTTCCATATAGGAATAGTCTGGTTAAAAAAATTGTACAATCTGTAGTGGATGCTGTGCAACGATTACAACCTGCTAAGATCGGATTTGTATCAGTAGATGTTCCGGAGCATGTGGTGTGCAGGAGATATTATATGAAGCCCGGATATAAGGCATTAAACCCAGTAACGGGCGGACTGGATATCATAAAAACCAATCCTGCCGGAGACGAACTGTTTATTGATAAAAGATCGTCGGCAGTTGATCCTGAATTGAGCGCTGTTGCCATTCAATCTATAACCGGGGAATGGATCAGCCTGCTGGCTAATTATTCCATGCATTATGTAGGCGATTGTGCAAATGGAACTGTTACTGCAGATTATTTTGCTGTATTTGCAAGGCATATAACAAATATGTTAAATGCAAATAAAAATTTTGTTGCTATGCTCAGCAATGGTACCAGTGGTGAAGCAAACATCTGGGACTTTTTGCAGCCGGATCGTTATCCTAAAGAGGAGCATCAGAAAAAGGAACTTATAGGAAAAGATCTTGCTGCTAAGTTGAGTGATGCACTGCAAAATATTCAATGGGAGACCAATCCTTCACTATACGCATCTTTTAAATTTATAAATCTAAATGTGCGTAAACCTTCTGCAGCAGAAGTGGAAGCTGCAAAGAAAATTGTTTCTCAAACAGATTACCGTCTCATCAATCCTGATGCTGAAGCCATGGTGAAAATATATGCAAGAGAACAGGTATTATTAAATGAATATCCCGATTCGATTGAGTTTCCTGTGCAGGCATTAAAAATAGGTAAAATAACTATTGGTGCATTAGGTGGAGAGTTTTTTGCTGAAACCGGTTTGGCCTTAAAAAAGAAAATCAATACTAATAAATATTTCACCATCACAATGGCAAATGGTTATATAGGTTATATACCTCCTGCACATGAAATAGAAAAAGGAGGATATGAAACCTGGCGGTGCAGAACCAGCCATATTGCGGCCGATGGCGAAGAAATAGTGAGAAATGCTTTATGTGAAATGGTGGAATGAGGGAGAGTATGAGGTGTATGGTTTAAGGTATAGGGTATAGGGTGTCAATTTGTATAGTTGATGCAAAATAATATATCCGAAAAATATTGATGTGTGAACAAAGCATTTATTTCATCAATGAAGAAATACATCAGCATTTACAGGCTTAGTTGTGTAACACATGGACACTGCGCTGAGAAAACTGTACCGTGATATTAATGCACCTCTTTTAATATGAAATTATTTCACCGCACATCATTCCTGATTTTTTAATTTGCCTATAGCAACTTGTAAAGACCTATTGTTTTGAATGTAATTGTATATTCGGTTATGAATAATATAAAACAGATCTGTTTTTGTTGTTTGCTTTTTTTGTCGGGATTTATTACTGAGAAAATTTTTGGGCAGACAAACAGTTTACCGGTTGGTGCATATCCCGATGCTATACTGGTAACACATTTCCCTGACAGGTTGCACGCATTCGTCTGGCGCAACTGGAATATTGTAAGCCTGGATGCAATGAGCAGAACGGTTGGATGTAAGAATTCGGATATCCTGAAAATAGCAGCTTCAATGGGACTTCCTGTATATGTGCCGGTGGATGAGTTTTTTAAGAAGCGAATATATATTACAGTTATAAGAAGGAACTGGCATTTGTTGCCGTATAATCAGTTACTGAAGTTGCTGGGTATGAACGCTGGAGAACTCTCCGTCGCGCTTAAAGAAGACGATTTTCTTTTCATTAAGCTGGGAAGCTTAAAACCAAAAGTTGCTGAGCTCCGGTATACTGCTCCCGGTCCGAAAACCGCTGCACGTGTTGCTGAGATCAAAAAGATTGCAGAAAAATATTTTCGGCAGCCCGATGGTGTACCCCGGTTTAAATTTATAGATGATCTTAGTACGGTCTCTTCGAATGGCAGAAGTAATTTACCTGGTGCTCGTGATGAAAATGCTCGGCCCAGGATTGTTTATTCTTATTTCGGCATCTTTGGCGATCCGTTAGCTGATACTTCTCAAAACCTTTATCCTGATGGGTTGCTCGAAAAATTATCACTAAGTGGTGTGAATGGTATCTGGATGCATACAGTGTTAAACCAGATAGCACCTGGTGGTACGGATTTCCCGGAATTCGGAACAGGTCATGAGACAAGGATAAAAAATCTGAAAAAAATTGTTGAACGGGCTGCTAAATATGGTATCGGCATTTATCTGTACATGAATGAACCAAGAGCAATGCCCGCTTCCTTTTTTGCAAATCGTCCGGGTATGCAGGGAACAAAAGAAGGGGATTTTTATGCCATGTGTACCAGTGATGAAACAGTTACCAACTGGATGAGATCATCGTTAACTTATGTTTTTAAAAATGTGCCGGGGCTTGCGGGAGTGTTCACTATTACAGCGTCGGAGAATTTTACTAATTGCGCTTCTCATGGTCATCCGGAACTTTGTCCCCGGTGCAGCCGGCGCAGCTATGCTGATATTATCGCCGGCGTTAACCGTATTATAGAAGAAGGAGTACATGCGGGGAATCCCAATGCTAAGGTTATAGTATGGGATTGGGGCTGGCACAATCATGGGCTGGCACAGGATATTATTACGGCCTTACCCAAATCAGTATACCTGATGTCGGTAAGCGAATGGGCTAAGCCTATCAACAGGGGAGGTGTTGAATCAAAAGTTGGTGAATATTCGTTATCGGCTGTAGGGCCGGGTCCGCGTGCCATACAACATTGGGCATGGGCAAAACAGGCGGGACTCAGGACTTTCGCTAAGGTACAGGTAAATAATTCATGGGAAATTTCAGCAGTTCCCTGGTTACCCGTTTTTGATTTGGTGCAGCAACATATTTCAGCTCTTTCCAATTATGATATGGACGGGCTGATGATGAGTTGGTCATTGGGCGGTTATCCTTCACCGAATATGACTATTGCCGACCGATGCTTAAATCATAGTGTATCTGGAGGAAATGATGTGCTGGACAGTATTGCCTCGGAGAGATACGGAGTTGCCGCTGTGCTTGCTGCCCGTAAAGCATGGACCGCTTTCAGTAAAGCATTTGAAGCATATCCGTATAATGGCAGTACATTGTACACTGCACCACAACAATATGGCCCGGCAAACCTATTGTACGAAAAAGCGACCGGTTACAAAGCGACGATGGTAGGCTTTCCCTACGACGATCTTAAAAGCTGGAGAGGAATTTATCCTGACAGTATTTTTATCCGTCAGTTTAGTCTTGTAGCGGAAGGATGGCTCAAAGGACTTGAATATTTCCGGCAGGTAAAAAATATCACAGACAGTTTACACCGGCAGACAGCATTATCTGATGAACACATCGCTGTTGCTGCATATCTTCATTTCGCATCGGTAGCAAACCAGGCGCAGTTTATAAATTACAGGGATAGCCTGGCAAACAAAACCCTTGCACCGGTTATTCGAAAAAACATAAAGAAAAATATCCGCAGTATACTTCAGAATGAGATATCGTTAGCTGCTGAGTTGTACCGCATCTGCAGGGAGGATTCGAGAATAGGGTACGAGGCTTCCAACCAGTATTATTATGTGGAGCAGGATATTATAGAAAAAATTTTGAATTGCAGATACCTGCTGGATGTATTTAAAGACTGATTTCAATAGAAAAAAATAGTATGGTGTACTCCCACATAGTATAAAAGAGTGTTCCCGGTTGCTGGCACAGCATATTTAATAATCATGATTATTTACTTCGCAACAATAGCTATCACAATACAGTAGCTGTAATTTTTTAGTACGGGCTTAACAGCATGATATCCGGAGACTGATTTACAAACCGGTATAAAGAAAACTCTTTCTGAAAAATAGTATTAAGAATGTAAAGAAAAGTAGCAGAATTTCAATATTACTGCAATTAGATTTGAATAAGAAATTAATATTAACGATTAGCCATTGTTATGAATGAAAAAAAATTAAATCAACAATTAGTTTGTAAAAACATACCAAAAACTGTGATTATGATACGACAACTCCGAAAATTCTACGTCAAAAATTTATCACTTCCCTGTTCTATAGGCAAAGTCTCAGTGTTATTATTGCTTTTTATATGCAGTACTACGCTGATGCAAGCTCAAACCAGAGTCACAGGTAGAGTAACTAACGATAATGGAGAGGGGTTACCTGGTGCCAGTGTAACTGTAAAAGGCTCTACTGCTGCCACTGTAACTGGTGATGACGGTAATTTTACAATTTCAGTCAGTGACCCGAATGCGATTCTTCAAATAAGTTTTGTAGGACTCGGGAAAAAGGAAGTTTCATTGAATGGGAAAAATAAAGTAGAGGTAGTATTGTCCACATCTAAGAGTGGTGCACTGTCGGAAGTTGTGGTTGTGGGATATGGAACACAATCAAGAGAAGCATTGACCACTTCAATTTCCAAACTTGATACAAAAGTGTTGGAAAATGTACCTTATTCGAATCTGGCTTCCGCTATGCAAGGCACACTATCCGGTGTACGTGTACAAAGTACCTCAGGTCAACCAGGTGCGGCGCCAAGGGTAATTGTGAGGGGAGGTACATCTATAAATAATCCTAATGGAGCTGCTCCATTATATATAGTGGATGGAATTATCAGGAGCGATTTAAGCAATATTCCTTCTGAAGAGATAGAAAGCTTGCAGGTGTTGAAAGATGCTGCTTCCACTTCAATTTATGGTGCAAGAGGTTCTAATGGTGTTGTAATTGTAACTACAAAATCAGGGAAGTCTGGGAGAATTCGGGTTACCTATTCATTCGATCATACTACTTCAAAGGTAGGCAAGTTGTATGACCTGGTAAATGCAAGAGAATATTTGGAACTTAACAGAGGTAGTGCTGTAAAAGAACCTGCTAAAACTATTGCAGGGGCAATGGCCCGGCTCAATCTTCCTATGGGCTACGGAACAGGTAATAACTTAACCAACAGTACAACATTTACTACACAATACCTTACTCCTGATAATGAACACAAACTGCAGGAAGGGTGGCAAAGTATGCCAGACCCTGCAGATCCCTCCAAAACCATTATTTTCCAGGACAATGATTTTCAGGCACTCAATTATCAAACAGGCTTATCGCAAAATCACTATTTAACTGTATCTGGTGGTACAGATAAAGCTACTTTTCATGCAGGTATAGGCTATCTTAATAATGTAGGTACCGTAATTACAACCGGCTATAAACGTTTGAGCTTTGATCTGAATGGTGAATTGAAAGTATTAGATAATCTGAAAGTTTTTGCAAGAGTATTATATTCAAATTCCAAACAACGTAACTCCCCATTTGGAACTAATATAACATTTTATCGCTCTGCAGGATTAGCACCTACCGGTAAAGTCTATTTTGAAGATGGAACACTGGCTCCTGGTACTAATAGTGGCATAGGTAATCCGTTGTATCAAATGAATACAATGATCAACAGGAATTCACTGGATAACCTGACAATTGCCCTTGGTGCCAGTTGGGAAATTTTGCCAGGTTTGAGTTTTGATCCACAAGTATCTTTATTTAAAACATCAAACGATGCTTATTCTTTCCAAAAGGCTTTTTGGAACGGACCGGTGTCATATGTAACTACGCGCAATGCTAACGGAAATAATACCCGCTGGAACCAATACCAGGCAGATGCAGTTTTCTCGTATATAAAATCATTTGCCCAGGTTCATAACATTGAAGCAAAAGCAGGATTTTCTTATTATTCAAGACAGGAATCTTCGTTGAGTGCATCGGGCAGAGGTGCTTCAACTGATCTTATTCCTACTCTGAATGCGGCAAGTGAACCAACTGCAGTAAGCAGTAGCATCAGCGATCAAATAATAGCAGGTTACTTTGGCAGAATCAATTATGATTACAAGCAAAAATACCTGTTGTCCATTAATGCCAGATATGATGGTGCCTCCAATTTAGGAGCCAATTACAGATGGGGGCTTTTTCCTGGAGTATCGGCCGGATGGAACCTGCATAACGAAAATTTCTGGAACTCTATGCCAGCAGCCTTAAGCTCTCTTAAACTGAGAGCAAGCTATGGTGTGAATGGTAATATCAGTGGACTTTCAGATTTTCAGTCGCAGGGAGCCTATGCAGTAGGAGCAAGATATGCAGGGCAGGCTGCTATACAAAATACAGTATTGCCCAACCCAGATTTGAAATGGGAGCAGTCCAAAACATTCGATGTTGGGTTAGACCTTGGATTGTTGAACAATCGCATTAGTTTCCTGTTTGATTATTTTCAACGCAGAACAGACAACCTAATTACGAGTTTGTCTCTCCCCAGGTCAACAGGTTTTGCAAGCATCCTTACTAATTTGGGTAGTCTGCAAAATAAAGGTATTGAGTTTGAAGTAGCAGCAAGAATATTGCCGGCAACATCTGCTTTCCAGTGGCAATTGTCATTCAATGCTTCTAAAATAAAGAATAAGATATTGAAACTTCCATATAATGGGGCGCTGAATAATCGTGTCGGTGGTGATCTTGTTTGGGATGAAGGAACAAAAGATTATGTATGGAAAGGAGGATTGCAGGAGGGAGGCAGAATAGGAGATATGTATACTCTAAAACAGGTGGCTATCTATGCAACTGATGCTGAAGCTGCTCTTGGTCCAAAATACAACAATATTGTAGGTGCCGATAAAACACAGTATGGCGGAGATGTGAAATTTTATGATGCAGACGGCAACAATATTATTGATAATAAAGATCAGGTTTATATGGGTAATATATATCCAGTTTGGACAGGAGGTTTTAGCAACACTTTCTCATACAAGGGAATTAGCCTTTATATTAGAATGGATTATACAACAGGGCATACTATATTTAATTACGGGAAATTATTCCTTGATATGAATGGATATTCAGACGGAAGTTTTACAAAAGAAAAATATGAAAAATCGTGGAAAGAGCAGGGTGATATAGCTGAACAATCCCGTTATTACTGGGGTGGAGAAAGGACGCAGAGAAACAATTTTTTTGGGGTAGTAGACAGGGGTAATTCTATTTTCTACTATAAAGGTGATTTTTTATGCCTGCGGGAAATAACGCTTAGTTATTCTGTTCCTGAACAGATTTTGAAGAAAGCAAGAATAAGTGGGTTAAGATTTAATGTAACTGCTAACAATCTTCATTATTTCACTAAGTACAACGGACTGAATCCCGAAGATGGCGGTAGAGACGACGGGCGTTATCCAATGCCTAAGAACTTTATTTTTAGTGCAAGCATTACTCTTTAATTTAAAAAAATCAGACAGAACATGAAGCATTTAAATAAAATATTTGCAGCGTTTGTTTTAATCATATCTGCTTTGTCGTGCTCTAAGACCCTTGAGGTAGACCCGACAAGTGTTATTACTACTAATTCATTCTGGAAAACTGAAGATGATGCTAATGGAGCATTAGTAGGGATGTATATTGATTTCAGGAATATTGCTGAAGCGTTATTTACCACTGGAGATGAAAGAAGCGAGATATACACAGGCGGTGCGTTTGGAGGGGGGACATATACTTTGTATAATAACGCTATGACACCGGATGCACCAGGCAATGCCGATTGGTATGGTTATTACCGGGTAATCAACAGTGCCAACCTGTTGTTGAAATATGTACCCGGTATTTCATTTAAAAGTGAAGCTGCAAAAAATAAAGTTCTTGCACAGGCATATGCCATGAGGGCTTATGTATATTTTGCTATGATAAAAACCTGGGGAGATCTTGTGATTCGCACAGAACCAACCGAAAGTGCAGATGCTGAAGTGACTCAAAAAGAAAGGTCGCCACAGAATGCAGTTTTAACGCTTATTAAGGAGGATATTGAAAAATCTCTTCAGCTTTTTACAGACAATAGTATTCCAAACCTGCGTAGTGTTTGGTCCAAGCCTGCTGTAAATGCATTGAAAGCTGATGTGTATTTGTGGACAGCAAAAGTTATGAATGGCGGAGCAAATGATTTTACTACAGCTTTAAATGCATGTACTGAAGTTGAAAATGCTGACGTCCAATTACTGCCTGCTTTTGCGGATGTGTTTAAATATAACAATAAAGGGAATAAGGAAACTATTCTTAATATTCATTTCGAAGAACTTGAAGGTAGCAACTTTTACTGGCACATGTGGATCGTTGGCTCTGCAGTGCCTGCTAATATTAGCCAGCGTGCAAAAGATTTACTATTACCTGTTGGTAACGGACAGGGTCTAATGATCATGTCGGATCTCGTAAGAAATCAATTCACCAATGATGATAGTCGTAAATATGGAACTTACTTTGATGTATATACATTCGACACTAACGGAGACAGCACTTACTATACCAATGTTTGTTTAAAAGGATCGGGTATTATTACCGGAGGCAACAGGGTGTTTTCAAGCGATGTGATATTATACAGGCTGGCAGATATAAAACTGATGAAGGCTGAAGCAAAGAATGGATTAAATATGGATCCTTCATTTGAAATAAATGAAGTGCGTAAGAGAGCTTACGGAACTGCATATAGTGATCATATTTTTGTTAATGGCAGCCAGGAAGAAAATGATGATGCAATATTAAAAGAACGCCTCTTTGAATTAGCTTTTGAAGGCAAAAGATGGTGGGATCTGCTCCGGTTCGATAAGGCTTTTGAACTGGTGCCTACACTTCAGACACAAACTGACAAGCAATACCTGAGGCTTTTTCCGATTGCTAATTCGGTATTAAGCCTTGAGCCTAAAGTAAAACAGAATCCCGGTTACGAATAATGTGGGATATAAACAATCCGGATTTTTAATGAAATATTACAGAGACATAATAAAATATCTTCCATTGGTTTTGAGCAACCGGTTTCGGTGTATGCGCCTTTTGGGGCCGATAGCTGTATTTCTTTTCAATCAGTATAATGTGTTTGCGGGGCAGGCAGATACTGTTAAAGTTATTAAACGCTATGTATCTATTGATAATGTTTGTGCATGGCCCAACCTAACAACTTTAAAGGATGGAACACAAATCGTCACCATCTTTAATAAGCCCAACCACGGCAGGATGCAGGGAGATGTAGAATGCTGGGCAAGTACGGATGGTGGTGCATCCTGGACGAAAAGAGGAGTGCCTGCTCCACATGAGCTATTGACCAATCGCATGAATGTTGCAGCAGGCTTGGCTGGTAATGGTGATTTGATAGTGATTGCCTCCGGTTGGTCGTTGAAAGAAAGTGACAAGCGGGACGGTTTATATGATCTCATCTCGGTCATAAGGGCATGGGTATCCCGGTCTAAAGATGGTGGAAAGACATGGAAGATTGATAAAAATGCTTTTCCTGTTGCAGAACCGGGCTTTACTGAATATATTCCATTTGGGAATATTTTAAAAGCAGGTGATGGAAGTTTACGTGTGCTTGCGTATAACCAGTCAGATAATAAGGTCATTAACACTGTTTCTATGTTTAGGAGTACGGATGATGGCAGCACCTGGAACTGGTATTCCCGTATCAGTGATGGAAAAGGCGCTACTGCTTTTGCTTCCGGGCATAATGAGACTGCTTTTTTTCATACAGGTGGTGAAAATTGGATTGCATCGGCAAGGCGTTGGAAAGCAGGGCAGGCAATGGATCTGTTCTGTAGTGAAGATGACGGGAAAACCTGGAAAATGACAGTCCCGCTTACGGGAGACAACCAGCACCCGGGACATATCATGCGTTTACATAACGGGGATTTGTTATTAACGTTCGGGAACAGGAAAACGGGCTCTAATGGTATTGCCGTAAAAGTCAGTAAGGATAACGGAAAGACCTGGAGCAATACACAGCTTATTATAAGTGACCTTGCATCGTTTGATTGCGGATATCCTGCAAGTGTTCAATTGGATGACGGTAGTATTATGACAGTATATTATGCAAATGGAACGCCTGCACACCAACGGTATCATATGGGAACAGTAGTCTGGCGTTTTCAAAAACCGTAAAAGAGTATAGATGAAAAAAATTATTGCATGCAGTGTCCTTTTACTTTTTGCATCGTTGCATCTGCTTGCAGGGCAGGTACCCCCGAAAGATTCGATCATTGTAACGAAGCTATGGGATAAAGCGCCGCATAATGCATTCCCGGATTTATTTAAGTTCAAAAAATATTTCTATATCACTTTTCGCGAAGCTTCTCACCATGTAAGCAATGAAAATGATGGTAAGGTCAGGATTATGCGTTCGAAGGATCTGAAAAAATGGGAAACTGTTACATTACTTCAACTGCCGGATACTGACATAAGGGAAGCCCGGTTGTCTGAAACGCCGGACGGAAAAATACTGGTAACTGTAGCAGCCGGTGTCTGGAAAGATAAACAATACCTCTCCCTTGAGCCGTATGTTTCTTTCTCTGATAAGTCGGGAAATAATTTCACCCCATTAGAAAAAGCAGATATTGATCCCGTTATTAAACGTGAACTCGATTGGATATGGCGGATAACCTGGTATAATGGGGTAGGCTATGGTGTTATGTATCAAACTTACCCTGGGCACCGGGGAGGCAACTGGAAAGCTCAATTGCTCAAAACGACTGATGGGAAAAAATATGAAAGGATACTTGAGTTGCCAGTTGATGGTAATCCAAATGAATGCACGATTCGCTTTGATAAAAAGGGGAAAATGTATATCCTGATAAGAAGAGAAAGTGGAGACAGGATGGGTATGCTCGCTACTGCAGATTATCCGTATAAGCAATTTTCATTTGATACATTAAAATGGCGATTAGGTGGTCCAAATTTTTTATTCTTGAATAACCAGGAACTGATCATTGGATCAAGGTTTCATGAAGAAAAAGTATGTACAGCCCTGTTTTTAACAGATTTAAAAGGAAATGCAAAAAAGATCATCCGGCTTCCCAGCAATGGAGATTCAAGCTATCCAGGTATGATTATCTTTAAGAAAAAATTATGGGTAATATATTATTCCAGCCACGAGGGAAAGACTTCAATATATATGGCAGAAGTTCCTTTAAGCGAATTTGAGAATGTTTGAATGTTGATCTGTTAATTCATATCAAAAAAAGCTATGATAAAATCATTAAATAGAATTTTACTTTCCATATTTATCCTGACATCTTCATTAACGAATATATACGCTGCAAAGGATAGCATCCCCGGCGTTAGAAAGATTAAAGATGTAGTGATTTACGAAGACACTGCATTCTATAGCACTTTCCCCTCTGTTGTCAAAAAGCGGGATGGTGAACTGCTGGTAGCTTTCAGGAGAGCGCCTAACAGGAAGATTTTCGGGGAAAAGGGTAACAATCATGTTGATCACAATAGTTACCTGGTTATGGTAAAATCAAAAGATGCAGAACACTGGAGCAAAAAACCGGAACTGATATATGCGCATCCGTTTGGAGGATCGCAGGATCCGTGCATGCTGCAATTGAAGGATGGTACTATATTGTGTACAAGCTATGGATGGCAGGCTGTTCGTCCGGATGGAATCCCTAATTTGAAACAACCCAATTTTGAAGCATCTGGATATTTCTTTCTGGGAGGTTATTTAGTTCGTTCTACTGACGGGGGAAAAACCTGGAGTGATGCTATTTATCCACCATCCATTCCTCCCGAAATCAACTATAATGCTTATGGACAGAAAGTGCCTGCCTATAACCGTGGTGCACTTTACGAAGCTAAAGACGGAAGAGTACTATGGATCGTTGCAGCATACGACAGTACACGGAAGACCTCCAACTATTTGCTTACTTCAAGAGATAAAGGATTGACCTGGAAGTTTACAGGTGAAGTGGCAAAAGACCCTAAGATATTATTCAATGAAGCTTCTGTATATGAAACACCCAAAGGAGATATAGTTGGTTTTTTACGTACTGCCAATTTTGACGATCAGGCAGTAATAGCCCGCTCAAAAGATGGTGGCAAAACATTTAAATGGGAGTCGATGGGTTTTCAGGGGCATCCTTTAAATGCATTGAGGTTACCTGATAACCGTGTGTTACTTACCTATGGTTATCGTCATCAACCTTTTGGTATCAGAGCCAGGATACTTAATGCGGAATGCACTGATTTCAAAACAGCTCCTGAAATAGTATTAAGAACAGACGGCGGAAATGGAGATATCGGTTATACCTGGCCGGTACAGCTTGACAGAAACCGGGTATTGGTAGTTTATTATTTTAATAAAGATAATGGCATCAGGCACATTGCAGGAACTATACTGGAGATAAATTAATTTTCATTATTTTTTGATAAATCAGATGCTAACTGCTTTTACTTTAAAAGGAACCTGGGCAACGCTTTTACTACCTCTAAACAAAGATGATAGTATTGATTTTATTTGTTTGCAGGAAGAACTGGATATTATTTGCAGATCAGGTATTAATGGTGTATACACCAATGGAACAGCGGGTGAATTTTACAATCAGACAGAAACTGAGTTTGATAAAATTCAGTTAATGGTAAGCGAAAAATGCAGAGAGGCGAATATCCCTTTTCAGATTGGTGCATCACATAGCAGTCCTGTTATTTGTTTGAAACGAATAGAAAGGACAATTGATCTGAAGCCGAGCGCATATCAGGTGATATTCCCAGATTGGATACCTCTTTCCAATGAAGATCAGGTTTCATTCTTAAAGAAAACAGCACAGTTGACAGAAGGTATCCCGTTGGTATTATATCATCCCGGTCATGCCAAAGTAGTGTTGCAACCGGAAGACTATTCAAGGCTTCACAACGAAGTACCCGGGCTGATAGGAATTAAAGTGGCGGCGAATGATGAAAAATGGTTTGATCAAATGCGTGTATATGGTAAGGGATTAGCAGTTTTCATACAGGGCCATCGCCTGGCAACGGGTATCAGGGAAGGAATAGCAGCAGGCTCTTATTCCAATGTAGCCTGTTTCAATCCGTTTGGCGCAGCAGCCTGGTATCGGCTGATGCTGGAAGATATAAATGAAGCTTTATTGATAGAAAAAGAAATTGCTGTATTTTTTGAAACCTGTATATCTCCTTTTTCGAAAGCAGGATATTCAGATCCGGCGTTGGATAAATTATTGGCATTTGCCGGCGGATGGGGTCCCTTAAATACGCAATTAAGGTTTCCATACAAATGGATTCCTGAAAGTGAAGCCTTGCAGGTACGTCGACAAGCTAAAAAAATGTTACCTGAAATAATAACACACTATTAAAATGTAGAAAATATGGAACAACAAAATCTGCAATCATTAAAGTCCTCTTTTGATAAAGACGGTTATGCATATCTACCGGGTTTTCTTACGCCTGAAGAGGTGCAGGAATTGAATAAAAACATTCAGCGATTTATTACAGAAAGAATGCCTGCTATGTCAACGGGTCATTATTTTTATGAAGATAAAAATGATACGACAACCCTGAAGCAAATGCAGGATCTGGAAAAATATGATCCGTATTTTAAAACACTGGCGATAGACAGTAAGTTCGAGACAATCGCAAAAGTTTTTCTGGATGAGAATGTTATTTGCAAAACTGTGGAATATTTTAATAAACCTCCCAAAATAGGGAAGCCTACTCCACCTCATCAGGACGGATACTATTTTATGCTTGACCCGCAACAGGCTGTTACCATGTGGATCGCACTTGAAAAAGTTGATGAGGAAAACGGTTGTGTGAAGTATGTAAAGGGATCTCATCTTAAAGGTATGCGTATTCATGGGCGAACTACCACACTCGGTTTTTCACAGCAGATCGTTGATTTCGGAACACCGGAAGATATGAAAGATGAAGTCGCTTTCCCTGCTAAGCCGGGCGATCTGCTGGTGCATCATTCCCTCACGATTCACCGGGCGGGAGCTAATACAACAGCCGACAGGACAAGAAAAGCGATGGGATTGATCTATTGGGGAGTATCGGCAAAAGAGGATAAGGAAGCAAAAGAAAGATATATGAAGCAGTTGGCTAAGGAGCAGGAAAAACTGTGATGTTATGAGTGGTGGGCATTGAGCTATGGGCTATGCGTTATGAGCTATTGCATAAGGAGTAAACCTGAAACCTGTGACCTGCAATCTGAAAGATGTATGAATTTTGGAATGAAATTCCTATCGAAAATATTTTTAATTATTTTAATGTTGAGTGCATGTCATTCCAGGGAAAGCAAAACAAAAACCCATCAGGTTCACCTGAAGGAAGAAGCTGTTGACACCCTAAGAAAAATTTTGCATGAACAGCAGGAATGGGTGAAAGTGCATGCTGCTGAATTTTTAATATGGTCTGGATATCCCGAGGGTGTTAAGGATATATATTTAAAGGAATTGGAGCGTTTCCAGGAAAAGCCTCAATACCGTATAGGTATATGGCGGGTTCTGGCTCAGTTGAGCAATGGTGATGAATCGGCGCAGTATAAAACTAAAATTGTAAATGCCTTTTTAGATACGGCAGACAGGGACAGGATTCATGCCATTGAAACGATGGCAAAGTTAAAGATATCTCCTTTGCCGCAGCATCCTGATGCAACTGATGCTGCGCTACACAGCGATATTAAAAGCCTTTCTGCCTATACACACTGGGCAATTGCTTATACTAATCAGGATTCTGCTGAATCCGCCAGTAAATATTTCCTGGACAGACTGCTCGATGCGAATGAAGATATATTACAGCGACGTATAGCCGCTTATGTGCTGCGTAACGGAAGCAACCTGGGAATGGCTGAGTGGAATGCTTTAAGTGATATGGCGCTGACATTACCTGATGAAACTGAAGGTAAATCAGGGTTTCTTAATGCCGCTTTACTTACTGCTCCACAGGAAATGAAGACCAGCGGTACTTATAAAAATATCTTCGACAACTTTCTCGCTTATACTAGCAAAAAAGATAAAAACATAAAATTAGATATAGCATCAGCATTAGCTGTTACCGGAGGTACAGAGCATTTACCTTTACTCACCGATTGGCTGCGAAATACATTTCCAACCGGAATAGCTTCTTATGATGCAGATGTGCAGGCATCTGCAGCATATGCTATTATAAAAATTTGTGAGCGAACATCCGTTAACGATAAATAGAAATGAAGCATGCTGTTTCAGAAATCGCTCAATGATACAGATATCCTGCTTGCAGACCGCTTTAAGAACTTTATCCCCGGCGAAGTTTTCGATATCCATGTGCATCCCTATAATGCATCGCATTTTCCTAAAGGAGAATGGGCTTTTTTGAATGATATTCAACAATTGGGTTGTGCGGATCATCGCAAAGCCATGCAGCGGTATATGCCTGTCAGAAAAATACATGGGCTCTATTTTGGACTGCCCCGCAAAACTGCTGATCGGGATAAAATGAATGTATGGGTGGCAGAAGAAGTGCAGCAAAATGGTACAATACACAGCAGGGCGTTGACGGTCGTATCCCCTGGTGATGATCCGGTCAAGGTGGCCGAACAATTAAGAAATGAAATGTTTTGCGGGATAAAAGTATATCACTGTTATGCCAGCAGAAATGATACGATGAATGCAGGCTTAACAGAGTATGCTCCGGAATGGATGTGGGAACTGTTGAACGAAATGAATGGGGTGCTAATGCTTCATATCGTTAAAGACAATGCTATAGATGACTCCGATAATCAACTGCAGATCCGGCGACTGTGCAAGGCTTATCCTAAAGTAAAACTGATACTGGCTCACAATGCCCGTAGCTTTAACTACAGAAATGCCAGAAATGGATTGTATAGTGTTGCCGATCTGGAAAACGTTGTTGTGGATACCTCAGCGATTTGTGAAACAGAATCGTTTAAGGCAGCACTGAAAATTCTTGGACCACAAAGAATTTTGTGGGGATCTGATTTTGGTGTGAGTGAGATGCGCGGACGTTGTATTACCACCGCTAACCGCTTTTTCTGGCTGCATCCTGAACTCATAGATCCGAAGTATCAATCACCTGGTCAAAGCAATATGACTTTGATCGGTATTGAATCACTCCTGGCGCTAAAGGAAAGTTGTGATGATACCGGACTGAATCGCTCTGACTTAAACGATATATTTCTGAATAATGCACTGCGCCTGTTGAGACCGCATCTGCATAAAGATATTGCCATTGATTCATTTGACAATCGTAAGCAGTGGCAGTTTGCAAAACAGTTAATATCCGGGGGTACCGGGTTATTATCAAAACGTGCAGAACAATTTAATGAAGAATGGCCTGTCTTTTTTTCAAGAAGTGCAGGTTGTGAAGTGTGGGATTTGAACGGAAGGAAATATGTGGACTGTGCAGGTGGTATAGGAGCGGTACTGCTGGGCTATGCGGATGAAGAAGTAACAGCATCGGTTACACGCAGAATAATGTTGGGAACATACTCATCCCTGGTGAATCCACAGGAAACAGAACTTGCGGAAAAGTTGCTGCAGTTGCATCCGTGGGCTGGGAAAGTTCGCTATGCAAGAACTGGAGGTGAAGCGATGGCAGTTGCAGTTCGGATTGCCCGTGCAGCTTCAGGTAAAAGCGGTATTGCTTTTTGCGGTTATCATGGCTGGCACGATTGGTACCTTGCCGCTAACCTGGGTGAGTCGGGTGCACTTGATGGTCATTTGTTACCGGGATTGCAACCCAAAGGAGTGCCCAGGGAACTGGCGGGAACTGCTGTGCCATTCAGGTATTATGATTGGACATCTTTTGAAAAAGCAATAGATAAGCTGAGGGAAAATTTTGGTGTAGTGGTAATGGAACCGATGCGTTCGCAATTCCCTGAAGATAATTTTCTGCATAAAATAAGAAGTATTTGTTCACAAAGAGGTGCTGTGCTGGTAGTAGATGAGATTACCAGTGGCTTGCGCTACGGTTACCCGGGAGCGTTATCCCGTTATAATATTATCCCCGATATCGCAGTATACGCCAAAGCAATGGGCAATGGGATTCCGTTTGCGGCCGTACTGGGAAACAACGATGTAATGACAGCCGCAGACGACAGCTTCATCTCATCCAGCTACTGGACGGATGGTATAGGCACAGCCGCTGCACTTGCGGTATTGGAAAAAATGGAAAAGCAAAATGTATTTGATTCAGTGTGGGAAAAAGGAGTGGTATTGCAAAATCAGCTGCGTACGATCGCCGGAAAATATCCTTTAAGCGGACTTACGGTAGGAGGTATGCCTTCATCTCCCACATTCACTTTTACCTCTGTCTATGCATCTGAGGCCAAACGGTTATTTATTTCCGGGATGCTGGAAAAAGGATTCCTCGTATCAGGGATTTTTTATTTGATGCAGGCTCACCGTAAAAATCATTTGCAATTGTTTGTGGAAAGTTTCGAAGAAACACTGGGATTAATAGAGAAATCTATTGAAAACGGTACACTTAAAAATAGGGAAGCAGATAACTTTCAACATGGGTTTACCCGCCTGGCATAACTGCATTGTAATGAAAAATATGGGATAGTTCCTTCATCTCAGAATATTACATTCTGATAGATGCTTTTAGCTGTACATTAAGCGATTTGCTGACATCATTATTTTTTTAAGCGGATATATTATTCTTCGAAAGCCTGGAATATGAATGATGTTTTTTTCTAAAATAAGAAAAGGTTTGATTGAAAACTTGGTATTGCTTTGTCTGCTCCCGCGATCTTTATTTCAACCATATTTTTTAAGATCAGAAACCACGAAAAAAAGTATCATATTTATGTATTAAAGTAACATTTGTTTTTGCAGTATAACTCTACATTTGAAAAGCATGCTGCAATTTCAGATGATTATATTCTAATATCGTGACTCAATCCACAGAATCGGCAATACAAAAATCTACTTTTTATCCCTGGCTTGTTGTGGCTATGTTGTGTGTGGTAGGGCTTTTGAATTATCTGGACAGGATGATGATTGCCACTATGCGTAGTTCCATTGTGTCTGATATTCATATGACTGATGCTCATTTCGGACTGCTCACTTCAGTATTTCTCTGGGTCTATGGTTTCCTCAGCCCATTGGCGGGTTTTATTGCTGACAAATACAACAAAAGCAGGATTATAATAATTAGTCTTTTGGTATGGTCAGGGGTAACTTTTCTAACAGCGTATGCTAAAAGCTTTGAATACCTGCTGGTAACACGTGCGTTGATGGGTATCAGTGAAGCATTTTATATTCCTACAGCATTAGCGCTGATTATGGACTACCACCGTGGCAATACCCGGTCGACTGCCAATAGTGTGCATATTATGGGTATAATGGTTGGGCAGAGTCTTGGCTTTATAGGAGGCTGGCTGGCAGAAGCTCATTCATGGAACTTTGCTTTTAATATATTAGGAGGCATTGGAATAGTATATGCGGTTGTATTGATATTCGGTTTAAAAGACAACAAAGAACCTGAGCAGCCAGTGGCTTCAGTTGAGAAAAACGACCTGGGAGAAAAGCCGAAGTTTATTGCAGTGATAAAGTATTTGCTTACCAACAAAGATTATATGAAAACACTGTTTATATGGAGTATGATTGGTATTGTAGGCTGGGTAATTGGCGGGTGGCTTCCTACATTCTATAAAGAAAAGTTCAACCTGTCGCAAACTATGGCAGGTATATATGCTACAGGTTATTTTCATATAGCCTCTATTGTTGGAGTTTTGGTTGGAGGTTATTTAGCAGACAGGTGGAGCCGTACAAATAAGTATGCAAGAATATTATTGCCGATGATCGGTTTGTGTATTGCTGCTCCTGCTATTTTTATCGCCGGATATACTTCTATGCTGGTGGTAGCAGTGGCTTGCTTTATGCTTTATGCATTCACCCGCATTTTTTCAGATGGCAATATGATGCCAATAATTTGTATGATAGTAGACCGAAAATACAGGGCAACTGCTTATGGTGTGCTGAATCTCTTTGCTACTGTGATTGGTGGGATTGGTATATATGCAGGCGGATACCTGAGAGACATTAATATAGATCTGGGATTATTGTTTAGGATTGCTGCATTCCTGCTGATATCAGGAGCCCTGTCATTGTATTTGTTGAAACGATCAGTAAGCAGGCAGTAAGCAATATGATAAAGAAGTAATGCAGCAAAGGTGTAAGAATGAATTAATTTTGGAAACAATTGCACAAAGAGTAGATATATGAGACATCAGTACTCTTTATCTAATATGCCAAATTTCAAATCTTTTCTATGCAAATGCGCAAAAGCAAAGTGTTGCAAAAATTGAGGAACGGAGAATTCGTTAATTGTATTAAGATAAACCTTTCGGATGCCAAAGTGTGTGAAATAGCGGCAATGACAGGTTTTGATTGCGTGTGGGTAGATCAGGAGCATATCGGGCAGGACTGGTCGGTACTTGCTGCCGAAATATGGGCTACCAAAGCTCATGATACTGATATATTGGTGAGAGTACCCCGTGGCGCTTACAACAATTATATTAAACCCCTTGAACTGGACGCTACTGGTATAATGGTGCCCCATCTGCTTAGTTTGGCTGATGCTAAGGAGATTGTTTATCATACAAGGTTTCATCCTGTAGGGAGAAGGGCAATAGATGGTGGTAATGCTGATGGAGGGTATACAGGGATTGACTTCAACAAATATTTAGAGCAGGCTAATGAACAGCGTTTTGTAATACTGCAGATAGAAGATCCTGAGCCTTTGGACGAATTAGAAGCAATTGCTGCATTGCCGGGCTACGACATGTTGTTTTTTGGACCTGGTGACTTCAGCCAGGGCATTGGTGCGCCGGGGGTATGGGATCATCCGCTATTGATTGAAACAAGAAAAAAGATTGCAACGGTAGCAAAACAATATGGAAAGTTTGCAGGAACAGTGGGAAGCCCTGCCAATCTGAAAGAACTGAACGCAATGGGTTACCAGTTTGTAAGTATTGGTGCTGATGTTGTAGGTTTAAAAAATTATTATACTTCATTGTTGCAGGCATTTAATAATACTTCATCTGTAAGTGACAGTTCCTATTTGGAGAAGCAATAAAGTATGCAAAAAAGATTTTTAGGAAATACAGGTATCCGGGTTTCAGAGATTGCATTTGGAGGAGTGGAAATAGGGATGCCCTATGGTATTGGTGTAAGTGGAAAGGATGATATGATATCTGAAAATGATGCTATTTCACTTTTACAGCTTGCTGTTGCAAAAGGATTTAATTTTTTTGATACAGCCCGTATGTATGGGGTCAGTGAAAATATAATGGGGAAAGCATTCAGGCATTGCCGTCAGAATATTGTAATCGCTACAAAATGCCGCCATTTCAGAAATGCAGACGGAATGCTTTCTTCAGATACTGAACTGAAAAAATTGATACATACATCAATCCGGGAAAGCTTGTCGGCATTGCAAACTGACTATATTGATGTATTCATGCTTCACCAGGCTGATATGGAGATACTTGCACGGGAAGTCATTGCTGTAGAAATGCAGAGGTTAAAAAAAGCCGGTGTGGTCAGAGCCATTGGAGTGTCTACCTATAGCGTGGAGGAAACTCGAAAAGCTATTGAGTCAGAAAATTGGAATGTGATTCAGCTTCCATTCAATTTAATGGATCAGCGTCAGCAAACTTTATTTGAACTTGCTGCAAAGAGTGGGGTGGGAATAGTAGTGCGGTCTGTTTTGCTGAAGGGATTATTAAGTACCAGGGGAACAGGTTTGCATCCGGCACTTCATCAGGTTGAGGAACATATAAAAAAGTATACCGGGTTAATGGAAGATGGTGAATCTCTTCCTAAGATGGCAGTGAAATTTGCATTGTCCTATCCGCAGGTGTCTTCAGTACTTGTGGGAATTGATAAGAAATCTTATCTGATGGAATCGCTGGAAGCAGCGGACGGACATTATATGAATAAAGACCGTTTGCAAAAGGCATGTTCACTAGCATATCCCGATCCGGCTTTTCTCAATTTGCCTTATTGGGATAAAATGGGGTGGCTAAGATAATTTGAAAATTTGAAAATGTGAGAGTGTGGAAATGTGAAAACATCTGACCGTAGGGGAATGATAATTTTAAAATGTGTGTGTAAAAAACTGTAAACCTCAAATAAAGAACTATAAACCATAAGCAACAAACCATTTTGTACACTACAGTGTAATTGGTGCAATCGTGGTTCAAATCTCAAATTTAAAATTTCAAATCTCAAATGATAAGTGTTGGTATCATCGGAATGAGTGCGGGTAATGCGCATCCCTATTCATGGTCGTCTATTATTAACGGGAAGTATAATGGGGAAGAGATTACAACAATAGGTTATCCAGGTGTAACTGCTTATCTTAATGCCAATAAAGATACGCTTGGTTTGCCTGAAGCAAAAGTGACACATGTATGGACACAGGATATAGCTATTTCCAAAAGTATTGCTGCTTCTTCGGAGATTGAAAATATAGCTGAAAGAGCAGAAGATATGATCGGTAATGTAGATGCGGTTATTCTTGCCCGTGATGATGCGGAATTTCATGTTGAAATGGCTGAACCATTTATAAAAGCAGGAGTACCCATTTTTATTGATAAACCCCTCGCAATTAGGCAGGAAGATCTGGATTGGTGTGAAGAACAACATAATGCCGGAAGATTTATTATGTCATGCTCTTCTATGCGTTATGCCAATGAATGCAGGGTTGTCAAACAGGATATTGCATCATTAGGTAAGCTTGAACTTGTAACCGCAGTGGGTAAAAAAGACTGGCTGAAGTATGGTGTGCACATGGTAGAAGCAATGTTTGCTACGCTTGATGATCCTGCAGTGGCGACAGTACAACATACCGGAGTGAAAGGTAAAGATGTGGTGCATATTACTTTTGAAAACGGGCTGCCTGCAACTGTTCACCTGTTTATGGATATATCAGGTACTTTTCAGTTAAGTTTCTTTGGACAAAAAAACTGGAAGATGGCGGAGATAAAAAATTCTTATTCCATGTTCCGGGATAATATTATAGAATTTTTACGAAGTGTAAAAGAAGGACAACCACGGTTGAATTTCGACATTACAAAAAATATCATCAAAACTGTGATTGCTGCTGAAAAAAGCAGGCTATCCGGTGGTAAAATCATTCACTTAAAATAGTTGCACATGAACGTAATGCAATTGTTTAGTTTAAAGCAAAAAGTAGTGTTGGTTACAGGGGGTGCAGGTAATTATGGCCGCTCTATAACCGAAGGCTTAGGCGAAGCCGGTGCAACGGTAATCATCGCTTCCCGAAATATTACGGCAATTGAGAAGACTGCAGCAGATTTTCGTGCAGACGGTCTGGATGTTTACGGTATGCAGGCAGATCAGGCAGATAAGACATCAGTATTGCAATTGAAAGAAAATATTTTAAAGCAGTTTGGTAAGTTGGATGTATTTATCAACAATGCCGTATCACGGCCGATGAAAGGATATAACGCACCTATTGAGCAGTTTGAAGAATCCATGCGGGTGAATGCTACAGGTATGATGGATATTCTCAGGGAGATGACAGATTTGATAATTCAATCCGGTGGTGGCAGCGTGATCAATATCAGCTCCATGATGGGGATGTATGCACCTATATATTCCAACTATGATGGATTACCAGGAATGGGGGATATTGCCCCTGATTATTGTTTTCATAATGCAGGCCTGATAATGCTCACTCGTTTTATGGCAAAAAAACATGCAGGAAAAAATATTCGTTTTAACTGTATCAGCCCGGGCGGATTATTCAACAACCAACCTGAAAAATTTCTGGATAATTATTGTAAAAAAGTGCCACTGGGCAGGATGGCAAATAATGATGATATCAAAGGGCTGATTGTGTTATTGTCATCAGATGCCGGTGCGTATATCAATGGCGAAAATATTTTGATTGATGGTGGACTGTATGCTTAAAAATTATTCTTCAATGTGTCTGTTATATTACTTGAGAAGACTGACGATTATAATACTGGCATATGTATTGTCTGGTACATTGCTGTTTGCACAAACTTCAAAACCCCTTGAATTGGGAGATAAAAGGGAACTTTTCATTGATCAGTATCTCATTGAAAATATGAATGGCATTGTGCAGCAGTTACACCATCCCCGCAATGAAGGCATTGCGCTGAAGTTTGACAAGCCCTGGGAAGGAAATTTCTCTGCTTATTGTACAGTTATAAAAGACAATGATCGCTACCGGTTGTATTATCGCGGCATCCGTGAGGCTGGTAAGGATGGGAATGATAATGAAGTTACCTGCTATGCGGAGTCTGATGATGGTATCCATTGGAACAAGCCGTCCCTGGGAATTTTTGTAATTAATGGAACAAAAAATAATAATGTAATTCTGGCGCATGCAGCACCTGCCACCCATAATTTCAGTCCTTTCTTAGATACAAATCCCAACGCTATACCAACGGAAAAGTTTAAAGCTTTGGGAGGTACAGATAAAACCGGATTGATCGCGTTTGTCTCTGCAGATGGTATTCACTGGAAAAAATTGAGGGATACTGCCGTTTTTAAAACAGGAGTTTTCGATTCACAGAATGTGGCTTTCTGGTCACAGAGTGAGCAACAGTACGTCTGCTATTTCCGCACCTGGAGCGATGGTGGGTTCACTGACTACAAAGGTTTCCGGTCGGTAAGTAGAACTACATCAAAAGATTTTATTCACTGGACTGCCCCGGTTAAAATGAGCTTTGGCAATACAGCGCCTGAGCATTTGTATACCAATCAAACCAGCCCTTATTTTCGTGCTCCGCAAATTTACATTGCTATAGGAGCGAGGTTTATGCCGAAGCGACAGGTGATATCCGAAGAGCAGGCAAAAGCATTAAATGTAAATCCAAACTATTTTAAAGACTGTTCAGATGCAGTGCTGATGACTACGCGGGGAGGTAATGTATATGACAGAACTTTCATGCAATCGTTTATTCGTCCCGGTATTGGTCTGGAGAACTGGGTGTCGAGGTCCAATTATCCTGTTTTAAATGTTGTACAAACGGGGAAAACAGAGATGTCGGTATATGTTAATGAAAGCTATGCACAGCCAACTGCGCATATCAAAAGGTATACGTTGCGGTTAGACGGATTTGCTTCATTGCATGCCGGTTTCACCCCCGGTGAAGCGCTTACAAGGCCTTTTGTATTTAAAGGAAAGCAACTGGAAATAAACTATGCTACTTCCGCGGCGGGTTATGTGAAGGTTGAAATACTGGATGAAGAGAATAAGCCCGTATCCGGATTTACAGTGAGCAACTGCCAGGAAATTATAGGGAATGAGATCAGCCGTATCGTGTTGTGGAATGGAAAGAAGGACGTTTCCCTACTGGAAGGGAAAACGATCAGGTTAAAATTTTATCTGAAAGATGCAGATCTGTATTCTATAAAGTTTAATTAACTGACAGTAAAAGCCGGCATAATGAATGATGTTTTACAATTGAAAGATAAATTGATCTGGGTGGTTGGAGGCGCTGGTTACCTGGGGCAGGCTGTGGTTGCATTTCTAAACAACCTCGGTGCGAAAGTATTATGTATAGATATGGAAAACCGCGCTGCTGATTTTGTGAATAATGCAAGGCTATGTGGCAAAGTCGCAACCGCTTCCTTCAATATTAATGATACGGGTTTTATTGCTCAGTTTGTTAAAGAGCAGGTAGCCCTCCACGGTAGCCCGGATGGTTTGGTCAACCTTGCCTTTGGTTCCACAGCCAAAAAGCTGGAAGAGCTTACCGATGAGGATTTCGACAAAGTAAATCACGCGGCGCTTACCGCTACATTCATACTTGCCCGTGAGGCAGCAAACTGCATGATAGAAAAGGGCAGTGGAAGCATAGTATTGTTTTCGAGCATGTACGGTATGATATCGCCCAATGATGAGATTTATGAAGCACCCATGAACAAGAACCCACTTGAGTATGGTGTGGGTAAGGCTGGCGTTATTCAAATGACAAAATATTTGGCTGTACACTGGGCAAAGCAACATATCAGGGTGAATTGTATTTCACCGGGGCCATTTCCTAATCCTGCTGTTCAGCAAGACTATCCTGATTTTATAGCACGACTTACAAAAAAGTCACCAATGGGGAGAATAGGTATTGCTGATGAAATAGCTGGTCCGGTGGCTTTTTTATTATCAGATCTGTCAGGTTATGTTACAGGACATAATCTTGTAGTAGATGGTGGCTGGACAATCTGGTAGGGAGCCCTGAGTTCTGACGCTTTTCAAAAAGCCACACAAGGCACTTTGTAAGCTGTTGATTTGCTTTATGTTATTTTTTTAT
>JBDHYJ010000054.1:0-34682 GCA_039811345.1 Chitinophagaceae bacterium
TTTGTATGTTTTATCATTTTTATCATGAACGGCGGCAAAGTTAATTTGTGTTTTGGATTCTTCCAAAAAATATACTGACTTACAGATTATCTGTGTTGTTCTGCGTCATCTGTGAGAAACATTCTATTGATAGAACCTCGCTGTATGCAGATATCTGTTTAGTCTCACAGATTTCACAGATTTTCACAGATTATCTGTGCTATTCTGAGTAATCTGTGAGAAACAATTTTTTGCTATACCGCGTTGTAAATTGGATTCGGATATGGCTCACAGATTTCACGGATTTTCACAGATAGTCTGTGTTATTCTGAGCAATCTGTGATAAACAGTATCATACAATGGATCTCTCTTATACGGGGAGCCATATAGGATTCAGGGATGTTTAATTCAATACATTTGTATAATTCAAAAAAGTAAATTATGCGCAAGGGATTTGTAATCACGGCATTGATTGCAATAACAATTGCAACGCTAATGGTCATCATGGTGAATGCATGGTGGCTGATAGTTTTAGGATTGGTTTTGTTATTGACGGGGATGGGAGTATACGATATGATACAGACCAAACATTCTATTATGCGCACTTATCCTGTATTTGGCCGGATGCGCTACTGGATGGAGAATCTCCGTCCCAAAATGTATCAGTATTTTGTAGAGTCTGATACTGATGGCCGCCCGATAAATCGTATTGACAGGTCAACTATATATCAGCGAGCCAAGCGGCAGATGGATACAATGCCATTTGGGACACCATTAAACGTATATGAAGAAGGTTATGAATGGATGAGTCATTCCATTTCGCCAAAAGATTTTCATACACTCGATCATAACCCCAGGGTGTTAATAGGAAATAAGGATTGCAAACAACCATATTCTGCAAGTATTTTTAATGTTTCAGCAATGAGCTTTGGATCGCTAAGCTCCAACGCAGTGGAAGCGCTTAATGCAGGTGCAAAAATTGGCGGTTTTGCACATAACACAGGAGAGGGCGGTATAAGCCCGCATCATTTAAAATATGGGGGAGATATCATCTGGCAGATAGGGACAGGTTATTTTGGTTGCAGGGATGAAGATGGAAATTTTTCGAGGGAAGTATTCAGCGAAAATGTTAACCGGCCGCAAATAAAAATGGTAGAGTTAAAGCTTTCGCAGGGAGCTAAGCCCGGACATGGTGGAATATTACCCGCTAAAAAAAATACACCGGAAATTGCAGCCATCAGGCATGTTACACCTTATACTACGGTTTATTCACCTCCTTATCACAGTGCTTTTAATTCACCTAAAGGACTTATTCAATTTATACAGGAATTGCGAACATTATCGGGAGGCAAACCTACCGGGTTTAAATTGTGTATCGGTAAAAAGAGTGAGTTTGCAGGTATATGCAAGGCTATGGTGGAGCTTGACTTGTATCCCGATTTTATAACTGTAGATGGAGGAGAAGGTGGTACAGGTGCAGCACCTCAGGAGTTCTCTAATTATGTGGGTGCTCCTATGATGGACGGATTAGCCTTTGTACATAATATGCTGGTGGGTTTTGGTATAAGACATCATGTTGCAGTGATTGCTTCAGGCAAAATACTTTCTGGTTTTCACCTGGTGAGAGCTATAGCTTTAGGAGCAGACGCCTGCAACAGTGCAAGGGCTATGATGATGGCTTTGGGATGTATTCAGGCTTTGCAGTGTAATACTAATAAATGCCCAACGGGCGTGGCAACACAGAATCCTTCTTTAGTAACCGGACTTGTAGTAGAGGATAAAAAGTATAGGGTGGCTAACTATCATGAGGATACAGTGAAAACTTTTGTTGAACTTATTGGTGCAGCAGGGCTTGATCACTATAAACAACTTACCCGCTCACATATTTACCGCCGTGTGTTTATGAACGAGGTAAGAACATTTGAAGATATCTTCCCTTCGCTTGAGCCGGGTTGCCTTGTGAATGGCAATATTCCGGAAAAGTATAAGCAGGATATTGAAGCGGCGAGTGCTGAAAGATGGTGATGAAGAGAAACAGGTTATTGTCTATTCACTTACTTCAATCTCTTCACCTTAACCATTTCAATACGGGTGTCGCTGACATTAATGATATCAAATTCGTAGCTGTTAATGATAATCCTTTCTTTGATTTTAGGTATCATTTCGTGATCGTTGATAATAAAACCTGAAAGCGTTTCAGATGCTTCTTCGTTGAAATCGAAGTTGTATTTTTTGTTGAGATAATCGAGTTTTAGCCTTCCTGAAAATATAAACTCATTATCTGCTATCTGTTTTTCTACAAACCTGTCAGTATCATATTCATCCCTGATCTCACCAAAGATTTCTTCAAGCAGGTCTTCTATTGTAATAATACCGGCAGTACCGCCAAACTCATCCACTACCCAGGCTATACTTTTTTGTTCCTTTGTAAATTTGCTGATGAGGTCTGTTGCACTCATACTCTCGGGAACAGCCGGAATAGGCATGAGGACTGATTTAATATCAGTAGGATTTTTGAATAACTCAATCTGATGTATATAACCAAGGATATTATCAATATTCTCCTGATATACTACCAGCCTGCTCAATTTGGTTTCGATAAACTTTTTTTTGACTTCCGCAATAGAAGAAGTTATTTCTATAGATTCAATTTCCTTACGTGGTACAAGGCATTGCCTTATTTTAACCGTAGGCAGGAGTAATGCATTTTCAAAAAGTTGAGTGTTGATGTCCTGTGTGCCGTCTGACTGATCTTTATTTTGCTGAACAAAAGTTTCGAGGTCTACTGCAATTATCGAATCTTTATGCTCGGTTATCCTGACATTGAAAAGATATTTCAAGAACCATTCCGATAAACTGATAAAAAATGATGCTATAGGATAAAATAGCCCATGAAAAAAATCAAGTATGCCCATTTGGGCAAAAAGCGATAATGTCGAATCGTTCTTTGCACGAAAGAAAGCCTTGAAAGAAAAAAGGACAACAATGAGTATAAGAGAAGAAAGTAATGTTTCAAAAATTAGTCTCAGGTATTTTATATAAGCCGAAAATGATGCACTCAGATGAAGTTCTATATAATCCCACAAAGGAGACAAAACCTGTCCTACCAGCAGCCCGTATATGACAATACTAAGTAAGAGACCTAATATAGTTGTTCCCGTGAATCTTACCGGGTGCTCAAGTAATTGTGATAAAACCCGTCCGCTCCTTAGTCCTTGTTTTCTTTTTAATTCAAAAGAAAACTTATTTGCCGAAATAAAAGCTACCTGTATACCGGCAAAAAAGCCAACAAACAGTAGGGTGATGATTATCCCGATTATTTGTAAAAGTCCGAACTGACTCATAGTTGTTCAAAAATAATCATTTGAAATAATAAAAACCACACAGCCTTAATTTTCACAGTTAAGCTAAACGAAAACGATTATCAAAAAGTATAGAAAAAATATGGATAAAGCAATCTAACTGCTTATATAGTTATTTATTAGTTTCTCTGTTTCTGCACAGGCATTTTGCAAATTGCTGTTTATTACGGTATGATTAAAATGGTCTTTAAAGGAGAGTTCGTAAGCGGCTTTGTTTACTCTTGCCGCAAGTGATTCTGCTGTTTCTGTTCCCCTGCTCTCCAGTCTTTTCTTCAATTCTTTTACTGATGGAGGTTGGATAAAAATAGATATTGAGCAATCAGGGTATTGTTCATGAATTCTCAAAGCTCCTTTTACATCAATATCGAGTACCGGGGTTTTGCCGGTGGACCAGATTCTTTCAATTTCAGATTGCAGTGTGCCATAATATTTTCCTTCATATACCATCTCCCATTCTACAAATTCATTGTTGTGAATCTTAGTTTTAAACTCATCTTCACGCATAAAATAATAATCTCTTCCATTCACTTCTTCTTCTCTTGCTTTGCGGGTTGTTGCTGAAACGGAAAAACTAAGTTTCTCCGGATATTTTTTTAAAAGATAATGAACAATTGAAGTTTTCCCGGCTCCTGAAGGTGCGGTAATGATGATGATCTTATTTGAACTCATATACTAATTCTTACCGGTTTTTTTGAAGAAAATAATTTTGAGAAAAAAGATAATAAGCTATCTTATATCTCTCTTCTCACGAATCTTTTATATCATATCCTCTTTATATTGGCGCCAAGGGCAGAAAGGCGCTGATCAATATATTGATATCCGCGGTCAATCTGTTCTATATTTTGGATAATACTTTTCCCCTCTGCACTAAGCGCTGCGATCAACAGTGACACTCCAGCTCTGATGTCCGGACTGCTCATTGTGATACCCCGAAGTTGCTGTTCGCGCCCCAACCCAATAACTGCTGCACGGTGCGGGTCACACAATATTATTTGTGCTCCCATGTCAATGAGTTTATCAACGAAAAACAATCTGCTTTCAAACATTTTCTGGTGAATAAGAACAGAACCTTTTGCCTGAGTTGCAACTACTAATACTATACTTAATAGATCAGGAGTAAACCCCGGCCATGGATGGTCATAAATTGTCATTACTGATCCATCTAAAAAAGTTTGAATCTCATATACTTCCTGTTCCGGAATATGTATATCATCACCTGAAATTTCCAGTTGAATACCCAGTTGACGAAATTTGTCAGGTATTTGTCCGAGATGCGCAATGCCGGCATTTTTGATTGTTATATCACTCTGGGTCATTGCCGCAAGTCCGATAAATGAACCTACTTCTATCATATCGGGAAGCATTGCATGAGATGTCCCCGAAAGCGAAGCCACTCCCTCAATTGTTAATAAATTAGAGCCAACTCCGCTTATTTTGGCCCCCATCCTGTTTAGCATCCGGCATAGTTGCTGAAGGTAGGGTTCGCATGCTGCATTGTATATAGTAGTGGTTCCTTTTGCTAATACTGCTGCCATTACTATATTGGCGGTTCCGGTTACCGAAGGTTCATCTAAAAGCATATCCGCTCCTGAAAGTTTAGTGGCTTCGAGATGAAACAAACCATCGTCAGGATGATAATTGAATATGGCTCCTAATTTTTCGAACCCTACAATATGCGTATCCAGTCGTCGCCTGCCTATTTTATCACCTCCTGGTTTGGGTATATATGCTTTTTTGAAACGAGCCAGTAACGGGCCTGCAAGCATTATGGAACCGCGAAGCCGCCCGCTTTTTTTCCGGTAAAATTCACTGCGCAGAAAGTCTATATCTACTTCGTCTGCCTGAAAAATGCAGGTATGCCTGTCCTTTCTTTCCACCTTTACATTCATGTCCTGCAGCAATTCAATAAGCAGGTTGACATCAAGGATATCCGGAATATTGGTAATAGTAACTTTTTCCGGCGTCAGCAATACTGCGCTGATGATTTGCAGAGCTTCATTTTTAGCTCCCTGGGGAGTGATTTCTCCTTTTAGTCTTTGTCCGCCGGTTACTTCAAAGGAATGCATGGTTTGATAGAATGTATGCAAATATAAAACCCCGGCATTGGTTCAGTACCACCGGGGTTATATTATTTTTTAGATAGAAGTATGTTATTTAAATCGTTTTTTGAAATGCTTACCTCCACCTTTGTTATTTCTGTCGTTTCTGCCATTACCATTTCTTTGCTGAAAATTATTGTTTTTGCCACCACGAAACCGGTTATTATCCCTGCTATCACGTTCTCTGTAAGCTTTTACAAATGGTGTATTTGTAAATTCAAGACTTCCGTTTGTTATTATGTTCAATTCGTTCCTGATAGCATCATCATGTACAAGTTCTTTGTGCCAGGTGTTGTAGGCAAGTTTCATATAGTAAGCAATAGCATTGGCAAATCCGGAACGTTTTTCACTATTTTCTTCTTTCATAGCCTTGCTGATCACCATCTCAAGGTTTTTACCCAGGTGAGAGTAGCGTGGATATTTTTTTGGGTAAGGGAGTCTTTCGGGATTTGCTTTTAAAGTTTCCCGGGTGGGTATAGGATACGGACTATCAACATCCAGTTTGAAATCTGATATTAAAAAAAGATGATCCCATAATTTATGGCGAAAATCTTCTACATTCTTCAAATGAGGATTAAGAAATCCCATCAGTTCAATAAGTGCCTGGGCATTTTTTTGCCTCTTATCCCTGTCTTCAATTGTGATTACATAATCAATCATCTTTTGAATATGACGGCCATATTCGCGCATAATAAGATGATTTCTGGTGGTATTATATTCCATGTATCCGTTTCAGTGAAAGCAAAAATACAAAAGAGTTGGTATCTTTTCAAAAGTTACCAACTCTTATACTTTTCATTATTGTTCGGATAAGATTATTTGTTTCAATATATTATTTTATAATCAGCCTGCCTACAAGTTGCTTCCTGGTTACAACATCAAGTGCACGGATAAAATATACTCCGGGTGCATGCCTGTTTTTGAAAGTCAATGTTTCACTTGTTGTGCCTGAAGGAGAAATCGCTGTTGTTTCAACCACCTGACCAATACTGTTTAGTATATCAACTTGTACCCTGTTTTTGAGGATACTACCAAACTGCAGCATTACTTTATCACTGGCTGGATTTGGGTATAATGTAAGCGATATATCTTTGTTGACGGATGAAATGCTTCTTATTGCCGAATATTGTACCCTTCCTAAAGCATCTGTTTGTTTTATGCGGAAATATGTTTTTCCATTTGCAGAAGCCGGAATATGATAGTCATATTCGTATCTGACAACTGTAGAAGCGTCTGCAGGTTTTTGGCTTTGCATTGTTCCGATTGTTGAAAAATCAGTTCCATTCGTACTCATTTCAATTCCATAAACAATATTATTTTCTTCATTCGATTTTGTCCAGTTTAATTGAACATTGTTGTTTTCTCCGACTTTGGCAAAGAAATCAACTTTGCTTATGGGTAAAATCGAATTTGGGCAATAAGTATATGTAATTGAAATATTCAGATTTGTGGCTAATGTAACATAGTTTAAAGACACATGCGATCCATAACTTGCCGCAGAAAATGCGGGGTAAATGCTATAGTCGAGGCTGACACTTCCGCTACCTATATAATAAGAAAAAAACGAAGGATCAATGGTAGCATCAAAAACTTTATTATTAGGGGCCTTTGCTTTCCCCCACCATTCATTAGAGTGATCAGGGTTTACCGGAAAGGGTGGGTCATCCGGAGGTGGAGTTTGACTTGCTCCTACAATAGTATCCGGAAAATTTATTGTAGTATCATTAATGGTATATGTACCAAAACCAGGTCCGTCTATTTCATCAACTCTTCTGAATTTTATTTTTTTAAATTCATTATCAAACATATCTCCATTTATAATCTGTAGCATAGTAACTCCTGAAGTAGTAACATGAATATTTACTGCCTGAAGGGTACCCAAACTCGGGTTAAATTTGGCAAAATTGTATGTGCTGAGCAATCGATCAGGTGCTCCGGTTTGTGTTTCTGTAATAGATTGAGGACTTCCCGAAGAACATTGTGCCTGCGAACTATTGAAATTCAAAACCGCATATACGATTAATATGGAGATGAGTAAAGTTTTAAGTCTCATAGGATGTGATTTAAGTTTATAATTAGTTTGGATTTATCGGGATTATGAATCAAAGACAATTAACTACTGCTTCTGATTGGTATCTTTTCGCTGATTATCTTTGAATCTGCTATATTCAACTATAATAACGATATGTTGGGCGAATAATTTTTAATGTTTCACTTGTTTGATGCATCGCTAAAAAATTGTTTTCTTTAAATCATTGTAATACATGCGGGTAACCATAAATCAATACCATAGCTTTTTATCAAAAGCGAAAAAGAAAATTGATTTCGTTCACAATATCATTTCAACCTTACTTGTAAGATATCCGGGGGTGCAAATAAAATTGTTGTCAAATGATAATAGTTATCAGCAAAATCTCCCAAAGGGTATTGCTTTTACTCATATTGAAATACCGAGTTTGCTGAAACCTATTGCTGGAAGAAATTTTATTTCTATTGCAAAAAAAATAGTAAGTAAAAATCAGCCTGACCTGCTTATCTCAGGAATAACTTCAAGGTTAGGAATTGATATACCTGAATATTTGCTGGTTACTGAACCTTTACAAAAAAATATTATAAAGCAAAAGAGCGCAGATGGATTCATTGCACCGTCTGTTTTTGTGAAGGATGATTTGATCCGTCGGGGAATTGATGCAAACAAAATATTACTTGTGCGGGTAATACCTGATGAATTATTTCTGCCTGCCGGCTGGGAGGAAAGGGAAAAAGTAAAGCTGGAGCTAACAAACGGAAAAGAGTATTTTATGTTGAACGCAGAAAATACTTCCAGGGATTTTATAGTGAATGTACTTAAGGCTTTTTCCATATTTAAAAAATGGCAGCAAAGCAATATGCAGTTATTGGTTATTAACCCGGATGAAACAAAAATTACGGGGGATCTTTTACTGACATATAAATACCGCAATGATGTTAAATTAATTTCTGCTGCTACTCCATCAGAATTGGCAAAATATACTAAAGCTGCAATGGCATATATAGCATTGCCGGAAAATGATATTACAGGCTATTCAACTGTAATAGCGTTGCAATGCGAAGTCCCTGCAATCAGTTATTCTATTGGCGCCATTGAAGAAACCGGTGCGGATGCGATACTCTATGTTAATCCTGATAGCAGTGAAGATATCGCCGGTAAAATGATAAAACTATATAAAGATGAAAAATTAAGAGCACAACTTATCCAGAAATCAAAGGAAAGAATGACGGTTTTAAAACAGGAGAATAATTCAATACAGTTTCAAATAACATGAAATGTATTGGCCGGATTGTTCACAACGGATCTCCATTAATATTATAAATAGACAATCCCTTCTTACATTTGCGCATAATTTTATAGCTATATATTCATGCAACAATCTCAGATTACAATTGATATTCACCTGGATGATGATAAAATTCCGCAGCAAATAAACTGGGAAGCATCAAATAACAGTTCGCAGGATGCACAGAAAGCAAAGGCTATGATGCTTGCTTTTTGGGATGGTCAGGAAAAATCAGCTTTACGCATTGATTTGTGGACTAAGGATATGATGATAGATGAAATGGGTGATTTTTTTTACCAGACACTAATGACTATGGCGGATACCTACAACAGAGCCACTCATCAGCAGGAACTGGTGGATTCTCTGAAAGCTTTTGCAGCAGAGTTTTATAAAAAGTCGAGGAAACTGTTGGAGAAATAATTGCTTTCTGATGTGAGGAACCTGGTATGCTATAATGCGAAGGAGAAAAACATTTATTCAATGTAATTCTTAAATACTAATCAATTTTTTTATGTCGCTGGAACAAAATATTAATGAGCAATTGAAACAGGCTATGCTTGCAAAAGATGAGAAGAGATTGAGAGGACTGCGTGCTATAAAAGCTGCCATTATTTTAGCTAAAACCGCAGAAGGGGCAGGCGGGCAGGTTTCGGCTGAAGATGAAATCAAAATGCTGCAAAAGCTGGTAAAACAGCGAAAAGACTCTTTGGAAATTTACCTGCAGCAAAACAGATCAGATCTTGCACAAAAGGAGCTGGAAGAAATAGAAGTCATAGATGCTTTTCTTCCGAAACAGTTATCGGAAGAGGAGTTGAAAGAAGCGCTTATTAAAATCATTTCAGATACAGGCGCTGCTTCTCCTGCAGATATGGGTAAAGTAATGGGAGTTGCTACTAAACAGCTTGCAGGGAAAGCAGACGGAAAAACAATCAGTACTATTGTAAAATCTCTTTTGGCAAAATAGTATTGTTGGTTTTTATACCTTACAACAAATGTGGATTGACATTGTTTTCCTAATGCTTATTATCATTGCGGCAGTTAAAGGTATCCGCAAAGGAATTATAATGGCATTATTTACATTTATCGGCTGGTTCATAGGAATTGCCGCTGCATTAAAATTATCCGCATTTGTAGCAACTTACCTGCAACATCATACTAATATTGGCATCAAATGGCTTCCCCTGCTTGCATTCCTCCTGGTTTTTGTGTCGGTTGTATTACTTGTGCAACTTACCGGCAAGGCGGTGGAAGGAGTATTTAATATGTCATTACTGGGTTGGGTAAACCGCCTTGGCGGAGCATTATTGTATACAGCTATATATACGTTTGCATTCAGTGTAGTTTTGTTTTACCTTGAGAAAATGAATGTAATCAGTGCAAAGACAATTGAGGAAAGCAGAGCGTATGCTATGATAGGCGGGTTGGGACCTGCAGTGATTGATGTTGTTGGATCAGCAATTCCTTTGTTTAAAAATATATTTCTCGAATTAGAACAATTTTTTGAGTCTTTGGGTAATAAACATTTATTGTAATACAGCCTTGTTTATAGTGTCTTTTTTTATTGATGCGCTATCGCCTACTGTTGTAGAATCTGTGTTGCTGAAACTTGATTCGGGTACAGGCAGAATACCTTCTGTTGGTTCCCGCAGTACAATCGTTTTGAAATCCTGGCTTGCAGTGAAGCCCTTTTTAGCAGGTATGATAGTGCCGTCCTTTTTTGTAATTAGTGCAGGTTTATCTGTATAAAATTGTTGCTTATTCTGATCCCACCACAGTTCCTTGCACCTTACGGTATCCTGGTTAAACTTTTGTATTGCCACCACACTGTCTCTTAGGTATGCCTTATTCTGTCCTTCAATATATCTGCCGAATTTGGCATCTAATACACTTTCGATTTGCAATGAATCATTAAAAAAATCTACATGAAGAGTATTGGGAAATTCGACACGGGGCAGGGTATCCTGGTAACGAAACATTACCGGCGCAGTAAGTTTTGATTTTACTTTACCCGACTGACTATACAAAAGCTCAATTTTTTTAGCTTCATCCACCCCCATTTTCTTCCTGGTAAACTCTCTTATTTCTTTTTCATCATTTTCACACCCGGTTGCTAACAATGTTATAATCAGTACAGTTAATAAAAATAAACAGGAGGAACTGCTTGTATGAATGCCGGCGCTCATTTATTGATAAGTTCGTTTAATAAACCAGATATCACTTAACGACAAGCCTAAAGAAATACGGTAAAAACTTTCCCTCAGCGAATTGTTTTTATTACCTCTCGCACCAATTTCAAACGAAGTATTAATAGTAGTATACTGCCCGGAATACAGACTATATCCATATTTGCGCACCGGAAACGAAGCCCCGAATGTGAAAGCATACATTGGGAGGTTTTTATTTACAGTAACATAATCAGGTCCGATATAAAAGCCTGCCCGGTACTGTACCTGCCCCCAATATTTGGTACTTTTATAATTGGGTATAACACCGGCGCCTATACGAAACAACCAGGTATTTTTTACTTCATCTTCCTGCTCAAAATACCGGTATTCTTTCCAGTTGGTGATATTATATTCGGCAGATATTGACCAACTCAGTTCTTTTTCAAGTGAAAAGCCTATACCATAGCTGGAAGGCGTGATAATTTTACCGTTATCTTTAGGTGAAAAGTAAACACTATCCTTAGGTGTTTCCCCGGTAGTGCTGCTAAATTCAAAAGTTTCTCTTGATATAGATCTTGTAGCAGACAAACTGTTTTTGAATTGTGCAAATGCTCCAAGCTTAAGCAGTAAATTTTTACTTAAGTGTGTAGAGTATTGTACCCCGGTTTGAAGAAACAATCCCCCAAAATGAGTACTGTCCGACCATTTTCCTTTTTCATAATAAACAGTATCATTGAGCATTATGCGTTCGGTAACATAGTTCTTATTTCCAAAAGCATAACCAGCATTTATACCCACTGTAAAGTGCTTGCTTCCAAATCCTGTACCAATATAGGTTTGATACATTCCCCCGTCGCCACTATATTTTGTTTGAATACTGTCTATACCGGGTAGCCGTGTATTTTGCTGTAACTGATAACTGATTCTTGAAACTGGGCGAATACCAATATTCATACCCCAATTGTGTTTTTTAGCTAATGGAAAACCTACCTGAATGTATGAAGGTATAAGATAACCGGAATTATATGTACGAACAGGGCTACTGGTTTTCAGGTTTCTTCCCGTATAATCCAGCCCTACGTCAAAAGTGGTATACTTAAGTCTCGCATAAGAAGCAGGATTGGAAAAGTTGACTGTTACCGGATCGTAGTAAGCAGCAGATGTTCCACCTGCGGCACGGTTTACTATGTTTTGTCCCGGAATTAAATCTCCAAGTCCATAACGGGAATAGGGGGAGTTTTCCTGGGCTGATACCAAACTATATTGTGCTGAAAATAACAGGCAGAATAAAAAAAATTTTCTACAGTTAGTTATACTCACTGATCGCATACAATCCTTTATATATTAAATGAGGGTCTGCAAATATCTTATTTTTCATGAGTTGGGCAAAATAGGGTGAATCACCCCCGGTTAAAAGCACGTTAAAGTTGCTGTATCTTTCTGAGTATGCGTCAATTATACCATCAATTTCTTTTGCCATACCCAGTATTACTCCACTCGTTATATTGGTTCTGGTATCATATCCCACTAATGGAAAATTCCAGTCTGCCTTTACCAGGGGTAGTTTAGCTGTATAATCCCGCAATGATTTCAACCTCATTTCCATACCCGGCGATATACCACCACCTAAAAATTGCCTGTGTTTATCAATGAAGTTGTAGGTAATGCAGGTGCCTAAACCAACGACAAGATTGTGTTTGCCGGGAAATAATTCCACTGCTGCTGCAGAAAGTGCAAGCCTGTCGGCTCCTATAGTTTCGGGACGGGTTACAGATGTTGTAAAAGGTAGTTTTGTCTTATCAGACAGCAGATGAAAACTGGATTGTGATGACAACAGATCTTCAATTGTTTTATCGTGCTCAATTACGGATGACAAAATGGTTTTTTCAGGATGTATTTCTTCCAGTAAACTATTAATAGTCTCCACTTCGCCATTGTTTAAAACGGATTCGTATTCAAAATTGCGATCTTTAAAAACACCATACTTAAGTCTTGTATTTCCGAAGTCGAAACAAACCGTAGTCATTTTGTAATCTTTACTGTAAGTGGTAACCTGCATCTGATCCTGCAGGTTCTTTAAATGAGTTGTAAAATACCGGATTTTTATTTTCACTGCATAAAAAATATCATCTTCAAATTAAACATGGAATAGCTTAATAAGCCCATTGTAGGGGATAAATGCTAATTTTGCAAATTTGAAATATGACTTCAGAACATCAGCGCCTTTCGGCAAATGCATCAAGAAAAATACCTCTCGAACAATGGGGCCCATATCTGAGCGAAAGGCAGTGGGGAACTGTTCGTGAAGACTATAGTGAGAATGGAGATGCCTGGAATTATTTTCCATTTAAACACTCCCATAGCCGGGCCTATCGCTGGGGTGAAGACGGACTTGCAGGTATTTGTGATTTTTTTGGCAATCTCTGTTTTGCCATTGCACTTTGGAATGGGAAAGACAAAATATTAAAAGAACGTTTATTTGGTCTTGGAAACGGGGAAGGCAATCACGGTGAAGATGTAAAAGAGTTATATCATCACCTGGATAATATACCTACTCACTATTATATGGAATACCTGTATAAATATCCGCAACAGGCATTCCCTTATGAAGACTTGCTGGAAAAAAACCGGACACGTTCACGCCTGGAGCCGGAGTACGAAATACTTGATACAGGTGTGTTTGACAATAATGAGTATTTTGATGTGCTCGTAACTTACGCTAAGAAAAGTTCGCAGGATATCTTTATTAAAATCAATATACACAATAGGGGAAATAAACCTGCGCATATAACTGTGTTACCTACCCTGTGGTTTTACAACAGGTGGAGCTATGCAGGTACAAGTAAAAAACCGGAGATCATTTATGCGGGGAAAAACTCCGTTAAATCTATACACCATCGCCTCGGCACTTACTATTTTTATTTTCAAAAACCGGATGATTGTTTATTTACTGAAAATGATACTAATACAGAAAAGATAGGTGGAGCACCGAAAACAACCCCTTTTGTAAAAGATGCTTTTCACGATGCAATAATAAACCGTGAAAACTTGAAAGTACTGCGTAATAAAAAGTCAGGCACAAAATTCTCGCCGGTATATAAAATGAAGATTCCTGGTGGTGTATCAAAAACAATTTATTGCAGGCTTAGTAATAAACTTGTTGAGAATCCTTTTGCAAGTGGTTTTGAAGATATATTTATTACCCGGAAAAAAGAAGCTGACGATTTTTATGCTGCTATATTACCTGTCGGGCTTGATGAAGATATGGCCCGGATTCAAAGGCAGGCATTAGCCGGGCTGCTTTGGAGCAAACAGTATTATCACTTCGATGTGGAAAGATGGCTTACTACCAGTGATGGTATAAGCCCTGTGAGCCAGGGGAAGCTAAACGGGCGCAACCACGATTGGAAACATTTGAAGAACCAGGATATTATTGCTATGCCCGACAAATGGGAATATCCCTGGTATGCTGCATGGGATCTGGCTTTTCATTGCATTTCAATGGCAGTTGCAGATCCATGTTTTGCAAAACATCAACTGTTGCTCATCATGCGGGAATGGTATATGAAACCTGATGGCCAGTTGCCAGCCTATGAATGGAATTTTGGCGATGTGAATCCTCCTGTACAGGGTTGGGCAGCTTTGCAGGTGTATTATATTGAGAAAAAGAAAGAAGGTAAAGGCGATCTCATTTTTCTGAAAAAAATTTTTCAAAAGCTACTCATCAATTTTACCTGGTGGATGAACCGCAAAGATGTAAAAGGAAATAATTTATTTGAAGGAGGCTTTCTGGGGCTGGATAATATTGGTGTATTTAATCGTAGCTCAAGCCTTGGCAGCAATATGCACCTGGAACAGGCAGATGGTACAAGCTGGATGGCGATGTATGCTTTGAACCTGATGGATATGGCCCTTGAAATAGCCGTTCATGATAAAGCATTTGAAGATACTGCCACAAAGTTTTTTGAACAGTTCGTACTTATTGCAGAAGCACTCAACATTCACGGTCTCTGGAATGAAGAAGATAAATTTTTTTATGACACCTTATCTATTGACGGATCGTCACCTCTGCAGTTACGTATCCAGTCGATAGTGGGGCTTACTACGCTTTTTGCAGTTTCCAATATTGAAAAAAAGGCTTTGATTAAACTTGATGATTTCAGAAAGCGTATGAAATGGTTTGAAAACTACAGGAAAAAGAACAACCTGTTTTGGCCAAATGAAGAAGATAGTGATGGTGAATCAATATTATTGTCTATGCTGCCCAAAGACCGCTTAAAGCATTTGCTGAAACGTCTGCTCAATGAAGATGAATTTCTTTCTGATGGAGGTATACGTGCCTTATCAAAATATCATGAGAAAAATCCTTATGCAGTAACCATCAACGGGGTATCCTATACAGCACAATACGACCCCGGTGATTCTACTTCTGATTTTTATGGTGGCAATTCCAACTGGCGGGGACCTGTATGGATGCCTATTAATTACCTGATTATTCAGTCTATCAGAAAGTATGGTGAATTTTATGACGAAAGTTTTAAAATAGAGTGTCCAACAGGCTCCGGAATTTATATGACATTAAGCGAAGTGGCCGACGAATTGACAAAGCGGGTAATCAGTCTTTTCAAAAAAGATGGGGAAGGTAACAGGAAACTGTTTGGTGAGTACAACAAATTTTATAAGAAGAAAGAGAACGAACATCTTGTTTTATTTTATGAATATTTTCATGGTGATTCAGGGAGGGGACTTGGGGCAAGTCATCAAACTGGATGGACATCGCTGGTGGCGGAATTGATCAATGAATTGCACCATAGCAATGGTAAATCTCATCAGGTTCCAGAAGCAGTAGTTTCTGAAAGGTCAATATTTTAATTTTTTGGATTTTCATCTGGAACAAAAACCTGCTTTGAAAGGCTTTGCAGGCTTCTGACTAACCAGTACCTTTGCCCCACTTTTTAATAAGCAATCGCAATGACTACACAGCAATTGTCCGAACAGGAAATTATACGTAGAGAGAAAAGAACAGAATTGGAAAAAATGGGAATCAATCCCTATCCGCCAGAAGCATTCCCGGTTACACATACTGCGGTATATATAAAAAATAATTTTTCGGAAGCGACAAAAAATGCATTTAGCGAGATAAGTTTTGCAGGCCGGTTGATGAGTATACGTGATATGGGTAAAGCTTCATTTGCAGTGCTCCAGGATCATACGGGTCGAATCCAGATATATGTAAAACGTGATGATATTTGCCCGGGTGAAGATAAAACTCTGTATAATACTGTTTGGAAAAAGCTGCTGGACATAGGTGATATTATTGGAGTGAAGGGGTTTGGGTTTACTACAAAAACAGGAGAAATATCCATTCACGTTACATCTCTTACTATTCTGTCTAAATCGCTGAAACCACTGCCCATAGTGAAGGAAGCTGAAGGACAGAGTTTTGATGCAGTTACCGATCCCGAGTTCAGATACCGGCAACGATATGCAGACCTTGTTATCAATCCGCAAGTGAAAGATAATTTTATCAAGCGCACGGTAATGATTAATACCATACGTGAGTTTCTTAATAGTCGGGGTGCTTTGGAAGTGGATACACCGGTATTGCAAAGTATTCCAGGCGGTGCTGCTGCAAGGCCTTTTATTACACATCACAATGCATTGGATATCCCGCTCTATCTGCGTATTGCAAATGAACTTTATCTGAAAAGATTGATTGTTGGCGGGTTTCATTGGGTATACGAGTTTAGCAGAAACTTTCGTAATGAAGGGATGGACCGCACACACAATCCTGAATTTACCATTCTTGAATTTTATGTAGCCTACCAGGATTATTTCTGGATGATGAATACAACAGAGAATCTTTTGGAGCAGGTAGCACTTGCTATGCACAATACCACCGATGTGCAGGTAGGCGATAAAATAATCAGTTTCAAAGCTCCATTCCATCGTGTATCAATATTTGATGCCATTAAAGAACATACGGGCACCGACATTAGCAATATGAATGAAGAGGAGCTTAGACAATTTTGCAGGGAGCAGCATATTGAAACAAAACCCAATATGGGAAGAGGAAAGCTGATTGATGAAATCTTTGGAGAGAAATGTGAACATCACTATATACAACCTACATTCATTATTGATTATCCGGTTGAAATGAGCCCGCTTACCAAAAAACACAGGACTAAACCGGGGCTGGTAGAAAGATTTGAGTTGATGATTAATGGAAAAGAAATAGCCAATGCTTACTCAGAGCTTAACGATCCAGTGGACCAGAGGGAACGTTTTGAAGAACAGGTAAAACTAATGGAGCGCGGTGATGATGAGGCAATGTTTATAGATTATGATTTTCTGCGGGCACTTGAATATGGGATGCCCCCAACTGCAGGAATTGGATTTGGTATTGATCGTCTGTGTATGTTACTGACCAATCAGGCCTCAATACAGGATGTATTGCTTTTCCCGCAGATGCGTCCGGAGAGGATAGATTCACAAACTCCTGCTTCATCAGAGCATAAGTGTTAGAGGTATAGGTGGAGTTCTCAGATTTTTTTGAGATAAACTATTTTCTGCTTTTAATCTTTCACCATGAACTTCAAATCATTTCAAAAAGGAATAGTATCTATTGCCTGCTGTTTTTTATTTTACTATGTTTTTGCTCAGAAGAAAGATTTGTCAACAGATCAAATGTTGCATGGCGGTGCTACAGGTATTACTCAACCGTTGCCGGTATTTGCAGGTTGGATAGACGACTCGCATTTTCTTATCCGCAGGCAGAGCAATATAAATGGTACGCCTCAAACTTACATGGTGGATTGTAAAACTGGTAAAGAAATACTGGCAACTAAGGAAGAAGTGACACATAAGAAAGACAGGAAAACAGTATACCTGCGGGGTACAGATATCTATATAAAAGAAAATGATTTGCCGGAAGAAAGAATAACGAATGATTCAGACAAGGAAATCAATCCTGTTTTATCGCCTGATAATAATTATGTGGCTTATACTAAAAACAACAATCTTTATACCATCAATCTTGCCAGCAAAAAAATAACTCAGCTCACTTTTGACGGAAGCGATGTAATTCTGAACGGTTATGCAAGCTGGGTGTATATGGAAGAAATATTAGGCAGGGCAAGCCGGTACCGTTCTTTTTGGTGGAGCCCCGACAGTAAAAGAATTGCTTTTTTCAGATCTGATGAAAGCATGGTTCCTGTGTTCAATATCGTAAGTGAGGAAGGGCAACATGGCAAACTTGTACAAGAGCGTTATCCCAAAGCCGGAGATCCAAATCCATCAGTAAAAGTAGGATTGGTATCACCCGACGGTGGCAAAATTGTTTGGAGTGATTTTAAAGAAAATGATGATCAGTATTTTGGCCTGCCTTACTGGAGGCCCGACAGCAATGCATTATGGGTGCAATGGATGAACAGGGGGCAAGACAGTCTTATAGTTTATGAAATAAATAAAGAGAATGGATCAAAAAAACCGGTGTATACCGAAACGCAAAAAACCTGGATTGAACTTGATGACATGGGCAAGCGTATTACTTTTTTGCAGGATGGCAAAAATTTCATTGTACAGAGTAATCATACCGGCTGGAATATGCTGTACCTATATGATATGAAAGGGCAACTTGTTAACCCTATAACAACAGGTGAGTTTACTGTTACTGAAATAAATTTTATTGATGAAAAGAAACAAATAATCTATTTCACTTGCCGGAAGGATAATTCTACCTGCTTTGATTTATATAAAATAAAGTTTGACGGGAAGGGACTGCAAAGGCTCACGTTTGGAAATTTTAATCATGCTGTAAATATATCACCAGAAGGTTCCTATTTTCTAACTACCTATTCCAATGTTTCCACTCCGGGTAAAATGGCTTTGGTGAATAACAGGGGAAAGATGATTAAAGAAATCGGAGATGCCAGAGGTCCGAACTTTGAAGATTATAATATCGCTAAAACTGAGATTGTAAGAGTACAAAGCGAGGATGGGTTATTTAGCCTCCCCATGAAGATAACATGGCCATTACATTTTGATTCCACCAAAACTTATCCCGTGCTCATCAGTATATATGGCGGGCCAAATGCAGGCACTGTGTATGATGGATTTTCATTTAACGGGCAAACCGAATGGTGGGCGAAAGAGGGACTGATACAGGTATCAATGGATCACAGGGCAAGTGGACAGTTTGGAAAGATGGGAGTCAATTATATGTATCGCAATCTTGGTTATTGGGAAATGAAGGACTGGATACAATGTGTGAAATGGCTGATTAATCATGGTGCGGATAAAAATAAAATTGCGATCAGCGGTTTTAGTTATGGTGGTTACATGAGTTGTTATGCATTAACCTATGGTTCAGATTATTTCAACTATGGCTTGGCAGGTGGCAGCGTTACTGACTGGAGCCTGTATGATTCACACTATACGGAACGATATATGGATACCCCGAAGGAAAACCCGGAGGGATATAAGAGTAGTTCAGTCTTAAACTATGTTGACCGGTATAAAGGTTTGTTACGCATTTACCACGGAACAATGGATGATAATGTACATATGCAGAATAGTCTGCAACTGGTAAAAAAATTGCAGGATGCGAAAAAACATTTTGAGTTTATGGTATACCCTGGTGGATTGCATGGATGGAGCGGCAATCAACGCCTGCATTCCACCAACGAAAACAATCTTTTTATTTACAAAAACCTCCTTAGAAAAGAAATGCCTGCTGTAATGAAAAGATAAGAGGTTGAACAGGTATCAATTTATTTTACGCCACAATTTAAGATTCCATCACTTTTTTCCAAAGTTCCGGTATGCGTTTTATCCATACCAACTCTCTCCTTTTAGTTCCTGCATCTTCAGCAGGATATCCAAAATAAGTTTTATTGGCGGCCAATGAACTTGGTACACCGCTTTGTGCCAGTACTATTGCATTATCTCCTATTGTCAAAGTTTTACTTACTCCTACCTGTCCCCAAAGTGTTACACCGTTGCCTATTTCTACACCACCTGCTATACCAACCTGTGCGGCAATCAAACAATTGTTTCCAATTATGGTGTCGTGACCTATATGAACCATGTTGTCCATTTTTGTTCCCCGACCAATGATGGTATCATTTGTTACTCCCCTGTCTATGGTACAACCGGCACCTATCTCCACATTGTCTTCAATAATTACCCTCCCACAGCTTTCCATTTTCCTGTACCATATATCTCGTGTTTTTTTGCTGTTATAGTAAAAGGCATCTGATCCAATTACTGTGCCTGCCTGAATTATAACTTCATTGCCAATTACACAATGATCAAGAATGGTTACATTGGGATGAATAATACAATTTTTTCCAATGCTTACATGATTTCCAATAACAACTCCCGGACCTATTACCGAACCTTCTCCAATAGTAGCTGTGTCATTTATACTTTTAGTAAGCGGTTCATAAGGCCTGAAATGTTTAACAATAGTGAGATATGCATTAAAGGGTTCGGCAACAACCAGCAAAGTTTTACCTTCAGGAAAATCAGTTTCATTATTTATTATAATGGTGGTAGCGGCCGAATTGATACAGGTGCTATAGTATTTTGGATGATCTACAAATACAACATCACCTGGTTCTACTCTGTGGATTTCATTAATGCCGTTAGCAAATCCATTACTGTTGCCCACCAGTCGGGCGCCGATTAATTCAGCAAGCCATTGTACTGAAACAGGAGAAGGAAATTTCATGAAAGAAGTTTTGGCAAAAGTAAACCAGTGTATACAACTTCACAAAGTATTTCATGAAGCCGCTATTGCAAATGGTTTAAACCCTTTTGGGTTGATGAAGTGTTTTACAATTGATTAATACTTTTGAAAAGAATATAAATACTGAACTGTTTTTCTAAAAAGATTCCTGATATCCACAAGTCCATCATTGAAAATGTGCATAAAATTTATTTAAAAATTTTTCCTGATAGTAAAAATTATTTTTAATATTGTGTTGGGAATTTATTTTCCCGGTACTTATTAACCCATCCATATAATAAAGCTCCCGATAAAAACGGGAGCTTTTTATTTGTGAATGCATTACGATTATCACATTATCTACAAGCCTTACCTGGTGTTGTCGCAGTTTACTTCTGTTGATGGCAAAAAATGTCTGAAAGATTTTTTCTCTGTAAAAAAAAATGTTTACCCCGTAGGGCGTCTTGATTATGACAGTGAAGGATTGCTTATTCTTACCAATGACACATCACTCAATCACCAGTTACTTCATCCCGGTTTTTTACATCGCAGAACATACCTGGTGCAGGTAGAAGGAGAAATAACAAAGAAAGCTCTGCTTGAATTGCAACAGGGAGTAACTATTTCTATACAGGGGAAAGCATATCATACTTCACCGTGTAAAGTTTCACTGCCTGCAAAGGAACCAATAATACCGGAAAGGACTCCCCCGATTCGGGTAAGAAAAAACATTCCGGTATCCTGGGTTCAAATTACTTTAACCGAAGGGAAAAACCGCCAGGTTAGAAAGATGTTTGCGGCCGTAGGTTTCCCGGTATTGAGGTTGATCAGAAATGCAATAGAGAATATCACTATCGGCGATATGCAGCCTGGCGATATCAAAACCCTGTCAGTTAATACAATCAATAGGCAACTCTTCGGAAAATAAGTTACCTTGCCAGCTAAAGTGCAGAAGTTATGCTAAAGTCAATGACCGGTTTTGGAAGGGCAGAACAATCCATAGGGAATAAAACTTTCCTCGTAGAAATTAAATCTCTGAATGGAAAGCAGTTTGAGATATTACTCAAGCTTCCTGCACTGTTAAAAGCTTATGAGTTTGATATCAGGAATATGCTTTCAGAAAAACTTCTGCGGGGCAGTGTGGATTGTACAATTACTTTAAAACAAAATGGAGCAGCAAAACCGGTTGTAATAAATACTGAACTCGCAAAATCATATTACCAGCAATTGGCAGAGCTTGCAGAAAGCCTTCAACTGGATACCAGTTCAATATTGAGTTCTTTACTGAAATTGCCTGAAGTAGTGGTTCCTTCTACCGAAATCTTGGAGGAAAAAGAGTGGAATGCTTTCAGGGCAATAGTAGATGAAGCTATAGCTAATATTGACACCCACCGGATAAATGAAGGCGCTGTTCTTGAACAGGACCTTAAGCAGCGGATTGGAAATATCAGGTTGCAGCAGGAAAAAGTAATAGCACTTGAACCGCTTCGTCAGCAGAAAATCAGAGAAGGATTGGTGAAACTTATGGAAGAACATGTAGGTAAGGATAACTTTGATACTAACCGACTGGAGCAGGAAATGATTTATTATATCGAAAAGATTGATATAAGCGAAGAACAGGTACGCTTAAAAAATCATTGCGATTATTTTGAGTCTCTTCTTAATGAGAACGGTGAAGCAAAAGGGAAAAAATTATCATTTATATTGCAGGAAATAGGAAGGGAAATCAACACTACCGGGGCTAAAGCTTATGACGCTTCCATTCAAAAATGTGTTGTATTGATGAAAGATGAGTTGGAAAAAGCAAAAGAACAGGTATTAAATGTTTTGTAAGTAAAAAAATCTGTCACTTGAAAAGAGGAATTAGTCTGTTTGCTGCATCTGTCGTTTTTTTGCTGCTGTTCATGCTGGCTTCATGCAATTCTGCCGGCGTATTTGAAAGAAATATTAGTATACCCTCGCACAAATGGGACAGAGCATTTAAACCCGAAATTTCATTTGACATTTCAGACACGACTTCCTTATACACTATCTACATCACACTTCGTCATACCCATGCGTATAAGTATAGTAATATCTGGTTGAATGTTCAATTTCAATTACCGGGTGACACCATAAGCAGACAAAGAGTGAATGTTTTGCTCGCTACCAATGATAAAGGATGGCTGGGTACAGGAATGGATGATATTTGGGAATTAAGGCAACTTATCACACCCCAGCCCTTTCGTTTCAGCAGATCGGGGAAAGCTACATTTGTTCTGGAGCAAATCATGAGAGACAATCCATTGCCTGACCTGTTAAATGCCGGCATACGTGTAGAAAAAGTAAAACACTGATGTCCAGCTTATACAAAAGAAAACGACTTACTGTTATTACCATAGTATATTGGTTTTTGCTTTTTTATATCATAACTGCACTTATATTCTGGTTCCTTTCATTATTGAAACAGAATGACCAGATGGCTGAATACAAACTATTGCAATTAAAAAAAGATGACCCGGGTTATATTGCCAAGGTTTCAGAAATAGAGGCTGAACAAAAAGGGAGGGTAATCCAGTATGTTGGCGAAGGTGCCACTTTTATGTTGCTGATACTTGTAGGAGCAGTATTTGTGTACCGGGCAACCCGTAAGCAAATCAAGCTGAATGAACAGCAGCAGAATTTTATGATGGCTATTACTCATGAATTGAAAACCCCTATAGCTATTGCAAAACTTAACCTGGAAACCATTCAGAAAAGAAAACTGGAGGAAGGACAGGAAAAGAAACTGATAGCAAAAGCGCTCAGCGAAACAAACCGGCTCAATGACCTTTGCACCAATATACTTCTTGCTTCACAAATAGATGCCGGTAGTTATGTTTTGCAAAAGGAAGAATTGAACTTAAATGAACTGCTCTATGAAAGTGTTAGTTATTTCAAATCTGGGTTTTCAAACCTTCAACTGGAAGAATTGCCTGCAGAAGCAGTTTATATAAAAGGTGATTCACTTTTGCTGCAACTGGCTATAAATAATCTTATAGATAATGCCATCAAATATTCCGGTAAAGAGAAGATGGTATATGTTCAGCTTCGGCAGGAAAAAGTTTATGCCATAGTAGAGATAAAAGATCAGGGCGAAGGTATTCCTGATGCTGAGAAAGCAAGGGTGTTTGAAAAATTTTACCGTAAGGGGAATGAAAATACCCGTAATACTAAAGGAACAGGGTTAGGCTTATATCTTACAAAAAAAATTATTGAAGATCATGATGGCAGTGTACGGCTGAAGGATAATGCACCTTCGGGTTGTATTTTTGCAGTTAAGTTGCGAACAATAGTTGTATAAAATCATTATGGGCAGTTCTAATAACCTTGGATATATTTTATTGGTTGAGGACGAAGAGAATCTTCAGGAGGCACTAAAACTGAATTTAGAGTTAGAAGGATATGAAGTGACTGGTGCAGGAGATGGTGCAGAAGCTTTAAAGAAAATCAATCAGGAATATTTCGACCTGATTATTCTTGATGTAATGCTGCCGGAGATTGATGGTATTGATGTAACCGAAAATATCAGGCTTCAAAACAATGATGTTCCCATATTAATGGTAAGCGCCAAAAGCAGCACTGCCGATAAAGTGCTTGGTTTGAAGAAAGGTGCAGATGATTATATCACCAAGCCATTTAACCTGGAAGAGCTGTTGCTCCGCGTACAAAAACTGATCAATAAAAACAAGAAACTGCAGGAAAAAGAAACTGTAGATGACCGTTACAATTTCGGAAATAATACCATTGATTTCAAGGCCCAGTCGGCCACCAATTTCAGAGGTGAAATGATTGAATTAAGCAGGAAAGAAGCAATGCTTTTAAAGTTGCTTATTGAAAATAAAAATGATGTTGTGACCCGTGAAAAAATACTTCAGGCTGTATGGGGATATAATGTATACCCCACTACCCGCACAGTTGATAATTTTATTCTGAACTTCAGAAAATATTTTGAGTTAGACAGCCGCAATCCTAAATACTTTCATTCTATAAGAGGAGTAGGGTATAAGTTTATGGTTTAAAATACACCTATCATCACTATATTTATTTTTTCCCCGCTGGTGAAATGTTCGGTATTGACGCCTCACTAATTGGCGCCGGAACAATTTCATTGGGTACAAATTTTCGGTCAATTAATTCATGCATCGGTATTTTTTTTGAAAGCAGTTTCAGTTTTATTCCCTGGTTTTCTATTTGTTGCAGGTCTTCATCTGTGGGTGTAAGTTGCACATAGCTCACCCGTTTAGGGTCGGAAGTAAGTACATAATTCAATACTTTTTCATCTTGTCTGAAATATGGCGACACAAGTTTGGCTGCTTCTTTCCGATGCGTTTCGGCCCAGGCGCCCGATTCGGCTATACCTCTTACCAGGTCCTGCACTACGTCCGGGTTTTGTTTTATCAGGTCTTCGTGTACTACCAGCGCACAGGAAATAAAATTAGGCCAGATATCACGGGCGTAGTACAGTACTTTACCATATCCGTCTAATTCTGCTTTCGCACAAAAAGGTTCTCCAACAAAATAGGCGTCAATGGCGCCGGCCGCAAGCGAAGTAGGCATATCGGGTGGAGGCAGAATAATAAATTCAATATCGTCGGGCTGCATACCAAACTCATCCATCATTTTGTGGATTACAAAATTCTGGTTGCTATATAGGCTTGGTATTGCCATTTTCTTTCCTTTCAGATCTTTCAGGCTTCTTATCTTACTGTTTTTCCCTACTATTACTTCAGAGCCATCCCGGTGACCGAGATAACAGATTTTTACAGGCACGCCCTGTTCCCTGAGTTTCATTGCCAGTGGAACAATCATAAATGTTGCCTGAACCTGCTTGGCTTCTAATGCACTGACTACAGTGGGAAAATCTGAAAATACCCTTGAATTGAAATTGGTATTGGTTTGTGTTGTTTTAGATGCAAAATCAGTAACCGGGCAGGTAAGATGACAGGTAACAGGCAGATAACCCACAGTTAGTTCACGGGTAGCTTTTTTATTAACGCCTTCGTGTATAACATCTCTTGCCGTAGCCGCTCCGTTTTTTTTCCAGGGTTTATACCTCAACAAACCCAGTGTTGTTAAAACAACTACTATCCCCAGGATCAGCTTGCCAAATGTAAATTTCATAATAATTGTATATTCAAATGCAGTGTAAGTTAGCAATAGTGTTTTGTATAATGAATAATAAAGACGTGTCGAAAAGTAATTATCTATTGCTGTAATCCCAGTTCTGTAAGTATAGTCTTCATTGTTTCAATAACAGCGCTGCCGGTCAGGTCTCTTGGGCGTGGTGCATTTACCTCCAGTTCGCGGCATACTGTTGCCGGACGACCTGATAGTACCAATACCCTGTCTGCTAACTGTGCCGCTTCTTCAATATCGTGTGTTACAAATACAACGGTTCGTGGTCGCTGTTCCAGTATCCTTACGAGTTCAAGGCGCATTCGTAGTCTTGTCTGGTAGTCCAAAGCAGAAAAGGGTTCATCCATCAGCAAAATATCCGATTGACCTGCCAACGCCCTTGCCAGTTCAACCCTCTGCCGCATCCCGCCCGACAACTGATGTGGATAATGATTTTCAAATCCCTGAAGGTGAATTAACTCCACCAGATCCTGTTTTTCTTTTTCGCGCTGAGCAGCATCACTCACTGACCGCAACCCCATTGCTATATTTTCTTCAACGGTGAGCCAGGGAAAAAGTCCGTCGTGCTGATATACCGTTCGGATATTTCCAGTTCGTTTAACAACACCTGTTGTTGGTTGTATATGTCCTGAAAGCAGATTAAGTATGGTTGTTTTACCACATCCCGAAGGACCTACCAGCACAACTACTTCTCCGTTTTTTACCTGTAGATTTAATGTCTGCAATACACTGGTTGTACCATAGCTATGCGAAACATTGTCCAATACCAGGCTTACTGTTTTATTATCGTTCATATCCCCATCTTACGTTAGGAAGTTTGGTCAGTTGTGCCAGTACGCGATCAATTCCCATGCCAAGCACGCCTATCACAATCATATAACATACGGCTGAATCCAGTCGCAACCCATTGCGGGCATCCCATATACCGTAACCTAAGCCATCCTGGCATCCAACCATTTCTGCAGCTACAATTACCACCCATGAAATTCCATAACTTACTCTCAGGGCAGTGATGATTTGTGGCAAAATAGAAGGGAAGGTCACTTTTGTCAGCAATTCCATTCCTTTATAATTATAATCTTTTGCCACTTTAAAATAGATACTTGGTATTGTAGCAACTGCCGACATAGTGGCTAATGCCAAAGGGAAAAATGTTGCCATGAAGATCAGAAAGATTGCAGGTTTATCCCCGATATGAAACCAAAGAATGGCAAAAGGTATCCAGGCCAGTGGAGAGAGGAACCGGAAAAAATTCAGCATGGGTACACATGCCTGCCGGGCATACAGATGCTGCCCCAGCCACAGTCCTGCAGGAATACCCAGTACGGCAGATAGTACAAAACCCACTGCCACCCGCCACAAAGAAGCGATGATGTCGTTCATTAATCGTCCGGCTGCAAATTCCTCTTTGAAACTTTTTATTACTGCACCCGGTGTAGGCAGCGCATATGCCGGAAACAAGTTGGTATAGGTGATAATTACCCATAATAATATGACACCCACCAGCACTAATACCGGCAATAGTATGGGAAGTGTTTTTTGAGAACCGGTAATATTTTTTGAATTCATCATGAATAAGATTTATTGTGATGTCTTTTTATCACTAACCCAATTTCAGCATTGCGGATTTTTGCAAAATATCACAATATTCTTAATTATGGTTTCCGGGTTTTACCCATATCCTTGACCGGGGAGCCATCTCCAGTTTTAACCTGCCTGCTTCGGTTTGCAATTTTTCACCTGTAAATTCATTAACGAAGTGAGTATCTCGCTCAGGTTGTATTTCAACCATTACCTTTTCGCGATTGTAATTATGCAGTACAAAACTTCCATCTGCAAGCTGCTGATAACAAACCCTTACCGGAGCGCTGATGTTCCAATCGTTTTCAATATTAAAACTACTGCGAATTGCATTTGCCCATGTCTCAGGCACTTCGAGTATTCCAAGCTGTCGTGGCGGCAGCAACACTTCGCCTACTGCATCATAATCCTGTTGTGAAAAAGTGTGGGTGTTTATTACGAAAATATTTTTCTTTTCGTTTTGTAGCAGAAAAGGATTTTGCACTTTACCCCCGGTCTGCAGCACTACACCGGCCTTTTCCGGAACTATCAGGTATTTCATCTCAATGGGAAATTTAACAGAGTCTTCTTTTTGATTATTAATTATAGTTTGTGCTGCAATGTTTGATTCTGATAAAGGCCATTTAATTTGTGCAAGTCCGGCGAGTTCTTCACCATACTTTGCATTGGCAAGAAAACCGGTTGTTACAATTAATTTAGCCCCATTATCTAATGACTTGATGGCTTTAGTAACTACCGTGCTATCCTTTGCTGCCTGTGTTGGTAGAAAAATCACTTTTGCACTGTCGGGATAAGTAGATGCCGGTACAAGGGATATTCCGAACATACCTATATAATCCATCAGGTATAAATCATTGCCTGCATCGCTGTTTGCCGGTTTATATGCAACCGGACCCTGAACAGGATTCTTTGCAACGGCTGCTGCAAGGTTGGCCAGTTTTTCCCAATCACGGCGCAGTAAATGATGCCCGGGATGCCCGGTAATATAACTATCAAAATTAAAAATCACCAGCTCTTTTGCACCTGCCAAAACCGACTGGTAGGCCTGTTCAATAAAATCTTCATCACTGCAATCACCATGATCAAACCAGGCACCGCCAATTTTATTACCCGACAGAGTAGCCAGCCAGCGGTAATTGATAAATCCCAAATAGGGTTGCACATAGCCATAGCGCTGTGTGTATTGCCCGCGTGATTCTGTACCTACCCATACACTATCATATAATGCAGGCTCAGAGTCCACATCATAGCCGAACAAATGAAAACGATCGTACCATTGCGGATACTTAATTATCATTTTAATATTGGGATTAGCTGCTCTAGCAGGCTTAATAAATACCGATTCCGAAAGTTCTGTCAGCAATCCGCGGCGGTATTCCGACCAGGTTCTGTTACCTTTTGCTGTTTTCGATTCCAAACTGGTATCAGCCGTACATAAAAAATCATCAATAATAAATGTGTCAAAAATGGGCGCAGCGTTTTTCATTACGTTGCGTAAATCGTTTTGTGTTTTTTCATTCTGCCAGTTAAACCAGGTCAGTGGGCCATCCTGCTGTACTCCAAAATTGTCTCCGGGCACAGTGGCAATACCACCGACCACTTCAAAACCATTTTGCTGAAGGAAGTCAACACTTTCTTTCAGTAAGGAAGGAGCAACTACCAGTCCGCTGCGATATACTTCCACATATACTTTTGTTATTCCATTGCAACGAAGGAGCGATAGCGTCTCTCTTCGCCCTTCTGTAGTTCCAAGTGCCTTCTGAACAGAATGAGCTGTAATATAGGTACTCAGCTTGAGGTCACCTCTGCGGGATACCGCCAGGTTCCAGATATCATCAGCAGGTTTTGAGCCGGAGTGACAGCCGGTTAAAAAAAAGAATGCTCCAGCGAAGATTTGTAAAATTGAAAATAGTTTCATGAAAAATATTTAGGGTTTGTATATAGATTTCATAAGTGTGATACAGGAAAAATAGCCAACTTTCAGGGATATACAAAAATCGGAAGAATGATATTTTTAATTCAGCTTACGGGAGGATTTGCTATTGTGATAATATGATTGCAATGGTCTGTGTTAGAACAGTCCTGAGCTGTAATATTTATTGTGCAAAATTTATTTATTAAAATAACCATTCATCACTGCATAAAATTACCTGCTGTCTCACTTGTAAAGCAGATAACATCAAGAGGACAGTTTATTCATCACACAATATCTGTGTTGTTTGTCTTACTTATTAAAAAATCTAATCGGTATTTATAGAAAGCAGAATGAACAGTGAAATGAATTGCAATATTAATTTTTCATTGCCATATACTGTTCTGCAATTTCCCGGTAACCTGTAATATTGGCACGCGATACCGGTACGGGCTGATGTAAAAGATCAACAGTAAGTTTTAGTCCCTGTGCGTTACCACTTACCTGCCTTACTTTTTGAGTATTTACGAGCCAGCCCCGGTGACAACGATACATAAAAGGGATCCCATTCAATTGCTCTGCAATGTTGGAAAGTGTATTACGGAGCAGAGTGGTTTGCAACTTATTATTATTCTCCCAAAATACATTTACATAATTATCAAGTGACTGAACTGCAAGTAACCGGTAGGGTGGTATTTCCAGCCTGTCGTTCTGGTTATCTCCTGTCAGCATAATCAAAGCGGCTTTTCTTTTGTGAACAGAAATACTTTCTTTTTCAGCAACAGATGTTGTGACATTCTTTGGTTTCAGATGAATATTATTTATAACCAGATTACTTAATTCGGGCACCTCTGAAGGTGAAGATATTGCTGTATATGCAGCCGGGATTTTATTTGACAAGTTTTCTGCACTTTTTATATGCAACCGCAAATAATAGTTATAGGAAAATAGTTCAGATATTACTACCGGAAAAACACCAAGCATCAGCACCCACTTTAACATGTAAAAATGCCACCATATTGGTAGTACAATCTGGTGAACCAATTGAGTAACCAATACATTAAATATTGTAATACCAATCATTAAAAGTATATTCAACAATATCTGTTTACCAAGTGTCCATTTTTCTTCATTGATGTAGGAAGCGATTACTTTAATGAATAAAAAGCCACCTAATAATATTACTGCGCCGGTAACAATACCATACATGGCAGCAGTGTAAAATAACCTGGAGGAAGAATACAAATCCAGCCGAAATGGTTTGAATAAAAGCAGGAATAAAAAAACAAATAACCCGAATCCTATACCACGGAGCCTGTACCAGCGCCAGCTGTTTACCGGGAATGGTTGATTAAGCAGGTTTATTATATTCATACTTTTAGAAGTTAAGAAGTAAAATATCACTTCTCCTGGGATTTATTTCAGGTCCAATTATTTTCAATAGTTTGTATTTGTTCCACAAAACTATTTAATAAAGTTTTTTTCCCCTTGCCGTTCATCCCAAATTGCCATTCACCCCTAATGCGTTGCTATACACCCCTTTTGAAAATAGCCCCGGCAACGATCAGATAATTTTGCTGGTCACAAGTAAAAAAAGATCATTATGTGGATTAGTCATTTAGGAAAGAAATTTTTTCTTATTGCGATAACGTTATTTAATACGTTGATCGTTTTTGGTCAGCATCCCGAGCAAACTGTTCGGGGAATTGTAATTGATCAGCAGTCAAAAAGAGGTGTGGCGCATGCTTTTGTATTTATTGAAGGCAGAACTGAAGGTGCTGTTACCGATAGCAATGGTACGTTTGTTATATATAAAGTACCTGTTGGCAGAATTACAGTTCAGGTTAGCCATATCGGTTATGAGCCATTACGGTTATTTAACATTGTGGTGGAGTCAGGTAAGGAAACCATTTTGAATCCTGAGCTTATTGAGAAGTTAAATGTTACACAAAAGGAGATCGTAATATCGGGTCGTCGCGAAAAGCTAACCAGTCAACAAATGGCAACAGTTAGCGCTGTTGAGTTTAGCGCTGAAGACAGTCGCAGATATGCCGGTAGTCGCAATGATGTAGCCCGTATGGCGTCAAACTTTGCCGGAGTTAACAGTGTGAATGACGGACGTAATGATATAATCATTCGTGGCAATTCTCCGCTTGGTTTATTATGGAGACTTGAGGGAGTAGATATTCCCAATCCTAACCATTTTGGAAGTCTTGGTGCAACGGGTGGACCTGTAAGTATGCTGAACAATAATGTAATTGGACAGTCAGCTTTTTATACCGGCGCATTCCCTGCACAGTTTGGTAATGCCACAGCCGGGGCTTTTGATCTTAGTCTCCGTAAGGGTAATGATAACAGGCACGAATTCACAGGGCAAATTGGTTTCAATGGACTTGAGTTGGGCGCAGAAGGTCCCTTCAATAAAAAAAGTAAAGCTTCTTATATCGTTTATTATCGCTACAGTATCCCGGGATTGCTTAAATCATTAGGTGTAGATGTGGGGGTTGGTGCTGCAGTACCCAAATATCAGGATATCAGCTTTAAGGTTGATATACCCACTAAAAGAGCAGGACAGTTCACATTATTTGGAATTGGGGGTAAAAGCAGTATTGAGTTTAAGGGAGATTTAAAAGATACCAGTAATTTCTACAATGACCCTTACAATAATTTATACAATAGCACCAAAATGGGTGTTGCAGGTATAAAGCATACTTACTTTTTCAACAGCACCACATCCTATACACTGACGTTAGCAGCAACAGGAAATAATGTTACAACAAAACAGGATTCTCTTGACGCTAACAGTGTGCCTCACAAAAACTATCGTGAAAATGGTAATGAATGGAGGTATATAGTAAGTGCAGCAGTAAATAAAAAATTCTCAGCGAGCGACCGTCTTACTGCCGGTCTTATGCTTGATCAGTTACATTATAGTTATTCAGATAGTATTCTTGACAGGGAATATGGCTTTGTTCCTTTTCTTACGGAAAGGAATAATACCAATCTGTTGCGGGGCTTTGCACAATGGCAGCATCGGTTTTCTGGCAGATTAACATTAAATACCGGAGCTTATGTTCAGCATGTAACACTCAACAGAAAAACTTCTGTAGAGGGACGAATGGGTATACGGTATAGGTTTAACAATGCCGGGATATTTTCACTTGCTTATGGCATACATAGTCAGATGCAACCTCTCATGATTTATTTTCATGAAACCCGTTCTGGCGATAAGTTTATTCAAACCAACCGGGATCTTGGTTTTACTAAGAGCACCCATATAGTGGCAGGGTGGGAGCAAACATTAGCAAGTACATGGAAATATAAAACGGAAGCCTACCTGCAGCTGCTAAACGATGTGCCGGTGGAAAGCAGATCAACAGACTGGTCGGCACTGAACATGGGTGCAGGATATGGTGCAGGATGGGAAGATAGTCTTGTAAATAAAGGGAAGGGACATAATTACGGAATTGAGTTAACAGTTGAAAAACCGTTTTCGAACGGATATTATGCGCTGGCAACAGCTTCTGTATTTAATTCAAAATATAAAGGGAGCAATGGTGTACAACACAATACAGTCTTCAACGGAAATTATGTAGTGAATGCACTGGCCGGCAAAGAATGGCAGATCCGTGATATACACAGCATTGCCATTGATATTAAACTTACTGCAGCCGGTGGTAAACGTTTTACACCTATTAATGAATCAGCATCTGTAACTGCCGGCAGGGTTATATATTATGATGAACGTTCCTTTGAGGAGAAAACTAAAGCTTATTTCAGGCTTGATCTGAAACTTACCTACCGGATGAACAACAAAGGTTTTATGCAGGAATTTTTTGTAGATTTTCAAAATGTGACCAACCATAAAAATATTTTTAATCAATGGTACGACAGCCGGGCTGGGAAAATTCGCACTCAAAATCAACTCGGATTTTGGCCAAACTTTAATTATCGAATTCAATTTTAATCGCAGGACGGGTGGTTTAAACAAGAAAGGGGTGATTTATTTTCACCCCCTTTTCTATACCTGGAACTTTTCAGTTCTATAATTTTACCTGCTGTCCTGTTGCTGCTGATTTAAGAATAGCTTCAACGATCCTTATATCACGCAGTCCTTCTTCACCAGGCACCAGCATCGGTTTATTATTCATAATAGAAAGTGCATCATCATCCATTTGGTTTGCCTGTTGCCAGGGTACTTCATACGGCGTATTAATTTCTCCAAGCGGACTCCTGCCTTTTACTCCTGAATATGCAGAATATGGCGCCATTTCTATTACTCCTTTTTCACAATAGATATTCATGAAATTCACATTCTCACCAAAGCTGGTTTTTATATTCGCCATGACACCACCGGGAAATTCTAAGGTGGCAATAGCAGTTTCGGCCAGTCCGTCTTTATAAATATTCGGTCTTGTGGTAGAAGTTTTTGCAGAAACCACGGATATTGGTTCCATGCCTGTTCCCAGCCTTGCTCCCTGTATGGCGTATACACCCATATCAAGCATCACACCTCCGCCCATTTCTCTTTTTTGTTTCCAATGATCTGTTCTGTTGTCAACATAACCGGCAGCATCTTCCAGCTTCAGCACTTTGCCCAGGAGTTTTTGATTTACTATTCTCCTGTATTCTTTTGTATTCGGTTCATGCTGCAACCGGTAACCAATGGCAAGTTTCCTTTTGTTTTTATTGCAAGCTGCAATCATGCGTGTACATTCTGCTTCCGTTACCGCCATTGGTTTTTCGCACCACACATGCTTACCTGCATTGGCTGCCCGCACCACATATTCTTCGTGCATTGATGGTGGTAATACTACATATACCACATCAATGTCATCGTTGTTGGCTATCTCATCAAAATTCTGGTAGTTGTAAATATTTTTTTCAGGAATATTATATTTCTTTTTCCATGTTTCTGCTTTGGATGCTGTTCCGGTTACAATACCTGCCAGATAGCAATGCTTTGTTTGCTGTAATGCAGGAGCAAGTAAATCGGTGCTGTAATATCCAAGTCCGACCAATGCCACGCCCAGCCTGTTTTTCTTTTTATATGGATACGACCATAATAATTTTGGCGATATAATTGCACCGGCACCGGCAAGTGCCAGGGATTTAATAACCGTTCTGCGGGATTGATTACTCATATCAAATATTTTAAGGGATACTTTGAAGAATTGTAATGATTACTGTTTTGGAAGATAACAATATTTTCAGGATTATATCGGTGTATTTAAAGTTTTCGCATAGTAAATTATAACAGTCAATCGACGGAGTCATTGTTGTTAGTTTATTTCCAAATATCGGCTTAGTGTAATATAAATTAGGCTGGATAGACTTAATATACTACAAAGAAATACTGAGTTCACTCCTTAAACAATGC
>JBDHYJ010000055.1:0-33743 GCA_039811345.1 Chitinophagaceae bacterium
TGTGAGTTAGACAGCTATGGCAAACTGCGCATGGAAAAAGGCGAGCAGGGCAGTTGCCCTTTTAGATACCAGGGGCAATATGAAGATGCGGAAACGGGGTTGTATTATAATAGGTTTAGGTATTACAGTGTGGAGGAGGGGATGTATGTGAGCCAGGATCCGGTGGGCCTTGTGGGTGGTAAACTTTTTTATGCTTATGTCAATGATACAACTACATGGATAGATAAATTTGGGTTAAATAGTGAACCAACGCTTCCTCCCAAAACCATAGTTCATGAAAATGGGGTAACAATTGAGCATTATTATCCTAACGATCATTCACCAGCACATCTCCATGTTTATGAAGATGACAACAAAGGAAGAGATACAAAAATTGGTCAGAATGGAAAACCGTTAAAAGGGGAAAGACCATTGACATCCAAGGAAGCAGCAGTGGTTCGTAATAACAAATCGAAAATTCGTAGAGCTGTAAAGAAAATTATAAAGTGGCTGAAATGGAAGAAAAAGGGTGGCTCATATTGAAAAATTAATTGCATAATATGGAAAATCTTTTTGTTTGGGTTTTTAACGGAAATCAAGGAAATTATGGATTTCCAAGTGCCGTTTTTTCGACTAAAGAATTTGGGGAAAATTGGATTAAAAATAATAAACTTTCGGGGACATTATCTAGATATCCTATTGATATCCCTCTTTATGAATGGGCTATCTCAAATGACTATATTAAACCAATGAAAGAAATAAATATTAATCCTAATACAATTGCAAATTTTACGTCATCACATATTGAACATTATCACTATGAAGATGGAAAGTAAAAATTGAGCACTTGTAATCCTTTATGTAAATAAATAGTAAACCTCTTAAGCCCAGTTTATTTAAGGTATGCAAAAATATTAAAACGAAATGTTGGCGCTATATTAAAGCGTGGCTTTGTGCAGCGCATCTTCCCGCAAGCGGGACAAGTTGTGCCTGGCTTGCTAAAAAACTTTTAGCGTACTATGTCGGCAAGGCAGTTGTTGCGTCTTGTGAACTTTTAATAAAAATATTTCACGAAAAAGCCAAAACAAAATTTATCAATTTTCAACATAGCAATTTCCTGTGTACTGATGTTTGGAGTAACCAATTGCCTGATTGCCCCCGCACTGGCGCAGGTCTGAGGCTAGGGTATTGTGCGTTGGCTGACCTGTTGCCAGAGCATTACTTGTTTCGTTATAATAATAGCTATGCGGTTTATGCAAAGCTTCCTTTCGCCGCAACGTCTCTATGCAGGCTTTGTGTTTAGGTTATGGGACGTTGCGTTTGGCTAACTAAATACCGGCGCAAAGCCTCCTTCCCCATATAGTCCAAGCATATGAGTTAATGCAAAGAAGCATGCTAAAAATAGTCGGGTATCAGGCGCAAGCGTCCGCTTGTGCCGGTTGAACCCGCACTGGCGCAGGTCTGAGGCGATGGGGTTGAGCGTTGGCTGACCTGTTGCCTGAGCATTATTTTTTTCGTTAGAATAATGGCTATGCAGTTTACGCAATGCCTGTTTAAGAAATTGAGAAAAGTAACGGCAAGGCAGCAGGTCTGGCTAATCACAAGGCAGGGCTACCAAACCTGCGCCAGAGTGGGAGCTTTCTTTCGCCGCAACGTCCCCCCGCACTGGCGCAGGTCTGAGGCTAAGATGTTGTGCGTTGGCAGACCTGTTGCCTGAGCATTACTTGTTTCGTTATAATAATAGCTATGCGGTTTATGCAATGCTTGCTTAAGAAATTAAGAAAAATAATAGCAAGGCGGCAGGTCTGACTAATCACAAGGCAGGGCTACCAAACCTGCACCAGAGTGGGGTCTTCTCATGAAAGTATAAGTTGAACAAGCAAAAAATTATTCCTCTATGGAAACATTTTACTACCACTACACCGAAAAACTTAACATTGATAGTTTCATTAGAGACGGTATATACAGCGGCAGCAGCTTTACAATTGATGAATATTCCTTCTCTGCAGAGTCTGCCCGGCATAGCCTGTGCGTTGGCAGGTGACTCTGCGGTATGCGGAGAATCAAAGATTGTAGTTAAAACTGCTGCGGTAGATTAAAGATGTAAGCTAAACGGAAGAGAAACGATGAGGATGCCTCGCAGAGTCCAGCTCACGCACAAAAGGCTTGGAGTTGAGACTCTGCGGAAAACTAAACTCTTTTAGTTCAAAACAACCTGGAGACGGGATTCGAAATGACAATTGAGTTTTACGTCATTTCGACCGAGTATATGGTGGCATGTCATTTATTGGATTTCCAAACGAGGGAGAAATCTGTTTGCCAGAGGTAAAGTTGCTTTGACATAAGATATACAACACAATATAATATTCAACAATATTGCTATGGCCCAACGGATTTCTCACCCGTCGCTAAACTCGTTTAATTCAAAACAACTTGGAGACGGGATTCGAAATGACGATTCCTTCTCCGCAGAGTCTGCCTGTGCATAGCCTGTGCGTTGGCAGGTGACTCTACGGTATGCGGAGAATCAAAGATTGTAGTTAAAACTGCTGCGGTAGATAAAAGATATAAGCTAAACGCAAGAGAAACGATGAGTATGCCTCGCAGAGTCCGGCTCACGCACAAAAGGCTCGGAGTTGAGACCCTGCGGAGAACCAAAGGATGACCGCTCATAGCAGACTCAGCTGTGAATAGATATTTGAGAGGCAGGGCTAAGAAAACAATGGTAATAAATCCGAATTTTTAAAACTCCAGTTGATAACCTATTACCGGCACAAAACCAGATAATTGTTTATATACCCATTGATTGGTGGATGGATCAAAACGATAACTCAAACCGTCTGTGTTTTTTATACCCAGAATGTTTTGGATGTCCAGCGTAATCATCCAGGCGGTTTTCTTTTTATTTTTCCGTAATGTAATCCTGGCATCTGTTCTGAAATAGGGAGGTACTGTTTGGCTGAATGACCTTGTCTCATCCAGCACTGGTTTCCTTGAATTAAATGTTGCTCCGGATAACAAAGGCGTTATCGGTACACCACCGTTATATAGCATTTTACCGCCAACGGTGAATGTTCGTTCCTTCTTCCATTTCCACTCACGCCCGGCAGTAAGCGAACCTGCAGTGCGGCTATTGTACTGTGTGTTGTATGTTTTGCCATTCAATGGACTGTAAGTAGAATTGAATACCGAAAATCCTCCTAATACAAATAAACCTCTTGAAAAGAATTTTTCAATCGTAATATCAATACCTATGTTTCTTCCTGTTCCCTTGCTTACCAATGCTTCATTGGCATACCCTTCAACCATGTTAAGTAACCAGAAAGTACGATTTACATCATTCACCACAGGTATACTTGAAAGATTTTGCAGGTAAAATTCTGTATGAAACCGCCAGTTTTTTTTCAATAATGCATCGTAGGCAAGAATGAAATGGACAGAATGCATTATATCAAGATCAATATTAGGTAAACTGTTGTTGGGTCCTTTATAAAAATAAGAACCAAGCGGTAGTGTTTCGCCGTATATACCGGTTGCAAAACTAAGAGTGTGATTGGGATGGAGCTTATATTGCACGCTTACCCGTGGTTCTAACGAATTTGTTTTATTCAGTGACAAGTACAAAAAATGTATTCCTGCATTGACGGTAACCCTGTTCACCGGTCTCCAACTGAGTTGCGTATAAGGCTGCCATTGCCAGGTATTTCCTGCTCCGTCTATTATATTCTTACGATAGGTTGCGGCTGCAAAATCATATGCACTTTGTGTAAAAGCATATCCAATGCGGGTTACAAACCCGCCTGTTTTCCAGCTAAAGGTTGGCCCCAGTTTGGTATAGTAATAAATAGACAAAGAGAGACGATCGTTATTATATAATTCATCGTTTACGGTAAAGGGCATTTTGGATGTATTGAGGGTATCATCCACATAACTGATACTTTGTCCCATAATAGCAACTGACGTTTTCAACAGTCCGGTTTTCCCCAATTGTAAGCTATGACCTACACCCACAGCTCCCATATTGGTCTTAAAATCGTAAACGGCGTAATCGTCATATTCATCCCAGTCCGCCACATTTTTTACAGCCGAATAATCTTCCTTACTTATACCGCCAATACCCCAAACATTTATAACTGAGCGATTATTTCTTGAAGGGAAAGTGAGATTAAAAGAAATATCCTGAAAAGTATTGGTCTCCCTTTCACCGGTGAGATGAAAACCTAATGAACTTAAAATACCCAGCGTGGAGTAACGGTAATTAACTAAGTAAGAACTCCTGCCTTTATCAATAGGGCCTTCTGCCGAGAAATCAATTCCAATAAGGCTGGACTTAAAAGTGTATTGCTTTTTATCGTTGTTTCCTTTTCGAAACCGCATATCAAAAACACCAGATAACGCGTTGCCATACTCTGCCGGGAAGCCCCCGGTAGAAAAATCAGAATTGTTCAGCATGCTGCTGCTGAAAATCGTAATACCTCCCCCGCTGGAGCCTTTGCGGGCGAAATGATTGGGGTTGGGAATGTCAATACCTTCCAACCGCCAGAGCATTGTTGATGCAGCATTACCCCTTATAATAATGTCACTTCTTGCATCGCGTACCGGCTGTACACCGGGAAAGCTCATCGCCATACGGCTGGGATCGTTAACACTGGCAGCATAGCGTTGTGTTTCTTCAGGCGTAAATGATCGTGTGCTGACCACCGCCAATTTATTAACTGGCTGCTTTGGATTACCGGCAGCCTTTACAATAATTTCTGATTGTTGCACATAGTGCTGTACCAGTTCAATAATCAGTTCTACTTCTTTTGCACTGCTCACAATAAGCTGGTCAGTAACGAAATCTTCGTATCCGCTGTAGCTGCATTGAATGCTTCTTCTGCCAACGGGAACTTTTGTTAAAACAAAATTTCCCGACTCGTTAGTACCTGAAACGAGATGCAGGCTATCGTCAACAACAGAAACCGTAGCTCCTGCCAGTATGCGACGAGAATCTTTATCAATTACTGTTCCTTTAATGGTTTGGGTAAGCGTTTGCGCAAGCGATACAGAATAACTGATACCGGCAATGTAGAGAAGGAAGATATGTTTCCCCATATTTGCGGGTTTAACAGAAATATACAAAATACTTACATAAAATTTTAGAAAAATAAATAGTACCCCTCCTGCTTCACATCAGTCAATGCTTATCACTGTAATCATTCCCTCATTGTGTCCACCCGGGGTCTTGCCCCTAAACAGCTTCAAGCGTTCAGAGTATTATGGGCAGACCACGGGATAACAGAATGGAATTTATGCGAAAGCCCGATTGTTTACAAACACAGTTCAGCTCAGTATTATTTGTAGAACAATCAAGGCGAGTTCGAGGTTACAAGTTATGCTGTTGTATTAGAAACCGGATTGCAAAACGCACAACGTCCCGGCTAAACATATGGCTTTACGGGAGACGTTGTGGCGAAGTAGATAGCTGGTCTGAATAAGCACAAGGTATATCAACCAAACCTGCCAATGCGGCTAAGAAGTAAGTATTTTCCAATATGGAATGATCATTAATAATGAACGACTACTAAACCAGGCGCTCCTTTGCCAAAAGAAAAACCAGACGAATTACCTACACCCCCGCCTCCACCACCTCCGGGAAATCCACCGTTTTTTGCATCGGCATAATGGGCAAATGAGGTATAGTGAAGTTGTGCTCCTCTGCCTCCATTGTTAAGGTACGGAGCCGCACCGCCATTTCCGAAATTTTCAATATTTACATCTTCAATTCCTGCGGTTGATTGTCCCAAAAATTCTTTGGGTGGTTCATAATGATAATAAGCATTAGTCAACGTACTTCCGTTCTGACCACTAACCCAAAAAACATTATTTGTAAACCTTCCATAATTGCCTCCGGAAACACCTGCATACCCTTTCCCATTCAATTCATCATCAGCATTACCATTTTTTCCATTATTCAGATAAAGAACGTTTTTCCTTTCATTCAATACTATTTCAACTGATTTGCCTCCTCCTCCGGGAGGAATGGTAATCATAAACTTTTCCCCTTTTTCAACTGAAAGCATAGCTGAAGCATAAGCGCCACCACCACCACCGCCGCCTGTTATATCATCAAGCTTATGTGGATCATCGGCATTTTTTACAAACTTTGAAAAACCATTCCCTCCACCACTCCATACTTCGATCCAGACTTGTGTAACACCATCCGGAACTGTCCAGGTATAATTTTCTATTCTATCTGTATAATGCAAAAAACCAAATACTGTCTGATGTGCAAAACAAACTGAGCTTTGATCAATTACCACTTGTTTTATTTTAGTGTTAATCTGTGGTATCTGATTTTGGAATATAACATTTTCTGCCGGGGTTGTTGCATCAGTTGGGTTCGAAGAATTTTTATTCCCGAATTGAAAAGTATATGTTTTACCGGACGATTTTATTAATCCTTCATAATAATTTCTGATCCTGGAAGTATCCTGACCCGGAGCAGCCATAAATATCAGATGATTGCCTTCTCTCTTCATTATTCCGTTTTTAATTGCTCTGTTTACAACCACTTCCAATGTTTCTTTGTTATTCTGAGAAAATAATACCTGTGGAAAAACGATAAGTAGAAAAATGTGTAGTAAAATACTGTACTCAAAAACTTTCTTCATATTGTTTTAGTTTTATTTCTTTCTTAATAAACTGTAGCAAATATCTGATTGCCGTTTTCGATGGTAAGATTAATACTGGACCAGATTTCGGTACCGTGGCCGCCGAATTCTCTGTCACCGTGTAATAACTTTGTAGGGCAGTAAGGACCTACTGTAACTGGAATAAACTTTACAGTAGAATCAAGTATGAAATAAATCGGTTTTATCGGTTTTATAATCCTTTTCAAATTCTTTGTTGAATCTCTTTGTGCATTCCCAACTAAGGAAATTGCGACTGCATAATGAGCAGCATGATTTTTTTCATGTGTATATTTTTTATTGATTAGTTTAAAGTGTGTAATTCTCTCCTAATCCTGCACTTCATTGATACAGTTAATTTTTTTTGTACTTATTTTTTCAAATCTGATTTTATCCCGGTTGCAACGCCAGGCCCTGCTGACTGATTTCACGGTTTGACCTTTGCCGGGGTTGACCAATGCCACTATGATCTCTCCTTCTGAATCTCCATTTTGGCAGCCAGCTGTTCTTATTTCCCAACCGGGCAGAACATTTTTTATTTCAATGACGTCCACAATATGCTGAACTGTAGTAACCGTATCTTCTTTCACACTTAGTATAACTACTCTGTTTTTCCCTTTTATTAAAACTGAAAGGAACTGGGGTTGCGGGTCATCTATGCCGGTAATCATTGAGCCTTCCCTTAATTCATAACCTTTCAAACCGGGAATATTTTTCTCATCCGTAAATGTTTTATTAATTAGTTTTATTAATATAGGGCCAGCATATTTCCCCTGGGAAAAACAAAGAACTGAGATGAAAATGAATACCGGTAAAAAAATTAATCGCTTCATCTGTATTTATTGTTTTATTGAAATCTTATATCTTCCAGAGGTGAAAACATTGAATTTGTCAGATCGCTGATTCCAATTAATAAGTAAAAGTTGCAGTGAAGGGACTATTGTTCCCATCAAATCTTACCAAAGGATGATGATCCATTTGTTGATAGATTACCTGGTTGATACCTCCCCCTTTCGCTGTTACTACCAGATATTCCATATTCCAGTTATCACCACCTATTCCACCGCCAAATGTTGTTTTCAATACAATATTTTTTAACTGGTTCACCGGTACATATCTCCTCAAAGGAATGGTAACGAACTTCGTAGTATTATTTCCCCAGTTATTGCCTTTATTGATATTATTTACCACTAATGAAGTGCCGTCCTGGTAATTCACAGTTACATTTACATTATCATTGCCCCCGCGCAGATCATCGCCACCTGTTCCTATTTTGAGTAATAGTTCATGCACTTTATAATCAGGACCAATAATTATTTTTCCATCTGATGATCTTGTCAAAGTGATTGGAAAGTTGATAGCAAAGGATTTTTTCTCGCCGGTAAACCGAAACAAGGGTGAACCTGCTTTACTCAGCAATTCTTTATCTCCCTTCAATACCCTCACCATATCCAGGTTCCAGTTATCACCTCCGCTACCTCCTCCAAATGTTGTTGTTAATATTATACTTCTGAATTCTGATTCCGGAACGGGAGTGGTCAGTAAAATCGGAACTGTTTCTGTATAATTATCTATCCACCTGGCTCCTCCATTAATATTGCTATAAGTTTGAGATGGTTTCGAACTAAATTTGAAAGTGACATTCACATTATCATTGCCTCCACGCAGATCATCATTGCCCGTACGAATCTCTAAAAAAACTTCATGAACCAGAGCTTCTTCAACTGGAGTGGGATCGGCAACATTGGGCGGGTTGCCGAAATGATAGTTTTTGTTTACAAAGTATGTTTGCCACTGCTCTTCAGGATAATCAGCGCCACCTTCATAATAATAAAGATGTCTTGCAGGATCTGCTTTTAAAATTTTTGTTTCGCCGGGATGATTTGGATCGCAAACGAATATTTTAAGATCGGTGATGTATGCTCCAAGGTCACCTCTATACCTTCCGCCATCATATCCAATTGCCAACACCTGGTGATGCGGGCCAACTCCACCATTGCCAGGCTTGAAAAGCCCCAGAGGCACGGGCCTTCCTGCATCAATTTCTGATTTTAGTTCCTGCAATCTTCCCCCTCCTGTGGCCTGCAGCCCCCAATTAAAAAACTCATCATTGCGCCATCCAAAAGGGTTTACGAATAATTCCGTCCATTTATCTAAATTATCTAATACAGAACTTCTTTGTCTCCCCCATATGTAATCATATAGTGGAGTGCCGTTGGCAGGTCTGAAATTTTGTGTAGGAGTATGTCTATGTGCATTATAATAATCCAAAGCAGTATATGTCATTCCCCCACAGAACCCTGAAAATTGGAGATTGTTAATAGGCTCTACCTTAAATGTATTAATAAACCTGAATCCATTAACAGCCGGATTGAATGTTGTCATTCTTCTTCCGATTTGTCCACTTGCTGACAATAAAGCAAATACCAAAGAAACCATCAGGGTTAAAACTTTTTGTTTCATAGCTAATAAATCGTTTAAGTTATTGATCAGTATATAATCTGAAACCGATTAATATATTAATTTGACAACTGTTATTTAATTGCGATTAATTCGGACCGGACAGTAAGATTTCCTTTTGCATCATAGGTCTCAAATTTCACAGGCCCTACACCTGATGCAAACCAGGAGATGGATTTTGTATTTACCGGAGGCCTTTTAGTTCCCTTTACTTCCGTTGCAGTGGCACGTACTTCAACTAACCTGAAACAATTCCAACTGCCTCCCGGAGTAGTTACGTTTTCTTTTCCTTCAATTTTCCTTTCTTTTACTTCACTGATTATTTTCATAAATTCTTTCCCGTTTTTATTAATATCCGCTTCAAAAGAAGAACCTTCGAGAGCATCACCCACTTTCATATCAGAAGGGAAAGAAACATAGCTATTCTTTATCTCAACTTCCATCCCTGATTTTTGTAATCCGGAAAAATTATTTTGAAAAAATGATTTTGTATCCATGTAGACTTTGTCACCCTCACAACGATAAGTACCCTTAATATTCTTTCCGCCTGCTGATGTAACCGTATAATCAGCTAACATGGCATCCCCATCCTGTTTTACATCATCAATGGTTGTAGTGCTGTTACCCAATGAGTCTCCGGTTGCACCGGTCAATTTATATACCAGCTTTGTTCCTTTTTTAAACCATAGAAAAGATGAACAACCTGTGCCGGAAGAGTTATTGATCTCTTTTACTTCAGAAGTGTAATTGGCACTTTCTTTTTTCCCTGTATCTCCCGGAGAATTATTACTGCAGGCAAAGAATGCAATAATTGCGATTGACCAGATTTGCTTTTTCATTTTAGCTTATTTTAATGACTATTGATAATAATTACAGAAGAAGTATTATTTATTTCGTTTGACTCAACCACTGCATTGTTAGCATCAGCCACAACTTTAAACTTGAAAGAAGAAGTACTGATCACCCGTGGATCTTCATGAAAAACATAGTCTGCGGTTACTGTTGCGCCACCATGAATAACTGTAGCAGGAACCGGTTCTCCAAAACCTGACCATCGTGAATCTCCTCTCAGTTGGTTTTGAGAAAATGCCTTCAGCATAATTCTATCAGCACTCAACTGTCCGTTATTCTTTATACTTACGGAAACTGTAACTGTATGCAGTTTGGAAGAATTAACCTCAACTTTAATTAGACGAATAGCTGTGACCTGTAGATCAGGTTTTGTAAGTTTAGGAATATTTGGATTGGCTAATTGCTTTTGACCTGGTCTACCCGTTGGTTTTCTCAGCACCTGTGCAGAAGAAATCAAACCGGTACATAAAAAAATAACTACTAGGGATAATTTATGCATATTATAGTTTTAATGTTAATAATAAAAATTCCCTGTTATAAACTTTTATTTGTTTATGTAAAACTGCAGATAATATTAATTCCTGTCAATTACACAATCGGGTAAGGAACCAACTTAAAAAAGGGACCGTTCAATCCAGTTTTACAATTTTATGCTGTAATGCTTTTGCAACCGCCTCTGTACCGCAGTTCACATGTAGCTTGTGATAAATGTTCTGGAGATGTTTTTTCACTGTATCTATACTTACTGATGATTTATCGGCAATCATTTTATAAGAATTGCCACGGACGAGGAGTGTAAGGATTTCCCTTTCTCTTTCTGTAAGATTGAATGTTTCCTGCCGTGCCGGATGTTGTCTGAAATATTGAAAAACTTTTTGTGCCACGAAAGGACTCATCGGCGCCCCTCCTTCAGAAAGTTCTATGAGTGACTGCAATAATTTTACAGGTGATGTATTTTTTAATAAATAACCGTCTGCACCGGAGCAAATGCATTCAAATATCCTGTTGTCGTCATCAAAAACAGTGTACATGACGACTTTGATATCGGGGAAAGTAGATTTAATTAATTTCACGCCTTCAATACCATTGACTCCCGGCATATCAATATCCATAATAACCAATGCGGGGTTCAACTCTTCCATTTGTTTTATCACCTGTTCACATCCCGAAAATGCCCCCAGCACTTTAAAACCCGATTCATCACCCAGCATAAGTTCAAGTGATTGCCGTAATCGGACATTGTCTTCGTATATCACAAGAGGGATGGTCATATTTACAAAATTAATTTTCTTTATAGCTCTGTACAATTACACAATCGGGTAATAGGTTCACTAATGTATTTTCATGAATAGTGATACGGATGTTCCTTTACCCGGAGCTGATTGAATATCAAATTTTCCCATCCACCTTCCTGCTCTTTGTTTCATATTCTGAAGTCCGTTTCCGGCTTTTGCATTTTTTAAATCAAAACCCTGTCCGTCATCCGTTAGCGTCAAATGTATAAACTGCTCTTTGACTTCTACTACAATTTTGGCTGAAGCGGCTTTAGAGTATTTCGCCAGGTTATTGACGGCTTCTTTAAAGATCAGGTAAAAATCACGCCGCTGGTCCATTGGTATTGTTATTTTTTCTTTCTCATCAGGAAATAAAAGCTCTGCCTGAATATTTTTCCCTTCCAGCATGTCTGCTGCATAGCGTTTCATCCGTACAAATAAATTATCAAGGTTATCGTACTGGGGATTGATATTCCAAACAATATCAGAAAGAGATTCACTGATGCGCTGGATGTCATCACCGGATTTGGAAAGATAGGTATTTGCTTTTTCCGGGTTGAGCACATTCCGCTTTGCCAGTTCATTCAGGATATTAATATTACTTAATGAAGCCCCGATGTCATCATGGAGATTCCGGGAAATATCATTTCGCATTTCAAGTAATAGCTGCTGATGTTCTAATTTTTTCTGGAGCTGGAACCTGTTAAATAAAAAAGCCGCTAACAGAAACACAACAATTATTCCGGCTATCATTAAATTGCGAAAGTGTTTCTGACTTTGTAATTCTCTTCTCTGTAACTGTTTATCCTGCTCTGCCAGTTTCAATTCCTGTTCATTATTTTTACTAAGCAGTATTTGCTTTTCCAATTGTTCACTCTGTTGACTGATCTTTAATTCCTGCAGTTCTTTTGCCTGTGAAAGCAACTGAATTTCTTTTTCTTTTCGTTGTGCTTCCAGTTGACTACCGGTAATGAGTGCTTTTTGTTTTTCAATCTGTAATTCTTTAATACGTTGCGCCGCATTCAGGTTTTCTATTTCAGCATCTTTTTTTGCTGTTTGATATTTTGTTTCAATTTCGGCTATACTGGTACGGGTATTATCATTGATGATGCTGTCGCGGTAGTCAATATACTTTCTCAGACTGTTATATGCTTCTTCATAATTATGATGTGCTTTGTAAAAATGCGTAAGATGGTAGTAAATATCCCTGAGATTTGTTTTGCTTTGTAATTGTTTTGACAGTTGAAATGCCTTATTAAAATATGTTATGACTGAAAGAGAATCTGTATTTTCGTGATCATAGTCAATCCCAACTGCTATATAACGACGGGCTAACATCACCGGATTTTTCCTGCTTTTTTCAAGAAGTTCAATTGCCCTTTTTTCATATTCGATAGAACTTTTGTAATCTTTTTTACCACTCGCAATGAGTGAGGAGGTGATAAAAGCACCAATTATTCTTGATTCATCGCCTGACTGTTCTGCATATTTAAGTCCCAACTGCTGATATTGTTCTGCTTTATCATTATTTATTCCGAGGTAAATCTGGCTGAGGTTGCAATATCCGAGGGATAGTTTTGATATATCGCCGGTTATTTTTCTGAATTCAATTGACCGTTCACCGAATTCAATAGCTTTTTCTTTCTGTCCAAGTGAATAATATAATGTGGAAAGATTACTCAAAACAACTGCTTTATCACTGATGTCAGCATTTTCCATTTTATCATAAATTTCTAATGCTTTGATCAGGCAGGCTGCCTGCTTTTGTGGTTCCCCTTTTTGACCGTATGTGAAACCAAAATCATTAAAGGCCAGCGCTGCATATTTTGAAGGATGTGTACTGAAATAAGCAGTACAATTCTGAAATAAAGAAATGGCATCATCAAATTTACCTCTGTACATTTTTATTTGTGCCGATTGCATGGTGGCAATGGCTGTAATGAGGGTATCTTTTAAATATTTTCCGATACTGAAAGTTTGAGAGGTACATGAGCCAGCAGAATCCAGTAAATCCTGGTCTATGTAAATGTCGGTTCTTTCGATCAGGGAATAAGCTATCCCTTTTTTAAATTGAAGTTGCCTGGAAACTTTTGCAGCATTATCACAATACTTAAAAGCGGCTTTATAGTTAGCAGATGAAAAAAAATGCTCTGCCGTATCCAGCAAAGCAAATATATAGGAAGAGTCCCGTTGAGAAACAGATTGTGAAACAGATTTCAGGGTGAAGAATAAAATGATACTTGCAACTGCTATCAATCTTTTTAAGTATGAAATATGTTTTTCCCTACAATAAGTTGATGGAGACCATTTTCGCATCCTGAAAAAGAGTAGATAATTGAATATTGTTTTAAATTTTGCTAAAAGATAAACCAAATTCCGCATAAAATTCCGGAGTATCTTTGCAAAGAATGGATCAGAAAAGTATTCTACTCTTTGACGGAGTCTGTAACCTTTGTAACAGAAGTGTACAATTTATTATTAAAAGAGATAAAGAAAAGCGTTTTCTGTTTGCATCGCTTCAAGGAAAAGCGGGACAGGAATTACTGTCAAAATTTTATTTACCCATAAATGATTTTAATTCATTTGTGCTACTTGAGAATGATAGAGTTTTTACAAAGTCAACCGGTGTTTTAAAAGCTTTTAAAAAACTGAGCGGAGGGTGGAGATTATGTTATGTATTTATTATCGTTCCAAAATTTATCCGGGATGCCATATATACATGGATAGCCAAACATCGGTATAAATGGTTTGGAAAAAATGAAAAATGTATGGTACCCACACCGGAGCTTAAGGGGCGATTTTTGGAATAGTAAAAAACTAATGCCGTGTCAGAATTCAGTTGCAAGGATTGCCTCACCCCATCCTCCGGGATCAAGAATCACTCCGCTTGCAGTTCCTGAAGGAGCAGATGCCGCATATACCTGTGCTATATAATTCCCAGGCTTTAGTTTTGTATATACACTTTTCATAACAATAGAATCGTAAAGGTGACCTGCTTTGAGGGATCCCTGGATTTTGTAATTAGGTGACTTCCCATTTATCCTAAGCTCAAACTTAATCCCGTTTGAGCTGGATAATGAATTTGCAGAAACTGTCCCTGCCAGTTCAAGCTCCAATGGAGTTCCTTTTCTTAGTTTTTTTACTTTAAAAACTGGGCCAATTGGTTTCATTACAGTGGTGAGATTATAGCTCTTATCATTAAGACTACCACTTTGTGTGTAATCAATCATATTATTAGAGGTTTTTGAAATGAATAAAATATGACTTAATAATATATCTGCTTCTGTAATGATTTGTTACCGGCTTTAGACTGTGGTTACTCCCCAATTTTTTATTTACTTTGAAATACTTGTTGCCTGGATTTGTACAAATTGGTTTGCTTACTTAATAATTTCTCGGTAAGTTGCGTGTCATTTTTTTATCAGCCTTAAATACCTCCAATGAACCGTAGTCTTTATACCGTAGCACTCATCATGCTCACATTTTTTGTAATCTCTTTTCTCACCAATATCACCGGACCTTTGATCCCCGATATTATCCGGGGGTTTGACCTGAGCCTCACCCTTGTAGCCTTGTTGCCGTTTGCATTTTTTATTGCTTATGGAGTAATGTCTATTCCCTCAGGCATGCTGCTTGAAAAATATAAAGAAAAGAAAATGATGGCAGCCGCTTTTGCGGTTTCGTTTTTCGGATCATTGATACTGGCGCTATCACCTAACTATATTAATGCTGTATTGTCCTTGTTTTTTATTGGCTGCGGTATGGCTATTCTGCAGGTGGTTATTAACCCATTGTTGCGCACTGCGGGTGGCGAAGAACATTATGCTTTTAATTCTATCCTGGCACAATTAATCTTTGGATTGGCTTCTTTTGTCAGCCCCCTGGTATATTCAGGTATGGTATCTGATCTTGGTAGTGGAGGTACAACGTCGGGTATAATGTCGTTGTTGCACCGGCTTACGCCACCCAATCTTCCATGGATATCCCTGTACTGGTTGTTTGCTTTAATTTCTCTGGCAATGATTGTTGTAATTCTTTTGTCGCGTTTCCCTAAGGTGGAATTAAGCCAGGATGAAAAAGCAGGAACCTTTCAAAACTATATTGATCTTTTTAAAAAGCGGGTTGTTATACTTTATTTTATTGCGCTCTTTTGCTATGTAGGTGCTGAGCAGGGAGTGGCTAACTGGATATCACAATTTCTTTTTGCCTATCATGGTTATGACCCACAGACAACCGGGGCTAAAACCGTTGCATACTTTTGGGGGTTGATGACAGCCGGCGGGGTATTGGGACTTTTGCTGGTAAAGCTGATGGATAGCCGAAAGGTATTGATACTCTTTACTGCGCTTGCATTGATCTGTCTGTCATTGGGCTTATTTGGCCCGGGCAATATAGCATTGGTTGCTTTTCCGCTGGTAGGTTTTTTTGCATCGGTGATGTATCCTATTATATTTTCACTTGCGCTCAATTCAGTGAAAGAACACCATGGTTCTTTTGCCGGTATATTAGTCACAGGAATAGTAGGGGGAGCTGTGGTTCCACTCATTGTGGGTTCGCTGGGTGATGCAATAGGATTACGTTATGGTATGTTATTCCTTTATCTCCCTATTGGGTATATTTTAAGTATTGGATTTTGGGCGAGACCAATTATCAGCAACAAGATAATTACCCGGAAAAAGAAAGCAGCAGTTAATTAACAGTACAGCAGAATATATGAATCATAAAGAGATTATCGGGATAGACCTTGGCGCTACTAATATCCGTGGGGGACTGGTGAGCGGCAATGAGATAACTGGCATAAATGCAAAACCTATTCGCGGCAAAGGAACGGTAGAAGAAGTATTGCAGGATATATTCTCCATTACTGATAACCTGATGAACAGTGCTGTTGCCGCTATCGGTATTGGTGTGCCGAGTGTGGTGGATGTGGAACAGGGAATAGTATATGATGTACAATATATTCCTTCATGGAAAGAAGTGCATTTGAAACGCATCATGGAGGAACGGTATAAGGTTCCGGTTTTTGTAAATAATGATGCTAATTGTTTTGCACTTGGTGAATTTTACTTTGGTAAAGGAATGGGAACAGATTGTATGATCGGGCTTACTATCGGGACCGGTTTAGGTGCGGGTATTATTATTAATAAACATTTATATGCCGGACCTAACTGTGGCGCTGGTGAATTTGGTATGGTAGATTATCTTGATCGTTGTTATGAGTATTATTGTAGTGGTCAGTTTTTTGAAAACATATATCATACAAACGGACAGATTGTATTTGAACGTGCGCAGTCTGGTGATCAGGAGGCCCGTCAATGGTATGCTGAAATGGGAACTCACCTGGGTAATGCTATCAAAATGATATTGTATACCTACGATCCGCCGTTGATTATTTTTGGTGGATCTGTGCGCCATGCCTATTCTTTTTTTCAACATACAATGTGGGAACGTGTCAACAGTTTTGCATATCCCAAATCCTTGCGACGACTTCGTATTGAAGTTTCCGAACTGCACAACAGCGGGATACTTGGTGCAGCAGGACTTTATTATGATGCGCTATAAATGTTTGAGGGGTGAAAGTGGAATTTTTTTTTCACGCAAAGTCCGCAATGTTTTTCGCAGAGAACACAACGGCTTCCATTCTAATTTAAGGTTTCGAATTATTATCGCAAACTTATTCATGCTTAAGTACAGGTACAAGAAACGTTTTATTCAACGTAATAACTTGGTGGCTTTGCTTGAAACCCTTTAACTCACAAAGAGCGCTGATGCTTTTTTCTGTAACTGGTAACAAACCTCCACCACGACTCCGGTAAAAACAAATAGACTATGAGTTCGCATTTTTTTATAATATTGTGCAATCGTTTGCGTTGAAAGAACGGTTTAATCAAATCAATAAAAAATGTGTGGAATAGTTGCTTATATCGGTCACCGGCAGGCTTTTCCGGTTATTATTAAAGGACTAAAACGACTGGAATACCGGGGCTACGATAGTGCCGGGGTAGCCTTGTTAAATCATGGATTGAAATTATACAAGAAGAAAGGTAAAGTGGCTGCACTGGAAGAAATAACAGTGGGGAAAGACCTTGAAGGACATATCGGTATCGGCCATACAAGATGGGCTACTCACGGTGAACCAAGCGATAGAAATGCTCATCCGCACCAGTCATCGAATGGTAAGCTGGCTATGATTCACAACGGCATCATCGAAAACTATTCCGCGCTTAAATCTGAGCTTATCAAAAAAGGATATGTTTTTCACAGTGATACCGATACTGAAGTGCTGCTGAATTTTATTGAAGATATACAGAAGAATAATGGTGGTACACTGGAGGAAGCTTTGCGTATAGCACTCAAAAGGGTTGTTGGTGCTTATGTGGTAGTGCTGATTGATAAAGACAATCCCGATACGTTGATTGCAGCAAGAAAGGGAAGCCCCCTTGTAATTGGGATAGGTAAAGACGAACATTTTTTAGCCAGTGATGCTTCTCCGATTATAGAATATACCAAAGAAGTAGTATATGTAAATGATTACCAGATTGCCATAATCAAATCAGATGAACTGATATTGAAAAACCTGGGTAATGAAAGGCAAACTCCTTTTATACAGAAACTTGACCTCGAACTTGCGGCAATTGAAAAAGGGGGGTACGATCATTTCATGCTGAAAGAAATATTTGAGCAACCAGATACCATCCGCGATTGCCTGCGCGGCAGACTGGATGTACAGCAGGGTACTATCACTATGGCCGGTATCCAAAATAATATTGATCAGATTAAAAATGCCAATCGCATTCTTATCGTTGCATGTGGCACTTCCTGGCATGCCGGTCTGATTGCAGAGTATATTATTGAAGAGTTGTGCCGCATCCCGGTTGAAGTGGAATATGCTTCGGAATTCCGCTACCGCAATCCCATCATTCACAAGGGTGATATGATTATTGCTATTTCACAAAGTGGTGAAACGGCAGATACCCTTGTGGCTATTGAAAAGGCGAAAGAACAGGGAGCAGTTATTTTGGGAATAGTGAATGTGGTAGGCTCATCTATTTCGCGTATTTCCCATGCCGGTGCATATACACATGCCGGACCTGAGATTGGCGTGGCAAGTACCAAAGCATTCACCGCACAGCTTACGGTACTGGCAATGGTAGCGCTAAAAATTGCTAAGGAAAGAGATACGATTAGTCATGACCGTTATCTTCACCTCCTGGAAGAGCTGAACGACCTGCCTGAAAAAGTAAGCCATATTCTTTCTCATGCAGAGCATATAAAAAATGTAGCACTGAAGTATAAAGATGTAATCAATGCATTGTATTTAGGCCGGGGTTACAATTTTCCTGTAGCACTTGAAGGGGCGCTTAAGCTCAAAGAAATTTCATATATACATGCCGAGGGTTATCCTGCGGCTGAAATGAAACATGGACCGATAGCGCTTGTTGATGAATCGCTCCCCGTAATATTTGTTGCTACTAAAGATGCTTATCACGAAAAGATTGTGAGTAATATACAGGAAATAAAAGCACGAAAGGGAAAAGTAATTGCAGTGATAACCGAGGGTGACGAAACTATTACCGGTATGGCCGATGATGTACTGCCGGTTCCTGAGGCTGATGAAGTGATTGCTCCTGTCATAAGTGTTATACCGCTTCAGTTATTTTCTTATTACATAGGCATTGCCAAGGGCTACGATGTGGATAAACCCCGCAATCTTGCCAAAAGTGTAACGGTGGAATAGCTGATAGCTGTCGGCTTTGAGCTATGGGCTATGGGCTGCCGGATTCAGCGGCTGCAGGACAAATCTCAAATTTCAAATCTCAAATTTTAAACCCTCTCATGAACAACATTACTAAAAGAAGTATTGATTCACTGGGATATAATTTCATTACTGCGGAATATCTGCCCAATGGCAAAGATGAATACCATCTGCGTAATATTCAAAACCGGAGCGGTATACGGTACCGCGAATTAACGGCCTGGGAAATTGAAGCACTTGTACGCAACGGAAATACATCTGATAACTGGAACCGGATTCTTGTGGGTGATAATTTTAATCCTGAACTGGTGAAGAATTGCAAGTTTTTCGGACTGGTGCGTATCGGAAAACTGGAATCTTGTTATTTGGAATATCACAATCTCCGAATGCCTGTCGGTTTATATAACAGCACTATCATCAGTTGCGATTTTGGTGACAATGTTGTTGTTGATAATGTTAATTATTTATCGCATTATATCATCGGCAGTGAAGTAATACTTGTAAATATTAATGAGTTGGCCACAACCAGTGCTGCTAAATTCGGCAACGGTATTATTAAAGATGGCGAAACAGAAAGTATAAGGATTTGGCTGGAGATCTGTAATGAAAACGGTGGGCGTAAAGTTATACCGTTTACCCGTATGCAGCCAGGCGATGCCTGGCTCTGGTCGAAGTACAGGGATGATAAACTAATGCTCGAAAAGTTTAAAGAGTTTACCCAAAAGGAATATGATGTACAAAGAGGGTACTACGGAAAAATTGGTGATCGCACCATTGTAAAAAATACCAGTATTATAAAAGATGCATGGATAGGTAGTGATGCCTATATCAAAGGAGCGAATAAGCTGAAAAATATAACCGTTAGTTCTTCTGCTGAAGCACCGTCGCAGATAGGTGAAGGTTGTGAAATGGTAAATGGTGTGATGGGGCTGGGATGTAAAGCCTTTTATGGAGTGAAGGCGGTTAGGTTTATTATGGCCAGCCATTCTCAATTAAAATACGGCGCGAGGCTTATCAATTCTTACCTGGGTAATAACTCCACAATATCATGTTGCGAAGTATTGAATTCCCTGATATTTCCTTCGCATGAACAACATCACAATAATTCTTTTTTATGTGCAGCCACTGTGTTGGGACAAAGCAACATGGCTGCCGGTGCCACTATTGGTTCGAATCACAATTCGCGCAGCCCCGATGGTGAATTGATTGCGGGTCGTGGCTTCTGGCCGGGATTATGCGTGAGCCTTAAACATAACTCCCGCTTTGCATCTTTTAACATTCTGGCCAAAGGTGATTATCCTGCCGAACTGGATATACCTTTTCCCTTCACGTTGATCAGTAACGATACGGCAAACGATCAGTTGCTGCTGATGCCGGCCTATTGGTTTATGTATAATATTTATGCCATAGCCAGGAATGAATGGAAATATAACGACCGAGATGCAAGGATTGAAAAAATACAAAGGATAGAATTTGATTCCCTGGCGCCGGATACCATCAATGAAATACAAAGAGCTTTGCACCTGCTTTGCCTGTTTACCGGAAAGGCATTTGCCCGATATAAAAAAATGATAAAGGATATATCTGAGGATCAGTATATAAGGATGGGGAAAAAACTGCTTGAAAAAAATGATGGTTTTACGGATCAGTTGGAAGTTCTGGCAGAAGGAGTGGAGAACAGCGACAGAAAATGCGTGATACTTAAAGTGCAGCAGGCGTATACCATTTTTAAAGAGCTCGTCAGCTACTATGCAGCCATGCAAAGTTTGCAATGTATATCAGACAATAATTTAAAAACATTCTCCTCTTTTATTAAAAGAATACCACGATTGGGCCGAAACCTGGAATGGATAAATGTGGGTGGACAACTGATACCGGCACCGGAACTACTGAAATTCAGAAAGCAGATACATGCCGGAAAAATCAGGAACTGGGATGATGTACATTCTTTTTACAGTGAGCAGGGAAAGATTTATGATAAATTAAAATTTGAACATGCAATAGTAGTATGGTGCGCTGTTAACAACATCCCTTTAGCTACATTTTCAAAAAAACATTTTGCGGAAATACTGCAAAAAGCATTGCACACAAAGCAGTGGCTGACAGAAGGTATCTTTGAGTCGAGGGCAAAAGATTATTCTAATCCGTTCCGGCTGATGGTATTCGATAATAAGGAAGAAATGGAGAGTGTTTGGGGAAGGCTTGAAGACAACAGTTTTATCCTGATGCAGCAAAAAGAATTAAAACAGTTTAAGAAAAAAATAAATGCTGTTATAGCGCAAATGAATTTATAAAACCGTTCTTAGGTTATTGGATAAAGTGCTACTTTTAGGGCTACACTTTTAAAGAACTTTAATTTATTACTATGGGAGATTTCCAGATCAAAAAGAACCCAAAGAATTATGACGTTGTTATTGTGGGTTCGGGAGCCGGGGGTGGTATGGCTTCTTATATTCTGGCTAAAGCCGGTTTAAAAGTATGTCTGTTGGAGGCCGGGGTGCTCTTCGATCCTAAAAAAAATGTTACTCAGTTCAAATGGCCTTACGAATCCCCCCGTCGTGGTTCAAGTACCCGCTACCGGCCCTTTGGCGATTTTGATGCCTGCTATGGTGGTTGGGAAATAGACGGAGAGCCTTATACAAAAGTTGCCGGTACTGAGTGGGATTGGTTTCGTGCACGTATGATGGGCGGGCGTACCAATCACTGGGGAAGAATTTCTCTCCGCTTTGGTCCCAAAGATTTTAAAAGAAAAGATATTGATGGTCTGGGTGAAAACTGGCCGATAGGTTATGAAGATATAAAACCATTTTACGACAGGGTAGATAAATTGATTGGAGTGTTTGGTACCAATGAAGGACTGGAAAATGACCCTGACGGATTTTTCCTGCCGCCACCTAAGCCAAGACTTCATGAGTTGTTTATTAAAGATGCTGCAGTCCGGTCAGGGGTGCCGGTGATTCCCGGTCGTCTTTCCATGCTGACTAAGCAAATCAATAACGAAAGAGGGGTATGTGTGTTTTGCGGGCAGTGCAACAGATCCTGCCAGTTCTATGCAGATTTTACAAGTGGATCAGTTTTAGTCAATCCTGCTATTGATACCGGTAATATTGATGTTATTGCCAATGCGATGGCCAGGGAAGTACTCACAGATGATAGTGGAAAAGCAACCGGTATATCTTATGTAAGCAAAGAAGATATGAATGAGTACCAGGTGAGTGGAAGAGTGGTAATTCTTGCTGCCAGCGCCTGCGAATCTGCTCGTTTGATGCTCAATTCAAAATCAAAAGCACATCCCAACGGATTGGCCAACTCAAGTGATGTTGTAGGCCGCTACCTTCATGATTCTACTGGAGCATCACTTGGCGGATACCTTCCAAAATTATTCGGCAGAAAACGATATAACGAAGATGGTGTTGGCGGTATGCATGTGTATTCACCCTGGTGGGGCGACAATAAAAAACTGGATTTCCCACGCGGGTATCATATTGAATACTGGGGTGGTATGGGTATGCCGGGTTATGGTTTTGGTATGGGCATCGAAAGCCAGAATGGTGATTATCCAGTAAACGGAAAAAAGAAAGAAGCCGGTGGATATGGTGCTTCGCTGAAAGAAGACCAGCGGTTTTTCTATGGAGCCAGTGTAGGAATGGGCGGTCGTGGAGAAGCTATACCAAGAAGGGATAATTATTGTGAAATAGACCCTAACGTGGTGGATAAATATGGTATACCAGTGCTTCGCTTTAATGTAAAATGGACCGATGCTGAAATAAAACAGGCTAAGCACATGAAAGAAACTTTTAAAGAAATCATGCATAATATGGGCGCTGTAATAACCTACGGCGGAAACGACGGTCCTGAAAATAATTATGGACTTGAAGCACCGGGCAAAATCATACATGAAGGCGGTACGGCAAGAATGGGCAGTGATCCCAAAACTTCGGCCCTCAATAAATGGAACCAGGCTCATGATTGCAAAAATCTATTTGTTGTGGATGGAGCTGCGTTTACTTCACAGGCCGATAAAAATATTACCTGGACAATTCTGGCACTCTCAATGCGTGCTTCGGAATATATTATTGACGAACTGAAAAAACAGAATTTATAACAGTATTGTATAAACGTCGCAGACAGATTTTGCTGTTGGCATAAAAAACACAATGCATTATGGACAGAAGAAAATATTTGAAAATAATAGGAGTGGGATCGGTATCCTCTTCTATTTTACTGGATGCCTGTAAATTATCCGACAAGAAAGAAGAAGCATCCACCAATACTGCTTCTGCTGCTACTTCAGCAGATACTGCTGCCGGGCCTGCAAGGCAACCTGAAGAAATTGAGCATTACAAGAAAGTAATGTCATATACTTTTTTTACAGCACACGAAATAGCAACCATTGTTATTCTTGCCGATATTATTATTCCAAAAGATGAAGTAAGCGGAAGCGCCACGGATGCTAAGGTGCCCGAATTCATTGAATTTATTGTAAAAGATATGCCGGATTATCAGGTGCCCATGCGTGGTGGACTGAGGTGGCTCGACAGAGAGACTCAGTTGAGGTTTCAAAAGAATTTTAAAGACTGCAGCCACGATCAGCAGATACAGGTGGTGGATGATATTGCATATCCGAGAAAAGCAAAACCTTCTATGTCGCAGGGTGTATCTTTCTTTTCCACCATGCGCGACCTCACCTGCACCGGGTTCTATACCACTAAGATGGGGATAGATGATATCGGATATGTGGGTAACCAACCTAATCAGTGGAATGGTGTGCCGGATGATGTGCTGAAACAATATGGTTTGGCCTATACCGAAAAGGAAATGAAAGAATGTGCCAGTTATTCCTGACAGGAAGCAATACCTTTGCAAGAAAGTTTTTCTCATTATGTTTAAAAAAATTTTACTGCCTGTAGGAACACTGTTGATCATAGGCATTGCGTGCAGCAATAAATACAATCCGTCCAAAACTCCGTTTGCTATTTACCATCCTATACCTGAAGATAGTGTGCGTAAGCTTGAAAAAGGGATTACTACACCTGCAGATGTAGTAAAACTATTTGGCAACCCTGCAAAGAACAGTATCAGCGACAGGGGGGAACGGTATGTATATGGTTATCTTGGGGATACCCTTACAGTTAATTTTGACAGTTCAGGAACCATAAGCAGTTTTTTATACCGTCCTGAAATTTTTACACCTGTATCCGGCAATACCGACAATACGAAAAAGAAAATCAGCGAAAGCAAGATTGATAAAATTCAGATTTATAACAGCTCAAAGTTTACCCTCGAAAAATGGTTTGGACCTGCTAACAAAAAAGAAACAGGTACTAACAGGAACCGGTACACGTACAGGCGACGCAATGGAACCCTGGTAGTATATACACTGGCTAACTTTGAAGAAAGGGTGCTGAGTTACAGATTTGAACCCAAAAACTAAAATGACACACCGGATTTGCATGTTGCGTTTCCCTTTTTCAAATCAGGACCGGGGGCTTTATTCATATATAAAACCAATTAAATACTATGATGAGGAAATCGTTGTTTGTCGCCGTATTGGCATTGTTTACCACAACCATTTTATATTCCCAGTCGCAGGGAAAAATTATTGAACACAACACTGTTGCAAGTAAAATATTGAACCGGGATGTGAAATATAGCGTATATCTGCCTCCGGGTTATGATTATGCGGAACGCAATTACCCGGTGGTGTATCTGCTACACGGTTATACTGATGATAACACTGCCTGGTTTCAGTTTGGTGAGGTGGATCGTTATGCAGATAAAGCAATTGCCGAAGGTACTATACCGCCGATGATTATTATAATGCCTAATGCTGACTCAAGCTGGTATATTAATTCTTATGACGGGAAAGAAAACTATGAAGATTTTTTTATTAAGGAATTCATTCCAACTATTGAGAAAAAATACAGGATAAGGAGCGAAAAGCAATACCGGGGTATAGCCGGGCTATCTATGGGTGGCTATGGCACTTTGATTTATGCATTGAAATATCCCGAACTTTTTTCTGCAGCCGCTCCGTTAAGTGCCGGTATTTTTAGCGACGAAGAAATGCTGATGATGCCTGACAGAGAATGGAATACTATGTTAGGTCCCTTATATGGTAAAGATCTTAAGGGAAAAGACCGGCTGAATAAAGCCTGGTATGATAACTCTATCCTCAGCCTGGTGAATAAGAAATCTGGTGCAGAACTGAATAAGGTAAGATATTGGATTGATTGCGGCGATGATGATTTTTTATTTAATGGAAATGCATTGTTGCATATAGCTTTAAGAAAAAAACTGGTAAGACACGAATATCGGGTAAGAGATGGCAACCACAGTTGGGAATATTGGCGTACCGGAATTACAGATGCGCTTGCATTTATTGGTAAGAGCTTTCATCAGTGATTATGCCAGCAATATTTTCTTTGTTCCTGCGGTACTGGCTATACGCTTTTTTACATTTACCAATTGCTCCTCATCATCAATCTGTAAAAAAAATACAGTTGTCGGGGTTTGCCCAGGGTACTACCTGGCATATTACTTATTATGCCGAAGACAGCATCGTCAGAAAAAAATCAGTTGACAGCATACTTGCTGTTCTCGACAGCTCTATGTCAATATACAAGCCCTATTCACTGATCAGTAAGTTTAACCGTGCAAAAAAAAATATAGTATTAGATGCCCATTTTGAAAAGGTGATTGCAAAATCTCTTGAAGTATGGAAAACATCGGAAGGGTTATTCGATATTACGGTAATGCCATTGGTAGAAGCCTGGGGATTTGGTGCTAAGAAAGTCAACCGTTACCCGGATGCTGCAAAAGTTAATTCACTTCTGCGTTGTGTTGGTTCAGGTAAACTGCAAATTAAAAAACACTGTCTTATAAAAAAGGCTCCTTGTATTTCTATTGATGTGAACGGAATTGCACAGGGATATAGTGTGGATGTAATTGCAGCATTTCTTGAAGACCGGCATATCCAAAATTATCTTGTTGAGATTGGCGGTGAGATCAGGATAAAGGGACGAAAGCAACCCGGAAATGAAAAAATGAAGATTGGTATAGAAGCACCCGGGGATTATACAGTAGATATGCCGGTAATACAAAAGATCATAGCTCTCGACAGCGGTGGAATAACCACATCCGGGAATTACAGGCAATATCATAAGAGTAATGGAAAAAAATTCAGTCACAATATTGATCCCCGTACCGGTTACCCTATTCAAAATGAGTTGATCAGTGTAACTGTATATGCAGCCGATGCCATGACTGCAGATGCTTACGATAATGTTCTTATGGCCATGGGACTTGAAAAAGGGATGCGGTTTGTAGAAGAAAGAAAAGATTTAGCTGCTTATTTTATATATAAAAAAAACGATGGCAGCATTGCAGATAGTGCAAGTATTGCTTTTAAATGCTTAATTAAATCATAGCGATTCCATTAGCCTCATAATAGAATCGCTTTAACAAGTAGCAGAAGAAGTTTTATCACTGGTCCGAAAGTTGGAACCTGAATCCAACAAATCCCCTTATACCCTGCAGTGGAGCATAATTATAGGAAGGGTCAAATGTATATCCATTGGGGTTATTTACAGGATCGTTTATAAATTTATTGAAGGGGTCGAACGGGCGCATAATAGGATCAGCAGGAACAAAGTTGAATAGATTTTTAACACCTCCATATAGTTCTATCCCATTGCCGAATTTTTTTGTGAGTTGAATATTTGCAATACAAAACCAAGGCGAATATTCCGGGCGATAATCATTGGGTAATACCGGCAGTCGCATCGGTCCGGTCCATTTACCGGTAAAATCAACTGAATACCCTTTTGGAAATTTATAGTTGATGACGAAGTTGCCCGACCATTCGGGGGCATTGAGTTGTGTAATACGCATTCTATCATTATCGTTTTTTCCCATAGTCTGGTATACTTTCATCCAGGTGATTCCGGCAAGAATCTTTAGCGGGAATGAAAAAGTTGCATCGGTATTAAGTGATATCCCTTTCGATACAGCGTGCCCCTGCAGGTTATTATAAATAATCTTCTGTGGATCAGTATCAAAATCACCTACAATTTTATTGGTGAACCATGAATAGAATCCGGTGATATCTATACCAAGGAATGCATTACGCAGTGGAATTTTTGAAACATAGTTTATCGTTCCGTTATATGATCGTTCAGGGTTAAGCGATTCTTTGATTATAACTTCTCTTGCGCCACTTAATGCAGCATGGTCTTCGGTAAAAAGATTAACCACACGATAACCTGTACCCAAACTGGCACGAAATATATTTCCGGTTACAGGCATCCATTTATAGGCAAGTCGCGGTGAATGGACACTGCCATGATGAATGTCATAATCATAGCGGTATCCTGTCAGCAGACTATGTTTATTATCAATCTTCCATTCATCCTGTACAAATCCCCCGGGTAATGGAATTGCTGAAGATTGATTGTGTAGTCCGTCAGCGGACGCCGTTGCAGGTGAATTATCGTCGTACTGTGTCAATCTGTACGAAGCGCCAAGCATCAGGTTGTGGTTACTCCCAATTTGTTTGTCCCAATATGACTGGATAAAAATCACCTGCTGATCAGCCATATAAGGTGTGATGCCATACCAGGAATTTTGATGATGTAAATTATAGGAGAACTGCGTCATTATTTTTTCTTTCAGTGGCAATTGGTACATACCTATAAACTCGATACGACTGGTGTAAATGCTTTCACCATAAATACTGTCACTGCCACGCCATTGTTTTTCCCATCTCATTTCGCCACCCCATCGGTCTTCATTTACATATCTTGCAGCTATGCTTGCAACCCGGTTGTCTTTCCGGTCAAATGTCCATTTGTTAAACAAAGAAATCCTTTTTTGCAGGGTGACATCGGTGAAGCCATCATGATTTTTATCTGCAGAATGCTGATAGTTGAAATAGTTAATTCCCAAAATAGTTGAAGCCTTTCCTATATTAAGTTTTGCAGATGCATCTGCGTTGTATTCCTGCCAGGAGGTTACAAAAAAATCAGTGCTGACTGAGGGTGCTTTTTGGGGATTTTTAGTGATTACATTAATGATCCCACCCATTGCTTCCGATCCGTATAAAGATGATGCAGGACCCTTTACTACTTCAATTTTTTCTACTATACTGTTGGGTATACCATTAAGCCCGTATACTGTGGAGAGTCCGCTTACAATAGGCATACCATCAATCAGCACCATGGTATATGGTCCTTCCATACCATTGATATGTATATCGCCTGTATTACAAACGTTACAGTTCAATTGCGGTTGCACCCCGTTGATCATTCCTATTGCTTCAAAAAGACTGGGTACCGGATTTTTCTGGAACAGCTTTGGTGTTATTACTTCCACTGGTACAATACTTTCCATCCGGCGTATTTCTCTCATTGTGCCCGTAACCACTACTTCTGACATGTCCTGGCTGAGTGCATCAATTGTGATTAATACTTCCTCTGTCAAATCATTTTCTGTATTTATCTTCTTTAGTGTACCGGCATATCCAATGCCGGTTACTTTTAGTGTATATTCACCTGGTAGCAGGGCCGAAAAGCTGAATTGCCCTATGCTGTCAGTAACCGTTCCAGCATTTCTGCCCATTAATGTTACGGTGGCACCTGCCACTGGTTCATTCTTGCTTTGCACCCGGCCCGATATTTTTCTATAAGACTGAGCAGAAATTAATGAAACATTTAAGACTATGTATAACAGCAGCACAATTCTTTTCATATAGTTTAGTTTTCTATGCAAAAATATAAAGTTAGAAATATCTAACAAATATATTTTTAAATACTATCTCAATGAATAACTAAATGATTTGATACTTTTGTCCGATGATTTCACTTACAGAAGAAAATTATCTGAAAGCCCTGTACCGGTTATCACAGGAGAAAAAGGAGATAGTGGTTAAGGATATCGCCGAAAGCCTGAATATTAAAATGCCGACGGTGAACAGCATGGTAAAAAAGCTGGACGAAAAAAAATTTATTAAATACGAAAAGTATAAAGCCATTGAGCTAACAGATAAGGGACGTAAACAGGCATTGATTATACTCCGTAAGCACCGATTGACAGAACTCTTTTTGACCAAAGTAATGAACCTTGGCTGGGAAGAAGTACATGATATAGCTGAACAAATTGAGCATATACAATCTGATCGCTTTTTTGACCGTGTGGATGAAATGCTTGGACATCCACAATTTGATCCGCACGGAGAACCGATACCTGACCCTAATGGAAAACTTCCTGTTTATAAAACAATCCCGCTTTCTGAAGGGCAACTCAATTCACCTTATAAATTAGCCGGTGTTGCCAGCCATGATCCTTCATTCCTGCAATTTCTCGATTCACTTGGTTTGACACTTGGCGCCACTATTGAGATAAAAGAGATTCAGGACTTTGATAAATCAATGGGGGTAAAGTTGAATAATAAACAAAAAACGATATTCAGCAATACCGTTTGCCGCAACCTGATGGTTGTATAAAAAATACTTAAATTGCAAATGATTTGAGGAGGCGTGAACTATTGATCTGCTTCATTGGTTTTAATATTCCCCTGTTTCCTGCTTCAATAATTTTACCTCCTGCATTTTGTGTATTTTGAAAAGGAGTAGTTATGCTTGGATATCATTTTTCATTATACGATCCGCGGCAAAATGGTAAATCCAAATTTGATCAGTTGCTCGATCTGTTTATGCAAATGCTCACCTATACCAGTGGTGATGTGAGTGAAGCTCTCAACTGGATGACCCAGTTGGATAAACAATATCAGCTTACTGATGAAGAATATGGACTGGGGGATTTTATTGATGAGCTGAAAGAGAAAGGATATATAGATGAAAACAAACAGACCGGTGAAATTCATATTACACCCAAAACCGAAAAGGGTATCCGCAAAAGAAGCCTCGAAGAAATTTTTGGTAAGCTGAAAAAAACAAAGCAGGGGGATCATCGTACCTACAAACCGGGTCAGGGCGATGAAATCAATCCTGAAACAAGACCATTCCAGTTTGGTGACATGCTGGAGCAAATTGATTTTGTAAGTTCTATCCGTAATGCCCAGATCAATCACGGAATTGATCAGTTGCAAATGCAGGAAGACGACCTGGAAATCAGGGAGACGGATTTTAAATCTCAGACTTCCACCGTGCTGATGATAGATATCTCACACTCGATGATATTATACGGTGAAGACCGGATTACTCCTGCAAAAAAAGTTGCAATGGCCCTCAGTGAACTGATCACTACCAAATATCCGAAAGACACTCTTGATATTGTAGTATTTGGAAATGATGCCTGGCCGATTGAAATAAAAGACATTCCTTATCTGCAGGTAGGTCCCTATCATACCAATACAGTGGCAGGTTTAGAACTGGCAATGGATATTCTCAGGCGGAGGAAAAATCCCAATAAACAAATTTTTATGATAACGGATGGCAAGCCAACTTGTTTGAAGATTGGGAAAAAATATTATAAAAACAGCTTTGGACTCGATCGCAAAGTGATCAATCGCTGTATTAACCTGGCAGCTCAATGTAAAAAACTGAAGATACCCATCACTACTTTTATGATAGCAACGGATCCTTACCTGCAGCAGTTTGTACAGGAGTTTACCGAAACCAACCACGGTAAGGCCTACTTTGCATCGCTTGATAACCTCGGGAGCTTTATTTTCAAAGATTTTGAATCCGGAAAAAGAAAAACGGTGTATTAGAATTTGTGAAAAGTGAAAACGTGAGTTGTGAGACAGCTAACCAGAAACCTGTAACCCAAAACTCAAAACCCCAAATCCGAAACAAAAAACTTAAAGACATTATAGCAATGAATATTCATACAATAAATACACTTGGTGAGTTAAAAGCTTCGGGATATAAAAGCAAAAAAATAAAGGAAGAAGTCAGGCACAATCTTATTCAAAAACTTAAATCAGGTGAAACTACATTTCCAGGTATTATCGGTTATGAAGAAAGCGTTATTCCAGATACGGAAAGGGCATTGCTTTCCCGGCATAATATATTGTTCCTCGGTTTGCGTGGACAGGCCAAAACTCGTATGGCAAGGCAGATGGTCAGTTTGCTGGATGAATATATCCCGGTGATACCCGGAAGCGATGTCAACGATGATCCCTTAAATCCTTTAACGCGATATGCTAAGCAACTGATAGCTGAAAAAGGAGATGATACTCCTATTGAATGGATGCATCGCAGCGACAGGTATGGAGAAAAACTTGCCACACCCGATGTGAGCGTAGCAGACCTGATAGGAGATATTGATCCAATCAAAGCTGCCAATCTAAAGCTCAATTTTGCTGATGAACGAGTAATTCATTATGGTATTATACCTCGAAGTAACCGGGGAATTTTTGTGATCAATGAATTGCCCGACCTTCAGGCAAGGATACAGGTGGCTTTGTTCAATATTTTGCAGGAAGGAGATATACAGATACGCGGCTTCAAACTGAGGATGCCGCTGGATATCCTGTTTGTCTTTACTGCTAACCCCGAAGACTACACGAACCGTGGATCAATAGTAACACCGCTGAAAGACAGGATTGAAAGCCAGATACTCACACACTACCCCAAAAATATTGAGGACTCGCTGTCCATCACCGAGCAGGAAGCGGATATTATTGAAGAGCAAACGGAAAAAGTAAAGATCAGCGACCTGGTAAAAAGGTTGATTGAGCAGGTTGCCTTTGAAGCCCGCGCCAGTGAACTTGTAGACCAGAAAAGCGGTGTATCTGCAAGGCTTCCTATTGCAGCATTCGAAAATGCAGTGAGTGCTGCAGAACGCAGGGCGATCATCAACAAAGAGAAAGATACGCAGGTGTGGATTTCCGATCTTACAGGTATCATTCCCTCCGTTACGGGTAAGGTGGAACTGGTATATGAAGGTGAACAGGAGGGACCTTACCAGGTTGCATTCAACCTACTCAATAAGGCAATTCGTACACAGTTTGTTCAGTACTTCCCCAACCCGGATGCGTTGAAGAAAAGAAAAACATCGCAAAGAGAATCCACAGAAAACCACAATCCGTATCGCAGCATCATCAACTGGTTTGACAGTGGTAACTCGCTTGATATCCTATTCAATGTAAAAGATAAGGATAAGGTACAATTGCTTTACAAGGTAGATGGGTTGTATGGATTGGTGAAAAAGACATTTCCGCATGCCAATGAAAAAGAAAATGCATTGCTGATGGAACTGATTTTGCATGGATTATCCAGCTACTCCCTCATCAGCAAAAAAGTACTTGATGGCAAAATTGAATTTAAAGACTTAATGGGCTCAATGCTCAACATGGGTCGCGAGACTTCTTTAGAAGATGAAGATGGCTTTGAACAGGAAGGATATTGATAGGGAAGGGGAAGGACAAACATTTAATTTTTGCCACAAAGACGCGAAGACACGAAGTAACACAAAGAAATCTTAGTGAGCCGTAGTGCCCTTGTGCCTAGTGGCTGAAATTTTTGCCACAAAGACGCGAAGTCACGAAGTAACACAAAGAAATCTTAGTGAGCCTTAGTGCCCTTGTGCCTTCGTGGCTAGAATTTTTGCCACAAAGACGCGAAGACACGAAGTAACACAAAGAAATCTTAGTGAGCCTTAGTGCCCTTGTGCCTTCGTGGCTAGAATTTTTGCCACAAAGACGCGAAGACACTAAGTAGCACAAAGAAAGTCTTCGTGAACCTTAGTGCCCTTGTGCTTCGTGGCTGAAATTTTTGCCACAAAGACGCAAAGTCACAAAATAGCACAAAGAAATCTTAGTGAGCCTTAGTGTCCTTGTGCCTTCGTGGCTAAAACATATACCACAAGTATTTCTAAGTAATTTATTGATGAACCCTAATGTTTATTTTGTATATAATTTCTTATGTTTAAGAAATTATTTATTATGAAGCAATTTGAAATGCTAACGGATGAAGAAGAACGAATTGGGAAAGGCGTTGTAAATGCAGCCTTTGAAGTACATAAGGAACTTGGGGCGGGATTATTGGAGAAGGTTTATGAAGTTTGCTTTTGCCATGTTTTGCGAAAGAATGGTTTCGAAGTGAAAAGACAATTGGATATTCCTATCAATTTTGATGGAATATATTTTGATGAAGGTCTCCGTCTGGATGTGATGATAAACGATTTTGTGATATGTGAACTCAAAGCAATTGAAATAGTAAATCCGGTTTGGGAGGCGCAGCTATTAAGTCATTTAAAACTAACCGGGAAAAGACTTGGCTATTTGATAAATTTTAATGTGCCTCTTATAAAAAATGGTATCAAGAGAATGATTTTATGATGATTTTTACCACAAAGACGCGAAGTCACGAAGTAACACAAAGAAATCTTATTGAGCCGTAATGCCCTTGTGCCTTCGTGGCTAGAATTTTTGCCACAAAGACGCGAAGTCACGAAGTAACACAAAGAATTCTTAGTGAGCCTTAGTACCCTTGTGCCTTCGTGGCTGAAATTTTTGCCACAAAGATGCGAAGACACGAAGTAACACAAAGAAATTTTAGTGAGCCTTAGTGCCCTTGTGCCTTCGTGGCTAAAATTTTTGCCACAAAGATGCGAAGACACGAAGTAACACAAAGAAAGTCTTAGTGAGCCTTAGTGCCCTTGTGCCTTCGTGGTTGAAATTCTTGCCACAAAGACGCGAAGACACAAAGTAACACAAAGAAATCTTAGTGAGCCTTAGTGCCCTTGTGCCTTCGTGGCTGAAATGCTTGCCACAAAGACGCGAAG
>JBDHYJ010000056.1:0-33382 GCA_039811345.1 Chitinophagaceae bacterium
ACAACATTTGCCCCAAAACGAATGGTGGTTGGGAAATTAAACTGATGAATTTTTTCGAAGAACATATTTTGATTTGAAATTTTTAATTTGAGATTTGAGATCGTTTATCTTTCGCCGGAATTGCCGGGTCGTTGTTGATTTATGATTTTTGCTGATAGCTGATTGCTGAAAGCTGACAGCCAATTAAATAATCTCCAGGTAGCGCTTCAGTTCCCAGTCGGTTACCACTTTTGAGAATTGTCTCCATTCCCATTCGCGGGTACCGGCAAAATGAGATACAAAAGATTCGCCAAAAAGTTCTTTAGCCAGGTCTGAATCTTTCATAGCTTGTGTTGCCTGCCACAAGTTTGCTGGTAATACCCCGTTTGTTTTATTCGCATAGCCATTGCCGACAGTAGCGGTTACATCCAGCTTCAGTTTTTTCTTTACACCATATAAACCAGAAGCAAGGCAGGCGGCTATGGCAAGGTATGGATTGGAGTCTGAACCGACTACCCTGGTTTCAAGGCGTGCAGATTTTTCTCCTCCTGGTAATGCACGTAAAGCAGTTGTTCTGTTATCTACCGCCCAGGTAAGCGTTGTTGGCGCCCAGGCACCTTCTACCAGTCGCTTATAACTGTTAACCGTAGGCGCAAACATGGGTAAAATATAGGGCAGGCAATATAACTGACCTGCGATATAGCTTTCCATCAATGCACTAATATTGTTTCTCTTCTTTTTATCGTAAAAAAGATTTTGCTTTCCGTCTTTTGACCAAAGGCTCTGATGTACATGCCCGCTGCAACCCGGCAGGTTTTCATTAAACTTAGCCATGAAGGTTGGCAAAACACCATGCCGGTGACCGATTTCTTTTACACTGCTTTTAAACAACACAGCCCTGTCGGCAGCTTCGAGTGCACCGGAATACATTATAGCGGCTTCGTAAACCCCCGGTCCTGTTTCAGTATGTATCCCTTCCAGCGGTACATCAAATTTTTTCAACAGGTCAAACAAGTCATTGAAAAAAGCGCTGCGCTGTGATGCCCTTAATACTGAGTAACCAAACATGCCCTGGGTCATCGGTTTTAAATCACGGAATTTTCCGGCATATAATTCATCTGTATTATCTACCAGGTTAAACCATTCAAACTCCTGTGAACAAAAAGCCTGAAAACCCGCATCATTAATGTTCTTCACTACTTTTTTTAATAAAGCACGCGGACATATTTGCAATGCATTACTACCGGCTGAATCAAAGTCGGCAAGGAAAAAAGGAATATCATTATCCCACGGTATACGACGATAAGTTTGAATATCAATAATTGCAGTAGCATCAGGATAACCGGTATGCCAGCCGGTAATATTAGCATTATCATAAGCCACATCACCTGCATCCCAGCCAAACACTACATCACAAAAACCAAAACCGCTTTCAGCAATAGATTTGAATTTATCGAAACTGATCACCTTGCCACGCAGCACACCGTCAATATCTGTTACGGCAAGTTTAATTTTCTGAATATTCTCTTCCGTCAATTTTTTAATAAGAGCAGCTGGTTTTAAAGCAATAGCCATACAGTTTATTTTTTACAAAAATTGAAGTAAAACATCCTGCAAGCAGGATCAATAAATAAATAAAGATAAAACTCAGGTTAAGGGTTGTCATTGAGCCCCGCGAAATTATATTAATTACCAAAATAATAATGGGTAATAGAGAAAAAAGGTATAAAAAGCTACTGCAATCTCTCCAGGTTCTTTTTGACAACCATTGACAGGCAATCATATAAAAAATATGTAAAATAATATACCCCGATGGAAAAGACTTTTTAAGCCTGTTTAAGATTGGTTAGATTTAGGAAAATATGAACCGATTTGGTTATCTTGTTACTTATGAAAAACACCCTAATGGCCATCTGCCTGCTTTTCTGCATTTCGTCTGTATATGCACAGTCTCCTCACCGCTACGATATAGTAATTAATGAAATCATGGCAAATCCATCTCCATCGCAGGGGTTACCAGAAGTAAAATATATCGAACTCTGTAATACATCTCCGTATTCATTTAATCTGAACGGCTGGTTTATCAGTGACGGCAAAAACGCAGCTGTTATTAAGAGTGATTTTCTGCTGGATCCAGACAGCATCGTTATCATTGGATCATCAGGTGCCATGTCATCACTTAGTAAGTTCGGCAGAACGATTGCAGTAACCAATTTTCCCACACTGCGTATAAATGAAGACCTCATTATGCTTTACTCAGTAGAACATATACTCATTCACGCAGTACAATACAACAGAAGCTGGTACGCAAATGAAGTGAAGTCGGTTGGCGGTTGGTCGCTTGAAATGATTGATACTAAGAATCCATGCAGCGGCGCAGTCAATTGGAAAGCAAGTAACAACAATAAGGGTGGCACCCCCGGATCGCGCAATTCCATTGCAGCAACCAATGCTGATATAGTGACACCAAATTTACTTTACGCTTACTCGCCTGACGAAACACATATTGCGCTCATTTTTGATGAACCATTGGACAGCAGCAAAGCTACAGATCATAATAATTATACTATGAGCGCAGGCATTGGTACACCCATATCAGCATCTGCAGAAACCCCTTTTTTCAATAAAATAACTATTGCTCTGGACCGACAACAACAGCAGGATAACATATATGAAGTTTCCATAAAAAATATTACTGACTGCAGTGGGAACCCAATTGAACCATCAACTGCCCGGACAGCACTCTCTGTATTAGCTCAAAAGAATGATATAGTAATAAATGAAGTATTGTTTAATGCCCCGGATGACGGGGCAGAATATATAGAACTATATAACCGGGGTAAGCATACTATAAATTGTAAAGACCTTATTATTGCCATGCGCAATACTTCAGGGGCGTTGGGTACATTGAAACCTCTCACCACAGAAGACCTGTTACTTTTTCCAGGAGAGTATAAAGTATTGTCCACTGATATTGCAGCAGTAAAAAGAAAATATATCAGCATACATCCTGATACCTATATTGAAATACCGGGTATGCCGGTATTGAACAATAACGGAGGAACAATCGTGCTGCTAAACAGGCAGGGAGAAATAGTTGATGAACTTAATTATAATGAAAACTGGCACTTAGCTCTTATCACCAATAATAAAGGAGTGGCGCTTGAGCGGGTAAATACCGATGCCCCAACCCAGGACCGGCATAACTGGCAATCTGCTGCAGCCAGCACAGGATATGGCACACCGGGATATCAAAATTCGCAGTACAGGGCCGACCTGCAGTTGCAGGGTGATATAATAGTTGATCCCGGCACTTTTTCACCGGATAATGACGGGCATGACGACTATTTGCTTATACGTTATAATTTTCCTGAACCAGGAAATGTGTGCAACATCACTATTTTTGATGCCACAGGAAGAGCAGTTCGCCATCTTGTAAGGAATGGTATTTGCGGCACACAGGGATTTTATAAATGGGATGGGCTTGATGAGAATAACCAGCTGCTCCGTATGGGTATATATGTTGTTCTTACAGAGGTATTCAGTTTACAAGGGAAAACGAAGCAGTTTAAAAAAGCGGTGGTGCTGGCAAAGCGATTGAATTAGTACCTCGTTGTAAACATAAGCAGTAAAAGACATGAGGTGTGAAATTGTATGACCTCACCTTTATCGTCTCACTTTTCACGAAATGTTATATTAATAGGGATGAAAGTTCCTCAGAAGCGCTCGGCCTGCCTCGCTTCTACCTCATATTTATTATTATAATAGCCTTTGCGTAAAGTTTCTATAGTATATTTAAATATGAACCTGAAATAGCCGTACCTCCTGAACTGCTCCACATGTTTCATCTCGTGCTTCACCCACTTTTCGTCGAGAAGAAACTGGGTTTTTGTAGCGTTATGTAACAATATAGTCTTACCCAGCGTAAACGCCACATTATCCACTCCGAGGCACCAGGCAGCAAGACGTGCCCGCCACGATCTTTCTTTTATTTTGATGTTGCTAATATCCATCATCCGGCTATATCGTTTCCCATGCTTTTACAATTTCCTCAGCATGTTGTTTATTCCTGGGGCGGAGAAATATTTTTCTGATGATTCCATTTTCATCTATTACAAAAGTAGTGCGATGCAGCCCCATATATTTTCTGCCATAGAGCTGTTTTTCGCCCCATACGCCGTATTTATCAATTATAATATGATCCGGATCGGCAATGAGAGTAAAAGGCAACTCGTATTTTATTTCAAATTTTTTGTGTTTAGCCACATCATCGGGACTTACCCCTATCACTTCAAAACCCTTTTTTTTCAATAGAGAAAAATTATCCCGAAGGTTACAAGCCTGTACCGTGCAGGTAGGGGTATCATCTTCAGGGTAGAAATATAAGACTACTTTTTTCCCTTTATAGCTACTCAAAGATACTTTATTGTTCTCCTGATCTTTCCCTGTGAACAACGGAGCTTTATCTCCTTCTTTTAATGAAATCATGTCTGTATGAAATAAGATGAATTTTTTAGCTGCCCGTATTTGCCGTTTTCAATTACCGTGTAAAGGTAAATACTCTTGTGGCTATATTACCCGCTTCGTCTGAAACTGTAATTTTCAACTTATGTTCGCCCGGGGGGCAATGTTCATCAAAACTGTAAACGAAATTTTTCCCTTTATTATTGGAAAAGCACAGCCACTTGCCATCCAGCTCAGCCCTGAATCCTTTGAACTCATCAAGATTATCCCTGATGGTCAAAACAATTCGAGTGGCTTTGCTCAGATCAGATGAGTCTTTGAATCCCACTGGAATTATTTCGGGGGGTGTTTCATCGAGCACCAGTTGAAAACTGCCAAACTCCCTGAATTTGGCCACAGCATATTCACCCTGCCATTCTGGTTTCACTACTTCTTTTTTTCTTCCGGCAAATCGCTGAATCACTAAACGGTTTTTCTCCTGAGGGGTAAGCACTCTAACCGGTTTTATCCGTACTACCAGCCCCTCATGCACCGGAATATAAGCAGCTCCAATAGTATGAATTGCCGACACAACCACCGGGTTGCCTGATTCCTGCCTGCTATACCGGATACGAACAGAATCGTACAGCCCCTTTTCGCCTATATAGTATTCACAATCTTCACTGCCCTCACCCACATTCACCATCAATGGATAAAACATTTTACCGGATAGATTTGCAGATTGTTCAGTCCGGGGAACATATTTTACTGCAAACTTTAATACAGAAGAATTTCCATAAGCATCTCTTGATTCAATCCGGATATTATGTATTTTTTTGTCGGAAAGGTTTATAACTCCGCTGCTCTTACCCCTGGTATATATGCTGTTCACATAACCAGGTAGTTCAGAAAGGTGCTGAAGATAAGGGCCATTACCGGCTTTGGTCTTATAATCAATATGCGCATTGATATACCTGGTATAATCATAGCTGATCTCTTTCATATCAAATCTTGCCATTTCAATACCATTATCATACACTATACCTTCATAAATCCCATTTTGATTTGCCGATCCTGACTGGGTGTCATAACTCGTAATAGCAAAACTGACATTGTCGGTATGTACTACTGTCAAAGGTGATGAAACTATATATCCTTTTGCAGTTTTTTTTAACGGGATAATTTTGGGGGATTGTTCATAAGTACTTTTATTGCGATCGTATATGGCTAACCGTAAGATAGTAGGAGCCGTGTTATCGGCAATATTCAATCCAAACAATAAGGGATTGAGGTTGGTGTCGGAAGCTGTATTCCTGATTTCAAAATGGAGATGAGGCCCCTGGGAGCCGCCCGTGTTACCGCTGTACGCAATAATATCACCTTTTTTTACTGGGAAAAGCCAGGCGGGGATATCTAAATACACATTCCAGGATTCCCGCTTATACTGCTGTTCCCTTACATAAGCTTCTAGAGCCGGGAAAAAGCTGTTAAGATGAGCATATAAGCTGGTATAACCATTGGGGTGATTAATATAGATTGCCCTTCCAAAACCGAATGGTTCTATTTTTATCCGTGCCACATATCCGTCTGCAGCAGCATGTACCGGCAGGTTTTCTTTATGATTGGTTTTAAAGTCGAGCCCCATGTGGTAATGGTTAGGACGAAGCTCACCAAAATTACCCGCAAGGCTGGCAGGGATATCAAGCGGGTTTCGAAAATAACCCTGTGGAAATTTTTTGTCTCTTAAGTTTTGAGAAAAAGTCTGTGATACGATGATGCTAAAAAGAAGAAATAAAAAGTACCTCATTAATAAAATTCATAGTGTATGTGAGGTAACAAAACTACCTACGATTGGTTTAACAATAAAATGATTTTGAGTTTAGCATTTTTTTTGGAACTCTGGCACTCTCTTTGAGAAATATAAGCAGATGCTAATCACACAAAAAACATTTCAGGCTAACCTGCTTCATGAATACTGCACTCATATTTTGGAGTGCGTTTGTATAAATCGATTCCAATAATCTTAGATACCGGAAGAAATTAATTACAACCTATACCCACTTAGTGGTATAGTTGTTTTGAATTTGGTTTGATAAATGATAAGAAACTTTAAAATGCTGTATTTGGGAGATGGAGAACATAATATTTTCAAACTATAATACAGCGTTTTTCGTCTATATATTGTCTACTAATATGTATTGTTGAACCTATAAATTGTAATGTTATGAAAGGGATGAAAAGAAAAATTGCATTGGCTTTAGCCATTATGACCGGAACTATTATCGGCGCTTTTCGCGGAGAGGTTGTGAAACAGAAATATATAGCCAAGATAAAGAACCGATACGAAGATCATAAACGGGTCCAACAACAAGATGAGATAATGCTTGATGAATTTGAGCTGTCTGCATTTCACAGCAGCTAAATTTTTTTGTGATGGTATTGAAAAGGCAGCGATATAAAGTCGCTGCCTTTTTTTATCGCCTTTCTCTGCCAAGTGTCAGTCCTATCTTCAGTTCCACGCTAAAATAGCTGTCTCTTTTATTACTTCCTCCCCTGATGGAACCCGGTTGTGTTTTGTGGGAGTTGTTCAATTCTGCCTGCCTGTCGCTCAGCAGTATTGCTAATGCAGCATTCTCCGGGGAAAGATATTTACTAAATAAAGCAGGCTCGGCATACCTTGTGCTCACATCATCCAGATAATCTGTACCGGTGATCCTATGCAACACTTCAAATCTTAAATAACTGGAAGCCGACAGGTCGTATCTCAACCCAAAGCCCACAGGAAATATTAATGATGTCAGGTTGTATTCAGGGCGATCCGGGTATTCAGCAAATCCCTGTCCTTCGGTATGCAAAGGTTTTAGCGCTACCAGGCTGCCATTAAGGGTTGCCTGAGGGTTAAAATGAAACATACCGATACCCCCTGTGATATAGGGTGAGCAAAGCAGCCTTTTTTCACCCGAAATATTTGCCAATGCCTGCAGGAAAAACAACTCACCTAAAACGGCTGCCTCCATCACCGGGCTTTGAAAGCTGAGGTTCCGGTTGTATCTGTGTCTGGCATCTGACTTGTCGCCTTGCAGCACAGCATCGGAGCCCGTTACTGTGCCATATGCGCAGTTTATTTTAAGTCCGAGGGTATAACAATATAAAAATCCTGCGCTTAGTGATCCGCAAAACCTGGTAGCCGACAGGTTAAGGTCTTTCAGAAAACCTTTTCCCTGACCGCTCTGCCCGCCAATATCGGTAAGGGCGTTCATTGCACCACCGGATACATTGATTTCATAAAGAAAGTCTTTGTCGTAGTAAGTATCGTTGTAATAATAATACTGGGATTGAGTGTATTGCAGTATACAGCAGAAGAGTCCTGCAAGGATAGCAGCTTTGGTGTTCACGGTAGATGTTTTTGAGGTTAACAACAATTAAGAGACCGGAAACCAAGTTAAGATATTTGCGGGAAATATGGTAAAGAAATATTGGTTGTTTACTCGGAGAAAATAATTTTAATTGCTACGGTACTTTTAATAACCATTAAGGCATTAGGGAGCATTAAGACTTAATCTTAAAATTAAATTAGCTTGTGTTGAAAGGGGTTAATGAGTTCCGGCTTCATCTATAACGATTGTAAGATCGTGCTATATAAACAATGGAGTGAAGCATAACGTGTCTTACTCTGAAGTATAAAACTCATTATATAGGAACATACCAATATGGCCCTGGTATCCTTTAACCTTTAATGATATCCTGCTTTTCCAGATATAAATTTTGAATCTGCCGGGTTTATATTTCCTGATATTTTTTACTTCTAAGGGGTTGTCTACAGTTTTAAGTTGTTGGTATATTTTTCTGAAGTCCTGTTGAAATGCTTTTGGGCAAAATAAAAGTTCTTCAATAAACTGTTCTTCTAGCATTATTTCCATCCCATTCGTTTTTCAAACTGCCGAGAGTCTATTAGTTTTCCAGGGAAGCATTTTTCAAAAACCATATCGTCTAAAAAATCTTCAACATCTTCATTTGAAATAGTTTTTAATATTTTCTCTACTTCAACAATGGTCCAGTTGCCTTTGGATTTTTTTGCTGAAAAATGAGTAGGTGTCATGTCTAATTTTTGTGCGACGTACTCATTTTTATACCCCGATATTTCGATAAGTCTTGGAACTGCTTCAAGGAGGATTTTATATTTATCTATGATATTAGTCATGCATTATATTTTTATAATACAAATATAATAATATTTATTACATAATATTCATAATAAATATTACACAATTTACACAATTTTAATTCAGTTTTTCTTCTACCATACTTGCAACTTCTATTGTCCTCTTATACCACCACCAACTCATAAAATTTTTCGGGCTGCAGGTATTTATTGGCAAGTGTCTGTATCTCTTCGGAGGTAATGCCTTTTATAGTAGCTACCGATTCATTAAAATAATCATCACTCAATCCGTTAAGAAGTATACTCTTCCATCTTCCAATAATGTGAAACGGACCGTCGAGGTCGCCGAGCAGGGTACCAATCAGGTAGTTCTTAACCAGCAGTAATTCTTCATCACCAACAGGTTCGTTTCTCAGCCTTTCCATTTCCTTATATACTTCTGAAATGGTGGCTTCACATACCTCAGTGCCGGCTTCAGTACTGATCATCCAGGCACTCCGCTGTACGTGATTTTGCAGGTAACTGTATATGCCATAAGTATAGCCTTTATCTTCCCTGATATTGCCGGAAAGCCTTGAACCGAAATAACCACCGAAGACTGTATTCAGTACCTGGGCCTTTGTAAAATCCGGATGATGGCGGTTGGGGAAATCTGAAGCTATGCGTATTGCGCCCTGCACACCCTTACTGTCGTTTGAAATTCGGTATTTATGATCAGCGGCAGGAATGATTTTATGCTCTGCCACAGGTATCGCATTGCGGTTCAGCGGCAGGTCGCCAAAATTTTTATTGAGCTGTGCTATGATGTCGGTTGGAAGTTTGCCACCAACAAAAATCACACAATGCCCGTTTACATAATAATCCCTGAAGTAACTTTCCAGTTGCTCTCTGTGAAGGGCATTATATGCTGCCTCCGAACTATATCGTCCATAAGGATGCTCAAATCCATATAAGTATTCATCAATAAGACGATTGGCAATAAAATCGCACTTGCCAAGATTTACTGCAAGCTTCTGTTTCATGTTTTGCCTGTATATATCCAGTTCTTCCTGGGGAAATACAGAAGTTGTTATGACCTCCCGGATCATAGGAAGCAATTCATTCAGGTGCCGGGTCAGGCTATGTAAATTGACTGTGGCAGTTTCGCTGTAGCAGTTCCTGTTCAAATAGGATCCATAATATTCAAAATGCTCATTTATAGCAAAAGCAGTCCTGGAGGCTGTGCCGTTTTTTAGCAGGTGATTAGTAGTTGCCGCTAACAGGTTGGCAGATTCATACCAGTTTCCCGCATGAAATACCAGTTCCAGTTGAAGCACATCCTCAGCCCCGGCATCTATTGTATAAACAGGTACATTATTATCCAGTAAAAATTTTTGGCAGGGCTTAAGCTCAAGCGTATAATCAATCGCATCTTTTATTTTGGGGGCTATTTTTCTGTTTACCATTTTTAAGTATAATCTGTTTATCCATTTGAGAAATAAGAAAACCGGAGAACTTAATTACCGGCATAATAATACATGATATTGCTGTTCCCGGGATCAAAAATGGCGATGGCTTCGTTTTTAATATCTGCAGGGGTTACAACTTGGTATTTCTGCAGTTCATCATTGATCATGGAGGTATCGCCAAGCAGGGTATAAAAAGCAAGACTATTAGCCCTGCTCATAAGGCTCATGTCTTCAAATGCAATCAGGCTTTCCGTTTTGTTTTTTACTTTCTCCAGCTCTTTTTCTTCTATAACCGTTGATTTTAATTTTTCCAGTTCTTCTTCAATAGCTGCTTCGGCATCCTGCATACTTACTCCCTTCACAAGTTTTCCGTCTATAGTAAGCAGTCCGGCGTCTATAGTACCGAAATGATAACATTCAATATTACTGAACAGTTGTTTTTCTTTTACCAGTGACTGATAAAGTCTTGAAGAAGCCCCACCACCAAGTATTTCGGAAAGCAGGTCTATTATATAATATCGCCGGTCGAGGCGGGAGTATATATGCCAGCATTTGTAAATAGCATCTATTGGCACTTTAGCATGAACTTCCAGCCGGCGGGCGGTATGCTGCGGTGGCTCCTGAGGAAGTGTGCGAATATATTTTTTACCGGAGGGTATATCACCAAACCATTTTTCAGCAAGTTCTTTTACCTGACCGGTAGTTACATGACCGGCAACTACAAGTATGGCATTTGCAGGTGTATAATGTTTAAAAAAGAATTGCTTCACATCATTAAGAGAAGCATTTTCAATATGGCTCAGTTCGGCGCCAATCGTCATCCATTTATAAGGATGCGTTGTAAAAGCAAGGTTCCGCATTTTATGCCATACATCACCATAGGGTTTATTCAGGTAATGTTCTTTAAACTCTTCGCAGACTACTTTGCGCTGTACTTCAAGGCTCTTATCGCCAAATGCAAGACTTAGCATCCGGTCACTTTCGAGCCAGAATGCTGTTTCAATATTTTCTGCCGGCAACTGGCAATAGTAGTTGGTAAGATCGTTGGTAGTATAGGCATTATTCTCACCCCCTGCCGCCTGCAATGGTTCATCATAAGTTGGGATATTGACAGAGCCGCCAAACATTAGGTGTTCAAATAAATGGGCGAACCCGGTCTTAGCAGGATCTTCATCTCTTGCGCCAACATCATACATCACATCTACCACAGCCATAGGGGTAGAATGATCTTCATGCACAATAACTTTTAATCCGTTCTGCAGGACAAACTGCTCAAAATGTATCATACTAATAGTATTCTGCTTATTTCAAAATCAATTTACAAATATGAGAAATAATCGGCTAATTGATAATTTGTACAATTACAGTATACTTGCCGGCTTGAGCGTAAGAATAACAAGTTCACCATTACGGTTAACGATAACCTTCATTTTCCTGTTTGTTGATTGCAGTATGTTTTTATACTCCTGTATATTACCCGAAAAATTGTTGTCAACACTTACCAGGATATCACCTGTTTGAAAACCTGCTTTCTCAGCAGGGGAGCCTTTAACAATATCTTCTACCATTACTCTGCCATTAATATCATAAATACTCAGCCCGGTATATGCATAATCAAACGGACTATAAAAATGAGTGTTGGGTATAAGTCGTATTTCTTTTTTTGGATAATTTAATGTGACATTAAATCTTCGAAGCAAATCATTTCCAATCAAACCTGCCAGGTATGGATACGCTGTAATATTGTATGTATCATCAAAAATATAGGTAGGCACTTTTCGAAAACGATAGGGACCTATTCGTACTTCTTTTACCGTTGTTAGATACATTTGGGTTTTACCGCCCAGACCCTCAGCCTGCGTTAAAAATCGTTTCTTTTTGGGCTTGATTACGAGACTGTCTGAAGCATAGTCTTCGGATAACAAAAAACAAAGCCCTGCACCTGTGTCAAAATAAAACCTCGCAGAGAACTTGTCGTTATCACGAAATTTTGAAGAGATTATAGGTATGGAAGTAAGAAGGGGTTTTATCGTAAAACCACCCCTTTTATATTTGAAATCCCCTTTTGTATATACGGAAATCTCAAGATTGTCATAATCGAGATGAACAATATAACGGCTCAGAAAACTAAACCCGATTATACCATCAATCTTAACTCCGTAAACGCTGGTTAAAATTTCATAATCATTTATATGAAAATTCAGACTGTCAACCGTTAACCCCGGAAGATGCAGTGTGGCATTATACAAAAAATTTACTTTTCTTACCCCGGCAATACCCCTGATGGTACGGGTGCTTGGCTCAGTTGGTATATTTAATTCCACCACTGTTGTGGAATCAAGTGATATACCACCACTCCCCGTATCAAGAATAAAACTGAGGGTATCCTTATAGTTGTTCACCCTGGCCTTCAATATCATCACCCCGCCACTGAATTGCTGAAATTTAAAAGTAGTGATCAGACGGGCAGGCTCGCCGGAAAATATCTCCTGACCTGTCAGTACTAAACCTGATAATTGCAAGTATATAAAAACTATTATTGATACTGCTATTCCTTTCATATATGATCCCATAAATTTAGATCATTTGTAATTCAAAATACAGACCGTTCATCATTCATATTGTTAGTAAATTTGCCCCTTATGAACCTTGCAGACATTTTTCAAAAAGCGATTCATTTTGAATTTCTGACTGTTGAAGAAGGACTATACCTGTATCAGCATGCTTCGCTGGCAGAACTTATGTATACGGCTGACGAATTGCGAAAAAAACAGGTGCCGCATGAAAAAGTAACCTGGCAGATAGACCGTAATGTAAATACAACCAATGTCTGTATCGCCAATTGCAAATTCTGTAATTTTTATCGCATTCCCGGGCACAAGGATGCATATATAACGGATATGGATACCTACCGGAAAAAAATTATAGAAACCATTAAATACGGCGGAGACCAGCTATTGCTCCAGGGCGGGCATCATCCTAAACTGGGACTGGATTTTTATACCACTACTTTCAGACAGATAAAAAACGAATTTCCTGATATAAAACTACACGCTCTCGGCCCACCCGAAATAGCCCATATTTGCAAGCTGGAAAAAATGAGCCACCACGATGTGCTGAAAGCTTTGAAAGAAGCCGGAATGGATTCACTGCCGGGAGCTGGGGCGGAGATTTTGATAGACCGCGTAAGGCGACTGATCAGCAAAGGAAAATGCGGGGCGCAGGAGTGGCTCGATATCATGCATGAGGCGCATAAACTGTATTTAACCACCAGCGCTACCATGATGTTTGGCCATGTGGAGACTATTCAGGAACGCTTTGAACATCTTGTAAAGCTAAGGGAAGTGCAAAGCAGAAAACCAGCCGATGCAAAAGGTTTCCTGGCATTTATCCCCTGGACTTTTCAGGATGTGGATACCCTGCTTGCCCGCATCAGGGGAGTGCACAATCTTACCTCCTCTGAAGAATATATAAGAATGGTTGCCCTGTCCCGCATCATGCTGCCTAATATAAAAAATATCCAGGCTTCCTGGCTCACGGTAGGCAAGAAGACGGCACAGATTTGCTTACGTGCAGGCGCAAACGATTTTGGCAGTATTATGATAGAGGAAAATGTAGTGAGTGCCGCCGGTGCACCGCATAGATTTACCTACCGGTCAATGCAGGATGCTATACGAGAAGCGGGTTTTGAACCACAACTCCGCAACCAGCAATATGAATGGAGGGAAATTCCGAGGGCTATAGAAGAACAGGTGGTAAATTATTAAACATTCACACTATCGTACACTATCACTTTTTTCCAGAGATGCTCGCAGTCTTCTACAAACTTCAGGTGCAGGGGATCAACCTGGTAGCTGTCCTGGTCTGCTTTATTGGCAAACAATGCCAGCCACGATACAGAATAAGACCGGTCTATAACTGGCCGGTTGGTATCTGCAGGTTTACCGATATAAAAAGAGCCAATGGTAGTAACGGCCGACAGCTTCTTTAACCCTGCAACCAATGCATCAAAATCTGCTGTGCTTTCGGGGTTATGAAGCCAGAAATAAACATGATGAACAAACGTGTACTGCGAATTTTTTTCCATGTTTTTTATTTATTGATTTATTTAATTTTTTTCAACCAGTCATTAATGCCTTCAAAAATCTTTTGTGCTACTGACGACCGGAATTTTGCATTCAATATTCTTTTCTCATCCGCAGGGTTGCTTAAAAATGCCACTTCTACCAGGCAGTTAGGATAATCTGTAGGCCCATTCAGTGCAAAATTGAAGCCCCCCACATTACCCGCTTCCGTGAGCTTTAGCTCAAGCATACGGGAAAGAATAGACTGGGATAAACTTCTAAACCCTATATAACGGTAATAGGTACTCGTACCACTTATCTGCGGGTTACCCGATGAGTTAAGATGAACACTGATAAGCAGGTCGGGGTTCCAGGCTTTTAACATGCCTATACGTTCTGCCATACTCAACGTAGTATCCTTGGTGCGCACCATAAATGTTTTCACTTTGTATTTGCGCAGCAGTTTGTTCAGCTCCGTGGCAATTTTCAGGGTATAGTCTTTTTCTTTTATACCCGATTTTACACCTGTTGCACCTATATTATCCCCGCCATGTCCTGCATCAATGGCAATCTTCATACGGCTGAGTACTAATGAGGGTGGTTGCCGCTTTACTTTTATGATGAGTTTTGAGACTACAGTATCGTATGAAATATGATATCCCCAATGCTGGTTGTGTTTTAATTCAATAAATACCCGCATTACATCGTCTTCGGTTTGCTCGTACCAGGTGTTCTTTATTTCCTTCACCGATTTAAACTGCGATATCCAATTGCTATTGGAAGTGGCTCCAAAAATATCAATTACAATTCTCGATGGGTTAATTTGTTGTATGCTACGATATGGGAGCCGTTCATCAAGAAGTATGGTAACGTAATCTGCATTGGTAGTGTCATCGCCATACACTTTCCAGCCGGCACTTAGATAGTAAGGGCGCGGAATTTTAAACGGAAGTCTTGATACATTTTCCTTTGGTATATAAGCTGAATGATTTTTTGACAACTGAACTTTATACTTACCCTCTGCCGAATCTACCACCTGCATTACCACGCCCGAATCGAGATAGGTCATTTTAGCCCCACCGAGCCTGTCGTCTCCGAGGCCATATTCGAGATAAGGAAGCCTGCCAATAGTTTGCACCATTAACGGATGAGTGGCGGAGTCCTGCCCATTGCTGAAAAAAGGTAACCCCAGAAGAAGAAAAATTAAAACCCTGATTTGCATAAGCTGTGAAGGTAAATCAAACCTGTTATTAAAAGAAAACCCCCCGGCAGGCTTTGCGGGGGTTTCTTACCGGCTTTTGAAAATACCGGGATACTCCATTCAATAGATGTGTTATCAATTTTTTTCGCTGCAAGCTTCCGATTAACATAAGTATAAAACATAGTCACCCCTGGCATAAAACCTTCAGGCAATTGCTTTAAATCAAACTGTAACTCTCAGACAGTTAACAAGAGATAATCAAGTAAATAAGAAAAGCCACCTCATAAGAGATGGCCTGATATCAAAATATAAAAACCAAGTAGATAAAACCCTGTAGTAATTATTTTTCTATAATTACCTCTGTGCCTATTGGCAGCATATCATACAGTTCATCCATATCACTATACCTTACAGAAATGCAGCCACTGGTCCAGTTAATAAATTTATCAATAACCCATTCCTCATTGGGGCGGGTACCGTGTATGCCTATTCCACCGCCAATAGTCGCTTTTTTTGGAATTGAACCTGAAGCCTTTAGTGCTCTGAATTTTTCATAACTCTCTTTGGTAGGATAATCAAGCATCAGGAATTTGCCCCATTTTTTATGTACTTTTTTGCCAATAATTTTAAAATGACCTTCAGGTGTTAACCTGTCGCCTTCCATACGCTTGTCGTCCTGACTTTTATTTCCAAACACAACAGGATATGTACCATACCAGCCCTCATCATCATATAACGTCATCTCGTATGCGCTTTTCTTTATTACAACCTTAAAGGTACTGGCAGGCGGTTTTGATAAAGTATTCTTCTCCGAAGAAACGGAAGTGTCATTATCTGCAGTAATGATACCCGCCGGTTTTGCTGTTATTCGCTTAAATCCCTGAAAGCTAAAGCACAAAAAAAGTGCAAGGAAGGAAACAAAAATTCGGATAGGATTAATCATGGTTAATAACAATTAAGCGTCTAAAAAAACGGGTATAGAAAATAAATATTTTCCCTTATTCTTTTCTTTACCTTTTGTTATCGCACAAATTAAAAGCCGGAAATTGTTAAGTGGGGTTCTTATTTATTGAGATAATGTTAAAGATGAAAATCGAATAAACCCTGTATTACAATCCCGCCTTCAGTTGCAGTAAAAAACTTTTAAGTTTTTCAAGACGTTGTATCAATTCAAAATTTTGCTGAGCTTTTGATTTGTTCTTTTTAAGATATTCTTTTGCTCCTTCAATAGTATATTTTCGTTGCCTAAGAAGGTGATGAATGAGTTGAAGGTTTTTGATATCCTCCGGTCTGAAGTGGCGGTCGCCTTTCCTGTTTTTGCGCGGCTTTATTATATCAAATTCAGTTTCCCAATAACGCAGCAAAGAAGCATTAAGATGAAACATGGCTGATACTTCACCTATACTGTAGTATTGTTTTTTGAAAAGTATTTCGTCTGGCGGAATTTCAATCATTTCCAGTTCAGCATTCATCTCCTTCAATGACTTGCGCCCTCGTTTTCCTTTCCTGGGTTTATCTGCAATAGCTTTTTTTATAGTTACATTAACTTCTTCCGGTAAATTAACCAGACTATTTTCGGCAGGAGGCTCTTCTAAAACGGGCAACACATCGGCCGGTTCAGTCTTTAAATTTGTGGGATCTCCCTGAGATTTAAGAACAGCTTCAGGCTGTTCAAATGCTGCAAAAAGATCCAACTGCTTATACATATTGCTAAATTAATAGTAACCGGAGAGAAATATATCTTTAAATTATTAACAATTTAGTCGAAGCTCTGATTACCGGAAGCTGCCATTTTGAGTATGCGGTCAAACTGCTCGGGAGTGAGGTCGTTGTAAAAGAAATAAACGGGATCAATATGTTGCCCGTTTTTATGCACTTCGTAATGTACATGCGGACCCGTAGACTTTCCGGTACTGCCTACCCAGCCTATCAGTTCGCCACGCTTAACGCGTTGCCCTGATCTTACTTTTATTTTATACTGGTGACCGTATAATGTTTCATACCCATAGCCGTGATTGATAACCACATAGTTGCCATATCCGTTACCGGTATTGCCGGCAAGTTTTACCACACCATCCGCGGTAGAGTATATCGGCGTTCCCTGTGGCGCGGCAAAATCCAGCCCGGCATGCATTTTAACCGTTTTGTACACCGGGTCTATGCGATATCCAAAGCCTGATGCTATACGGCTGAGGTCTTTGTTGCTTACCGGCTGTATTGCCGGAGTAGCTGCCAGAAGTTTTTCCTTATTTTTTATCATCTGCTCTATATCATCATACGACTTCTTTTGAAACGCCATCCTGTTATCAAGGTTATCAATCACTGCAGCCACAGAGTAAGCCAGTTCATTGTCTTCCATTCCCTCTGTTAGTTTTACTTCTTTTTGTTTTTCCATTCTTTTGGCACGTGCACTGTCAGGAATAGGATTGGCCTCAAAAATTTCCCGGTAAATATGATTATCTCGTTTTTCAAGATCGGCTATCTGTTGCTGCATTGCTTTTACCTTTGTATTGAGCAATACATAATCTTCTCTGATCCGCTGGTTTTCCTGGCGCATCAGCATTTCTTTGGGAGAATCTAACAACTGGAATCCAAGCATAACTATAATAAGTGCAGTAACTGCGGCGGCAGCCAGAAAGCCCAGAATGCGCAGTAGCTTTACCCTGAAAGGCACTACTAACTTTTCGTAACGGAGTGTATTGGTATTGTAATAATATTTTATTTTTTTCATTACCGGTACCTGGTGCAGGTTTTGCATACGCGCAAAAATCCAGCCATAATTTAATTACCTTCGCAACCGTCTGTAAAACGGGGTAGAGGCAAATATAAAATTTAATGTTTCAAAAGTCAGAAAAAATATAAACGCATAAAACCATGACTTCTGTAGAGATCCGGCAGATTTTTCTTGATTTTTTTAAGAGCAGGGGGCACCAGATTGTTTCGTCGGCTCCTATTGTAGTGAAGAACGATCCCACACTTTTGTTTACCAATGCCGGCATGAACCAGTTTAAGGATTATTTTCTCGGCAATAAAAAATCACCATATCCTCGTGTTGCAGATACTCAAAAATGCCTTCGGGTAAGTGGTAAGCATAACGACCTGGAAGAAGTGGGGGTAGATACCTACCATCATACTATGTTTGAAATGCTGGGCAACTGGAGCTTTGGCGATTATTTTAAAGCTGAGGCGATAGCATGGAGTTGGGAGCTTTTGACAGATATATATAAAATACCCAAAGATCGTTTATACGTCACCGTTTTTGAAGGCGATGTAAAAGAAGGATTGTCCAAAGATGAAGAAGCTTATAACGAATGGAAAAAACATTTAGCTGAGGATCGGATTTTATCCGGTGGCAAAAAAGACAATTTCTGGGAAATGGGGGATACAGGACCCTGCGGCCCCTGTACCGAAATTCATGTTGATTGCCGGACCGAAGAAGAAAGAAATTCTGTTGATGGAAAAACCCTGGTAAACAACGATCATCCCCAGGTTATTGAGATCTGGAATAATGTATTCATTGAATTTAACCGTTCTAAAAACGGGAACCTTGAGCCCTTACCTGCCAGGCATGTAGATACCGGTATGGGATTCGAACGATTGGTTCGTGTGTTGCAAGGCAAAAAATCCAATTACGATACCGATGTGTTTACCGGCACTATCGCCGCTACTGAAAAATTCACCGGCAGGCAATACGATTTTGGAGATAGCAGGCAGGCAGTTGCTTTCAGGGTGATAGCAGATCATATCCGTGCCATAAGCTTCACAATTGCCGATGGTCAGCTACCTTCAAATACTGGTGCAGGGTACGTAATACGAAGGATACTGCGGCGTGCGGTACGCTATTATTATTCTTATCTGCATTTCAAACAGCCATTACTCTATCAATTAGTTCCATTAATTGCACAGCAATTCGCAGGGGTTTTTCCTGAACTGCAAAAGCAGGTTGATTTTGTGGGCAAGGTAGTGCATGAAGAAGAAGAAGGTTTTTTGAGAACCCTTGAAAAAGGACTTAAGCGCATAGATGACATCGTTTCTGCTGTGAAACAACAAAAAAATACCGGTACTCTTATTTCCGGAAAAGATGCTTTTGAGTTGTATGATACTTATGGTTTCCCTCTTGATCTCACCAGGCTTATTGCTGCTGAAAACGGACTGACAGTAGATGAACCTGGGTTTCAAAGCGAGATGAACGAACAAAAAAATCGTTCCCGGGTTGCCACTGCTATTGATACTGAAGACTGGATAGAAGTCAACAAGACAGATAAAACTTCTTTTGTGGGATATAATGACCTGCTTGTAGATACAAGAGTGGTCAAATATCGCAAAGTGAAAGCAAAAGGAAAAGAACAATACCAAATTGTTCTGGAAACTACTCCTTTTTATGCTGAAAGCGGGGGACAGGTTGGCGACAAGGGATTCCTGCAATTTGGAGAAGAGAAAATTGAGGTAACTGATACGAAAAAGGAAAATGATCTCATCATTCATTTTACTGATGCTTTACCGGCTGATATAACATTGCCGGTTAACGCGTCTGTCAACTGGGAACAGAGATTATATACCATGTATAACCACACCGGCACACATCTTTTGCATGCCGCTTTACGCCAGGTTTTGGGAAAACATGTTACACAAAAAGGTTCCCTTGTATCTCCCGATACATTACGATTCGACTTTTCGCATTTTGCCAAACTAACTGATGAGGAAATCAGAGAAACAGAACTGCTGGTTAACCGGAAGATAAGGGAGAATATACCGGTAGTTATTAAGGAAATGCCAAAGGAAGAAGCACTGAACCTTGGTGCTATGGCACTATTTGGCGAAAAATATGGCGACAAAGTAAGGGTTGTCATTACCGACCCTTCCTTTTCCATTGAGTTGTGTGGTGGAACACATGTAGGAAATACCGGTATGATAGGGCTGTTCGTCATTGTTGCTGAATCTGCTGTGGCAGCAGGTGTGCGGCGAATTGAAGCGCTTACCGGAGCAGGCGCAATTCAATATATTTTTGAAAAAGTCAATAGCTATAAAAATATCGGAGAATTGCTGAAGGCCAAGGATCCGCTGAAGGCCATTGAAAAACTCATTGAAGAAAAAAATACCCTGCAAAAAAGAATTGAGGGACTTGAAGCAAGACACCTGGTGCAATTGCGTAATGAACTTCTTCAAAAAGACGAAATCGTCAATGGTGTTACCTTCATAGGAGATATACTGCAGGTAAGCCAGCCCGATGCATTGAAAAAAATATGTTTTGATTTAAAAAATAATCTTCGTGACTACCTTGTAGTACTTTGTGCTAATATTGATGGCAAGCCTTATGTAGCCATCAGCATGTCTGAAGTAGTGGCTGCTGCAAAGCAACTTGATGCCGGAAAAATAATCAAAGAGCATATAGCACCCTTGATAAAAGGCGGTGGTGGTGGTCAAAAAACACTGGCTACAGCCGGCGGACAGGACGCTTCCCGGTTGCAGGATGTGATTAATACAGTGAAAAATTTGCTTGAGCAATAGTAAGCCCATTTCATTATTTCAACATATTTACTACGGTCATAAAAAGGCATTGCAACCGGAAAAAATTGATGTCTATATTGAGACTGTACTCATAGAAAAACAAGAGGAAAGGTTTCAGAATTGACTCTAATAAGTGTAACTTTAAATAGTCTTCCAAAACCTGCGAAAGCTTTTAAATTAATTTTATCATGAAAAATTATTTAAAAGCGGGTTTCTGTATATTCCTGGTGTTATCATCATGCAATGATGAAAAGGATGGCCAGTTTGAAAAATCTTACTCACTATTTTGCTGGCCCTCGAAAACCCCTTGCGACAATCGTGAATATGGAATAGAATTCTCTTATAAAACATTGGTGATTTCAGCAGACACCCCCAATATTACCTACCGGCGGACAGCGACCCTTGTTTGCTGCAGGTATATCGAAGCATTGGTTGATACGCTGGCTGCATTTAATGATTCGCTGATAAATCATAAAAACAACCTGCTCGGCGATCTTGATCTGCGTTGTAATATCGGACCAGACATTGAAGTATTCGTCAACTACTCTATTGACCTTGGATTAGCAAAACCATTTACATATTCTTCATTGGGTTTTACAGATAAATCGCATCCCTTCGGATTTACGCTGGATGTACCACAACAGGAATATTTCAGTTCATTCCGGAATGATGTACTGGCGATTTACCGAAAATGTTGTTTAAGAGAAAAGGACAATTAACAACGCAAATGGGTTTGCTTACCCATTATTCAGTTTAAAATATTCTTTATGAAATATGCATTTATCCCATGTTGTTTATTAGGAACGTTCTTCTTTTCTTCCTGTCAGGACGACGAGAAAAAACAACTTGTGTTTCCGGAATTATTGGATGTGAAGAAAATTGATTGCGAGTCAAATGTTGAATTGTGCAACAGGAAGCCGGGTATAAAGTTTACCGGATTTGCCCCACGGGTAATTCAAAACAAACCGAATTGGGATCTCAGTTTAAGGGTTGAATATTATCCCGATCCTTATACGCTGACCATCTGCTGTGATTCAATTCCAAGATTGATAGATTCGTTGACAATGATGATTGAAATGCTGGACACTTACATACAGGAGAAACCCGAAAGGGCAGAAAAAACTTGCCAGCTCGCCGACGCGGTTACTATTACTATTATTTACGTAAAAGACTTGTCAGGCACGGGTGAGTACTATTCGCTGGAATTTGGAAAAGTTTCTGAAGGCTCTGTATTCTTTTTTCATAAAAAAGAGGCTCTTGAAAAGCTGATAACAGATATCAATGAACGATTTCGAACTTGCTGTCTTAATTAGTGGGGGAAAATCCTCATCATTGATTTTTTATATTCCTGCAATTATTACTCTGTTTATGTTATTGAATTGCTAATAAGTTTTCATTTCACAACGCTTATGGCATTATATTGATGTTTGGCTGTATAATTATGCCATAATTACACAAAAGTGCGAATGGTGCAGTTATTGTGGTTTAAACAGAAAATCATTTATTATGGCTAACGTAAACATTGGAATCACAGAAAGAAACCGGCAGGCAGTTGCAGAAGTCCTCAACCAGATTTTGGCCGATGAACACATACTCTACAACAAGACAAGAAGCTATCACTGGAATGTTGAAGGTTCAAGTTTTATGGAATTACATAAACTCTACGAAGCACAATATACAGAGCTGGCAGAGATCATAGACGAAATAGCTGAACGCATCCGAACTTTAGGTCATTTTGCAGAAGGCCGGTTATCGCACCTGCTTAAACTTGCTTCACTGGAAGAACCTGAAGTACCTACAGCATTTAACGAACAGATACCCAACCTTGATGCTGATCATGAGCAAATCATCGTCAACCTGCGTAAACAGATTGAGGAGTTTCATGAAAAATATAAAGATATAGGCAGTAGCGATTTCCTCACCGGATTACTGAAGCAACACGAAAAAATGGCCTGGATGCTAAGATCGTACCTGGGATAGGTATGATAATTAAACAGCAGGAAGATATGTTTTAATTTTACTTACCTGCTGTTCCATGTAGGCTACGTTTCACTGAAACAGAAGAGGAAGGTACAGTTTTAATATTCGCAACAATTTTAGTTCGTACATAATAATTCGAAGCCTGGAGAAATACACGCAGAGAAGAAGAAAGAGAAATATGAACAAAAGTTTTCCCTTTGCGCTCTCCGCGTGAAAACTCTGCGCTCTTTGCGGTAAAAAAATGACTCCCGGCAAGCAAGGTTTGTGACGACAGAATATCATACGACTAATTGGAATAAAGCTTAGCCCCTTAATAGTTATATAATCCCGCATTTATACTTATCTTCAACGATAGCTGTTTTTAGTATTCAAATAATAAAAGCTGTGCATGACCACAAAAAATCAACTGGGGCTTTTTTCGCTTACTATAATTGTGGTCAGCCTTGTTATAGGCATGGGAATTTTTGGCACACCTGCTAAGGTTGCAGCTACCTCCGGCACCTCTATAGTTTTTTTTGCAGCATGGCTGGCTGGCGGTCTGATCGCTCTTTGCGGTGCACTTACTTATGCTGAAATTGGTATACGATTGCCTGCCACTGGCGGATATTACAAGATATTTGCCGAATGCTATCATCCCTCCATTGGATTTACTGTAAATGCACTAATTCTTATTAGCAATGCCGCTTCGCTGGGTGTCGTTGCTCTTATCGGGTCAGACTATGTAAGCGATCTGCTATTCGGTACACCTTCGGGGCAGGTTTTTAATGTACTGGTAGCTCTTGTTGCTGTTTGTCTTTTTTATGCTGTCAATTTTATGGGTTTAAGTACCAGTTCCGGAATGCAGAATATAATGACAGTAATAAAGCTTGCTGTAATGATTCTGCTTATCGCAAGCATTGTAAAGGGAGTTACCGTTGTACCGCATGGATATACAGATAGTGCCGGGGTATACAAGGCCGGGGACCATAGTGGATTGACCTTGTTTTTAATAAGCCTTGTACCGGTATTTTTTTCTTATGGCGGTTACCAGCAAACCATCAATTTTGGAAGCGAAATAAAAAATACTAACATACTTCCCAAAGGTATAATCATCGGTATACTCGTAACCATAATATTATACATGGGTATAAACTTCGCTTATACAAGGGTGATAGGTTTTGAGGAAATGAAAAATGTATCTGCCATCGGTGCCCTGCTTTGCGAAGCATGGTTTGGCGCCACAGGCGCTAAATTTTTTGACATGCTTATGTTCCTGTCGGTACTGGCTTATGTTAATGTAACACTGATGAGCAATCCGAGGGTAATGTATGCCATGAGCGAGGATAGGGTACTGCCAAAATTTTTTTCCATACGCCATCCAAAAACCCAGGCGCTAACCGGCGGGTTAACGGTATTTGCCGCGATGACCCTTATTATAACTTTTCTCGGAAAAGAAATTGATAATATACTTGGCTTTACCATGTTTTTAGATAGCATTGGTATGAGCGTATCTGCAGCAACAATTTTTATTCTGCGAAAAAGAAAAAAGAATCAAAATATGATAACCGGTGTATGGACAAAATGGACACCTCTACTTGCTGGTATTTTTGTACTATCGTACACAGGTATTGCGGTAGCGGTAATAATTGATAAACCAATGGCTGCTCTGACCGGTGTAGTACTTTTATTGTTCTTTGCATTGCTCTATTTCTTATTCTATCACAAAAAACAAAAACCATCATAATGGATGTTTCTTATATAATTAATGAATTAGGAGAGGACCGGTCATCTTATTTTAATGCAGTGGCGCCTCCAATAATTCAAACCAGCAACTTTGCCTGCCGCAAAGTAGACGATATGCGGAAGCTATTTGAAAACGAGTATAGCGGCTACCTTTACAGCCGGGGGCTAAATCCTACTGTAGATATCCTGCGCAAAAAACTTGCCGCACTCGATGAGGCGGAAGATTGCCTTGTTTTCAATAGTGGCGCTTCAGCAATTTATGCGGCTGTGATGGCAAATGTTGCATTGGGTGACCATATCGTTTCGGTAAGCAAACCCTATACCTGGGCGCAAAAGCTGTTTAATCATATACTACCCCGGTTCGGTGTAACTACTACTTATGTTGATGGTTCAGACACCCGGAACTTTGAGCAGGCCATACTTCCTAATACAAAAATCATTTATCTGGAGTCACCCAATTCATGGAGTCTTGGACTACAGGATCTTGCGGCAATAGCAGAACTGGCAAAGTCAAGAGATATCCTTACCATTTGTGATAACAGTTACTGCACTCCTCTCTACCAAAAACCGCTGGCTTTGGGTATAGATTTGTCCCTGCAGTCTGCAACAAAATATATAGGAGGGCATAGTGATGTGGTAGCCGGTGTACTTTGCGGGAGCACTGCAATGATGCAAAAGATTTTTAATAATGAGTATTGCACAGCAGGACTTGGTGTTACTCCTTTTCATGCCTGGCTTCTTATCCGCGGACTCAGGACCCTTCCCATCCGGTTGCAAAAGGTTACGGAAAATACTAAGCAGGTATTAAATTTTCTGAAAAAGCATCCCAAGGTAGAAGAAATAATATTCCCGCATGATGAAAGCTTTCCGCAATACGACCTGGCCAAAAAGCAAATGAAGGGCGCCTGTGGGTTGTTATCGTTTTATTTAGATGTAAAAAAAATAGATGATATCGTTATTTTTTGCGAAAGCCTTAAACATATTCTTATGGCAGTTAGCTGGGGCGGATATGAATCACTAATCATCCCCGGCTGTGCATCTGTAAAGGAAAGCAATTATGATAATACAAAAAAAAGCCAGCGGATGCTGAGGTTATATGTCGGACAGGAAGAGCCGGAATATATTATTAATGACCTCCGGCAGGCGTTAAATAATATATAACAGGTTTTGTCAAATGTTTTTTTAGTTGAATATTTGTAGAATAAATGGTATTTAAAGTTGATATCTGCTCAAAGGGTACCATTTTCAATTATAACTTTCATGAGAAAATATGTTATTTATTTTACGATTGCAGGCATCGTATTTGCTAACCTTTCGGTGCGCGCACAAGATAATACCAGGTGGGACCTGAGGAAATGTGTGGAATATGCAATTGAAAATAATGTATCTGTTCGCCAGGCAGATATCCAGGCAAGAGTTTCCGCCATTTTACTTAAGGAAAGCAGGCTTCAGCAAATACCTTCTCTCAATTTTACAGGCAATCATGGTTTTCAGTTCGGCAGGTCGCTGGATTATACTACTAATACATACAGCGATAACAATGCCATGTATCAGCAGTTTGGATTAAACACCCAGGTGAATTTATTCAACTGGAACAGCCAGCGAAATACCATAAAAGCCAATGAACTGAACAGGCAGGCGGATGAGGCCGCAGTTGATAAAGCGAAAAATGACATCGCATTAAATGTAGCACGGCAATACCTTTTAGTCTTGCTCGATATAGAACAGGCAAAAGTGACCGAGATACAACTACATCAGAGCCAGGCCCAGTTGCGGAATACACAAATGCAGGTGGATGCCGGTGCACTGCCCGAATTGAATGCTGCTGAATTAGCCGCACAGGTAGCAAGGGACAGCGCTAATTTAACTACTGCTCAAACTACAATTGAAGTAGATAAACTTACTTTGAAAGGGTTGATTAATTTACCCGCTGATGCAAGTTTTGAACTCGATGTTCCTTCTGTTGATCAGATACCACTTGACAATATACTGGAGATATCTCCTGCTGAGATATATACACAGGCAATGCAGTCGCAACCACAGATAAAAGTTAATAATCTACGTCTTCTTGCTTCAAGAAAATCTTACGATGTTGCACGCAGCAGGCAGTATCCCACTATTTCAGCATTTGGTCAGTTAGGTTCCCGCTTTTTTTCTCCATTCAAATCAACAAGCCAGGTACCCTTAGGTGTGTTTCCTAATGAAAATATTTATGTGATGAACGGAGTGGATAAACTACCGGTGTATTTCCCTCAAACAGGTATTGTAACCAGCAAGAAAAACTTTAGCGGCCTATGGTCGGATTATGGTGCACAAATCAAAAATAACTTCGGGCAATCTGTTGGTATCGGTTTAAGTATCCCTATTTTTAACGGATGGTCTGCCAGGGCAAATATTGAAAGAGCAAAAATTGATATAAAAAACAAAGAGCTGATTGTAGAGCAGGATACGCTTAAACTAAAGCAGGACATATATACTGCATTTAATCAGGCAAGAGGCTCATTTCAAACCTATAAAGCAAGACAAAAAGAAGTAGTAACTGCAGAACGGTCGTTTGACCTGGCTACGAAACGCTATCAAATAGGTGTAATGCAAACTATTGAATGGCTCACAAACCAGTCAAACTTATATAATGCACGCATTAATTTGCTAATTGCCCAGTTTGATTACGTATTTAAAATGAAAGTACTCGAGTTCTACAAAGGACAGGGTGTTAAATTATGAACAGCTACCTAATACATTATTACCATGAATAAAAAACTGCTTTGGATCATCATCATATTGGTTGCGCTGGTTGTGTTGCTGATCAGTTTAAAGAAAGCCGGCGTAATAGGAAAGGACGAAGGCACAAAAGTATCGGCAGAAAAAGTAACCCGCCGCGATATAACAGAGATAGTAACTGCCAGTGGAAAAGTGTACCCTGAAATAGAAGTGAAAATCAGTCCTGATGTATCTGGCGAAATAACTGCGCTGAATGTAGAAGAAGGAGACAGTGTACACAAAGGACAGGTACTTGCCCGTATTTATGCAGACATTTATGCTACACAACGCGATCAGGCTGCTGCCCAGGTAGCTGGTCAGCAATCGCTTGTTGCCAACGCAAAAGCCCAGCTTGAAGCGCTGAAATCTGCTCTTGATTTTGCCAAAACAACTTATGACAGACAGAAACAATTGTTGAACGACAAAGTGATTTCTAAAGCGGAATTTGAACAGGCACAAAACTCACTCAATACCGCCCAGGCCAATTATGATGCCGCACTTCAAAGTATTCGCAGCAGCGAAGCCCAGGAGAAAAGTGCCGCAGCAAACCTTCAAAAAGCAAATAAAGACCTTAGCCGAACCGAGTTGATTTCTCCGATGACTGGGGTTGTTTCATTGCTGAATGTAAAGAAGGGAGAAAGGGTTGTTGGCAACTCTATGATGGCAGGTACGGAAATGATGCGAATTGCCGATATTAGTGTATATGAAATAAGAGTGGAAGTTGGGGAAAATGATGTACAAAAAATCAATTTGGGAGACACCGCTATTATAGATGTAGATGCTTACAACGACAGAAAATTTAAAGGTACAGTAACTCATATTGCAGCAAGTCAGAAAGGCGCTGCCACACAAACAGCTGCTTCTTTATCGAGCAGTACCGACGTTACCAACTACGAAGTGCGTATCAGGATTTCACATGAATCGTATGCTGATTTATTTGACCCCACTCATCCCAAAAAATTTCCCTTCCGCCCGGGTATGAGCGCAAGCGCTGACATACAAACCAAAACACATCATAATGTTTTATCCGTACCTATTAACGCAGTAACTACCCGTGACAAAAATGATACGGCTTCGGCAACTTCGAAAAAAACTGTTGCTGCAAAAAATAACAGCAACTCTGCAGGAAAAACTCCCGCTGTTGGCGATACTCAATCATCACTAAATGACGCTATGCTTGAAGTTGTTTTTGTAGTGCAGAAAGATAATACTGTTAAACTTGTTCAGGTAAAAACGGGCATACAGGATATCAATAATATAGAAATTATCAGCGGTCTTAACGAAGGTGATGAAGTAGTAACAGGGCCATATACTATTGTCAGCAAAACAATCAAGAATGGAACTAAAGTAGTGGTTGTTCCCAAAGAACAATTGTTTGAAGAAAAGAAGTAAAAGGGTTTAATGTTTGAGGCCTACTTTTGTGCTTCAAACATTTTTATTTTATGCAATTCGGGATAATCGGAAGCGGTAGTTGGGGAACGGCATTAGCAAAAATGCTAACCGATAATGGCAACCGCATCAACTGGTGTGTAAGAAGCCCCGAAATACTGAAGTATATTTTAAAGAGACAACACAATCCCAATTATCTTACATCAGTAGCATTTGACACTAAATTGTTAACGCTGTTTACCGAGCCGGGAGAATTAATTGCAAACTCAGATCACATTGTTATTGTTACCCCTTCTGCTTATGTTGCACTGGTTTTCAACAGAATTACAGCCAGGGAGCTTGCAGGGAAGAATATTATTTCAGCAGTAAAAGGTATGATTCCGCAACACAACCTGCTGCTGAACGAGTATCTTAAAAATAAATACAAGTTCAATATTGAAAACTATTTCACTATCATGGGACCCTGCCATGCAGAGGAAGTAGCGGCAGAAAGACTTTCTTATCTTACTTTTTCGGGAGTAAGCCCATCCACCACTAAAAATATAGCAGCCAACTTCAACACTCCATATATTAATACCATTGTTAATAATGATATATATGGTGTGCAATACGCTGCCATACTCAAAAATATATATGCCGTGGCTTCGGGTATTGCACATGGCAGGGGTTATGGTGATAACTTTTTAAGTGTGCTGATTGCCAATGCTGCAGATGAAATGGCGGGATTTTTAAGAAAAGTAGGTATTGGGAATATTAAAGTAGGGGTACATAAATCGGTAAAGCTTAATGAACGAAAGTCACCCAATTATGCAGCTTCAGTGTACCTTGGTGATCTGCTGGTAACCTGCTATTCTCCTTTCAGCCGTAACCGTACATTCGGAAGTATGATCGGAAAAGGATATTCTGTTGCTTCGGCACAAATTGAAATGAAAATGGTGGCAGAGGGGTACTATGCAAGCAGATGTATACATATTATCAATAAAGAAGTGCTGGCCGAAATGCCAATTGCCAACGCTGTATATGAAATACTTTGGAAAAAACTTCCGGTAAACAGGGGTTTGAAAACGATTGAAGACTGTTTGGTATAAGGTTTTATACTTTCTAACCAAACAATGCTTAATTTCATGTATCAAATATTGCTTCATGCGTTGTATTATTGTGATAGCCATAGTAATTTTCTCCCTTTCTCTGCAGGCACAAACAGCTTTGCCTTCAAGTGTATTGGGTTATCACAGTCCATACTCTTTGGCTTATAAAGGACAGTATGTAAATAATATTTCAAACAAGAAATGGTTTCTTAGTCCATATAGCGCTATAAATGCAGGGTATATTTTTTTTAAAGGGGGAAGCGCCAATTATATCTCAGCCCCTGTCGGTCTTCAGTTAAGCAGGAGACTAAATAACAACCTCTACGCTTTTGCCGGTTTATCGGTTAATCCCACATATTTCAATTTCAATCAGCCTTTACCACTCTCAGGAATGCAAAAAGGGTATTACACCAATGGTATGTTTGGTAAAAATAATTTTGCAGTATACCCACGGGCAGAACTTGGATTTATGTATATAAATGATGAAAAAACATTTTCTGTTTCAGGCAGTATAAGCATTCAGCAAGGAGGCTATTTCTGCTACCCCTATCAGCCCAAAAGTGTGCAGATGAATGAAGTGAGGCATGAGAGGTAAGATTTTCCGTTTGTTGTTTTTCGTTTAGCGTTCCCGCCTTCTCATCTCAAATCCGGCTTTACTTGACGGAATTATGACAATTGTGTGATAAAAGTAAAAGAAGTAGTTCTCAATTTTGCGGATTGTCATGAGGTTGCAATTAAACTTTACCGTCCTTCTTTTCATTTCTTACTCATTTTCATTGCAGGCACAGGATTCACTGCACCGCAGCACTGTGAATCAGCCACTGCGGGATACTTCAGTAAATGGGAATGAAATGCTGAATGAAGTGGTGGTTACTGCTACCCGCACTGAAAATAAGGTCTCCAATATACCTCTTCCCGTTCAGGTAATAAGTGCGGCTACCATCAGGCAATCCGGGGCACAACGGTTAATAGATATATTACAAATGCAAACCGGGTTGATGATAGCTTCCAATCCGCTGGGTACAGCACTTCAGGGTTATCCCAATCCTTTTGGAGATGGTATTCAAATGCAGGGACTGGATCCCGCATATACTTTGATATTAATTGATGGAGAACCCGTTACCGGCCGAAATGCAGGAATAATTAATCTTGGCCGTATTGCAGTTGGAAATATAAAACAAATCGAAATTTTAAAAGGACCGGCTACCAGCCTGTACGGTTCAGATGCCCTGGCAGGTGTTATCAATATCATTACTGCCAATCCTCAAAAAAACGATTTCAACTTTCAAAGCCATTATGCTACCAATAATACCCTGGGGTTAACCGCATCAGCAAATATTAAATCCAAAAAAGCAGCCTGGCAGATTTTTGGTAAAAGGTATAGCAGCGATGGCTATGATTTCGATAAAAATATTTACGGGCAAACCGTAGACCCATTTACCGATTATAGCTTTAGCGGTAAAATGGTATATGACTTTAATGACAAAAGTAATTTACTGGCTTCAGTACGGTATTCATCGGGAAAACAAAAGAATGCCTACCTGATTTACCCTGACAATAATGTAGTAGCAGTTGGAGGTCATACCATCGAAGAAGATAAAAGCCTGTTTCTACGGTATAAAAACCGGGTGCATGATCTTATATCATATTCCGTTCAGGTATATGGCGCTAATTACTCGAATAACGCCAATGTGTTTTATAAAACCGGAGGCGAGCTTTTTGACCATATTGGTTTAAGCCAAACCCTTATCAAGCCTGAGATTCAGTTGAATATTGGCAAAGACCCCAACTCTCTGTGGATGGCCGGCGCCGGATATAATTGGGAAAAAGTAAGTTCAACACGGTACGAAAAAGAGTATCAGCTTAACTCATGGTATCTGTTCGGTCAAAAGCAATGGGTATTTAATAAGGCAAATATTATTGCCGGTGTCCGCTACGACAAAAACGTACTCTATAAGGCGCAGCTAAGTCCAAAGATTGCATTCGCCTATAAATTTACCCCCGAATTTATTGTAAAAGCAAGCGTGGGAACAGGATTCAAAGCGCCGGATTTCAGGCAGCAATTCCTAAATTTTGATAATGCAATGGTTAATTATCATATCGTAGGTGCCAGGGAGCTGGGGAATGTATTGCAGGACCAGATAAATAGAGGTTTACTGGAAGATAATGAAGACGTGAGACGATATATGGTACCGGTAGAATTAAGACCTGAACAATCAGTTGGAATAAACCTTGGACTTGATTATACTCTGAAGGTGAATACAGTTTTTAAATTGAATGTATTTAGAAATGATATTTCCAACCTGATAGAATCATACAGTCTGCCATTCATCTCAAAAAACGGAACCGGCTTTTTTTCTTATAAAAATGTGAACCGGGTATTTACGGAAGGTGCTGAACTTACGATACAACACCGGTTCAATAAGCAGTTTTCAGTGAACCTGTCTTATCAATTCCTGATAGCAAAAGACAAAGAAGTGATCCGTGAATTGAAGAATAGTGAAATCTATAAGAGGGATCCGCTTACTAATGTGAGTAGCCTTGTGGCTTTGAGTGATTACAAAGGATTATTTAACAGAAGCAAACACTCGGGCAATATTAGCATCAGATATAACAATAATAAATTAAAGGGCAGTGCCATGATTTTTGCCAAATACAGGGGCAGGTTCGGGTTTAATGGTCTGGATGGGTTTAATGATGGAAACGACATTTTGGATAATGACCATGAATTTATAAAAGGTTTTGCCCTTCTGAATATTAGTGTTACTAAAAACCTGGGCAGATATATTGATATCCAGGGAGGCATAGAAAACTTACTTAATTATACCAATAAGGTATATATGCCCAATATATACGGGCGCATATTTTTTGTAAACCTGAATTTTAAATTTTAATACTTCTGTTTTTATGACAATGTTTAAGTTGAGTGCTTTATCGTTCGTTGCATTAGTAATGGGTTTTGTATCCTGCAAAAAAGAAGATCAAAAGAAAGAAGTAACCCCGGCGGTTACCAAAACCGACTCTATCCGCGCCTCTACTACAGGCAACTTTGCTTTTTATAGTTTTAAGGATGGGAAAGCAATAGAAGTGAGCGATTCTGCTACCACCAAATGGGATTTTGGGATTCGTTTAGCTACCATCATTGTAAACAGCCACGCCAGTGGACCCGGCAATGTAGGTGTAGTTACTGAAAAAGGGATATTCGATACTTACACCGTTGCTCCCGAAACCGGATACGCATACGATACTACAAGTTCCAAATTAGCCATTAATTCTGGTATGACAACCGGATGGTTTAACTATGATCATGTTACGCATAGTTTTAGTCCAAAGGCAGGTATGTTTTTTGTGTTTAAAACAACAGATAACAACTATGTAAAAGTGGAAATGCTATCTGCCCGTTATGAAGATTTTGTAGGCCCAATGCCAACGCATATATGGCATAAATTCCGCTTTGTGTATCAACCCGATGGTTCAAGAGAGTTCAAGTAATTAATTTCCATCTTATATAAATATTCATCAACGCCCCGTTAAGGGGCGTTTTTAATTGCAGTTGGTTTTAAAAGTAGCACTTGCAACCCTAATATAAAACTTATAATTTCGTGAGGTTTAGAACCCTTATAAAAAACCGTTAACCG
>JBDHYJ010000057.1:0-32624 GCA_039811345.1 Chitinophagaceae bacterium
GCTAACGTATATACAGGTTTTTGTAACTTCATATATCTAAACTTTTAAATAATGGCAAATACTGATTATGAAGAAGCCAGGATTCGCCGTAAAATTAAAATAGCCCTGGTTATTACAATTATTGGTTTGTTGTTGAATGCAATATCGGCAATATCCCTGCAAACGGAATTGAAAATTCTATTATCAAATCCTGATTCATTACCCCAATCTCTCCGAGAATGGCTTACTTATGTAAATAATGGCATCATTGACACAGATAAGAATTATCCATTCATGCGATATGGTTTCGACTGGCTTGCCTTTGCACATGTGTTGATTGCGATTGCTTTTATAGGTCCGTTAAAGGATCCTATTAAAAACGAATGGGTGGTGAGTTGGGGTATTATTGCTTCTGCATTAAGTATTGTAATGGCTTTAGTCTGGGAAAGATTACGTGATATACCGGTGTGGTGGTCTTTTATTGATACAATTATTGCGCTTATTGCTTTAATAATTCTTTGGTTTTGCAACAACTGGATAAAGCAATTAAAAAAATTAGTCGTTGCCTAAAATTTTAATTTACGTTTTGTTTTATTCTCCGTTAAAGGAATGCAAAAGAAACTCATTTGATAATTTACAGGTTTTTATTTTTTTAAATTGCAAACCTTTTCAACGGTTATGCAATCTTATCAGTTACTCCTACCCGATAAAATAAAAGCAACAGTTCTACATAAAAGAGAAGGACAAAGGCGCCCTACACATTTTCTCTTTTTTAAAATTCATCATAAACGACCTCTGATCGCCTATACAGTTATAGTTGAAAAACAAAATGAACACGGTCAATATGATTTGTATAAAACAAAAGAAAAGGGTAAATGGTTAAAAGGAGCTGTTAAATATGGTTCAACACCTACTTCAAAAGAACTGCAAACAACCGAAAAGGTAAAACAGGCAATTGATGTGTTTGAACAGAAGGAAGGTGAAGAAGCGTTTAAACAATTATTTTAGAGCTGTCAGGTACTAGCAGTCAGCTTTGGGCTATGGGCTATGAGCTTGTGGCTTATTCAAAATTCATCTCTCCTATCACAATTCTCACCACTCACTTCTCAACCTTCCCAACCGGTTCAATACAATAATATACGCATGTAGTTAAAAAGTTTCGGATAAAAGGAAGCGCCTGTATAAACCGCAGTTGCCGAATCGGCTTCCAACCGAATTTCCATTCGTAAATAGGGTTTAATAAATAATGTCGCTTATGCTGAATAACATATCCTGATTGTTTACAAATCCGTTCAAACCTTTCTATACTGATACCGGTATCCCTCACCTCCATCATTTCAGCAACATTTTCCTTTCCCGATTTCAAAATCCATTTGTATAGAAATCGGGGCAGTAAATGAATATAAGGTAATCGGGATATTGCCGACTTACATATTTGCTGATGACCGCCAAACGGCATATACCAGGGCGGGAAGCCAAAGAAAATAATACCACCGGGTTTTAAAAATGTTTTCATCCAGCTTATCAACCTGGGTTGATCATGGATATGTTCTATAACATCTTTTAAAACGATTATGTCGAAAGAGCCGTTAAAGTCTTTTTCGGCATCTGATTCGTAAATGTCTTTCGCCACAAGTTTTAACTTACCCGCTGCAATATCGTCCGGAAGAAAAGTATTAGCAAGTTCTACTCTCGCCATATCAAGTTCCACTCCCACACCCAAACAGCCTCTGTTAATAAAAGCTTTCAGTACTCCGCCTTCGCCACATCCAATTTCAAGCACTCTCATCCCAGTTAATATCCTGAATTTCTCTTCTATAAAAGGAATAACATATTTCTCTGCATTCTCAATCTGCATTTCAAAATATCGCCTGCGGTCTGTATGAAATTCGAACAAAATGAAAAATTTATGGTTAATATTAGTTGTAAGTAGTGAGCGATAAGTGGTAAAGTTGATGCCGGGCTCATTTCAAATTTTCACTTTTTATGGGGCTTCCCCTGAAACTTGAAACCTGCAACCTGAGATTCTTATCACTTATCTCTTACCACTATCTAAACTGTACCGCCTTTGCCGGCAGTATCTTTCTGCTTACAAGGGTGGGGATTAACAGGGTGAGCGCGCATACTATAGCAGTACCTGCAGCCACCAATGCAATTTCCCACCAGATTATTTTCACAGGCACCACCGTCATATAATAGGCATTTTCATCCCAGAAATGAATGAAATGTGTTTTCTCCTGGATGATGCAAATACCCAGCCCAATGATTAACCCTGCTACAATACCAACCCCACTTATGATCACTCCCTGTATTGTAAATATCTGTTGTATCTTCCAGTCGGTAGCGCCTAGTGCTTTCAGCACACCTATCATCCTGGTACGCTCCAGCACCATTATGATAAGACAGGTGATAAGATTAATGATTGCTATTATCACCATCACTCCAAGCACTATATCCCTGTTAACATCCTGCAACCTGAGCCAGTCGAAAATATTAGGATATATATCTCTAATTGTCTTACTGCCCCATTCCGGTGGCAAGGATTCAAAAATACGTTCATTCACCTCATTCATGTTGTGGTAATCGTCAACAAATATTTCATATCCTCCTATTTCACCTTTTGTCCAGTCGTTAAGTCGCTGTATCAGCCCCAGGTCACCTATAGCAAATAGTTTATCATACTCTTCCATATAAGTCCGGTACAGTCCTACTACTGTAAGTTTATCCGGGCGTGGCTTCTGACTTCCTCCCCTGAAAAAATAAATCAATATCCTGTCATTCAGTTTTAACCGTAGCTGTTTAGCAGTATATTCAGAGAGTACAATTTCCCGGCTATATGAACTGTCATTATACTTTACCCATCGGCCCTGGGTAAGAAATTGCTGCATAGCACTGAAATCATAAGCACTATCCACACCCTTAAATAATATACCTTCAATAGATTCACTCGTTTTGAGAATGGCATACTTAGTGGCAAAAGGCTGCACCCTTTTCACCCCAGGTATACCGGCAATGGCGTGTGCAATACTGTCGTTTTTTTCTATAGGTGATTCTTCAGCAATAGCTGACTTGTATTGTTCATAATGCTGCAGGCGGATATGTCCCCAAAAGCTGAATATTTTCTGACTAACTGCTTCCTGAAACCCATTGACAAATGCAAGTGTCATTGTCATAACGGCAACGCTTATGGCCGTAGCTGTAATGGCCAGCCTGATGATAATACGGGAAAACGATTGCTGTCGGTTAAATGCTATCCTGCCTGCTATAAATGAAGCTATTTTCAATCCTGCTATTTTATTAACTTGTGAAGATAAAAGAATTAGGCGATGTGCAAATTATACTTTTCAGGATTGTCTTTTTTGTATCTGATTTTTTCTTTCGGGAAAGCATTAGCACAGCGTGAACCCGATAAAATTTATATGGATAATATTAAAACCGTTCAGTTGACTATGTATGGCGATCAACTCGCTTATCCCATTGTTAAGCTCAACAGTAATGATATGCTGCAGCTTGACTTTGATGATATGGATGGTGATATTAAAAGTTATTATTACAACTTTGAGTTGCGCAATGCCGACTGGTCACCCGTGCAAATGAGTTATTACGATTATATAAAAGGGTATACCAATCAGCGCATCACTACTTACAGGAGTGCTTCGCAGGTGCTTACCCGCTATACCCACTATCAGCTCAATTTTCCCAACAGGGATATCATGCCTGTGAAAGCCGGTAACTATCTTCTTAAAGTCTTTATAAACGGAGATTCCACAAAACTGGCTTTTACCCGGCGGTTTATGGTAGTGAACCCAACAGCTACTGTTGCTGCACAGGTGCAACAGCCATTCAACCAGCAGTTCTTCCGCACTCATCAAAAAATACAATTCTCAGTCAATTCGGGTAACCTGAATGTAAGCTATCCGCAACAGCAAATAAAAGTTGTTGTACTGCAGAACAGTCGTTGGGATAACAGTAAACAAAATATCAAACCCAATATTATCAGGGGTAATGTCTATGAATATAATGGCGAAAATGATTGTCTTTTCCCATCTATGAGAGAATGGCGTTGGCTCGACCTCACAAGTTTTCGACTTTTAAGTGATCGTGTAAGCCGTCAGCAAAATACAAATACAGCTTATAACTTATTTGTAATACCAGACGTAACGCGCAATACACAACGATATATCTATTACAGGGACTACAACGGATGGTATGCAGCTATTACCAACGAAAATGTAAATCCCTACTGGAGTGCCGACTATGCTACCGTTCATTTCAGCTATATCACAGCTTCCCGCACCCCATATCAGGGAAAAGATTTGTACATCATTGGCCAAATGACCAACTATGGCAAAGATCCAAATGCTAAACTGCAATGGAACGAAGAAAAAGGACAATATGAAACCACATTGTTTTTAAAGCAGGGATATTATGATTATGCGTATGCACTCAGTCCCTCTTCATCACCCAGGTTAGCATTCAATACGGATGACACCGAAGGGAATATTTGGGAATCGGAAAATGAGTATACAATTCTTGTGTACTATCGTGAATTGGGTGGAAGATACGATCAGTTAGTAAATGTAACATCTCTAAATTCAATGCAAAACCGCCCCGGTCAGTTTTAATTTTTTAGTCAAAGGCTTTCTTTTGTATATTTGCGGCGGCAAGTCTTATACGACCAGCTCCTGCTGAACTCCCCCAGGACCGGAAGGTAGCAAGGGTAGGCGGTTGTAGCGGTGCGATGTAAGTAACTTGCCTTTTTTTATATATATTCGTCATCCGAAAATTAAAATAGAGTATGAAATTTTTTATTGATACTGCCAATCTCAATCAGATTAAAGAAGCCAACGAACTTGGCATACTTGACGGTGTTACTACAAACCCTTCACTTATGGCAAAAGAAGGGGTCAAAGGAGAAGAAGCTATCCGCAATCATTATAAAACCATCTGTGAAATGGTATCCGGCGACGTAAGCGCTGAAGTATTTTCTACAAATTTTGACGATATTATTGCCGAAGGCAAATCACTGGCTGCCATTCATCCTAATATCGTAGTTAAAGTTCCTATGATAAAAGATGGTGTAAAAGCAATGAAATGGTTTACCGACAATGGTATCAAAACCAATTGTACACTGGTATTCTCTGCCGGGCAGGCAATACTTGCCGCAAAAGCTGGTGCTGCTTATGTTTCGCCTTTTGTAGGCAGAATTGATGATGGTAACTGGGATGGTATGGAACTTGTTGGTCAAATAGCCCAGATATATTCCCTTCAGGGTTTCAAAACCCAGATACTGGCTGCTTCTATACGCAGTTCATTGCATATAGTGCGTGCTGCAGAGCTTGGCGCAGATGTCTGCACCTGCCCGCTTGAATCTATTTTGGGTTTGTTAAAACATCCTTTAACTGATATAGGTCTCGCAAAGTTTCTGGATGATGCAAAAAAGATGAAGTAGTAATTTGTTAAAATAGAAATGGTGAAACCAGGGTAATTCACATTTATTCCCGGTTTCACCATTTTTTTTTCTTTTTTCGTAAATGGAGAACCGGAGCATGTCCTATTTTTCAGTTTTTAAGGTATTTCTCAATATTGTAAACTGATTTGAATGGCATACACCAATAAGTCACTGTGGCAGAAGGCAAGAAAATTCTTTAATGATGTACATCTCTGGCTGGGTTTAGCCAGCGGTTTGATTATAATAGTAGTATGCCTGAGCGGCACTATATATACCTATAATACCGAACTAACCGAACTGTCTGCACCACATTTGTACAAAGTAGAAAAAACTGCCCCAGCCAGAATAGCCCCTGATAATTTGATAGCTAAAGTGGAACAAGCATCCGGAGGAAAGGTAACCGGAATCACTATTCCGGCAGATGAAGAAAGAACTTACCAGTTTAACACCCGGACTAAAGATGATAAATCCCGTTTTGGCACTGCCTGGATGGTAAATCCTTATACCGGGGAGATTACCGGAAATTCACAGGAGAAAACCGGCACCAAAGAATTCATGGGTACATTGTTCAGCCTGCACAGGTGGCTACTCTTAGATAAAGTGGAAAAGCCCATCTTTAGCACCATGACCAACCGTGAACTGGGAAGCAAAATCACCGGGTGGGCAACCATATTGTTTACCCTTGGCTGCATTACAGGACTGGTAATCTGGTTCCCGCAAAAAATAAGAACCTGGCGTCAGGGACTAACTATAAAATGGAGTGGCAACTGGAAAAGAATAAACCACGATCTACATAATACGCTTGCCTTTTATGCTTTGTTCTTTTTATTACTGATGGGGCTAACCGGTCCGCAATGGTCTTTTAAATGGTATCGCGAAGGATTGCAAAAAACCCTTGGTGTTTATAAACCGGAGCAAAAAGAGGGTAAACCAGGGTCGCAGGCAACATTCAAAGGAAAGCCAGATTCAAAAGCTGAGGACAGAAGTCATACAATGGGTTTGGATAAAGAGAATACAGCAAAGATGAAGACAGATATTTCTGCACCACAACGTTTAAGTATAGCTGAATATATTAATACTGCCGATAAGCTGTTACCTTATAAAGGAAATTATTCAATCATGCTACCTTCAGATCAGGAATCACCTGTAAACATCAGCAAAACAAAAATTGGTTTTTTTGCACCTGCAGCGGGAGACAGGATCTCATTAGATCAACATACCGGTGCAACTATAAAGTTGGATATTTTCAGAGATAAACCTTTAAATGAACGTATTGCTGCTTCAATTAAAGCCCTGCACGTTGGAAATGTATATGGCGGGTTTACCAAACTGCTTTATTTTATTTCCTGTCTTATAGCTACTACCCTGCCTGTTACAGGCACATTGATTTGGATAAATAAGCTGAAAAAGAAAAGAAAAAGAAATAAACCGAAACCGGTTGTATCAACAATTAAACTTAGCCCGCAACCCGCAGGGATATAGTATTCGGTTTATTCAAATAAAAAATCAATGAGGGAATTTATACCCCCATTGATTCCTGATTCCGGATCTATCCTAAATAACTATTATTAACTACACTTCTGCAGGTTCGCTGATATAAGTGACTACATAGCGGCAACCTTTACATGCTTTTGCACCTTCCTGATAATACCAACGACATGTACTGCGTATAGAGCAGGCAGGTAAATCCTTTTTTGCCGGATTGCTGTTTAATGCCAGCACAGCTTTAATAACTCCACATTCCTTTCCAGTCCATTGTTTGCACCCGCTTTGAACACACTTGTTACTGAATCGAAACCGGCGTTCCAAATTTTCAAAATCACCGGCATCATCAATAAATTTCTGGGTAACTTCTATTGGTTCTTTAAAAAAACCAACTGTACCATTTGCATTCACCATGCCAAGCAGGTTTGCACCTACCTGTCCCATAGAACTGGGACAAGTTTTGTTCTTAGCTGATTCCATTGCTGTGAAATTAGAATTGTTTAAATCCACCGGCTTTGAGTGAGGCAATATCCTTAAAACGTTTAGCCCAAATGCCAAGCCATTCAGGTCGTTTAAGTCCCCACACGCCATCCTGAGGCATTACTTTAATATTCCTAGCAAGGTAAGAAGTGGCTGCTTCATTAATAGCTTTTTGTAATCCTGCTACTTGTGTCCTGGAGAGAACTGCGCCATCAATCTGAACTTTAAAAATTTGCTTTGCCATAATTGAGGTTGTTTTGATGTTAATACTATAAATCTAAAAAACCTTTATGGCTATGTCAATACCCTAAACAGGTGATATTATAATTTGAGCAGAATACTATACAGGGGTGGTGCACTTACCTGCCTGTCTTATTTCGAATTACTCACAAACGCAATTCGCCTGCTGTCCGGAGACCATGAGGGAGTGTTAATCGTTCCCTGTCCTCCAAATAAATATGTAATCACTTTTGGTGCACCTCCTGTAGTGGGCATCAGTCGCAGCATCACTCTTTTATAAAACGGATGATCCGTTGGAGATACAGTATAATGAAAAGACAAAAACACCATCCACTTCCCATCTGGTGATATATGCGGAAACCAGTTGTTGTAGTCATCAAATGTAATCTGTTCTTTTCCGGAGCCGTCAGGTTTCATACGCCAGATTTGCATTGTACCGCTTTGAGTGGAATTGTAATAGATATATTTTCCGTCAGGTGAATATTCAGGGCCATCATCCAAACCCTTCTGTAAAAATGTTAACCTGACTTCAGGGCCACCGTTGATTCCCTTTTTATAAATATTATACGAACTGCCATTACTCGTTCGTCTTGCCGTATATACCACCTCTTTACCATTGGGATTCCAACCATGCAGGTAAGAAGGCGTACTGTCGGTGACAAGTTGAGGTTCACCACCCAATAAAGGCAGATAGTAAATAGTGCTTCCACCACCAGGCATCCCCTCACGGTGATGGCTGATAGCAAGTTTCTTTCCGTTAAAAGAAATAACATGATCATTATTGTTGCGATTTGCAAAACCTGTATTCAGCTTTTCAGGTTCCCCACCTTCAATCGGTATTGTATATAGGTATCCTCCCTGGTTAAACAAAATACTTTTGCCATCGGGCATCCAGTTAGGTGCTTCAAACCTGCCACTGTCTGTATATATAATTTTTCGTTTCCCATCAAAAACATCCATCACTTCAAGGCGACTACTAAGTATACCATCTCTATACCCGTCAAAATTGTCAGGTACTGTTTTTTCAATACGTACATTCCAGGCTATAGCCTGCTCTTCCATATCAGGATTGTGGCTGCAAATAAATAAACCCGCCAAGGCGGTAGCTGGCATATCAGCTAAATCGGTTCTCCCGAGCTCCTGCAATGGTTCGCCACTGTTGGCTACCCTCATGATAAATGTGTTACCGCTACGTTCGAGCTGTATGATTTCAGGACTTCTTTTATTGAAAAAGAGTTCATCCTCCGGGTCGCGCATATAAGCCCCGCGCAACCTGCGCCACTGTAATACAGTCAATCCATCGCCGTGAACTGTCGCACTGATATGTGCAGCATCCTCATCCTCTGAGGCCCTTACCATCCATCCAATCTTGCGATGTGCATCAACCCCTTTTCCTATAAATTTCATATTCGCCGTCAATATGAAATCACCCTGTAATTTGCTGAAGGCGTATTGAAATTCATCCCTGTTGAACCATATATTATAGCCACCTCCTTTTAAATGGTAGGTCTGATCTTGGTAATTATATAATACCGATCCTTTCGTCTTCGGGTTGCCAATGTCTTTGCTTGTTTCAAAAAAACCTAAATGGAGGTTTTGTGCAGAAGTAATTTCAAACCAAAGCACAAGAGTGAATACCAGTAAAAATTTCATATAGCGCAATTAAACAAGAAAGTTAATTATGCTTATCCGGAAATAAAAAAAGAAAATTTGGTAATGAATTCATCACAATGCCGCAAGTGAAAGTGCAGCATAGTCACCAATACTTTCACCCAAACCGGCAGGTACTATTTTGCAGTCGGAATACGCACTGCTCAACGCTTCCTGTTGCAAAACACTGTGCATTGCTGAAGATAGCAGTGATCCACTCCTGCCGAAAATACTACCGATAATAATTACCTGTGGATTGAGTATATCAATTAAAAGGGCAATTCCACGCCCAAGATAAAAACCGCAGATATTATAGATTTCTTTTGCCAGCGGATCACCATTATGGGCTGCTTCTGCAACAGATTTTGCAGTTAGTAGAGAAAGGTCGTTTAATGTTGGGCAGAAAGAAACCTCGTGACCCATTTGTAATTTCTCCCGCACTTTTATTTGTGCAAGCTGAGCTATACCACCACCACTGCAAAACCCTTCAAAAGAACCTGCTTTACCAAAACCAACCGGGCCTATCTCAGCCAGTCGCAGATGGCCTACTTCACCAGCCAGGTCGGTAGTACCGGAATACAGTTGCCCGTTTAATATCAGCCCGGCACCCATTCCAGTACCAAATGTGAGAAAGATGATATTTTCATGACCTCTACCTGCACCATATTTCCATTCGGCAACAGCACATGCATTGGCATCATTTTGCAGCACAGGTTTTATACCAAAGTGTTGTTCACATATACTCACAATAGGAATATTATCCCAACCCGGCAGATTGGGAGGTGAAAGTATCAATCCCTTTTTACTGCTTAAAGGCCCACCGCAACTAATTCCGATTCCTGAGATTTCTTTTCTGGTTATAGGAATTTGCTGCAGTAATCTTTCTGCGGCAGAAAACAACTTTTGTAACATTGTCTCCGGGGTACCAGAGGTAGCAATTATTTCTTTAGATAAGATTTGTATTTCATCTTTATCCACAGTCTCTTTACCTAAAGACACTGCAGATTTTGTTCCGCCTATATCAAATCCAAGTAACATATACTTTTGCTTTCACTGTCAAATGTATTGGAAAAAATAAATCAAAATCTTAAGGAACAGATGATTATTTAAGCCCGTTTACTGCTCAGTTCAAATTGGAAATGCTGGTAAGACCATGTATTATATTGAAGTCAAATTATATTTGTCAACGTTTCAATCAACCGCTCAATTGGTGGTAGAGCCCATCCAGAAATATACTAATGCATTCAGTAAGGAATTGGGTGAATTAAAAAAAGCACAGTATATAATAACACTTTAAGTTTTTCAGGTATTATAAAATTTAGATCAGTTTGTTATCATAGCAAAACAAATAGACAGAGATAGTATATAAATTTTTATATCTTTAACACATGACACAAATAGTAATTGATAAAAAGAAATATGTTATACTACCGGAAAAAGACTATCAGGTATTACAACGTAAAGCTGCATTAAAAACAAAACCCGAAAAGTTATTAACTATAGAAGAAGCGAGATTGCACAGTAAAAAACTACTTCGCAAATGGGCATCCGCAAAGTAGTTGTAAAACAGAGTGCTGCCGATAATATTGCTGCTATAGCCTGGTATATAGAATCTAAAGGGATGTTGGCTACTGCAGAAAAATTTGCAGATGATGTTTACGATTATTTTATTCAATTGGCTGATAATAGAAAATCTTATGCCGTATGCCGTAATGCAAAAAGGGCAGCATTGGGTTTTAAATGCGTGTCATACAAAAAGAAATACACAATTGTTTTTGTTGAAACATTTGAAGAAATCATTATCTGTGAATTCATTTCTACCAAACTTATTCATTGATAGATTTTGCCTTATCCTGATTTTCGTTTCGCTTCCCTCTGTCAGGCCAGTCTCAATTAAACCATTTATTCAAATATGAAATTACATTACAATTTATTGTTAAATAGACTGCACTTATGTACGCCCCTGATAACTTCAACTATTTAATTCTTCGGGAAATTCGGATCAGCTTTTACTTCTTCAATTTGTTGTGTGTGTCGGTTGCTGTGTGCTCCAATAAATAAAATCATTTGATACGCATCAAATGAAGCGAAGCCCATATTAACCACGTGGTTTCGTAGGTCTGCATCAGTTGATTTCACATAATTGATCAATTTAGAACGACTCTTAACAAACGATTCCAAAGCTTCATGCAAAGATTTATACGGAGTATTTTTCGGCTCCATCGGCGTTGTAGTTTTTACTTTTCTTGCGCGGCTTTCAATCATCTCTACCACTTGTTCATCCGTAGCTTTTATTTCACTGCGTTTTTCAGGATTTACAGCAGTAGCAATAGCGCCATTGGTCATTTGCCAAAGGCTTTGTTCTGTTATGGCAATATGTTTTACGCAATCCAGCACACTCCATTTATCCGGCGCAGGCTTAAAATTGAGCTGTGCATCACTAAGACCAATGATCGAATTAATTACCCCGGCTTCAGTTTGCAATAACAAATCTTCGGCAAATTTTCTCTCCTGGTTTGAAATAACAGGGGGTTTGCTGGCAAAGCCAAAAAGAAAAATAACGGCCACAAAAAATGATAACGGTTTCATACAATTTGTTTTAGTATTTAATAAAATTATGCCGTATTCAATACCGGTGCCGGATCATAGTAAGATATGAAAGTATGCATTAAAATCAAAGCTATTATTTACCAACCTCTTTGCCAGTTTTAATACCCGCCGTCTTCGATCGCAGCGACGATGCCCTGATATCTATCGTTGTTTTAAGTTCTATTGTTTTTAGCTGGTGTTCCAGTGAATTATTTTCAATCATTTCAATCAGCAACCGGGCGGCAGATTGTCCGATATCAAAGGTAGGTTGATGAATGGAAGTAAGCGGAGGCTCAATAAACCGGCTAACCGGGTTATCAAAAAAACCAGCCAGCGCCACATCTTCAGGTATTCGAAGTTTCATTTCTTTCAGTACTTCATAACTCCGCATAGCAATGCGTTCGGCAGCGGCAAGTATCGCATTAGGTTTAGGGTCGTTTTTAAATAGTTTTTCAACAGCCTTTTTTATATTCTTTGCTGAAAAATCGCAGGATACCAACCATTTCTTTTGAAAAGTAATTCCATGCTCCTTCAATGCATCCATATATCCTTTTATCCGGTTTTTGGAAACAGATAAATGAGCTGCCATTCCAACAAGTGCAATTTTGGTATATCCCTGTTCTATAAGATGACAGGTAGCAAGATAGGCTCCACCCCCATCATCTGTCACTACCCGGGGTGTATTAATTTCATCACATATCCGGTCAAACATTACCACCGGTACACCACGGTCTATTAATTCCTGAATATGTTTGCCATTTTTGGTTTCATTTGATACCGAAATGATCAAACCCTCTATTCGTCGGGATTGCAGCAGATGGATATTCATCACTTCCCGTTCATATTTTTCATGACTTTGAAAAATGACTACATGATAGCCTTTTGCATAAGCATAATCTTCAATACCGGCAATTACTGCCGAACAGAAATAATTGGCAATTTCAGGAACAATAACACCTATCACTTTTGTTTTCTTTTCTTTCAAAGAAAGCGCAATAGGGTTAGGAGTATAATTCAGTTCTTTTGCCAGTTCCTGTACCATTTTTCTGGTATCCTCATTTATTTCGGTACTGCCACGTAAAGCTCTTGAAACTGTGGAAGCTGATATACCCAGCCTCCTGGCAATATCTTTTATGGTTACCGCATGTGAACTCTGCATACAGTAAAGATAATTGTCTTTACATTTTACAACATCAATTCCCGCATCTTATTAAATCTTTTCTAAATTTTCAAACACTATGATAAAGGAAATTTAATGCAAACGTTGCCGGGAACGAGTGCAACTTTCAATACCAAACCTGACAGATTCAGGCTGTTGGACTGCATACCTTATCTTCTTACTTTTACCTTGCAAGATTGCTTATAAGCCAAATATGAGAATAAGACTACTTACCATAGCCCTGCCCTTGTTTTTCTGTTCATATCAAATTACCATAGGGCAGGCAATCGCCCGTTTCACTCTTCCATCAGTTGATAATAATATAAGCACTCCTGTTTCTGTATGTCTTGATGATATCACCAATATACCTGATTCAGCATTGGTATTACGCGAAATAAAAGGCAAGTCGTGGTTACCGGTTAGTTTCCAGGTTGAAAATGGTGATCACCGGATGTTTTGGTGGATCATCAATCCAGGTAGCAAAACAGAAAAAAGAGTGTATGAATTATATAAGAAAGATGATCAGGCATCAGATCAACCCCAGGGATCTCTTAATATGATAGATCATAATGGGGAATTGAAGATAATAGATAAAGGCAAACCGGTAATACAATATAATTATGGAGTGCATTATCCTCCTGCCGGAGTAGACAGTATATTTAAAAGAAGCGGGTTCCTGCATCCACTTTGGTCCCCTTCGGGTAATGTGTTAACGAGGATCAATCCTCCCGATCATCACCATCATATGGGTATCTGGAATCCATGGACACATGTGCGGTTTATGGGAAAACAGGTTGATTTCTGGAACATAGGCGACAGAAAGGGGACAGTACGTTTTAGTAATTTTATCAGCCGTACTGAAGGTAGTGTCTATGCCGGATTCAAGGCTTTACAGCAACATGTTGCGTTTAATATTCCAACAGAGGGAAATGAAACTGTTGCAATGGATGAAACCTGGAATGTGCGGGTGTATAATACCACCGGTAATATATGGCTAATTGATTTTACCTCTTCACTCAATTGTGCAACCGATAGCGGTGTAGTGCTGGAAGAATATCGATACGGCGGATTCGGCTTTCGCGCTTCTGAAGAATGGAATAATCAAAACAGCAAAGTACTTACATCGGAAGGCAAAATCCGTAAAGAAGCCGATGCTTCCACTGCAAGATGGTGTATGATAGACGGAGATATGCAAAAGGGACATTCAGGCATTTTATTTATGGGGTATCCAACAAATTACAATTTTCCTGAACCTATGCGGGTATGGCCCGTGGATGCGAATAAAAGAGGAGATGTATTTTTTAGTTTTAGTCCTACCAGGAACAAAGACTGGCCGTTGTTACCCGGCAAAAATTATGTGTTAAAATACAGGATGCTCGTATATGATGGAACCATTACAAAAGATGAAGCTGAAAAAGCCTGGAGAAATTTTGCTCATCCACCTAAAATAATTGTTACGTTACTTTAATATTTATCGTAAATTCTCCATTCAAAACATGAGATGCTTATGAGAAAAATTTTGAGTGTTTTACTAATTGCCGGCATAACTTTTTCAGCTGCCGCACAAAAGAAATCAAATGTCCCTGGTAAGATTAACTGGAAAAATATAAAAGTGCTGGTATATACCAAGAATGGTAAGGGATATGTACATGCAAACCGGGCTTCCGGCACTTCAGCGATTCAGCAACTGGGAAAACAATATGGATTTCATGTTGATGTATCTGATGATCCCGCAAGTTTTACTGATGCCAACCTGAAGCAATATGCCGCGCTTATTTTTAATAATACCAACAATGAAATTTTTGACAATGATGCACAGAAGGTAGCACTCATGCGCTATGTTCAGGCTGGTGGTGGCTTTGTTGGTATACACTCCGCGACAGGTTCAGAGCGGCAATGGTTATGGTTTAAAAGATTAATCGGTGCTTCATTCCTGCGCCATGCCAAACACCAGCCATTCACAGAAATCATTATTGATCCTTCACACCCCTCTACTTCTTTTTTGCCAAAGCATTGGAAGAGAGACGATGAGTGTTATTTCTTTAAGGAATACAACCCCGATATACATGTGCTGGTTGTGCATGATCTAATGCCATTGGATGATAAAGATAAGCCCACATATTACGGTGGAATTTCATCACCTTCCGTATGGTGCCATGAGTTCGACGGTGGAAGACAATGGTACACATCACTGGGGCATGATAGTACAACTTATCAAACCCCGGAATTTCAACGTCATCTCATGGGTGGCATTATATGGGTGATAGGAAAAAACAAACCGCTTGACTATAGCAAAGCCTATGCAAAAACACCCGATGATCCATTACCTTATTAGGAAGTGAATGGTGAATGGTAAATTGTAAATGCGTGAGAAGTGAGAGGGTGAAACCTGAAACCTGAAGCCTGAAACCTGAAACGATAAACACCCACAGCTCAAAGCTCAAAGCTCATAGCTCATAGCTGACAGCTAAATATTTATACAATCAACGATCAATAAAATTGTTATGTCATGACAAAAAAAACAACGTCCTCACGGAGAAACTTCATCAAAAATGCGCTGAAAGGTTCTGCAGGGGCAGCTATACTTGCAGGTGCACCTTCCATAGTGCCAGCTTCAGTATTTGGGAAATATGCCCCATCCAACCGTATCAATGTAGGTGCAATTGGTGCGGGGAGGATAGCACGTGACTGGGATATACCCGGTACAATGAAATCGGAAATGGCACAGGTGCTGGCGGTATGCGATCTCGACAGTAAAAGGCTGCAACTGGGTAAAAAGTTTATAGATGATTTTTACGCAAAAAAAGGACAATCAGGATATAACAGTACTAAAACGTATGAAAACTATGAAGAACTTATAGTTGATAAGGATATTGATGCTGTAATTATTGCCACGCCAGACCATTGGCATGTGCTGCCTGCTATCACTGCCGTACGTGCCGGGAAGCACGTATATATGGAAAAACCAGCCTCGCTTTGCATCAGCGAAGGACGCAGGCTGAGTGATGAAGTGCACCGTTCAGGCTGTGTATTACAGATTGGGAGCCAGCAGCGTTCAATGCCACAATTTAAAAAAGCATGTGAACTGGTGAGAAATGGCAGAATAGGTAAAATCCATACAATTTATGTTGGACTACCGGTTGACAACCCAAAAGAAAGCACTGTGGAAAAAGTAATGCCTGTGCCGTCAAACCTCAATTTTGAAAAATGGCTGGGCGCTACACCGTATGTGCCTTACACAGAAAAACTCGTACACCCTCAAAACGATTTTTCCAGACCGGGATGGTTGCGCTGCGAACAGTTTGGTGCAGGAATGATCACAGGATGGGGTTCGCACCATTTTGATATTGCCAACTGGGGAATGGGAACCGAAGATACGGGCCCCATAGAAATTTCAGGAACAGCCGACTGGCCTCCTAAAGATGCACTTTGGGATGTGCATGGAAATTTTAAAACGGAAACCATATTTGGCAATGGAGTGAAGGTACTGGCAAGCAATGAATATCCAAATGGTGTAAAATTTGTCGGTTCTGAAGGCTGGATATTTGTGACCAGGGGTAATTATTCGGTTACAGCTTCCGACCCGGTGTCGAAGGGGAAAAATTCAAAAGCCCTTGATGCCAGTGATCCCAAAATTCTTGATTCAGTGATCGGACCAAACGAAATACATCTGATAGATAGTAAAGAACATCATGCTAACTGGCTGCATGCTATAATCACCGGCACACCAAATATTGCGCCGATAGAAGCTGGTCATCGAGCATGTTCTGTATGTCTGCTCAACAATATTGCCATGAAACTTAACCGTAAATTATACTGGGATCCGGTTTTGGAAAAATTCAACAATGATGATGAAGCCAATTTTATGCTGACACGTTCACAAAGATGGCCCTACCAGATTGATAAAGGATTTAATGTAAAAACAAGCGTTGAGAAATAATATTTGAGATTAGAAATTTAAGATTTGAATTTATATGACTAAAAGGACTACAATTTTATTAGCATCTGTGGTGATGGTATTCGGATGTCAGTCGCCAACTGAAAAAAAAGCAGATATACAGCAGAACGACAACAAAATGGTAAAACTGATCACACTTGACCCGGGGCATTTTCATGCCGCGTTGGTACAGAAAAAAAACTATCCGGATATTGACAGTAATGTGTACGTGTATGCGCCTGACGGGCCGGAAGTGGAAGCGCACCTTAATCTCATCAAACAATACAACACCCGAACTGAAGATCCAACTCACTGGAATGAAATTGTATATAAAGGGAATGATTTTGCAGAAAAAATGTTTGCAGAAAAAAAGGGAAATGTAGTTGTGCTTGCAGGCAATAACCGTTTGAAAACCGATTATATCCAGCGTTCAGTAGACTCAGGGTTGAATGTACTTGCAGATAAACCTATGGCGATCAACAGCACTAATTTTGATAAACTGGTTGCAGCATTCCAAACAGCAGAAAAACAAAAAGTATTGCTGTATGATATTATGACGGAAAGGTCAGAGATCACCAATATCCTGCAAAAAGAGTTGATGCACGACAGTGCATTATTTGGCGAATTGAAGAAAGGAAGTGAAAAGGATCCTGCAGTTTTTATTGAAAGCATTCACTATTTTTTCAAAAATGTTTCAGGTAAACCCCTGGTTCGTCCAACCTGGTTTTTTGATCCTGCCCAGCAGGGTGATGCAATAGCTGATGTGGGTACACACTTAGTGGATATTGTGCAATGGCAATGTTTGCCCGATGAAGTACTGAATTATAAAAATGATATTAAAATCAGCAGTGCAAAAATATGGCCCACACCGCTCACTCCTACCCAGTTTAAATCCATCACCGGCATTGACAGTTATCCAGAATTTCTGAAGCCATATATCAGCAACGACACCATTCTTCAAACCCATGCAAATGGCGAAATGAATTATACACTCAAAGGCATACCCGTAAAGATTATAGCAAGATGGGATTATAAAGCTGCTGCCGGCGGGGATTCACATCATGCAATAGTGAAAGGCACAAAATGTACGCTTGAAATCCGGCAGACTGAAAAAGAAAACTATAAGCCAGTATTGTACATTTTACCCCTAAAAAAAGGTGATACTAAGTTTGAGGGTATTGTGCAGGAAGCCTTAAAGAAAATAGATGCTTCATACCCCGGAGTTACCGCAGAAAAACAAAGCAATGGCGAATGGAAAGTAGTTGTACCTGCTAAATACGATATAGGACACGAGGCTCATTTTGCCCAGGTGATGGAAAGATATCTGCAATACCTGAAAGACCATAAACTACCCGATTGGGAAGTGCCAAATATGCTGGCCAAATACTACACCACTACCAAAGCATTGGAAATGGCTATGAAAAAATAATCTGTGAAAATCTGTGCAATCTGTGAGAGAAAAAACTTGCTCACAGATGCCACTGATGTAGAAAGAAAAAAATAATCTGCGAAAATCTGTGCAATCTATGAGAGAAAAAACTTGCTCACAGATGCCACTGATGTACACAGAAAAAAATAATCTGTGAAAATCTGTGCAATCCGTGAGAAAAAAATGTTGCTCACAGATACCACTGATGTAGAAAGAAAAAAATAATCTGCGAAAATCTGCGCAATCTATGAGAGAAAAAACTTGCTCACAGATGCCACTGATGTAGACAGAAAAAATGATCTGTGAAAATCTGTGCAATCTGTGAGAAAAAAAACTTGCTCACAGATTCCACTGATCTAAAGAAAATTTGTATCCCGGAAACAAAATGAAAAACTCATAGTATGCGTAGTAAGTTTGATTTGACAGGAAAAAAAGTTTTGATTACAGGCGGTGGCAAGGGTCTGGGATTTGCTATTGCCCGTATAATGGCGCTTCAGGGTGCTGAAATAATTATTACCGGACGAAGCGAGACACAACTGCAAGAAGCCTGCGACAAAATAGGATATGGCTGCACCTATTATGTTTTTGATTTGACGAATAGTGAAGCTATTCCGGCATTTGCAGATACTATCGAAAATAAATATGGTCCTATAAATGTATTGGTAAACAATGCCGGTATCAATATGAAAAAAGATATGCTGGAGGTAACAGATGAAGAATTTGAATCTATAATAAAGACCAACCAATCTGCAGTGTTTTCGCTTAGCAGGGAGTTTGCAAAAAAAATGACCTCAAGAAAAGAAGGGGTAATACTGCTAATCAGCTCAATGGCATCTCAATATGGTATACCAAAAGTAATTGCATACACAGCATCCAAATCTGCAGTTGAGGGAATGACAAGAGCGATGGCAGTAGAATTATCACCTTTAGGTATACGTGTGAATTGTATTGCGCCAGGCTTCATAGAAACCGATATGTCTGCAAAGGCATTGAACAGTGATAAGGAAAGAAAGCAAAAAGTTTTATCACGTACCCCAATGGCCAAACTTGGAAAACCCGATGATATTGGATATGCCGCGGCATTCCTTTCGAGTGATGCGGCAAATTATATAACCGGAATTATTTTACCCGTTGACGGAGGCAACGCGATTGGATTTTAGTGGTGGTGGGATATGGGTAATGGGCGATGAGCTATGGGCTATGGGCTAGGTGCTAACAGCTTTCAATTGTAAGTATTCAGCTAATAGTTGTAATTACCATAGCAAAGGATAGAGTATAATATATTTGATTCGCCAAAAGCCCACAGCCCATAGCTCACAGCTCATAGCTTAATCAACATTTCTAACTAAATTTCTCAAAACCTGATTTTTTAACCAAAAAACTTGCGATTATGAAGAAAAAATATCTTCACAGATTTCTTCAGTTTACATGCATTTTCCTATCGTGCTTCTGGGGAAGCGTGTATGCACAAAACATTACGGTACAGGGCAGGGTAACAACTGCCGATAAACCCAATGGCATTGGAGGTGTGTCTGTTACTGTAGAAAAAACTACACATGGTACTATTACAGATGATAATGGCAGATTCAAGCTTGAAAATGTTGCCAAATCTGCAAAACTTGTATTTTCATCAGTCGGTTTCAAACCTCAGACAGTTAGCGTTGGCAATCAAACGGAATTCAATATTACATTAGAGGCAGAGGTTTCATCACTTGACCAGATAGTGGTGATTGGATATGGTTCCACAAAGAAAAAAGATTTGACAGGGGCTGTGTCTTCAGTAAAGGCAGAGCGACTTGAAAATGAACACCCGGCATCAGTGCAGGATGTGCTGAGGGCAAATGTGCCAGGTTTAAATGTTGGATTTAAAGCTACAGCAAAAGGTGATGCAGATTTGCAGATCAGGGGAAAAAACACTCTGACTGCCAGTTCCAGCCCTTTGATTGTAGTGGACGGAGTAATTTATTACGGTTCCTTATCTGACATTAATCCAAATGATATTGAAACAATAGATGTATTAAAAGATGCAAGCTCTGCTGCTGTATATGGTGCAAAAGCTGCAAGCGGTGTTATTCAGATATCAACAAAAAAAGGTAAAACCGGCAAACCGGTTATCAACGTAAATTCAAGTATTGGTGTAGCAACCATGAGCGTAAATGAAAGGGTTTACGACGCCCAGGAATTTTTATATACCTGGAGAAGAAATGTAAAATATAGTATTAATGTTGGCGCAAAACCTTACCAGTTTGATGACCCTCGTACCTTACCATCTAATATTTCTACAGCCGACTGGTTAGCTTACGACAATTCAAACCCCAATGCAGATCCAGTCACCGTATGGCTGCAACGATTAAACCTACAGCCGGTTGAAATTGAAAATTATAAAAAGGGACAATCTATTGACTGGTACAAAATGATGTTTCATAATGGTATTCGCCAGGATTATAATGTTAGTCTTTCTGGTAGAAGAGAAGGAATCAATTATTACTGGTCGCTTGGATATATGAAGAATGAAGGGGTGATAAAGGGTGATGCATTCAATACTGCCAGGTCAAGATTAAACGTAGATGCTAAAGTAACAGATTTTCTCAGCGTAGGGTTGAACTCACAATTCAGTATCAGAGATGAAAGTGCTATACCTGTTGACTGGACGCTAATAACCGCCAATTCACCATGGGGTTCATACTATAATGACGACTCTACCCTATTACGCTTTCGTCCGAATGATGAAGTAAGCGGTGGAAACAATCCATTTGGTGTTCCTACGTATAGCAACCGCTTAAAAAAATATTATGAATTAAATGCAAGCCTGTATGCAAAGGTATCTCTGCCCTTTGGTATAAAATTTCAATCCAATTTTACACCACGGTTTGAATGGTACAATTACTTTAACGGCGAGTCATCACTCTGGCAGGAATGGACAAACCTTGGTGGAAGAGCTACCAGGGAAAACAGGAATATATACCAGTGGCAGGTTGATAACCTCTTAACATGGAACAGGGATATTGGAAAAGACCACCATGTAGATATTACGCTTCTTCAAAACGTAGAAAAATTTCAGATATGGCGCAACAAAGTGGTAGCTACGGGTTTTCAACCTAACGACGCATTAAGCTATCATAATATGGGTGCAGCAACCGGTATTGTAGCGTGCAATACCTGTGTATACAGTGACGAAGGTAGTGGTACACAATTGGGAGATGAGGTAAGTACTGCTGACGCCCTGATGGCCCGCCTTTTCTATTCATTTAAACAAAAGTATATGCTGACCCTAACTGTTAGGCGTGATGGTTATTCTGCTTTTGGACAAAGTAATCCCCGTGCAACATTTCCTTCAGCAGCACTGGGTTGGGTCTTCAGTGATGAGTCATTTATGAAAAATATTCCCTGGCTTAACTATGGTAAACTAAGGGTGAGCTATGGTTTAAACGGAAACAGGGATATCGGCCGATATGTAGCATTAGCTGACCTGCAGAGTGGTAAATATTTACATGTGCTTCAGAATGGATCCGTAGTTCAGGTTTCTCAATTATACGTAAACAATATGCAGAATAAACTGTTGAAATGGGAGACTTCTACAGCATTTAATCTTGGGATTGACTTTGCCGTAGCCAACAACCGTATAGATGGAAGTATTGATGTTTATAAAAGTAAAACCACAGATTTGCTGGTACAACATTCACTGCCTGACGTGACCGGTTTCACTTTCATTTATGATAATCTGGGTCAGGTCAATAATAAAGGTTTGGAAATATCAGTAAACTCCAGAAATATTCAGCACCCTAATTTTAGCTGGAATACTTCTTTGAATTTTTCTTTAAACAGAAATGAAATTGCACATCTTTACGGTGTAAAAGTTGATGTAAAAGATGCCAATGGTAATGTAATTGGTCAAAAAGAAGCAGATGATAAAGGCAATAAATGGTTTATCGGACAGGCTCTTGATGTGATTTGGGATCAGAAAACTTTAGGAATTTGGCAGGAAAAAGATTTGGCAGAAGCTGACAAATATGGTGTTCAACCGGGAGATTTTCATATACAAGATGTTAATACTGATTACAAATATACCGATGATGACCGCCAGTTTCTGGGATACACTGAACCTCGTTTCAGATGGACATTGCGTAATGAATTTACATTCTTTGAAAATTTCAGTTTTTCATTCCTTATGTATTCTTACTGGGGACAAATGGGTACCTACAACCAGGCAAAAAACAGGAGTAATTCATTTCCTGACCGAGTTAGTTCTTATGCTCTTCCTTTCTGGACACCCGAAAACCCGATCAATGATTATGCCCGTCTCTTTTCCAGCGATGGCGGTGCCAGTTATAGTGTCTATAAAAAGAAATCATTCATTCGCCTGGACAATGTAGCACTTGCTTACAACATTCCGCAGCGCTTAATCAAAAGGATACATATCAGAGACATGAAGTTTTATTTCACTATTAAGAACGCTTCTGTATTTGCTCCTGATTGGAATTACTGGGATCCTGAAAATTCCGGTCCCACACCAAGAATTTATACTTTAGGATTAAACCTTAATCTTTAAAAGCTTTCTGGTAAAATGTGTGAAAAGTATTCAAATTATTTATTCAAAAAATTATCAAATGAAAGCAAAATATAACATAGGATTATACCTGGCCACTGGTATAGTACTTTCCATGGTCAGTTCGTGTAAAAAGGATTTTCTTGCACCTAAGCCTTTATCCTTTTATTCTCCTGAAAATACATTTAATACTGTAGACGGGTTAAAAAGCTCATTAATAGCATGTGAACGTAATCTGCGCTATGAATGGTTTGGAGACGGGGCTCCTATTATTACCCAGAACATTTTTTCTGAAGTGGCAATAGAAGGAACAACTGACAAATCAGGTCCTGCCCAGAACCTCAATCTCCAGATTACGCCTACAGCTAATTTGAACAGTACAGATTATAACAGGATAGGATGGTATTGGACAGAAGGCTATAAAGGGATTAAATATGCGAATACAACAATAAGCTATATTGATCTTCCGGCATGGAAATCTGAAGATGAGAAAAATGCTGTATTGGGCGCAGCTTATTTTCATAGAGCATACCGTTATTATATGCTCACCAACGAGTTTGGTGATGTACCTGCAGTTATGAAAGAAGTTAGTTCACCAAGAACGGATTTCTATTCTGTTAAGCGTGAAGTGATCTTACAAAAAATGAAAGAAGACCTTGAGTTTGCAGAAAAATGGGTACCTGTAAAAGCAGCAGGTGGTGAAGTAACAAGAGGTGCTGTAAGTCATTTACTGACTAAAGTAAATCTTGCACTCGGTAAATTTGATGATGCTATTGCTTCAGCAACCCGTGTTATTGATGACGGGGTGCATGCCCTGATGACTCAGCGGTTTGGCTCAGACAAAGATGATGCATCTAAAAATGTGATATGGGATCTGCACCGTCCTTTGAACAAAGCACTGGCCGCAAATACTGAAGCTTTGATGCTGGTAATAGACAGAGACGGGTATATTGATAATGGAGATTTTAGTGGTGGGGGTTCCACTATGCGACAGGCTGTACCATTCTGGATTGCCAACATCTTTACTCCTGCCGGTAACAGGGGCACTTCTGATGCGCTCAAAAAGAATCAACCATTGATTGACTGGGATCTGGCTACTGCCTATGGACGTGGTATCGGACGTTGCCGGGGTACATGGTACAGCACTCACATGATCTGGAACGACCCCGCGGATATGCGCCATGCACCCGGTGTGTGGATGCGTATGGAAGACCTCGTATATAACAATTACACCATTAAGAGTGATCCCTATTACGGGAAGAACCTGCAACTATATAACAGCAACGGAGGTATTTTATGTACCGATACTATAAGAAGCTGGTTCGACTGGCCACATTATAAATTGTATGTTCCGGATAATGAAAACTCAAGACCGAACGGGGGACATACCGACTGGTATGTATTCCGTCTTGCAGAAACCTATCTCCTGAGAGCGGAGGCTTATATCTGGAAAGGTCAAAATGATCTTGCTGCAGCAGATATTAATAAAGTAAGGGAAAGAGCAGGTTGCCAGCCCATCACCGTTGCGGATGTCAATATCGGCACTTTGCTTGATGAACGTGCAAGGGAATTGTATTATGAAGAACCGCGTAAAGTAGAGCTTACCCGTATCTCCTATCTGTTTGCCATGACCGGCAAGACAGCTTACAACGGCAAGACCTACACTTTGCAGAATTTTTCAAAAGACAATTTCTTTTACGACAGGATAATGGAAAAAACAGATTTTTATAACAAAGGGGTTATCACCAACCATGGCGATAAATATACCATGAGTCCATATCATGTGTTATGGCCGATACCTCAAAGCGCTATTAATTTAAATGTAGCCGGAGTTATAAATCAGAATGAAGGGTATGATGGATTCCAAAACAATGTACCGCCGTTAACAGAAATTCCTACAGAATAAATACATAAAACACAAAGATGACACCTTTTTAAAAGGTGTCATCTTTGCAAATGAGTCCTGGAGACATTACAATTTTACTTCCTGCAATTTGATATCATAAATAGTTACCGGTGTATTTCCATTTTTCCCCAGTGAGAAAACAAAATTGCAATGAGCGTCAGTAGCCGGTGCAGTAAAAACGAAACTATACTTTGTATCAGCAGAAGAAATGTCAAAAGTATTTTCCCCGTAAGCCGACCATGGTGCAGCCGATTGCATAATTGTGGCAACTATACTTCTGCCGGTATTGGAATATGCATTAAATTCTACTCTGTACATTTTGCCAACCTCTATCGCTAAATTTTGACGAATTAGTTGTATATGCCAGTTTTCTTTTCCGGGCGATGTAATGGTTACTTTAATTTTATTATTATTCACCGCCATCGTTGAAGCGGCAGATGCATCATTGTTATATAATCCCCAGCCATCTGCTTGCGGGTTACTGAAGTTGCTGCTGTACAAATTAACCAGGGTAGATGCTGTAGGTGATACCATCACATCCTTTGTTAAGGCATTTACCAATTCTGTACGGAATTGCCCGGATGAGGGATCGTAAATACCGAAACCGGAATTAAATTCCCAATATGCCCAACTGAAATCCTGCTCTTCAAACCAACGCGCCAGGTATCTTGTCCAGCGCACCCTTGATGCCATTTCAGCCTTACTATAAGCGCCAAATTCGCCAACATTTACAGGTAATTTTTTTTCTTTTGCAAATTGTATTGCCAGGTTAAATTCATTGGTTACTGTTTGTCTTTCGTACTCAGTGTCGTACCATTTTGTTCCAAGCCAGGGATCTGAACCTGCAACCCATTCAGCGCCCTGGTGCGTAAAATGAAAGGGATTGTAATAGTGAATAGTTAAAATGAGACGATCATCAGCAGGAACAGACAAGTTCTGTAATCCACCCAATCCACCCCAATTGGCTGTACCTAATAGCACCGTACGCTTAGGATTGGATTTTCTTATTTCTTTAAGCGCATCATCAAAAAAAACATTCCATCGTTGTGCATCAAGTTTGTCGTGGGGCTCGTTGAGTACTTCAAACAAAAGACTGTCAGGATAGTTTTTAAAGTAATCTGCTATTTGTCGCCATTGTGCTATAAACATCGGTTTCATTCCATCAGGATTGGCATACAGGCTATCATGATGATGCATGTTGATAATAACGTGCAACTTATTTTTCAACGCATCATCTATCACCGATTTTATTTCTGAAAGAAAAGATGCAGTAATAGTATAGGGAGCAATATACAATGACCTTGCAGGCAGTTCCCATCTGATGGGAATCCGTACCGTCTTAAATCCGGATTCAGCTATTTTTTTCATGTATTCCGAATGATAACCTGGTGCCGACCATGATGATTCATAAGTATCACCCAAATTAATACCTCTGCCGAGTCGTTTATTAATTGCATCTGCCGTGGCAAACGAAGTCTGATCTGCCGGATCAACCGGATCATTGGGAATACTTGAGGTTGCTTTATTGCAGCTTCCCAAAAGAATAATAAAAAAAACTGTGACAAAAATTGTGTCAGCTTTTCTCATAAAAATGTTTACTGAAAATTACAAATAGTTTGATTGACTCAGAAATGTTAAAGACTGCACTTTATAAATAGAATAACCTCTTTTTGTTGGTTGCACAAAGGGCACTAAGAAGGAACAGAGGTTCACAGAGATTTTTCTTGCTCTGAGGTCTTTGTGCATTCTTCGTGTCCTTTGTGAAAGAACCTCTATTTGTTGGTTATACAGAGGTACATATGTCTCAAATGCGCCATTTTTCCTGTTTTCTGACTGAAAAGTCCTAACAATCCACCTTTCGCAGCAGGTAATTTCGGGTTCAATTTTATTTCTAAAAAATAATCAACGGTTTATGACTTCTATCAATAAAGGAGTGACGAGTTCAGCACCCACTGCCTATGAATATTTCATACCGGATTATGCCAATGGTAAGATTTTTTACCTGATTGTAGAGAAAAATTATGCAAGGCAACCCTTTACCGAAACAGGAACAATCAATTCTGATAAGTTGAATTCTTTTACTGTGTCAACTTACTATCCCAACAAACCAGATGCAAAGAGAGTTGAATACACTGTAACCAAGGAGAATGGGAAATGGCATCAGGTGGCTAATAGTTATGATATAAATGGGAAACTGGTCTTGACTCAATCCCTGGATATGCGTCGGCTATTGGGGATTATTGGACAATTAACAAACCCCATCTCAATGCTTTGTGTAATAGCCTATAATATTAAATAGGGACAAAATCTATCTATAATAATTTAAAAAAACTTTTATGAAAAAAATATCAATCATCATTGCAATCGGAGTAATGTCTAGCTTATTCCTTCCACAAAATGCAATAGCTCAGGATAACCCTTTTATTGTATTGGAATATATGCACGTAAAACCGGGTAACAGCGATGCATATCTGCAAATAGAAAACTTCTGGAGACACATACATATGGCCAGACAGAAACAAGGTAACATTCTTGGTTGGTCTGTTTGGCGGGTGGTAGCTCCTTATAAGATGGATGATCCTTATCAGTATGTTGTATTAACGGTTTATCCTCATTTTAGTAATATCCTTCATCCGTTTGAGGGGATAGAAATATCTAAGGTTTTTCCAAACGCTTCAAAAGATTCTTTAAATAAAATGTTTGCAAAGACAGAAGAAGTGCGTGATCTTATTCAGCAGGATATTTTCACTGTTGAGGGCCATGTTGGTAAGACAGATGGAGATGCTATTAATTATTTGATGGCCACTTATGCGAAAGTGACACCTGAAAAATTACAGGATTTCCACTCATTCATGAAAGATCACTGGAAACCGGTTGTAGAAAAAGCTATAAACGGCAATTATGCAAATTTCTGGTGGTATGGGGGGAAGATATTTAATAATGATGTAGCAGATGCTTCATACAATCACATTATGGTTGTAAACTGGAGTAAAGACAACATGTTTGATAACGAACCTAAGTTTGATCAATATAGAAAAGAAGATCCTGCTGCCTTTGAAGGATACAAATGGTACACAAGAATAAACAGAGTATTGCTTCATAAAGTGCTTTCCTTAACAAGTCCTGCTAAATAAAAACTTGTTTGGGTAGCTTTTCTTAAAAAATTAAGATTTGGCAGAGTTTCACCCATACAAATTTCTTGCTGATTTGGATAAATAAGAAAATATAGCCAGGAAAACTATTGTGAAGAAAAATGGAAAGAAAGCTGCCGATGCAATCAGTGTCAAATTCAGGAGTTCAGAGGAAAACGCAAGGTCATATTTATATACGCTTGAAGAAGATATTTCAAATTGAACTGCTTCAGAATTTAATAAAAACTGAGTATGCTAAAACTTCCACAACCGGTTATTGATATACATTTTCATATCTTTAAAATATGTCGAAGCAGAAAATTGAATTTTCTAACTAATCAAATTATCTCTCAATATGAAGAAGTTACTGATTTTTTTTGTTTTTATTATTTTTTGGTGTGGCACCCTGGCACAAATAACACCGCTTTGGCTCATGAATCCTTCCATATCACCAGATGGTCAGACAATTGCCTTTGGTTATAAAGGTCGATTATATACCGTAAGTGCTTCAGGAGGTACTGCCCACCCGCTTACCGTTGGTGATGCATACGACCAAATGCCCGTTTGGAGCCATGATGGTAAGTCTATTGCTTTTGCCAGTGACCGATATGGCAACTTTGACGTTTTTATAATACCTGTTAAAGGTGGAACAGCTAAAAGGCTTACATTTTTCAGCGGTAATGATTATCCTGCAGATTTTTCACCAGACAACAAAAATGTATTATTCCTTTCGGCAAGAAATGCTCCGGCAAAAAGTGTGCGGTTCAGCATCTCCCTCTTTAAAAATTTGTATACAGTTTCCGTAAATGGAGGAAGACCTGTTTTGGTGAGTGCCGCCGGTATGGAAAGTGCACATTATAATGGCAATGGATCGCAAATAGTTTTTGAAGATATAAAAGGTTATGAAGATGCCTGGCGTAAACATGCTACTTCAGCGGTAACAAGAGATGTATGGTTGTTTGACATAGAATCCAAAAACTATAAAAAAATAAGCAACTTTATTGGTGAGGATAGAGAACCGGTTTTCAGCATTGATGATAAATCTGTTTATTACCTGAGTGAGCAAAAAGGAACACAAAATATTTTTAAAATAAGTCTGTCATCCAATACCAATGAACAGCAATTAACTACTTTCAGAAACAACCCAGTTCGTAATCTCAGCAGATCCGTAAATAATGTCTTATGCTTTACATGGAACGGCGAAATCTATACACTACATCCCAACAGCCAGCCTGAAAAAGTTTCTATTCAAATAGTTAATGCTGGCGATGATGATATACAAAAGAACATCAGTGTAAGTGGTAATATAAGTGAGTTTGCAGTAAGCCCAAATGGAAAAGAAATTGCATTTGTCAATAGAGGTGAAGTATTTGTTACAGCTGCAGAAAACGGTGAAACAAAAAGAATCACCAACACACCACAACAGGAACGGATGGTGCAATGGTCGCCTGATGGACGAAGTCTAATATATGCTACCGAAAGGGCCAATAGCTGGGATATTTACAAATCGACTATTGTCCGAAAAGAGGAACCGTATTTTTATGCTTCTACTGTCCTGAAAGAAGAACCAGTAATTGCGTCAGACAAGGAGGAATATCAGCCCAAATATTCTCCGGATGGGAAGCAAATTGGTTATATAGAAGAAAGGAATACTCTAAAAGTGTATAATATCACGACAAAGAAAACAGTAACTATTTTGCCAGAAGGCTACAATTTTTCTTATTCGGATGGCGACTGGGACTTTCATTGGAGTCCGGACAGCAAATGGCTCATTTTTGATGATGCAGACGGAAATGTTTTTAAAAGTAATATAGCTATGAAAAAGGCAGATGGTTCTTCACAGATATTTTTCCCTATTAGTAGTGGCTTTGGCGAACACAATGGTAAATGGGCTTTTGGGGGTAAAGCATTATTATGGCAAAGCAACCGGCTTGGCAGAAAATCATTGGCGTTGCAGGGCAGCAAAGAAGATGATGTATTTGCCATTTTTTTTGACAAGGTAACTTACGATCAGTTTAGATTGAGCAAAGAAGATTATGCACTATTAAAGGAAAAAGAAAAAGTACAGGATGCTGAAAAAACAAAAGAAACAAAAACTAACGTGAAAAAAACTGCCGAAGATTCTACAAAAGAACTGAAATTAGATTTGACCGATTTGGAAAACCGACAGGTCAGACTGACCATAAATAGTAGTTCCATCAGTGATTATACCCTTTCTAAGGACAGTAATAAATTATACTACCTGGCTGAGTTCGAAAAAGGATTTGACTTGTGGGAAACAGAACCCAGGACACATAATACCAAAATACTTGCAAAAATAGGAAGCAGTTCAAGTAGATTATCACTGAGTAAAGATGGCAACACTTTGTTCCTTAGTTCAAAAGGTGGATTACTTCAGGTAAATACAAAAAGCGGAAAGGTTACACCAGTTCCTATCAATAGCAATATGTTATTGAATGCAGCAGCCGAACGAACATATATTTTTGAACATGCATGGCGGCAGGTGAAAAAGAAATTGTATGATCCGAAATTAGGAGGAGTTGATTGGGATGGATATAAAATAAATTATCAACGCTTCTTACCTCATATCAACAACAACTATGATTTTCAGGTTTTACTGAGTGAATTTTTGGGCGAGTTGAATGTTTCTCATTCAGGCGGAAGGTACCGACCTAATAACAAAGACGGCGATCAAACAGCAGCATTAGGGCTTTTATACGACGAAACTTATAAGGGTAAGGGATTGAAGATTACTGAGATTATTGCAGGAGGTCCGATTGATCTGGCAAAAAGCAAAGTAAAACCCGGTGACCTGCTGGTTTCAATTGATGGGCAGCCCATTACTGATGATATAGACTGGAATGAATTATTGAACCATAAAACAGGAAAGAACACCTTGCTTTCTTTCTCCGGATCTTCTGGCAGCTGGGAAGAGGTGATTCGTCCGGGATCTCTTGCAGAGGAGTCCTTGTTGATGTATAAACGCTGGACAAAAAAAATGGGTGATATGGTGGATAAAATGAGTGATGGCAAGATTGGATATGTTCACGTAAAAGGGATGAATGATGCAAGCTTCCGCGATACCTATGACAGGGTACTGGGAAAAGAAAGAGACAAAAAAGCATTGATAGTGGATACACGTTTCAATGGTGGCGGATGGCTGCACGATGATCTGGCTACATTTCTTTCTGGGAAAAATTATCTCAGGTTCGCACCGCAAGGTCACCTCATAAAAGGTGGTGAACCGTTTGGTAAATGGCAAAAACCAAGTTGTGTTCTAATGAGCGAAAGTAATTACAGCGATGCCTTTATTTTCCCTTATGTTTTCAGAGAGTTAAAAATTGGGAAACTGATAGGAATGCCTGTAGCCGGAACCGGAACTGCAGTTTGGTGGGAAATACAAATTGACCCCACACTTATTTTTGGGATTCCGATGATAGCCACTATAGGCAGGGAAAACAGACCAACAGAAGGATTGCAGATAGAGCCAGATATTAAGGTACCACTCCCCTATGAGGATTTTCTGAATGGCAAAGACGACCAGTTGGAAGCTGCTGTAAAAGAAATGTTGAACGAAACGGGTAACTGAATAAAAATCCCGCACCAATTATAAGATTGCCTTTTGTCAGTATAGGAAACAGTTTGCAGGGATTTGCACATAATCATTCAAAACCTGCAAGATTGGATGTTTCATTATTTAATAGCTATCAATCTTACAGATTTTTCTGTATAATAATTTTCATTCTAAAATTTAACCAATCATGGCAAACATTATCATAACAGGTTGCAGCTCAGGAATTGGATTTGCAACTGCTGTCATGCTTGCAAAAAACCAACATGTAGTTTTTGCCACCATGAGGCATCCGTCCAGGGATACAGAACTTCAGGACATTGCAGATAATAAAAACCTACCTATCATTATTCTTCCATTAGATGTAACGGATGACAATTCTATAAAGAATGCTGTCGCGCAAGTACTATTTCACACAGATAAAATAGATGTCCTTATTAACAACGCAGGCATTGGTACACTGGGCCCGGTAGAGGAGTTGCCAATAGAATGTTTTATCAGGGAAATGGATACAAATTTTATTGGAACTGTACGGTGTAGTAAAGCTGTGCTGCCCCACATGCGAGAAAAGAAAAGTGGATGTATCATCAACATTTCTTCGGTAGGAGGTAAACTTTTTAATTATTATAATGCCCCTTATTCTGCATCTAAAGCTGCTGTAGAAGCTTTCAGTGAATGTCTGGCTATGGAAGTATTGCCATTTGGTATACGCGTGGCTGTGGTAGAGCCTGGAGTTACTGACACACCCCTGCAGGACAAATGCAAAAGCCATATTAAAGAAACCCTTTACCCCAATCTTGATCGGTGTGTTGCTTTCTTTTCAGCAGCCAGGGATCATCATATTCCTCCTGATGTAGTAGCCGAATCTATACTTCATATAGTGAACGGCGAGAGCACACACTTTCGCAATCCTACCGGGCCGGATAGTGTGCCCATGCTCGGTTTCAGAGCTTCCATGAGCGATGAAGAATGGATAGCCGGTGCCGGTGTAGATGAAGAAAGCTGGATAGCGATGATGGAAAGTATGAATCTGGATGTAAAGAAATATATGATTACCCGATAGATGGGCA
>JBDHYJ010000058.1:0-32199 GCA_039811345.1 Chitinophagaceae bacterium
AAAAAAATAACATAAAGCAAATCAACAGCTTACAAAGTGCCTTGTGTGGCTTTTTGAAAAGCGTCAGAACTCAGGAATATTCTCCCCAGTCATTCGTAAAATAAAAAAGACCCAGATTAACTGAGTCTTTTATTTGTGGTGTGGGGCGGGATCGAACCGCCGACACAAGGATTTTCAGTCCTTTGCTCTACCGACTGAGCTACCGCACCATCATTTATTTTTGCTCTATCCCGATAGGGCTTCGCGCATCGGGATCTTGTTTTTCAAAACGGGTAGCAAAAATAGCAGAATTCAGTATAACTACGAAATTATTTAGCAGTATTCGGAGTGCCATATTCAATAAATTTCCAGTTAAAACTGCTTCCCTTAACTGAAAACAACAAAAAGCCCCTGGGTCCGTGCCGGTTGCCACGCCAGGAAGGCCGCCCCGCAACTGCTCCACCGGTAATGAAATGTGTTCTGTTCTCAACGTTAATGTCTTCGAGCCAGTGAGTATGGCCCTGCAATACCAGCTTTAATTGATGATCCTTAAAAAGCTGCAGTACCTCATCCCGGTTTTTTATCCATTTGGTTGCTGTTCCTGTAGCGTTATTAGATGGATAAACCTGATAAAAAGAAGATACAAAAGGAAGGTGTGCTGCAATAGCCACTGGTGTTCGGGCATCAACTTTTTCCAAATCATGTTTCAGCCAATCTAACTGCTTCTCATCCACCTTTCCTATATATTTTTTATTTTCAACATCCAGCACATTCAATACTATAAAATGCCAGCCCTTATGATCAAAAGAATAATAAGGTTTGCCAAGATAGCGCTGAAACATTCCATACTTATAATCCGGATGAGTAGAGTCAATGTCACTTTCAGGGTAAATACCAAACAGTTCATGATTGCCCATACAACTATGAACCGGTACATTAATTTTAGCTTTTAGTTCCTTATACAAAGAGAACAATGAATCTCCCTTTTTTACATTTCCCCGCATCACATCGTATACCTGGTCACCTCCGGTCAACACGAAATCTACGTTCATTTTATTGATCGTATCTATTAACCGGGAAAACTCCGATACAACAAAGGGGTCATGTTTTACATGGAGATCGGTCATGAAAACAAAAGAAAATTCCTGTTCTTTGCCGGGGTATTGCTGAGAAAAAACGTTCAGCACAAACAGGCAATAAAACAGGACTACTGCACTTCGAAATAAAATCTTCATACCGAATAGAGAAAAGATCTACATCCCATACTCATTTAAAAACTTTATCCGCATTATTTTTAACTGCTCCCAGGTGTAATTGCCATCGCTGAGTTCCTGTTGTGCTACTTGCAGTGAAGATGTTTCGCAACTTTTGAAATAATCCAGGATATCATCCTGGTCGTATTCATCAACCATTTCGTCAATGGCATAGTCAAGATTAAGCTTGGTACCACTGGCGGCAATGGTTTCCATTTCTTCCAGCAGCGCATCAAGCCGAAGGTCCTTATTTTTGGCAATTGATTCCAGCGGAATCTTTTTGTCTGTCTGCTGTATGATATATACTTTAAGCCCGCTTTTATTTACTACGCTCTTCATCACAAAATCGTCAGGCCTTTCTATATTATTTTCTTCTACATAGCGTGCTATCAGCTCCACAAATGGTTTACCATACCTCAGTGCTTTTCCTTTACTTACTCCCTGACATTTTTCGAGTTCGGTAATAGTTGTAGGATATAAAGTTGACATATCCTGTAAAGAGTTTTCGAGAAAAATCACAAACGGGGGTAATCCTTTTTTCTTTGCTTCCTTCTGACGAAGATCTTTCAGCATTTCAAACAACCTCTCATCAGTTCCACCGCCTGTATTTGCATCAGATGAACTCTCTTCATCATCTTCATTAGCGTCTTCAAACAGGTTGTTTAAAACTATTTTAAAGGATACAGGGTTTTTCAGGAATTTTTCTCCTTTAGCGCCCATCTTCAGCACTCCGTAATCTTCTATATCTTTTTGCAAAAGGCCTTCGAGCAACATTTGCCGGATCAGCGAGTTCCAGTAATGATCCGGCTGATTATTACCTGAGGCAAATTCAGGCAAACTACCATGGCGATACATATTTATCTGAGGAGTAAGCCTTCCTACAATAATATTTACAACATAGTCTGTAGTAAAACGTTCATCAAGTTTTTTAACTACTTTCATCACTTTCACTACATCATCTTTCGCTTCTACTCTTTCTTTCGGATGAAGACAGTTATCACATTCGCCGCAATTTTCTTCGGTATATTCCTCTCCGAAATAACTCATCAAAATTTTTCTGCGGCAAACTCCCGCTTCGGCAAAGGCTACTGTTTCACTGATCAACTGTGCGCCTACCTCTCGTTCACTTAATGGTTTGTCGCGCATCAGGTGTTCCAGTTTTGCAACATCTTTATGGGAATAATATAATATGCATTTTCCTTCCAGTCCGTCACGGCCGGCTCGACCGGTTTCCTGGTAATAGTTCTCTATAGATTTGGGTATATTATAATGAATCACGAAACGGATATCCGGTTTGTCAATGCCCATCCCAAAAGCTATAGTAGCTACGATCACCTGAACCTCTTCGCTTAAGAACAAATCCTGGCGTTCGGCTCTCAGTTTGCCATCAAAACCTGCATGATAAGGGACGGCTTTAATACCATTGGCAACCAGTATATCGGCTAGTTCTTCTGTTGTTTTACGGTTAAGTGTGTATATAATACCACTCTTACCCTTCATCCCAACAATAAACTTCACTATACTTTTAATCGTTTGATCCTTTTTAATTTTTGGCTGTATTTCATAATACAGGTTGCTGCGGTTGAATGAAGAAATATAAACTTTTGGATCACGAAGAGCAAGGTTCTTAATAATATCACTCTGCACTTTTGGAGTAGCCGTAGCTGTTAGTGCAATTACCGGTATATTGGGATTTATCTCCGCCATCATTTCGCGCAGGCGTCTGTATTCGGGCCGGAAATCATGGCCCCATTCCGAAATGCAATGTGCCTCATCTACCGCAAAGAAAGATATTTCAAGGTCGCGGAAGAAATCGAGGTTCTCCTGTTTGGTCAAAGTTTCCGGGGCAACATATAAAAGTTTTGTATGACCATTTTTTAAATCATCGTGCACTTCTTTTATTTCTTTCTTATTCAGGGTAGAATTTAAAAAATGTGCTACATCATCATTACTACTGTAACCCCGTACCAGGTCAACCTGGTTTTTCATCAAAGCGATTAGCGGTGATACTACAATTGCACAACCCGGGCTTAATAAAGCCGGAAGCTGGTAACACAAACTTTTACCGCCACCGGTTGGTTTTATGACAAATGTATCGTGACCTGCAAGCAGGCTTTCAATGATCGGTTTTTGATTACCTTTAAAAGCTTTGAAACCGAAATATTCCTTCAGACCGGCCTCTAAATTAATTTTACTATTTTTAAGAGAAGCTGCCTTTGTAGTTGTGTTTGTTTTGGCAGATGCTTTTACTTTTGAAGCTGTTTTTTTTGTTGCTGTTGGCATGTCATTCTGTTTTCCGCACTCTGCATGACCCTTCATGCATTTTTTAAAAAGTAGGCGAAGTTACTATAATATACACTTTTTCGAAAGCTTAGTTAATGCTTTATCACAATACATTAACTGTTAGTTACATAGAAGGTATAACCCTATTAAGATATGAAAAAAACAGCATTTAATAAAGATATTTATGAAGGACACTGGTTTTGCAAACCATTATTTTTCAAGTAGGTTTGCGGGAATTTTACATGAGTACCATTGACATTCAAACAATAGCAAAACGCACTATCTTATTGGAGGCAGAGTCAGTAGAACATCTGGTGCAGTATATTGATGATCAGTTTGAGCAGGTGGTAAAATTAATTGCTGCCTGCAAAGGCAAATTAGTAATTACTGGTATAGGAAAAAGTGCATTAATTGCCCAAAAGATTGTGGCAACTTTAAATTCCACAGGCACTCCCGCATCATTTTTACATGCTGCCGATGCCATACATGGTGATTTGGGACTTATTCAACCAAACGATATTGTACTTGTTATCAGCAAAAGCGGTGAAAGCCCCGAAATAAAATTGTTGTTGCCATTGATAAGGAATTTTGGTAATACCATTATTGCTATGACCGGTAACCTGCAATCTTTTTTAGCGACACACTCTGAGTATATATTAAATACCAGTGTGAAACAGGAGGCTTGTCCCAACAATCTGGCTCCAACTACCAGTACTACCGCTCAATTGGCAATGGGTGATGCACTTGCTGTTTGCCTGATTGAAAATAATGGATTTACCAGTGATGATTTTGCAAAATTTCATCCCGGAGGTACTCTTGGCAAAAGATTATATCTTAAAGTGGGTGATTTGTTAGCACGTGATATTATACCTCAGGTAGAAATGAATGCTGATCTGAAAGAAATTATTATTACCATAACCAAATATAGAATGGGAGCCACGGCGGTTGTAAAAAATGGTGCTATAACCGGGATAATCACTGATGGTGATTTACGCCGTATGCTTCAAAAAGGAGAAAACCTCGCTGATGTAAAAGCACTGGATATTATGAGCAGAAATCCAAAATGTATTGAGGAAGATCAGTTGGCTGTTTCCGCACTGGATTTAATGAGGAAAAATGATGTAAGCCAGTTGTTGGTAACAAATAATAATATATACATTGGAGTCTTACATTTGCATGATCTCGTAAAAGAAGGAATTATTTAAAACAGAAACTATCGTTTAGAGAATTATGAACAAGAACCATTATGTGGCAATTATGGCCGGTGGAATAGGCAGTAGATTTTGGCCCCTGAGCAGAACATCTTATCCGAAACAATTTCTTGATATATTAGGAACCGGCAAAACGCTGATACAGCAAACCTTTGATCGTTTTGCTGATTTTATACCTAAAGAGAATATTTATATCATCACTTCTGACGAATATATATCCATTGTAAAAGCACAGTTGCCTTTTGCTCATGAAGAAAATATTTTGGGTGAACCATCCCGAAAAAATACGGCTCCCTGTATAGCTTATATTGCTCACAAGCTGAAGAAAATAAATCCTGAAGGTTGCCTTATTTGTGCTCCGGCCGACCATTTGGTATTGGAACAGATTGCGTTTAAAAAAGTTTGTATCGAAGCATTAAACTTTGTTCGTGTAAATAATGCGTTGGTTACACTTGGAATAAAACCTACGCATCCCAATACAGGTTATGGGTATATTCAGCATGAACAATATGAAGTGAGCGACAATGTATTTAAAGTAAAAACATTTACTGAAAAGCCTAACCTTGAGATAGCTAAAACTTTTTTGGCAAGCGGCGATTTTTTATGGAATGCCGGCATATTTGTTTGGAAGGTAAAAAACGTATTGCAGGCGTTTGAAAAATATCTTCCAGAGATTAATGAACTTTTTATAGCAGAGGAAAGGGCCCTTAACACAGCGAAAGAGAAAAAAGCAATGGAGAAAATATATCCGCTCTGCACCAGTATATCTATTGACTATGGTATAATGGAAAAAGCGGACAATGTATATATCATCCCGTCAAGTTTTGGCTGGAGCGACCTGGGTACATGGAACTCAGCGTATGAAAATATTGAAAAAGATAATGCCGGCAATGCAATATCGGGAAAGAATACAATGCTCATTGATGCTTCTAATAATATGATTCATGCGGGGCAGGACAGGTTGATTGTACTGCAGGGATTAGAAAACCACATAGTTATTGATACAGATGATGTATTGTTGATTTGTAGCCGTACCAAGGAGCAGGAGATTAAAGAATATGTAGCTGAGATAAAAAGAAGCAAGGGTGAGAGGTTTTTATAATACCCGAAACTTTTTTTAGTTGTACATATTTTTTATTCAAGTGAAATACTTCTAAAAAACAGACCTGACCGAAGTCAGGTCTGGCGCATGATAGTAAGAAGCAAAACGATAGAAGAAAACTCTTACGCCTGGTAAACGTATATTTTTATTAGTGCAGTATATACGCTTAAGTGTATTGTCGGGAAATTTTTAGTTGCATCTTTAGAATTGATATATATCAACAGTAATATTTAATTAACCTGGCTGAAAAAGATTTGATAGGTATTTTGGAAAAAATATTTTCAGCTATATTCACTTTACAAACATTAGTATATGAAAGAATTAATTGATCGCTTGAAAAATGAGGCAGGACTTACAGAAGAGCAGGCAATAAAGGCTATTACAATGATGAAAGACTTTGCTAAGGAAAAATTTCCTTTGCTATCCGGAGCAATTGAAAAAGTTTTTAGCAAATATGCTCCAAAAGACGAGGACGATTTCCTGGCATAAAATAACCGGATTAGGGGTGAAAATATTTATTTTATCAATCCTTTAATACTTCTCTTGCAATAACAATCTTTTGAATTTCACTCGTACCTTCACCAATGGTACACAGCTTGCTATCTCTGTAAAATTTCTCTACGGGAAAATCTTTTGTGTAACCATATCCTCCGAAAATCTGTACAGCATCATTGGAAACTTTTACCGCCACTTCACTCGCATAATATTTTGCCATTGCTGCTTCTTTAGTCATGGGCAGTCCCTGGTTCTTTTTATAAGCAGCCTGATTGATCAGCAGTTCAGCTGCCATAATCTCTGTAGCCATATCTGCAAGCTTAAATGAAATAGCCTGAAACTGCGATATTGGCTTACCAAATTGTTCTCTTTCTTTAGAATACTGAAGTGCAGCTTCGTAAGCTCCTTTTGCAATACCCAATGACAAGGCAGCAATGGAAATTCTGCCACCATCCAGCACTTTGAGTGATTGTTTAAAACCATCGCCTACATTACCGAGCCTGTTGCTGTCTGGTATCCTGCAGTTGTCAAAAATCATTTCTGCGGTTTCGCTGGCGCGCATACCCAGTTTATTTTCCTTCTTACCACCACTGAAGCCTGCTGTACCCCGTTCTACTATAAAAGCTGTTGCATTATTTTTCTCCCGTGGTTCTCCGGTTCTTGCAATTACTACAGCTATATCACCTGATTTACCATGCGTAATCCAGCACTTGGTTCCATTGAGTATCCAGTCATTACCGTCTTTTACAGCGGTTGTTTTCATATTAGCTGCATCACTTCCTGTACCTGGCTCTGTAAGACCCCAGGCCCCAATCCATTCTGCAGATGCAAGTTTGGGCAGACAGGCAGCTTTTTGATCTTCATTACCGAATATAAGTATATGCCCGGTGCATAAAGAATTATGAGCAGCAAGGCTCAACCCTATTGATCCACATACTTTAGCCACCTCCTGGATAATAGTTACATATTCCAAATATCCCAATCCTGCACCACCATATTTTTCAGGAACCAATACGCCCATTAACCCGAGTTTTCCCATTTCTTTAAATACCTGCAGCGGAAACTCCTGGCTTTCGTCCCACTGCATTACATTTGGTTTTATGTATTGTGTTGCAAAATTCCGGGTGGTATCTCCAATCTGTCGTGTCAGTTCATTAGTTGCAAAGTCCATATAATAGCTGAATTAAAATGTGTTGTAAAAATAATCTGAAATCTCTGACCATCAGCACGCATCAATACACAGTAAGGTAAGGAAGGATTTTCTTATATACATCATCAGTAATTATTTGTATATGTTTTATGTCTTCCGGCGATTGAAAGCTGCCGTGCTGATTCCGATATTGAATAACGGTGTTGGCCAACTGATATTTTATATATGGATGTGCTTTTAGTTCTTCAAAAGTTATTGTATTGATGTTGATTTGTTTTATCATCGCTGGTTTGCATTGAAGCCGGGACTTGATTTTTTCAAATACGGAATCCGCTAATCCGTATACTTCAGCAATCTGCTTTACATCATAAAATCCACCCAGTTTTTCTCTGAATTTTATAATCCTTCCGGCGAGTTTGCTGCCAATACCCGGTAAGGCTATAAATGCGGATGTATCTGCGCTGTTGATTTCTACTATTACGGTAGATTCTTTTTGTAGTGCAGTTGAAGAAACAAGCGGTTTTACTTTAGGCTTTTCATTAAGTGAATCGTTCTGAGTAATTCGCACATAAGGCAGCAGGCGATTATAATCTGATTTTCTTAAGCCATATATTCTGCCAATATCTTCAGCTTTGTAAAATTTTCCGCCTTTGTTGATATAGCGATGTATGGTTTGTATGGTTTTATCTCCTATTCCCAACCGTTTCCATTCCTGTTGTGATGCCAGGTTGGGATCAAAATAAAATAATTCAAAATCAGACTGCAGTGCCTGTGGTTCTATTGACGAATGATCTGTTTCAGAAAAATGACGGCCGGAATTTATTTCCCTGTATTCCTTTTGTTCCTTTTGTTTAAGCTGTGTTATTTGTTTCCTGAATAATTCAAAGTCCTGTTGATCAAAATGTGCTGGTGATGTTATAAACTGTGGAAGTATCCAAACTATAATCAGTAATGCAAGCAGTGTAATAATGCCTGTGCGTTCTTTTTTGCTGAAATCAAAGTAATCTTTCAACCGGTTAGCGCTCATACTGGTGTAATTACCGGGAAGATACGACAAATTGAATAGAGAAATACTCCATTACTTTACTTAAAACGAAAGAGTCAAACCATCATAGGCAAGATGTATACCTTCAGGTAATTCTTTAGTTACATCTTCGTGTTTACCCAATTGATGGCTTATATGAGTAAAATAAGTTGCCGGTATATGAAGCCCTTGTGCAAGTTCAATAGCTTCTTCAAGACTAAAATGAGAAATATGTTTTTCTTTCCGAAGAGCATTTAATACCAGTGCTTCGCTTCCCCGGATAAGTTCAAGGCTTTTTTCGTCAATGCGGTTTGCATCGGTGATATAGGTAAATTTTCCAAACCGAAAGCCAAGTACCGGCATGTGAAGATGCCATACCGGTACCGGTATGATCGTTAAATCACCAATCTGAAAAGCATTCTCAGAAAGGGTATTAAGATTTATATCGGGAGCCCCGGGATATTTTTTTTCTGCAAAAGCATAAGGAAATTCCCTCATGATTACTTCCAATGTCATATCATTTCCAAAAATGTCCATCGGCTTTTGCATGAAATAATTGAAACCTCTTACATCGTCGAGCCCTGCGACATGGTCTTTGTGTGGATGGGTAAAAATTATGGCATCAAGTTTTTGGGTGTTTGTGCGCAACATCTGGCACCGAAAATCCGGGCCGGAATCCACAACTATATTAGTGCTTTTGCTTTTGACAAGTATACTCGACCTGAGACGTTTATCTTTTAAATCGGTGGATTTGCAAACAAGGCAGTTGCAACCAATCATGGGTACGCCACTGCTGGTGCCTGTGCCAAGAAAAGTAATGCTGATATCGGGATAACTCACGCTTCAAAGCTAAAAGAAAATACAGAACAGCGAATAAAGTTTAATAAATCAATACTTTATTCCATTACCGGCCTTGTCATAATCTCTTCATATAGTTTTTGAGACTCAAGTGTTAATGCGTCAAATGAAATATCTAATTGTGGAAGAAGGTCAATCAGGGTATTAATTCTTCCTTCGAGCATAAGGAATTTATTTAGTACCACTACCTTTTTTTGTTGCAGGATACAATATCCACTCTGGAATGTACCTCTTTCGTAGCGTACCACGTATCCACCTTCTTCGAGTAAGGCTTCAATTTTATTTAGAGCAGATTGATTTATTTTCATTGACAATGATTCTCCTGCAAATTTACGGATTACCTATAGCTTAGTGTTTTGGCATTTTTCCACAGTTGTGGATAGCAGTTATTTATTTAATATTTTTATTTCAACCCGGCGGTTAGCCGCCTGCTGTTCTGCATTGATTTCATCTGTGTACAATTTGCGGCTGGATCCAAAACCTCTGTAACTTAATCTTGCAGGATCTATACCATTTTGAATAAGATAATCACATACAAATTTTGCTCTTTGCACTGAGAGGTCGCGGGTACCTGTATCGTAGTCATACCCATCGCCTCCGTTTCTCTCACAGCAGATATGACCCTGTACTTCAATTTTAAGTTGGGGATGATCCCTCATAGTTTGCAGCAAGTCGGTTAACAATGGTAATGAGTATGACATGAGTACATGCCTTCCACCAATAAAATTGAGATTGCGCAGAATCAACTGATCGCCGGTTTTAGTGGCTGGATCTTTTACAAAATCAGAAATATTTTTTTGAACCTGTGCCCTTCGAGGCCTTGCCGTTGCTGTATAGCCCGGTTTCTGTTTACTTTTAATAACTATCTCTACTCTTCTGTTGAATGCCCTGTTCTCGTCCGTATTATTATCATAAGCCGGGTGCCGTTTGCCCCATCCGATAAGACCTTCAAACATCCTGCCTGTACTTCCTTTTTCATACAAATAGTTTTTTACTATATTTAACCTTGAAAGAGACAGGCTATCATTGTATTCATTGTTACCTATGCTATCGCAGTGGCCTGAGAGGGCAATACCCTGTATATATCCACGCTGTAATATGTTTGAAAAGAAGCTGTCAATAGATTGCTTTGCCTGTGGCAACAGGTCATATTTGTTGAACTCGAAATGCACAATGAGGGTATCAAACTGCTGAGCGTTTAATGTATTAATCCAGCAGCCGGTAAAGAATAAAAACACTGCTATAATATGCTGGCATTTCAACATTGCAGATGAATTTTTAAAGTAGCCGGAAGGCGGATTTTCATAAAAATCCAGCTTTATTCAACAATTACCTTTTCCCCGTAATTGAGATTTAAGAAGGTAAACGTATAAGTTGAAGTGTTCTCTCAGGTTTATCCTTACACTTTTCACGTTAAAGCTACTTATTCGTCATTCTTATTACTGGTACAATCATCTCTTCTATACTTACCCCACCATGTTGAAAAGTATTCTTATAATAATTGGCATAATAGCTATAGTTATTGGGGTAACATAGATACCCGTCTTCTCTTGCAAAAATAAATGAAGAGTTTACAGTAGGTACCGGCAATCCTGCTTCCTTAGGGTCTCTGAAAGCCAGTACTTCTTTGGGCTCATAGTTCAGGTTGCGCCCGTGCTTGTACCTGAGGTTGGTAGTGGTTTGCTTGTCGCCAATTACTTTACAGGGTGTTTTTACTCTTACACTACCATGATCTGTAGCCACTATCAGCGTAAGTGGTTTATCGGATATTTTCTTTAATGCCTGGTGAAGCGGAGAATATACAAACCAGCTTGCCGTAATACTGCGGTAGCTGGACTCATCGCTGGCAAGCTCTTTAAGTACTTCCATTTCTGTGCGGGCATGACTGAGCATATCAACAAAGTTGTACACGATAATATTTATATCATTTTGAAGCAGGTTGTGGATATTATCTACCAGCTTTTGTCCGTCCTGGTGATTGGTAATTTTTGTAAAAGAATACTTAAGCTCACCTTTGTGCAGGCGCTTCAACTGTGCTTTCAAAAATTCTTCTTCATGCAGGTTTTTTCCACCTTCTTCATCATCGTTTTTCCATTGAGCAGGGAAGTGTTTTTCGATATCCACCGGCATCATACCGGCAAATATTGCATTGCGGGCATATTGCGTGGCTGTAGGCAGTATGGAATAAAAAGTTTCCTCTTCCTGCATCCGGAAACTTTCGCCAAATATGGGTTGTATAGCCTTCCATTGATCGTAGCGAAGGTTATCAATAAGAGTTACAAATAAGGGTTTCCCTTTTTCGATATGCGGTAATATCTTATAACGGAACAGCGTATGGCTCATTATTGGTGCATCGGTACTTTTGGGATGTACCCATGAGGCATAATGCTTACTGATAAACTTAAAAAATTCCGTATTGGCTTCATTTTTCTGGGTTTGAAAAACCTCACGCATTTCGGGGCTGTCGCTTTTCTCCATTTCAAGCTCCCAATACACCAGCTTTTTATACAGATCCATCCACTCATTATAATTGGGATTACTGTTCAATGCCATAAACAGGTTACGAAATTCCTGCTGATAAGCGCTGGTGGTTTTTTCTGCAACCAGCCGCCTGTTATCAATAATCTTTTTAAGACTAAGCAATACCTGGCTGGGATTGACCGGCTTTATCAGGTAATCGCTGATTTGCGAACCGATTGCATCATCCATCAGGTTTTCCGTTTCATTTTTGGTAATCAGTACTACCGGAAGTTGCTGCTGAAGCTCCTTAATTTTTGCCAGCGTCTCCAACCCTGTTATACCCGGCATTGTTTCATCAAGTAATACCACATCTACGATATTGTCTTTTACGTAGTCAAGAGCATCGTAGCCATTGGTAAGCGTGGTTACTTCATAACCTTTGTTTTCGAGAAAAAGCTTCTGCGACTGCAGGCTTTCTATTTCATCATCTACCCAAAGTATTTTTGCCAATGCCATGAAGATTTTATTTTATTGTTTATCAGATCAAATGTACTTATTCATTTTCCGCTTTTTACCTTTGTCCACATTCGTTTATTTTTTTAACAATTATGCAGCGCTTTCGTAAAATTATCAATGATCCTGTATATGGTTTTATTACTATAGACAATCCTTTGATATTTGATATCATATCCCACCCCTGGTACCAGCGTCTGCGCCGCATCAAACAAATGGCGCTTGCTCACCTGGTATATCCCGGGGCTGTTCATACAAGGTTGCACCATTCTCTTGGTGCATATCATTTGATGTACAATGCGCTGAATGAGTTAAAAAGTAAGGGTATAGATATTACAGAGGAAGAAGAAACGGGTGCTAAAATTGCGATTCTGCTGCACGATATTGGTCATGGCCCTTTTTCACATGCACTCGAAAGCGTGTTACTCAAAAACGTTACTCATGAAACTTTATCATTAATGCTGATGAAGCAACTGAATGTGGAATTTAACAATGCTTTGCAAACAGCCATTAATATTTTTGAGAATAAACACCCTAAAAAGTTTCTTCACCAGTTGGTAAGCGGACAGTTGGATGTAGACCGGATGGATTACCTGACCCGTGATAGTTTTTTTACCGGAGTGAGTGAGGGTGTGATAGGATATGACCGTATCATAAAAATGCTGACAGTACATGATGGAGAATTGATGGTGGAAGAAAAGGCAATTTATTCAATTGAAAAATTTTTGGTAGCCCGACGGTTGATGTATTGGCAGGTTTACCTGCACAAAACTGTTCTCAGCGCTGAAATGATTTTGGTAAAGATTCTGGAAAGGGCAAGAGAAATCGGGATCAGCGATCAGTCGCAACTGGAAACTGGTATATTAACAAGTTTTCTGCTTGGCAGATATTCCGGTAATATAGTTGAACACCTCAAAGATTATTGCAGCCTGGACGATACCGATATAGTAGCCGCTATCAAAAAATGGTGCCACCATCCTGATAAAGTGCTGTCATGCCTGTGCAGGGCTGTAATGGACCGGAGGCTGATGAAAGTGAGCATAAGGAGTGAAGAGATACCCGCCGAAGAATTGATTGCTGCCAGAAAAGCAGCGATGAAAAAACTAGGTGTAAATGAATCTGAATCTGCATATCTCGCATTTACAGGTGAAGCTGAAAACCGCACCTATAATCCTTATAACGAAAGGATAAACATTCTTTTTAAAGATGGTTCAGTGAAAGATATTTCTACGGTAGATAATGCTTTGATACAACATAACCTGTCCAGCCCTGTAAAAAAATTTTACATTTGTTACTTCAAATAATCTTTATGGTATTCACAGCCGCTCAAATTGCTTTGCTGATAAATGCAAAAATCGAAGGAGATGCATCAGCCGGTGTACATTCATTCAGCAAAATTGAAGAGGCGAAAGAAGGGCAGCTTGCCTTTTTGGCTAATCCAAAATACGAAGATTATCTCTATACTACAGGTGCGTCCATTATTATTGTAAACGATTCTCTGGAACTTAAAAAGAACGTAAAAGGTACCTTGCTGCGGGTTGCCGATGCATATAGTGCTTTTGCTTCGTTGCTGGCAAAATACCAGGAGTTAGCACAGCAGCAACTTGTGGGGATTCAGCAACCTTCTTATATTCATCCGTCTGCCACTATTGGCGAAGATGTGTTTATAGGTGCTTTTGCATATATCGGCGAAAATGTAAAAATTGGTAAAGGAGTAAAGCTTTATCCCAATACGTTTATAGGCAATAATGTCTCCATTGGAGAGGGAACTGTTATTCATCCTGCGGTTACTATTTATCATCAGTGTAAAGTAGGTAAAAATGTGATTATTCATGCCGGTACCGTAATAGGGGGAGATGGTTTTGGATTTGCACCACAACCAGACGGAAGTTTTAAAAAGGTACCTCAAATCGGTAATGTGGAAATAGAAGACAATGTAGAAATAGGTGCCAATGCTACCATTGATCGGGCTACGATTGGCTCTACTATAATACGTGCGGGGGCTAAATTGGATAACCTCATTCAGGTTGCTCACAATGTGGAAGTGGGCAACAATACTGTTATTGCGGCCCAGGCGGGTGTGAGTGGAAGTACCAAGATTGGTGCAAATGTGATGATTGGCGGTCAGGCTGGAATTGTGGGCCACATAACCATAGCCGATGGAGCCAGGATAAATGCACAAAGCGGGGTAAGCAAATCTATCAAGCAACCCAAAGCTGCAGTGACAGGTTCTCCAGCTCATGAATATACCAGCGCACTTCGCAGTCAGGCTATTACCAGAAAACTTCCGGAACTGGAAAAAAAGATTCATGAACTGGAAGCTCTAATCAAACAACTGGTAGCCGAAAAGGTGTAATTTATTTTACCCGGATATTTAATCTTTTGTTATTAATGTTGCTTCCTGATTAATAGACATTAGTTGTTAGCAGGATTTACGAATTTGTACCAATACCCGCTTGACTACAATTACTGGAAAGCTTTCTTAGGAACGATTCCGTTAATCTTACTATTGCTTATTCCTTATCTTTGCCGCTCATCAAAAAAGGGATATGGTCGCAAATTTTAACCCCGATAAACAGCATACGCTTAAGTCAGCAGTATCTATTTCCGGAACAGGATTGCATACCGGTGTGAATGTGGATATGGAACTCAAACCGGCTAATGCTGGTTTTGGTATCCAGTTTCAACGAATTGACTTACCCGGGAGACCAGTTATTAAAGCCGATTGCGACCTGGTAACAGATACCTCAAGGGGAACGACACTGGAAGAAAAAGGAGCAAAAGTGAGTACCGTAGAGCATATACTGGCAGCGCTGGTGGGTATGGGAGTTGACAATTGCCTGATTGAACTTAATGGACCCGAAATTCCAATTATAGACGGAAGCTCAGCACCTTTTGTAGAAATAATTGATGAAGCCGGTGTAGTTGAACAGGAAGCTGCAAAACTTTGGTATACGCTTGATACCAATATCAGCTATTACGATGAAGAGAAAAGGGTAGATATGGTGGCAATGCCATCAATAGAATATAAGATCACTACACTTATAGATTTCAACAGTCCGGTACTGGGTACCCAGCATGCGGGGTTGAAACACATGTCTGAATTTAAAGATGAAATCGCCCCCTGTCGTACTTTTTGTTTTTTACACGAACTGGAAATGCTGCTTGATAATAACCTGATTAAAGGCGGTGATATCAACAATGCTATAGTGGTGGTTGACAAACCTATTACTGATAAAGAAATGGAGCGACTGGGTAAAGTGTTTGGAAAAACCAAAATGGAAGTAAAAAGCGGCGGGTATCTCAACAACCTGGAGTTGCGATTTCCCAATGAACCTGCGAGACATAAATTGCTTGATATAATCGGTGACCTTGCATTGATAGGAACCCCTATAAAAGCACATATAATAGCTAACCGCCCGGGTCATTCTTCTAATGTGAGCTTTGCAAAAAAAATCAAGCAACACATAAAGAAAAACAAACAAATGCTCGATGTGCCGGTATATGACCCCAACCAGGCGCCGGTGTATACCTCCCAGCAGATCGAAAAAACACTGCCACACCGTTATCCTTTTTTGCTGGTAGACAAGATTATTGAATTGACGGATACACATATAGTAGGTATAAAAAATGTGACTTTCAATGAACCTTTTTTTGTGGGTCATTTTCCGGGTAACCCGGTAATGCCGGCAGTCCTTCAGATAGAAGCATTGGCGCAAACCGGCGGTATTCTTGCAATCAATGCACTTCCTCCAGGAGAGTATGATACATATTTTGTTAAAATGGATGATGCAAGGTTCAGACAAAAAGTAGTCCCGGGTGATACTATGATTCTGAAAATGGAAATGCTTGGACCGATAAGAAGGGGTATGTGTGAAATGAAGGGAACCGTTTATGTAGGGAATAAAATTGCCACAGAAGCCATCCTGATGGCTCAATTAGTAAAACGGTAATAAGTAATATTATCTTTTTCTTACTTTTGCTCACTTCAGGAAACAGACTGATGTTTTTTTGTATATCAACAGGGTATTAATAAGACTGTATAGAAAAAACCTTAAATGATTCATCCCCATACGTATATTCATCCCAATGCAAAATTGGCTACTAATGTAAAAGTAGACCCGTTTACTGTCATTCATCATAATGTTGAAATTGGCGAAGGTACCTGGATAGGCAGTAATGTTACCATAATGGAGGGCGCCCGTATCGGGAGAAATTGTCGCATTTTCCCAGGGGCTGTAATCTCCGCTATCCCGCAGGACCTTAAGTTTGAAGGAGAAGATTCGGTGGTGGAAATAGGGGATAACACTACTATCAGGGAATTTGTGACAGTAAACAGGGGAACAAAAGAAAGGGGGAAAACGACCGTAGGCAAAAACTGTTTGCTGCAGGCTTATAGCCATATAGCACATGATTGTGCAATTGGCAATAACTGTATCATTACCAATAATACCCAAATGGCAGGACATGTAGTTATGGGCGACTGGTCAATACTCGCCGGTATGTGTGCTGTTCATCAGTTCGTAAAAATCGGCGCCCATGCTTATATAGGTGGCGGATCACTGGTAGGTAAAGATGTACCCCCTTATATAAAAGCAGCACGTCAGCCCCTAAGCTATGCAGGTGTTAACTCCATAGGGTTGAAACGAAGAGGATTTACGGTTGATAAAATCAATCATATACTGGACATCTACAGAACGATTTACAACAAAGGATTAAACACTTCACAGGCTGTGGAGATACTGGAAGAAGAATTTCCGGCCACAGACGAACGCGACGAAATCGTAACCTTTATTCGTGAAAGCGGAAGAGGGATCATTAAACGCTATACCAAAAACAGCGTGGATGACGATATCGCTGACTAATACCGGCAAGCGGTTTAACCGGGACTGGATTTTTCGTCATCTCAATTTCCGGTTTGAATCAGGTACATCGTATGCAATTACAGGTTCTAATGGCTCTGGTAAATCTACATTGCTGCAAGTGATAGCCGGTGCAATTTCACCAAGCCAGGGTAAAGTGGAATATTACACCCCAGATATAAATCAGCACCAACCAACTCCCCCGGAAAATATCTTCCAATATATATCAATAGCTGCCCCTTATCTTGAACTGATAGAAGAGATGACACTGGAAGAGTTTCTTCTGTTTCATAAAGAGTTTAAACCCTTACTGCCTTCGCTCAGTATACAAAAAATAATTTCGGTAATAGGCCTGGATAGTGCCCGCACAAAACAAATCAGGTATTTCAGCAGTGGAATGAAGCAAAGAGTAAAACTTGCACAGTCTTTCTTTTCTGATACCCCCGTTTTGTTATTGGATGAACCCTGTACCAACCTCGATGCTGAGGGGGTGGAATTATATTTAAAGTTATATTCTGAATACTGTTCAGGCAGGCTTGTTATCATTAGCAGCAACGACCCGGTAGAATATTCATTTTGCAGGGAAGTAATAAGAATGGCGGAATTTAAGGTATAGGGTATAGAGAATATGGAAGGGTCATATACCTTACACCCTACACCCTACTCCTCTTCCGGGTAATAATCATAAGGAAGAAAATCGCCCATCTTCTCCCAGGCCCAGTAGCCTAAGGTAAGTACATCCTTTTGATCGTAATAGTATCCGTTTTCTTCTATAACAATACCATCACCAAGATCGAGAATAGAAATTTGAACGGGAATATCTCTCGGTAATTTGTTTGCAGCAAGATATGCAGGGTCTGGTTTTTCTTTATTGTAAACTACCCTAAGTCTACCCGGGAAAAACAAGTTGACCTTATTAGAATCAACAATATCAAAATATGCTGTATCATATGGATTGTAAATAGGGGAAGACTGATCCGACTGGTCTGCTATCAACTCCACTTTAAATCCGTCACCATTAAGCGTGCTATCGCGATAAGCCCGCATAAATTGTAAGACAGAACCTCTATAGGCAGTTTTACGTGCCACTTTCCAAGTATTCAGTTCCTGTTCTGTGCCCGTCATTTGTTCATAAAATGGGTAGCCGGTATAAATGGTCTTACTGCCATTATATTCATGTACAAAAGAATCGAGCGTATAGTGGATAGTATAACCCAGCGCTTTGTTTTGAATTACCAGTAACGCGTCTGCTGTTACTTTCAGTCTATTGCGTTTTTTACTATAGAAAAAATGCAATACTTCCGGGTTTGCAATAATACATTGCTGTGCATTGGCAGTTTTGCCCAGGAAATTATCAGTGAGAAATTTTCCATACTTCTCCCATCCGTTTTTTACCTCATTGGTGGCAACTATAGCTATTGCTTCCAGGCTTTTTTCTTTTGGAGTAAGTTCAATAGCTATACTTGTAATATCCGGTGTTGTATTATTAATATGGAAGGATTGTGTTTCGAAACCACTAAACGAAATGACGAGATCATACCCTCCGTTATTCAATGTCAGACTAAATGTTCCTTCTTCGCTGGTTACTGTCCCAATAGTGGTATTCTGGCAAAAAACCGAAGCGCCCTGCAAAGGTTGTTTTGTGGAAGCATCTGTTACCTTGCCGGCTACCCGAAAGCTACCCTGCCCGAGGGAAAACAATGGTAGCCAAATCAATAAAAACAGATAATGTTTTTTATTCTTCATAGTATTGAATTAAACATAGTAATAACACCCACCCGGATTAATTATTGCCTGTTGCATATTCTCGACAATGGGTTTCAATAGTCTGTTGTACAGGTGAGTAGCGAAAATCAGGAAGAAATTTTAACAGTTTGCTATTGTCATAAATTGCGTTTCGCTGGGCTATTTGAGCGGTTTCCTTTGTAATGAGTGGATCCTGTCCCGTAAAAAAACTTCTTGCTTTTTCTATCCTCCACAACATTTCGATAATAGTCGGTGGGGCTTTTTTGTAAGGAGGTTTTTTGCCAAAAGCCAAAGCCATTTGTGTAAACAGTTTTCTGAAAGGCCAGTTTTCTGAATTAATGATAAACCTTTCACCGGTGATATTGGTATTCATCAATGCAATCATTGCTTTTACTACATCTTTCACATCAACAAATCCCCCTCCTCCATCAGTATACCAGGGGAATTCTTCCCAGGCTTTTTTAAAAATAGCCGAAGATCCATCATTCCAGTCACCTGCACCTAATATCAGGCTGGGGTTAATGATTACGGCATTTAATCCTTCACTAACAGCACGCCATACTTCCATCTCCGCAAAAAATTTACTTCGACCATAATGAGAATAATCCTTAGCTTCTTCCCATTTGGAAGTTTCTGATACCAACTCGCCATTATACTTTCGCCCAAGCGCAGATACAGAACTAACATGCAAAAGCCTGGGCATTCCATTTTCAAGAGCAGCATTTACGATATTGGCAGTTCCCTCCACATTTACTTTCATCATCTCCCGTTTTTTGCGTGGACTAAAAGATACTACTGCTGCACAATGGTAAACTTCCTGTACATTGTGCATTGATTCTGCAAGTAAAACGGGGTCGAGTATATCTCCCCTTATCCATTCTATGGATGCCGCCCAGTCTGCTGAAGGAATTTCAGTGCGATACAGAGCACGCACTTTCTCGCCACGGGCAACCAGGTCGCGTAATAGATAACTGCCTAATAAACCGGTACCGCCCGTAACAAGTATCATATATGTATTTTGTTTCTGCTATCTCACACTACACCAGTGAACTGTTTCAAAAACCTCACATCATTTTCGCTGAACAGTCTGATATCATTTATGCCATATTTTAAAAGTGCAGGCCGTTCTACACCCATACCAAATGCAAAGCCCGTATATTTTTCAGGATCAATATTGCAATGTTCCAAAACTTTAGGATGCACCATACCACAACCCAATATCTCCAGCCAGCCTGTATATTTACATACATTACATCCGGTTCCTTTGCATAGGAGACAACTGATATCCATTTCGGCGCTGGGTTCGGTAAAAGGGAAATAGCTTGGTCTGAAGCGTACTTTCACATCATCGCCGTACATCTCTTTTACAAAAAAATAAAGGGTCTGTTTCAGATCGGCGAATGATACATTTTCGTCAATATACAGTCCTTCTACCTGGTGAAAGAAGCAATGGCTTCTTGCACTGATAGTTTCGTTTCTAAATACTCTTCCCGGGCATATAATACGAAGCGGCAGTTTGCCTTTCTCCATTTCTCTTATCTGGATATTGCTGGTATGTGTACGCAGCAACCAGGCAGGGTTGGTTGATATATAAAAAGTATCCTGCATATCCCGGGCAGGATGATGTTCAGGTAAATTAAGCGCTGTGAAATTATGCCAGTCGTCTTCAATTTCGGGTCCTTCGGCAACAGAGAATCCGAGCCGCTGAAAGATTGACACAATCCTGTTGCGCATCATACTTATCGGATGGCGGCTCCCAACAGGTATTTCATCTCCAGGCAGGCTAAGGTCTATAGCGGATGCTGCAACCGGTTCATTATCAGCTGCAGCTTCTTTGAGTGAATTATACCTGGCTTCTGTAAATTGTTTGAAATCATTAAGGATTTGTCCAAATTCTTTTTTCTTCTCTGCAGGCACCTGCTTCATTTCGCCCATTAAGTTCTTCACAATTCCTTTGGAACCCAGGTAGGTGATCCTGAAATGCTCTGCACCCTCTGCACCGTTTCTATTATAGGCTTCAATCTCCCGCCGGTATGCCTCAATTTGTTGTAACAATTGCTCCATTGTGCGAAGATAAGAAAGGAAAACCTTTAATAAAGATCATCCAGCTTCATCTTCAGGTATTTAGTTACGCTGCGGTGTGTGCTGATAAAAGTGATGACAATACCAATAATAATTATAGCGATGAAAAGCAGCGCCAGCAGCCAGTAATCGCGAAGTACTTTAATTTCGGGGAGCCATTTTTCTACACTGAATATAAAGATCAGCAATACAATAATAGCAATAACAGCACTGATAAAGCCATTAATAATTGCTTTGGCGTCAAATGGTTTGGAAATAAACCATCGGGTAGCTCCAACCATTTGCATTGTTTTGATGAGGAAACGGTTACTAAACATAGCCAGTTTGATGGTATTGTCAATAAGAATAAGTACCAGCAGCCCCAGCAGTGTCACTGCACCCAGTAACACAAACCCTATTTTCCTTACCACAGAGTTCAGATTACTAACCACTTCAGTAGGATAACGGATCTCACTCACAATAATATTTTGCGAAAGGTCTGTTGTAATATTTTGCAGACTGTCTTTGTTTACATATTCTGATTTAAGATTGAAGTCAATGCTGGCAGGCAAAGGGTTGTAGTCAAGCACTTTGTCCCAGTCTTCGTTGTTCTCCTGCAGAAACTTTTCTTTTGCCATATCCTTGGTGATATGCTGCGCAGAAGTAGTATATGGTTTTGATTTTATATAAGATAATAATGAGTCAATATCGTTTTGCGGGGCATTTTCCCTGAGATAAACCTGTACCTGTACACTGCCCCGAAAATACCTTTCAAGTTTTGAACCATTAATTGCAAACCAACCTAATATACCAATCAAAATGAGTAATGAAGCTACCCCCAGAATACTGAAGAAATATGAAGGTTTGCTCCTTCTCATCGAACTTTTACTGATCTCATTCATGAAGTAGAACCGGTTTAATACTTTTAAAACAATATAGCAAGAGATAAGTGGTAAGTGGTTTGTGGTAAGTGGTATGTGTTAGGGGGTGAGTGATAAGATTAAAATATGTCTCACCATTCACCATTCACTTCTTACTCATCACCCTCTCAGCGTGCGCAAAAATAACAGATTTATAGCTGCTTTCCGTAATTTTGCTGCCCTCTTAACGCAGGTTCATATTGAATATTTTTCGTTGAGAAATTTTACTGCAAACTATAAGACCGCTTTAACAATATGGAATATAATTTCAGAGAAATAGAAAAATATTGGCAGGATGTGTGGCAAAAGAATCAGGTGTATAAAGTAAATAACGACTCATCTAAGCCTAAGTATTATGTGCTGGATATGTTTCCTTATCCAAGCGGCGCCGGCTTGCATGTTGGTCATCCGCTGGGATATATTGCCAGCGATATTTTTGCCCGCTATAAAAGGTTGAAAGGATTTAATGTACTCCATCCCATGGGATATGATGCTTTTGGCCTTCCTGCTGAACAATATGCTATAGATCATGGTATCCATCCTGCAGTTTCCACAGCAAAGAATATAGATACTTTCAGAAAACAGTTAGACAATATTGGTTTTTGCTACGACTGGGATCGCGAGGTGCGCACCTGCGACCCGGCATATTATAAATGGACACAATGGATTTTTCTTCAATTATTTAAAAGCTGGTATAACCGTAGCTCCGGCAAAGCTGAAAGCATAGAAAGACTTATAAAAATTTTTGAATCAGAAGGAAATGTCAATCATCCTGTTCCTGATCAAAAATTTCAGATTTCGTCGCTCAACAGCGCAGTCAAATCTCAAACATTCTCTTCCTCCGACTGGCTCTCCTTCGATGAGTTTACTCAACAGGCAATACTGATGGAATACAGGCTCGCATATTGTGGTTATGGTGAGGTAAACTGGTGTGAAGCTTTGGGAACAGTGTTGGCCAACGATGAGGTGATTAATGGTGTAAGTGAACGTGGCGGATTCCCCGTGGTAAAGAAGAAGCTTCGCCAATGGTATCTCCGTATTACAGAATATGCCGATCGTTTGCAAAGCGACCTTGATAGCCTTGCCTGGAGTGACGCTATGAAAGAAATGCAGACCAACTGGATTGGGAAAAGCAGTGGGGCGGAAGTGGTGTTTAAATTGGCCTCACCCCCGGCCCCTCTCCCTGGGGAGAGGGGTGAAGCGAAGCCTTCAGAATCGGGAAGTTTTTATAAAACGGCAGGGAACAGTTGGCATATCTTAAAAGAATATGGAAGGCAAAACAGGAAAAATCCGACTCCTGCGGAAAATTTATTATGGCAAAATATTCGGAATAATAAACTTGGTGTTAAGGTTAGAAGGCAACATGCTATACAAGGGTACATTGTAGACTTTGCCTTACTGGAAATAAGATTGATTATTGAATTGGATGGTGAATATCATAATGAGGAACAACAGAAAATTTATGATGAATCAAGGACTAAGTTTTTAAATGAGTTTGGATTAAATCTTATTAGATTCACTAACCAGGAAGTGCTGAATGATATTAATGCAGTTATTAAAAAAATAAAAGTTGCGATAGAGGAGCAAAAGCAAACTGGTAATTCAAATGCTGACGTTCCCCTTCTCCGGGAGGAGAAGGGGTTAGGGGATGAGGCGACTCCAGTGGTGAGGGTATACACCACCCGCCCCGACACTATCTTTGGTGTTGACTTTATGGTTTTGGCTCCTGAACATGAACTGGTGGAGCAGATAACTACTCCGGAACTGAAACAGACAGTAGAGGAATATGTGGCGTATGTAAAGAGTCGCAGTGAACGGGAACGCATGGCCGAAAAGAAAATCTCCGGTTGCTTTACGGGCGCTTACGCTGTAAATCCAATAAATGGTCAGGAGGTTCCTGTATGGATTAGCGAATATGTGCTGGCGGGCTATGGCACAGGTGCTATTATGGCAGTACCCAGCGGCGACGAACGCGACCATAAATTCGCAAAGTTCTTCAATATACCCATCACCAATATATTTGGAGATGCATATAAAGGGGATGAAGCCATTACAGACAAAAATGTAACTCTGCATAATAGTGACTTTATCACCGGATTAAAAGTTAAGGAGGCAGCTGAAAAAGTAATAGAATGGCTGGAGGATTATGGTGATGGTGAACGTAAAGTGAATTATAAAATGCGTGATGCTGCGTTTAGTCGTCAGCGTTACTGGGGCGAACCGTTTCCCATTATCTGGAAGGATGGTATAGCATACCCATTAAAAGAATCCGAGTTACCGCTGGAACTTCCACATGTGGATTCATATAAACCGGGTCCGGAAGGAGAGGGACCTTTAGCCAATATCCTATCCTGGGCTGATATCCCTTCTTCAGATGCCGATCCAACTGGTCTGCGGCGGGAAACCAACACCATGCCCGGTTATGCCGGCAGTAGCTGGTATTTTCTGCGCTATATGGATCCGCATAATGACAATGCATTCTGCGACCGTAAAGTGTCCGACTACTGGAACCAGGTAGATCTGTATATCGGCGGCACCGAACATGCGGTAGGGCATTTGCTATATAGCCGTATGTGGACAAAGGTATTATACGACTTAGGACATATAGGTTTTAATGAGCCCTTTAAAAGGTTAGTAAACCAGGGAATGATACAGGGTAGCAGCAGGTTTGTATATCGGGTAAGAGGTACAAATACATTTGTGTCTTTTGGTCAGAAAGAACAATATGAAATTGATGAAATTCATGTTGATGTAAACATTGTAGATGGAGTGGAATTAGATATTAATGCTTTTAGAAACTGGAGACCGGAATTTGAAAAGGCTGAATTTATTTTAGAAGACGGCAAATATATCTGTGGCACTGAAGTTGAGAAAATGTCCAAATCCAAATTCAACACTGTAAATCCCGATGACCTTGTCAGCAAATACGGCGCCGATACTTTCCGTATGTACGAAATGTTCCTCGGGCCGGTAGAGCAAAGCAAACCCTGGGATACCAAAGGAATTGAAGGTGTTCACCGCTTTCTTAAAAAATTGTGGCGGCTGTTTTATGAAGAAGATAAAGGGCAGGTTTGGACAACAGAACTTCCAACTCCAATTGAGTTAAAAATATTACACCGCACAATAAAAAAAGTAGAAGATGATACGGAACGCTTTTCATTCAATACTGCTGTAAGCGCTTTTATGATTGCGGTAAACGAGTTAACCGAAATAGGTTGTCATAAAAAAGCTGTTCTTGAAAATATACTGGTATTGCTCACTCCTTATGCACCACATATAGCTGAAGATCTCTGGCATAAACTTGGTAATAGCAACAGTATTTTAGATGCTGCTTATCCTGTATTTGAAGGAAAGCATGTTGCTGAAACGTCTAAGACTTATCCTGTGGCCATCAATGGTAAAACCCGAACAGAGATCAGTATTGATCTTGACGCCACACAGCAACAGGTAGAAACAATAGTGCTTGCCGATGACATCGTAAAAAAATGGCTGGAAGGCAAACAGCCTAAGAAAATTATTTATGTTAAGAACAGGATGATTAATGTGGTGATGTAAGTGCCACTTTAGAACTTGCTTTACAGAAATTTGAATAAAAAACAAGAGCTCCACAATTAGGTAAACCAATGCTGATTATGTATTTTCGGACAGGTCATTTTTATTTCTTTTTTCTAAACTTCACAAAAACCAAAAGATTATGATCTCTTCTAAAATTGAAAAAGCGCTCAATCAGCAGGTTCAGCTCGAAGCTGAATCTTCGCAGATATACCTGGCAATGGCCAGCTGGACAGAAGTTGAAGGCTACAACGGTATTTCAAATTTCCTATACAAGCATTCCGATGAGGAAAGAATTCACATGCTAAAGTTGATAAAGTTCATCAACGAAAGGGGCGGACATGGAATTATCCCTGCTTTGCCTCAGCCGGCATTTAAGTATAAGGGGATACGACCTTTGTTTGAACAGGTGTTAAACCATGAAATCCATGTGAGTACAGAAATCAACAAACTGGTAGATATTTGCCTTAAAGAAAAAGATTACACTACGCACAATTTTCTGCAATGGTATGTGAGTGAACAGATAGAAGAAGAAGCGCTTGCAAGACGTGTAATAGACAAGTTGAAACTCATCGGGGATGATAAGGGTGGGTTATACCTGCTCGATCGCGATATACTTACTCTTGAAGCAGCAGTAAGTGCCGGCAGCACTAAATAATTCTACTGTTTTCTTATAAATTTTTGCCGTTATATTTTCAATAATCGCTAACGGATGATCAGGAAGAAAATTCTACAATATATACCATTGGGTTCTTTATTTGGAACACAAAGAACAAGGGAATTATTCCATATCAACCCCACAGTTCCACCTGTTCGCGAAGAAGCTACTGAAGTAAAGATATTTGCGTACGACTACGATGCAACGACTTTTCATGAAGGAATGCTTGACAATATAGAACAGTGCAAGAACTTTAAAGCCAATCAACATATAACCTGGATTAATATTGATGGGCTGCGAAAGCAGGATGTGGAAGCAGTTTGTACAGAATTTGGTATTCACCAGCTTTTAATGGAAGATATTCTGAGTGTGGGGCAACGTCCCAAAATGGATGATGTGGAGGGGATATTGTTTTGCCTGTTAAACATGTTGTATTTCAATACTACAACCCGTACTGTAGAAACTGAACAAATTAGTATTGCATTAGGCTCGGATTTTGTAATTTCTTTCCAGGAAGATGGAAGACGGGATGTATTTGACCCCCTGCGTAATAAACTCAGGATGGCCAACAGCAAGATAAGGCAGCGCGGAGCAGATTATCTGTGTTATGCCATGCTTGATATGATAGTGGATAATTATTTTGTGGTGATGGAAAGTTTGGGTGAGGAAATTGAAATGCTTGAGGAAGAAGTCATTCGCAGGAGCAACACCCGTTCGCTCGCTCGCATCAACCAATTGAGAAAGGAGTTGATAGTAATGAAGCGAAATATTGCACCGGTAAGGGAACTGGTGAATGGCTTTATCAGAAGCGAGAGCGATTTACTCGATGACCGTACTACGAAGTATTTTAAAGATGTATACGATCATATCGTACAGGCTTATGATTTTACCGAGAACTATCGCGATATGATGATGAGTATGCAGGATATTTATATCAACAATGTCAATCTCCGCATGAACGAAGTGATGAAAGTGATGGCGATCGCCACCTGTTTGATGGCACCTGCTACTGTTATCGGAGGAATATTCGGAATGAACTTTGACACTATTCCGCTCCTGCACAATAAATGGGGTTTCTATATATCGGTTAGCACTATGTTATTTGTGCCACTAATCATGTTGTATATCTTTCGCAGACGTGGTTGGTATTGAGTTTTTTATGACGTGCATCTGTTTGATAGTTTATCGATTCATTATTATTAAGAAATACAAACTTCGCATAAGAATATAAATGCCGTATGATATTTCATGGAGTATAAAAAAGCTGAGCATAAAGGTATACCGGCTTCACTTAAATATTTTATGGCTACTGCCTGCGGTGTCATGGTAGCAAACCTCTATTATTGTCAGCCACTACTTGGTGATTTCACAGAAATTTTTACTGTATCGGAGAAAGCTGCTGCGTGGATCAATATCTGCTCACAGTTAGGCTATGGGTTAGGTTTATTCTTTATAGTGCCCGTAGGTGATATGGTACAGCGCAGGACACTGCTGATTTGGATGCACATTTTTGCTGCCTTGTCGGTGGTCGGTGTTGCGCTTTCGCCAAACATAGGATTGCTATATTTATTTAGTGTTTGTATTGGGCTTACCGCTACTGCATGCCAGGTGTTTGTTCCTCTTAGCGCTCATCTTTCGTCTGATGATGAAAGAGGTAAGGTAATCGGGATTATTATGGGTGGGCTGTTGTCCGGGATTTTGTTGTCCAGAACTTTGAGTGGAGCTGCAGCTGAGCTTTGGGGATGGAGGTCTGTATATTGGATAGCATGCGGACTGATGCTGATAATGGCTGTGCTTGTGTATAAAATGATACCGGGAGAAAGTCCCGGATTTCAGGGCACTTACCGGGGACTGATGAATTCTCTGATCAGAATTTTTCGTTCTGAGAAACTTGTGAGAGAAAGTGCCTGGATCGGCGCCTGTACATTTGGAGCAATATCTGCATTTTGGAGTACTATGGCATTCTTCCTTGAGAAACCTCCATTTGGATATTCTGTTTCGGTCATTGGATTATTTGGAGTAGTAGGGTTGGCAGGCGCACTTGTTTCTCCTATCGTTGGAAGCATTAACGATAGCCGTGGGCCTTCCATGCCTATGCGTATGGGTATTATAATAATGTTAGCCGGATATAGTATAATGTTTTTTAGTATTTACTCTATCTGGATTGTTGTAACCGGAATCATCCTGATAGATATTGGTCTGCAAAGCGCTCATATTCCTAATCTTACAAGAGTATCTTCTCTGATACCCGAAGCCCGAACGAGGCTCAATACTATTTACATGACATCCTTTTTTATCGGGGGCACATTAGGCAGTTTACTGGGTAGTTATGCATGGAATATTTTTGGGTGGGATGGAGTTTGTTCTGTTGGGATATTGTTTGTGATAGCAGGAGGTTTACCGGTCTTTGTGAAATGGAAGGAGTCTATAAGGTAAGCACTCATAGTCAGATGAAGATCTTCATTTGCGAAATTAATAGTATAACTCCTGAGTTTTATGGGAGCTATTCAGTATATATGAATTATTAATTTCTCCTTAAGCATATACAGTAATTCTATAAAGTCCCTGAAATGAAATTTAATGCTTGCCTTTTACTGGCTGTCCTTGTTGTAACTGTAGATTCCTGTGCACTAAAGAATATTGACGATATACCTGAAACACCCGCTATACGACCATCTGTGATTGCACATCCCTCACCACAACAACTTTCACCTGAAGAAAGTATTAAAGCCATGCATCTTCCCAAAGGATACAGAGTAGAACTGGTTGCCAGCGAACCAATGATTGAAGAACCGGTAGCAATAGAATGGGATGCAAACGGGAGATTATATGTAGCTGAAATGGTTTCCTATATGCAGGATATCAATGGCACAAACGAGAACGAACCTGTAAGCAAAATTGTTCGCCTGGAAGATACAGATGGCGATGGCAGGATGGATAAGCGATCTGTATTTATAGACAGCCTGATATTGCCGCGTATGATGCTTGCGATTGATGACAGGCTGATAGTGGCAGAAACATACTCCAGCAACCTGTATAGCTATAGAGATACTAACAAAGATGGTGTTGCAGATGAAAAGGTGCGGGTTTATCACGATGATACAAAAGATACCCGCAACCTGGAACACCAGCGCAGTGGACTGATGTGGAATCTTGACAACTGGATTTATACAAGCCGGCAGTTGAGATACAAATGGACAGGAGATCAGTTGAAGATTGACAGCCTGATGGACGTACCGGATGGTCAATGGGGCATGACAAGTGATGATTACGGCAGATTATTCCTTTCGTCTGCAGGCGGCGAAGTTGCAGCGCTGGGTTTTCAGCAAATGCCTGCTTATGGTGAGCTTGAATTTGAGGAAGCTCAGTATGCGGATGATTTTCACTCTCCCTGGCCAATAATTGCCACACCGGATATAGAAGGGGGTAAAAAAAGATTAAGAGATGACAGTACCCTAAATCATTTCACTGCTTCATGCGGGCAAACGATTTATCGTGGTGACAGATTGCCAAAAACTATGAGAGGGGATTTGTTTATTTGTGAACCCGTGGGAAGACTAATTCGCCGTGCTAAAGTGTTTACAAAAGATGGCATTAGGATTGTAAAAAACGCTTATGACAAAGCGGAGTTTTTAGCTTCAACCGATATGAATTTTCGACCGGTGAATACTGCCACAGGCCCGGATGGCTGCCTTTATATTGTAGATATGTATCACGGTATTATTCAGGAAGGCAACTGGACAGGACCATCTTCTTACATTCGACCACAGATATTAAGGTATGGACTCGACAAACACATTGGTAAAGGAAGGATATACCGTATTGTTCATGAGTCTATACCGCCTGATACACAAAAACCAAATTTACTTAATGCTTCACCTCAGGAATTGGTGGCATTGCTCTCCCATCCTAATGGCTGGTGGCGCGATAATGCACAAAGACTTTTAATCGTACGCAATGAGCAGTCAGTAGTACCTGCTTTGAAAGATATTGTACTGAAAACATCTTCATTGTTTGATAAACTGATGTTTTGGAAAGAAAAACCCACCTTACAGGGTAGAATACATGCAATCTGGACACTCGAGGGATTGCACGCCGCGGATAAATCCTTGCTGCTCGAAGTAATGAAAGACCCTAATCCTGAATTAAGGAAAATGGCTGTTTGGATCAGCGAACCACTCATCAAAGCAAATGATACCGAGATAATGACTGCTTTAAAGGGGATGACAAATGATCCTGATGTGGATGTAAGAACACAACTTGTACAATCGCTTAGGTATAGTACCGAGGATATTGCCAGACCCTTACTTGAAGCAACCGTAGCATCGGATACCAGCAGGGCAGGGATGATATACCAGGCAGCACAGGTAACTATTGGTCATCTTACCACTTCTTTGGCAGTGCATGTTAATATCGAGAACCTTGCCGATTCAGATAAAGCAATTGTGTTGAAAGGCGCCGAAAATTTTAAATCCCTTTGTTCTTCCTGTCATGGAAACGACGGTAAAGGTTTAAAATTCGGGGGATCGGAAATGGTTGCCCCGCCGCTTGCAGGTTCGCCACGGGTAAATGGAGATCCCGACAAGTTGATAAAAATAGTTTTAAGCGGATTAAAAGGCCCGGTTGACGGTAAAGAATATCCGAGTATAATGCCGCCGCAACTCAATAGTGAAGACAAATGGCTTGCCGAAGTATTAAGCTATATCCGAACCAACCTTGGCAATAATGCCTCCACAATACACCAGCAGGACATAAAAAATGTGAGAGATATAGTTGGCAGAAGATGGGATCCCTGGACTCTGGAGGAGCTTGAAAGGGAAAATGAAACACAACATTCGAAATAATATTTTGACTGTATTTTTTAGCGCACCCAACAGCCATATACAGCTATATTTGTTGTTCATTAGGAAAGGCTATGAAATTCCGGAGTTTTTTTGCAAATGTGCAGGTGGATGAATTTTCTTCTACACCTAAATACCTGCAGCTTACCAATTCTATTTTGAATGCAATTGAAGCGGGTAAACTTAAAAAAGATGATATAGTACCTTCTATCAATGAACTGAGTTTTGAACTTGAAGTGTCGAGAGATACAGCAGAAAAAGGCTATAAGCATCTGAAGAAAATTGGTGTACTAGGCTCAGTGCCCGGTAAGGGATATTATATTGTAAACGATAATATACGACAGACACAAAGGGTGATGTTGCTTTTCAATAAACTAAGCGCACACAAGAAAATTGTATATGATGCATTTGTGCAAACCCTGGGCGAAAATGTTGCTATTGATTTTTATATCTACAATAACGATTTTGCTTTATTCAGAAAATTACTTAACAACGCTAAAGAAGACTATTCTCATTTTGTTATTATACCACACTTTATTGAAGGCGGAGATAATGCTCATCAAATCATCAATGCTATTCCAAAACATAAACTTATTCTGCTCGACAAAAGCCTGCCTTCTGTAGAAGGCGAATATGCAGGTGTGTATGAAAACTTTGAGAAAGATATTTATCATGCACTGGAACAGGCATTGAAGCCCCTTGCAAAGTATCATACCCTTAAAATAATTTTTCCGGAGAAAAGCTATTTCCCTCAGGAAATTATTAAGGGATTCAACCGGTTTTGCCAGGAATATGCCTTTACTCACAAAATAGTGCATGATATAGCTACAGAGCCTATCGGTAACGGAGAGGTGTATATCAACCTGATGGAAGCCGACCTTGTGACGCTTATAGAAAGGCTGGTATCTATGAAAGTTAAGATTGGAAAACAGATCGGCGTTATTTCTTACAACGAAACCGTAATGAAAAAAATAATCCTTTCCGGAATCACTACAATATCTACTGATTTTCATGAAATGGGGGTACAGGCTGCAAAGCTTGTATTATCAGGCGAAAAAAAGCATATTGAAGTTCCCTTTAAGCTCACAATGAGAGCATCTTTGTGAAAGCTGCTGGGGAAAAAATGACCTGCTTATTCATAATGACTCCCGGCTTTTCTGCCTGAAAGTATATTCATTCTGTCTTTGTTTAACAATAAGGTATCATCATAGTCCAGATCGGCGACTGAGTT
>JBDHYJ010000059.1:0-31882 GCA_039811345.1 Chitinophagaceae bacterium
AGTCCGGCATTGTTGGTAGGAGTAATATCATAATACCTGAGGATACTGCTGCCGGTACCACCACTGTTTACCTGCGATTTATGTCCACGCTGAATGATAACTCTGCCAAGGTCCTGAGCAGAGGTGATGACTGCACCGAGGTTACCCGGATTGACTGCATTAGGGGCATTCAAAGAAGTGGTAAGAAACACCGTGCCACCACCCGTACCCGTAATCCGGCTATTTTCATTTTCACCTTCTAAAATACCTGTGGTACCCAAATCTATGTTGTGATTGTTCAGGTCAATAAGGTTGGAGGTGAATACAATTTTGCCGGCAACGAAAATATCGGTACCGAGTGTCAGTAATCCTGCATCAGTCTTGGCTATTTCCAACTCTGTGAAGGTAGGGACCATTGTTCCCGATATCTGATTATTTCCACTCCCGTTGAAGATAAATCTGCCAGTGGTGAGCACTGAGATTGCGCCATCATTTACCATGTCACTATTCTGAAGTGTCACCAGGGCATTTTCCGAAAGATGAATAGTTGCGTTGGGTGAAATATACAACTGGGCCTGGCTCCCCAGGCTTATGCTTATCAACATAAAGAATAAATGAAAATATTTCATTGTGAAATTTTTTTTGAGTGAATAGTTATTTTTTGTCTTTCAGCAATTGAATGTCTTTTTCCAGTGCTTTAATCATCTCCCATTGAGCTTTAATCATCTCCTGCTGTTCCTGTACCGCCTTAACCAGGGGCATTATAAATTGCGAATAGGCAAGGCTGTAATGATCGCGGTCGTTGGTGGGTTTGTGAATACCGTCAAAATCATAACCTAATGAATTAGCTACTTTCTCAACATCCTGTGCCAAAAATCCTGTACGTAATTGTTGTTCACCGGTATTTGAAACTTTTCTGATGATACTGTTGGTTATTGTACCTGTCTTTGTATAGTGATCTAATTTTTCAGTATCAAAAAAGTAGGTAACCGGTTTAAGTTTGGTGATAAAATCCAGTCCGGGTACATTTTCATTAATATTGTATTTAAATCGGGCATCGGAGGGAAATGACCAGGCCACCTGGCCTTCTATAACAGTAACATTTGAGTTGCCAATACGAACTTTATTGCTGGCATTGACAGTTGCACTAGCGCCAATAGCTGTGGCATTGGTGAGGTTTCCGGCATTAACATCTGCAGAAAATCCAATGGCGGTATTAAAAGAACCAGTGGTATTAGAAAATAGTGCAACATATCCAATGGCTGTATTGTTCCAACCGGTGGTATTGCTATTTAATGCATAATTGCCATATGCTGTATTTAAAGAACCGCCGGTATTTTCATATAATGCTTTATAACCATTGGCCATATTTAAAGCACCGATAGTATTGGAATAAAGTGCTTTACTACCAACAGCAATATTATATGTTGTTCCGGTATTATTATACAGTGCACTGTCACCAATAGCTATTAAGTTATGACCATCTACATTTGAATATAATGCTTCAACACCTATAGCTACATTGGAATATCCTGTCATATTATTTACTAATGTAGCATAACCCAAAGCTGTATTATAATTTCCGGAAGTATTGAAAAAAAGTGCGCTTGTACCGTTTGCTGTATTTCCTGAACCGGTTGTATTGTAATATAATGCAATATTGCCATTTGCTGTATTTCCTGTACCATTAATATTATTATAGAGAGCATCACTACCATTGGCCGTATTGTACTGACCGGTGGTATTTTTATATAATGCATAATTGCCATTGGCCGTATTGTGTGATCCGGTGGTATTTGAATACAGTGCTTTACTACCAACAGCCGTATTATATGTTGTTCCGGTGTTATTAAAAAGTGCACTGTCGCCAATAGCAACTAAATTATTACCATCAACATTCCAAAACAAAGCTCTGGCTCCCACAGCCACATTAGAATATCCCATAGAATTTTTATTGAGAGCATAATAACCATTGGCCGTGTTTGAATTCCCAGTGTTATTGGAATAAAGTGCGTAATAACCATTGGCAGTGTTATAATTGCCGGTTTTATTGAAATAAAGTGCAGCAATCCCGCATGCTGTATTATAATTCCCTGTGGTATTGTAATATAACGCATCCCATCCATGAGCAGTATTATAATTACCAGTGGTATTGCTAAAGAGTGCCTCAGCACCATTGGCCGTGTTGAAAATACCAGTAGTATTGGAATAAAGAGCTTTACTGCCTACTGCGGTGTTATGCCTTGAGGCTATGTTATTATAAAGCGCACTATCGCCGATAGCCACTAAGTTATGCCCATCAATATTAGAGAATAAAGCACTGTTACCGATAGCCACATTAGAATAACCCGTAGTACTATTTCCGCTACCCAGTCCCCAAAAAGCATTACCATTTGTTCCGAGGTATCCTGCTTTTGTATTATTTATTCTGAAATTAAGCGGCTGATTGTCGGTGGTGCCCAAAAAGTGTATTGCCGGATTAGTGCCACTGTTGCCGGTCAGTTCCCAGCCTGACGCACCACTTCCGGCAATGACTGTCCAAACACTGCCATTGTAATAATAAAAGCCCGGTGTATTGTCTGTCTGGTAAATGAGCAGGCCTGTAGCCGGTGTACCAATGGCATCCCGCTGTGTCATGGTCATTCGGGGCACCAGCATACCCCGGGTAGTGCTTACTACATCAAGTTGTGCGGAGGCATCGGGAGTGGTGGTGCCGATGCCAACAGATTGGGCAATGGTCGCTCCGCTAATAGCCAGGGCAACCAGGATTATGAATAATGCTTTCATATTTTTGAGTTTTTGAGTTCAGAAAAATATCATACCTTAATCTTCATCACTTTCAGTTTTCATTTTTTTCAATACCGATTTTTTTCATAATCAATTTTATCTGGTCTTCTAATTCCTTAATCTTCGTTTGTTGGCTACTGTTGATCTGTAGTTGTTTTTCGATTACCTTCTTTTGTTTTTCAATCATCTCCTGCTGTTCCTGAACCGCCTTTACCAATGGCATTATAAATTGCGAATAGGCCAGGCTGTAATGATCGCGGTCGTTGGTGGGTTTGTGAATACCGTCAAAATCATAACCTAATGAATTAGCTACTTTCTCAACATCCTGTGCCAAAAATCCTGTACGTAATTGTTGTTCACCGGTATTTGAAACTTTTCTGATGATACTGTTGGTTATTGTACCTGTCTTTGTATAGTGATCTAATTTTTCTGTATCAAAGAAATAGGTGACGGGTTTAATCTTTGTGATAAAATCCAGCCCGGGCACATTTTCATTAATATTGTATTTAAACCTTGCATCAGAAGGGAATGACCAGGCCACCTGACCTTCGATGATAGTAACATCTGTGTTGCCGATGCGCACTTTGTTACTTCTATCTACTATGGCATTGTAACCGATAGCTGTGGCATTAGTTAAGTATCCAAATAATACATCTGCGAAATATCCGATGGCGGTATTACCGTTTCCGCCATGATTGGAATAGAGGGCATCAACACCAATGGCTGTATTATTTTTCCCGGAATTATTTGAAACGAGTGCCCTTGTGCCATTTGCTGTATTTCCTGAACCGGCAATATTATTAAAGAGAGCATTTATACCATTGGCCGTATTTTCATACCCGGTGGTATTGGAATAAAGGGTAAAACCCCCAATGGCCGCATTACTAAAGCCGGTGGTATTTGAATAAAGAGCAAAACCCCCACTGGCCATATTATTAGAACCGATAGTATTTGAATAAAGTGCTTTACTACCAACAGCAGTATTAAATGTTGTTCCTGTATTATTATACAACGCACTGTCACCAATGGCCACTAAGTTACTGCCACCTATATTTGAATGTAAAGCATTGCTGCCTATTGCCACATTTGAATAGCCCGTGGTATTGAAAAAAAGTGCATTTATACCATTTGCTGTATTTCCTGAACCGGTAGTATTATTATAGAGAGCAGTATAACCCAAAGCTGAATTGTAATTTCCGGAAGTATTGAAAAAAAGTGCGCTTATACCGTTTGCTGTATTTCCTTTACCGGAAGTATTATTGTAGAGAGCATCACTACCATTGGCAGTATTGTACCAACCGGTGGTATTTTTATATAATGCATAATTGCCATTTGCTGTATTTACAGAACCGGTAGTATTTTCATATAGTGCTTTATAACCATTGGCTATATTATTAGAGCCTGTGGTATTGGAATAGAGAGCTTTGCTACCTACAGCAGTATTAAATGTATTTCCGGTATTATTATAGAGTGCACTGTCGCCAATAGCAACTAAATTATTACCATCAACATTCCAAAACAAAGCTCTGGCCCCCACAGCCACATTGGAATACCCTGTTGTATTATGTTCTAGTGCAGTATAACCCAAAGCTGTATTATAATTTCCGGAAGTATTGAGAGAAAGTGCGCTCAGACCATTTGCTGTATTTCCTGAACCGGTAGTATTTCCAAAGAGAGCAGCCATACCATTAGCCGTATTACCAAAGCCGGTGATATTTGAATAAAGAGCAAAACCTCCACTGGCTATATTATTGGAACCGGTGGTATTAGAATAAAGCGCCTTACTTCCAACAGCAGTATTATAGTTTGTTCCTCTATTATTATAAAGTGCACTGTCTCCGATGGCTACCATACCAAATCCTGTAGTATTAACAAACAAAGCTCCGGAACCAATGGCCACATTATGATTGCCTGTAGTGCTATTAAATCCGCTGCCTCTTCCCCAATAAATATTATCATCTAAACCCAGGTAACCCGCTCTGGTATTATTTATTCTGAAATTAAGCGGCTGGTTATCGGTAGTACCCATAAAGTGTATTGCCGGATTAGTGCCATTGTTGCCTGTCAGTTCCCAGCCTGACGCCCCACTTCCGGCAATGACTGTCCACGCGCTGCCATTATAATAATAAAATCCCGGTGTATTGTCTGTCTGGTAAATGAGCAGGCCGGTAGCCGGTGTGGCGATGGCATCCCGCTGTGCCATTGTCATTCGGGGCACCAGCATGCCCCGGGTAGTGCTTACTACATCAAGTTGTGCGGAGGCATCGGGAGTGGTGGTGCCGATGCCAACAGATTGTGCGCTTGTTGCTTCTGCAATATGAAAAGCAATAAACATTAAAAGTAGCCTTTTCATAATTTTAAAGATTTGTGAACCTGTGTTTTTAAACTGTATTTCGTATCCATAGACCCACGGATCGCCATCAACAGGGATATTGAATAATTATGGTAACCTTACCTCTCCAACATCTGTGATTAACCCAATACATGGATCGCATAAACGACCCGTTTGGCTTTATGTGCAGGAATAAATACCGGAAAGCTATTCTTATTACTTTTGTGAAGTGTGAATGCCTTTATACAATACATCACACCCACCAGGGCTCAGCATGGATGGTGAGATGAGAAAAATCTCACCAAACAATATCCGATCAATTTGCAACTTGTAGTAAAATCTGGATTCTAACATGGCTTTGAGAATTAATATTCCAGCACAACCCATTTTGAATCTTCATGAATGAATCTTCAGTGTACTTGTGCGATTCAGAAGAAATTGCCAGTGCCAAAAAGATGCGAATCCAAGCTGTAGATACTTTGGTTTATGAACTGTGATTTGATGGAAAAAAAACACTGCTAACAAATAAACAAAGCCTTACCAAATCACAATTCCTTAGATTAATTTTTCCGTATCGATACGAGTAAGTTAAATTATTTTATAAAAAGACAATCAAATGAATAGATGTTTTTTTATTCAATTTTACGATTACATGGTTTATCCAAAAAATCTGCATATTGAAACAGAAATTTTAAAAGGAAATCCTTTGCTGAACAGGATTATACCGCAACAAGCGTAGTCGTAAAAAAGTCTCTGAAGAGATGCCCCGGACAGATCATTATCCCTGATTAAAGTTGCTCAAGTTTGTCATCCGGGAAATCCATTTTATTAACCAGTTTACATGATTCCTACTTCGCTTTACAGATGAATAGAATAACAATACTTTTTTAAATCTCTTTTTCCAAGTCTGTTCATCTCACCGATTAAATTTTGAGTATAATGTCACATAGTGAGTAATTTAGAAAAAGATAAGGGCAAGTACTGATAGTATTTGATATGTAGACCACAGGATTTTAAATTACATTCATTTCACTGCCATTTGTTTTGATAAAAATTAGAAAGACAAAAAACCTCCAGGTTTTGCTCATATCCTTCCCCATGTACGAGCACCTGAAGGTTTTTTACATTTATATGTTATGAACACTAATCTGCTCCCTTACTCCTTCACAAAACTCCCTTTCCATTGATGTTGCCCCGATCTGATAATCACATTGTACATCCCTGCAGCCATTGGTGGCAAAGTAAGCCATCCCGGCTGATAACTCATGTCTTTGCTCAGCATCAGTCTGCCCGACATATCAAATACCTGCACCTGCATTTTGTTTATCCGCATTCCGCCGGTCAGCAAATACACAGATCCCCTGACTCCGATTGTAGGAGCACCTTAACGGGGATAGAATGAACAGTATGTATAGGGATGATTTGAAAAATGAAAAGTCGATATCATATTGCTACAGGAACGTAAGTATGTTATGTTGATCTCCTTCCCGGGAAGCTATGGATAAAAGAATGTCTGCGTTGGCAGGGGTGAGATCTACAACTTTTGTGCTATTGATTCTTGATTGATATAAAGCTAACTTTATATTGTTTTGACACCTGGTATAGATAATATGCAACCAGATAACATTCACCGGCAGGTAATATCGAATTTAAACCGGCATTACCACTGAAAAACCGTTCGTAAATATCTGAAAGTATTTTTGGGAAAATATTACAAAATAAAAATGTTTTTAAGCTAACTTAGCAATGGCATATATCATTAGCAGTTCCTACTATTCCCTCCAGTATTACTTCTACCCTTTGAATAAAAATTAATACAATTCGTATTCCATTAGCTAACGTTGAACGGATATACTATGCATAAAGTTTCATGCATAATTGTAGAAGACAAGCAGACAGATATGGAATATCTGCGTTCTCTTGTTGAGCAACAGGAAATACTTGACTTGAAAGGTTGTTTTAATAACCCGCTCGAAGCCAACACATTTATTAAGCTACATGCCCCTCGTCTCATATTTATGGATATAGATATGCCGGTTATGAACGGCATAGATTACTTCAAACAATTATCACCCCAGCCTATATGCATTTTTGTTACCGCCTATAGTGAGCACGCCTGGGAAAGTTATGAATTGCATGGCTTTGATTTTATATTAAAACCCGTAAGGCCCGAACGATTTGAAAATTGCATGAACAGGTTGCAGGAATACCTGGAGTTATTGTCCCGCTCCGATATATATGAATCGCATGTAGAAAAAAATACCATAACCATTAAAGAGGGCACCACAAAGCACATCATTGACATCAATGACATTTTGTATATAGAAGCTTTGAAAGACTATAGTAAAGTGGTAACTGCAAATAAAAAAATAATGACACTTTCAAAACTCAAACATTTTATGGAGAAATTGCCGGAAGATGATTTTGTGCGGATACACAGGAGTTATGCGGTGGCGGTTAAGAAAGTTAACAAAGTAAATGGCAATGATATATATGTACAAAGCATGAAATTGCCTGTAGGAAAAACATTTAAACACTCAATCCTTCAATTGCTATGATCAGGTATTTTATTAAATTAGTAATAATTAACACGGTATTGAATATTTTCTTTATGCCCACATTTGCTCAGGAAGGAACAATAGTTTGGACATTAAAAGACAATATTTTGTACTTGAGTGTTAAACCCAAAATCGGCGGAACAAATCCAATCCCCCCACCGAAACCAATAGATCCAGGGGGCCTCAAATCGTTCAAAAAATATTTAAAGAAACACAATTTTGAAATTATTAAAAATGGAAGTGATTTCTTCATGGTAATTATAGATAGAAAAGTATCGGGTGTCAAATTTTTCGAACGATTAATCAAAACAGAAAAAGGGTATATTCTGCCGAAATATATTTTTGAATCTGCTCAATATAAGAAAGATGATGATTTTGTCCAATCAACTAAACAAGTCTTTGAGAGTATAATATTTTCATCTAAATAATGTCTTTCACTTATATAGTAATTTGTATAAGCATCTCTATAGTAATTGGTAGAACATCTTTTGCGCAAGCTACAAGGAATGCAGACAGTTTACTTGCTAAAGGAAATTATCAAGAAGCTATAAAAGAATATAGCATGATCATTTCTTCAGACACAAATTTTATATCGGTTATAGACCGTGGTAATGCATATTTAAGAAGAGGGAGATCATATTTCTTGATGGACAATGTTGATATTTGTATTCAAGACTATTTCAAAGCACTTAGTATATTCCGGTCTATAAATAATCTTGAAAGACTGTCGGCAACATATACAAATATTTCAAGTGCATATAGTCAAAAGCTTGATTATGAAACAGCCGATAAATATTGGAATTACGCTTATGAATCAAGCAAAGAACTAAATGATTCCTTGCGTTTATTGAACCTTTTGAGCGACAAAGGAATTATTCTCTTTAAATCAGGGAAATATAATGAAGCAGTTATTCTATTCTCAACTTGTATAAATGATTACAGTAATGTCTTAGATGTTACTTCATATATACAACTTTACACAAATCTGGGTAATAGTTACGAAGTCTTAAATGCCGATAGTGCACTTTTTTATTATAGAATGGCAGAAGACCTTGCACAAAAAAAAGGAGATACTACATCCTTATCAATTATACTTTCAAATATAGGATACATTTTTCTGAAAAAGAATTTGCCAAAAATCGCATTAATTTATCTACAACGAGGATACAAACTATCGCAAAATCAAGATGACATGGTTAGAGAAGTTAATATGCTTTACAATTTGTCGGTGGCTTTTGATTCTTTAAATATATATGACAGCGCTTTAAATTATTTACGAAAAGCAATGGAGCTAAATGATTCAATATTTAATATTGAGAAATCAAAATACGCTTCCGAACTCTCCGAAAAATACGAATCCGACAAGAAAGATGAAAAAATCCGAACCCAGGAAACCGAAAATAAATTAAAAACCAGGAACCTGCTGCTTTCATTAGGTGGATTGGCCTTAGCAGCAGCCCTTGCCATTATCAGCTTTATCAGCTACAAACGTAAACAAAGGGCCAATAAAATACTGCAGGAACAAAAAGAAAAAATTGAAACACTTAATAAAGACCTTGATGCCTCCAACCAGGTAAAAACCAAATTGTTTTCTGTTATCAGTCACGATTTGAGGAGCCCCATCAGCAGCCTGTATGCTTACCTGCAACTTAAAACCAAAGCAACCGGCAAAAACGATAATGTAATTATAGAACAAACGGAGCAACTCTTAGAAACCCTGGAAGATTTACTGGTTTGGAGCAAATCACAGCTTCACCAGTTTGTACCCATAGAACAACCGGTATGGCTTTACGATTTGTGCAACCAGATAATGAGTTTAACAGAAAGTTTCACCAGGGAAAGACTAGTAAATATCACTAACAAAATTCACCCCGACTTGTCAATCAGTTCGGATCCCAATATGCTCACTATAATTCTGCGTAATTTAATTTCAAACGGGGTTAAGTATGCCCGCCCGCATACGGCAATTATAATTGCTGCGGAGCGAAGAAATATTGATATCTCAGTTTCAGTTTCAAACGAAACGGATATGGAAAACGCATCACTCTTATCTACGGCAGCAGAACCAACGGTTACCAGCAGCAAATCCGGTCTGGGTATAACACTGGTTAAAGAATTTGTTTCAAAACTCAAGGGCAATTTCTCCTATACTGTCAATCAAAATAAAGTTACTACTACCATTACACTTCCGGTTTAGACAACCCCTCGCTTTCCATTCGTAGAGTATTTAATGTCGTTTGCAGATGAAATACTGTAAGGAGAGATTGTGTTTGCAATTTTACATCAGATACAAAGAAGTTATTTAGAAAGCATAAACCAGACTTTAATGCAATGACGGTATCCGACATTCAAAAAATTTTAAATCTACAACTATGTTCAAAAATATATTTCTGACGATTTTAGTAATGAACCTGTTGCCATTGTCGGGTTGCAGAAAAGTTTGTGATTATTTCGAACAACACCAGGATTCTCCTGCAACTAATTGTAGAATTGAAAAAATATCATTTGATATTTTAAATGATTTTGGTGTGATTGAAAGGTGTGGATCATTTTTTTCTTATAATACTTACAACAACCCGACTTTAGTAGGATACAGCATCCCTTATGATCTCCCACCAATGGATAAAGTATTCAGGTATGACGCTAACAACAGGCTTTCTGCATATATTAAGGATTTTCGATACGAAGATACCTCACCTGTATTTTGGCATAAATATACTTATGAGAGCCCGCTAAAAGTTATAGATTCTGTGTTTGTATATGCATCAGGAGATTACAAAACAAACGACCGCCCGGACGAATACTCCCGCGTTGAAGTTAATGAACTGACATTGGACAACAGGGGCCGTATAATCAATGAGAAATATACTTTGGACGGCAACATCTTTGGCGAAAGATCTTTTCAGTACGATATGAATGGCAACCTAATTAAGCCTGGAGTAACTTATAACAATAAACCCAACATCAGGCAAACTAGCAAAATCTGGCAATTTATTGACAGGGATTTTAGTGTAAACCAACCACGGGATGAAGTTGAAGCATTTACTGCTAATAATTTGCCATATACATTTCGCAACCCGATATCCACCCAATCTGAAATACTGTATATCGCTCAGGGTTCTATTGTTACCTACAATTGTGAAAGTGTTACAACACATGTTGGTGTCAATAGTAACTAACATTAAACTTTCATTTTATCAGCATTACAGCTTTCTGCTATTGACAAAGATTTTACGCGATAAAACATTTACATAGTCCTTTAATATCCGGATTTTGCTTTTGAAAAACCACTTGACATAATTCCCCAGTTGAATATTTTTTAAAAACTGTCAAACGAATAGATCATGAACGCTTTATTAATAAAAAGAAACTTGAAGGCAAGCTTTATGCTATTATGTGTTGTTACATTATTTACACTATGCAGAAAAAGTAATCCCATTAATAATAATGCCGGAAATAATGTTCCGGTTGATAAAGAAATAACCGCTACTATATCTGGTAAAGTATGGGATGAAGAAGGCTTCCCTATAAATGGAGCAGTTATTACTGCCGGTGGCAGCACTGCACAAACAAACGAATTGGGAAGTTTTTCCATGGAGAATGTAAAGTTGATGCAACGCAATGGCTTTGTGCAAATTGAAAAAGAAGGTTATTTTAAGGGGCTTAAGACTTTAAGTGTAGATGCCGGAAGGGTAAACGAAATAGAAGTAAAACTGCAAAAAAGAACTGTTACTGCCACTTTTAGTGCAACAGCGGGAGCAACTGTTGTTGTTGATGACGGATCTCAAATAATTTTTGATCCTGGTGCAATAATTAATGATGCTGATAAATCTTCCTATAGTGGCACTGTAAAAGTATATGCGAAATACATTGACCCCACTGCTGAAGATTTTTTAAAAATCATGCCGGGCAACCTGGTAGGTATTACTGCAAACAAGGAGGAAGTGCGTCTTGTAAGTTTAGGCATGCTCAATGTGGAACTCGAGGGAGAAAGCGGGCAAAAACTCCAGTTGGCCCAGGGAAAACCGGCCACCATAAGCTCTGAAATTCCTGAACAATTGCTGAGCCAGGCTACTGCCAGCATTCCTCTATGGTATATGGATGAAAAAGATGGACTTTGGAAAGAAGAAGGATCGGCTACTAAAGAAGGTAACAGGTTTACAGGAAAGGTATCGCATTTCAGCTTTTGGAATTATGATTATTATAGTGGTGCGGGGCTACCATTGTATAAAATCAAAGCACGCTTTGTAAATCAAAACAATGATCCAGTTGTGTATAAAAGGTTCACTATTTCCACTGGTGATGTAACACACCAGGAAGATATTACAGATTCTACCGGGTCAATTAATTTTATGGGATCACAGGATAGCATGATCATCAAGTTATGGGTTACCCCATGCAACGACAATTCCTTTATTTTTAAAGTAGGTCCATTCACTAATGACACAGACCTTGGCAATCTTATTGTTGATGATACATCTTCAATTAATATTCTAAAAGGAAAATTAGCAGTTTGTGATAATCGTGTACTGCAAAACGGCGGCTTATTATATCTGTCTGAAGGAGCGAAAATGTTACAAAGTACCAGTATTGATCGCGATGGAAATTTTATTATTCCGGAAATTGAAGCATGCCTGACCGACAAATCATCAATCAACTTCAAATTCTACAATTCAAACTTTGTATTATTAAAAGATACTTCGATGATATTTCCGAAAGGTATTACGGATATTGGCAGCATACAGAGTTGCCGGCAAAATAAGCCACCGATTGTAAATGCAGGAAATGACAAGGAGGTAACATTGCCCGGTAACGCGGTACTTACAGCTGCCGCCAGTGACCCCGACGGGAGGATAATATCTTACCAATGGTCTAAAGTAAGTGGCCCACAGGGTGATGTACTTATTACACCGAACGTATTTTCTACAACCGTTAGTTTTCAGATGGAAGGGACCTACATTTATCAAATTATCGCAAAAGATAATGAAGGCGCAGAAGCTTCAGATGAAGTAATTGTAAAAGTGAACCCCGCCGATACCAATAACACCTCAACTATGAAAATTACACTGAACAGTAAAGAATATAACCTTGCTGCACCGGTTGATGATATCAAAGCTTCCAGATCAGGCAATAATACCGCTGTATCAGGAATAACCCGAAATTACAACTTCGGAAACGAAAAATATGCTGCTACTTCCTTCACTTTTATAGGTAATGCCGCTGCGGGTAGTTATAATATTTCAAACGGATATATCAATGCCGGAGATAAATCTTATATAATTAAAGAAGGTACTGTGGAAACTTCTGTATATGGTTCACCAAATCAGTTTGTGGAAGGTAAAATGTCAGGACAGGTAATTTTATCTGCTGATTCTGCCAAAGCAAATCCGACCAGGTTACCCATAGCTGTAAACTTTAAGGCTTTAAGACAACAGTAATTATAACCCCACGGGTTGAAAGGCCTGTGGGGTTGCTTTTTTCATCTACAACTTTTGTGTTATTGCAACCGCAAATGATATAATTACATTTATTAGGTTATTAATCCTTAACTGCATCTTCATCGTATGGCTAAGGCATATTTACAAGTATCTGAAAAACCTTCTCAATATATTTACTTAATCCCGTAAACTATTTAACCCTGTTACCCACACGAGTATAGTACCTGCTTTAAATTTCCATACCCAATGAACTGAAGTTTATTTACATTTTCAATAACAGGATTATGCCGGACAAGTTTTTCATTAGCTATTCAAGAGTTGATACAACGTTTGTTTTAAAACTTGCAAACGATCTTAAAAATGCCGGAGTTAATATCTGGTTAGATCAACTAAATATCCCGCCCGGAGCACATTGGGATAATGAAATTGAGGCTGCCCTACATAGCGCTACCTGTGTACTGGCTATTATTTCTCCTCAATCCATGGAATCTAAGAATGCAATGGATGAAATATCTTTTGCACTCGAGCAGGATAAGAAGGTTATACCGGTTCTATTAACCAATACCGAAACACCATTTAGATTAAGAAGACTACAACGCATTGATTTTACCGGCGACTATGAAAAAGGAGTAAATCAACTGTTGAAAGCTATTCAAATTGCTGACGCAAATATGTATTCAACAAGGCCACCTTCATATGCTAAAAGAGCTGACCAGGCTGACGAAATAGTTACTCCACAAAGGCTTTCAAAACAGGATCTTAAGAACATTATTCAGGATCATCTCTCTGATACAAAACAAACATTATCTCTCCCCAAAAAGGAGATTAAAAGTAAATCTCTTTTTTACGGAATAGTAATATTCGTAACGATAGCTGTGACAGCCGGTATTACATGGGGGGTGATGAAACTTACTAATAACCGGAATGATTCCATCGCTGAGGGTAACCAGCCAACTATACTATCCAACCGCGTGATAATTTCAGATAGTCTGAAGAAAGAGCAGGAACCTGCTACCATCAGTAAAGAAAAACCAACTTTCGAAATTGTACCCGACAGAAAAATAGAGTTAAGAGAAGGTAATCCAAAATATTCTAAACCTACAGAGGAAAATCGGACAGATACCAAAGTCGTGAAACCAGATTCCGTTGTAACGGTTAAACCGGTTGATAACAATAAGGTTTCGACCACTTCCGTTACCGGAGAAAATCAGGAACATACAAAAACACCTGAAACAAATATAGTCACAAAACCCGCCGCAGAAACACCTGTAATTGTCAATGAAACGAAGCCTGCTGTAACTGAGCCGCCGGTTATAACGCAAAGTCCAAAATCATCCCTGGGCAGTGGACCGGGAAAAATAACTATTCGCAGGGATATAAAGCTTTTTGTCGCTTTTACCAGTATGCCGGACATTAATAATAAAAGGAAGATGCAACCGGTAACGCTTATCGTAACAGAACCCCTTGAGTATGAAGGGAAAGTCATTATTGAAAAAGGAGCCACAGCCGAAGGTGAAATCAGCGTAGGAAGTATAACATCCACACTGAAAATAAAGAAAATAAAAAGTGCAGGAAGAGATATAATTCCATCGCCCTGGTTAGAAGATGGTGTTGCTATAAAGCATATCAACTTAACTCGTGTTAATCCGGTAATTATTGAAAAAAGGACAAAATTCAGCTATTGAAACGGGTGATTTTTATGAACTGATTTCGTGAAATGAATTTGAAAGACCAATGAAACAAACAAATTGTCCGGTTAAATCCTGAAAGTTGTTCATCTACAACTTTTGTGCTATTGACAACCATAAATTGAACCATTAGATTTACACAGTTATTAATACTCCAACATATCTTTTGAACTACCGCTGCAACTCCTGCCCTGTATTCAATTATTTATAATGGAACTGACAATTGAATCGGGCTATACCCGGATAACAGACACAGCGAAAGAAGAACTGCAGATAATCATCCTTTCCGGTTCGGTATTGCAGGCCTGGCAATTACTGCAAAAAGAAAAAGCATTTTATATGCTCAGTGGTAGGAAGCAGTATAATATTACCCTTGTTGACAAAGAAACAGAGAAGAAAAATACAAATACTTTTTTACTGCTATACAAGCGCAGCAGCCGCACACAAAAAGAAATGCTGTGGCTGCAATCGTTTGATGCATCGCTAAGCAGCTATTTAAACATACCACTAAAACTATCACCATGAAGTACATTATTTTTACAATTTTGCTATTTCTGCAATTGTCAATTTTTGCTCAATCAGCAGGAGATTACAGGAGCAAACAATCAGGTAATTGGCACGACCTTTCCAGTTGGCAAACATTCAATGGAACAACATTCGTTGATGCAACTGAAATACCGACACAAAACAGTGGGGTTATTACGATTAGAAACGGTCATACGATAACTATAAATAATACAATAGGTGCTGACCAACTTATTGTTGAGACAGGTGCAGTATTGCAAAATAATGCTGGAATGTATCTGTATGATGGAGCAGGAACAGATCTCATTGTAAATGGAATATTAAATGGCGGTAATATTAATGGGGATACTTTTGTTGGCCAATATCCAACAGTGGAGATAAATGGTGTAATGAACTGGGATGGTAGATTAAGTGCAGATTTAACCAATACTGGTACGATAAATTTTACAAATGGCGGAGGACTTAAAAACAGGGGAATCACTAATAATGGAACTATCAACTGGAATAGTGGTACAATGGACTTTTATAATGGAATTATTGTCAACAATGTTGGTGCTGTATTTACAATAAACAGTGATGATCAAATGTATCCCAGTGATTATGGTGGAAGTGTTTTAACCAATTATGGCACTGTTATTAAACAGAATAGCACGGGGCAAACTGCAATAGGTATAGGATTTAACAATAATGGTACACTCAAAGGAATTGGTACTTATAATTTTTATAGGGGTTTTAATAGTCTGGGCACGATAGAACCGGGTACGTCACCTGGTATTCTGCATATAATAGGTGGGCAGCCGCTATCGTCCAGCAGCACCTTACTTTTGGAAATAAAAGACGGTTCCGGACCAGGTAGTGGTCATGATCAACTTGTAAGAAATGATAATTTAACATTAGCAGGTACATTAAAAGTTGTAAAAACAGGGAATGTGCCCGTTGGACAATATACTATTATTGAGGTAAGTTCTGGAACTATAACCGGTAGTTTTTCTACGCTTGATTTACCAGAAGGATGCTCCATCATTACAAATGCAACCAGCATAGAATTAAAAGTAGAGGATGTTGACTCAGACAAAGATGGTGTGTTTGACTCTCAGGATTGTGCACCCAACGATGCATCTAAATGGCACTCCGCTGAATTATATATTGATAAAGACGGTGATGGATACGATAAAGGAAAAGAAACTATTTGCTATGGTGCAAAAATTCCTGCAGGCTACATTCAATCTACCAAAGGCACAGATTGCAACGACAATGACGCAAACATTAATCCTGCCACAGTTTGGTATAAAGATACTGACAACGATGGCTATAGTGACGGCTCCACAAAAACACAGTGTGATCAGCCGGCAGGGTATAAGCTGGCCGCACAGTTAACTGCTACCAATGGCGATTGCGTAGATGATAATGCATCCATTCACCCCGGAGCCACAGAAATATGCGGTAATGGTATAGATGAGGATTGTGACGAATCAGATGGTGTATGCGTTCCAACAGATACCGATGGTGATGGAGTGCCGGATAATACAGATTGTGCACCCAACGATAATACCAAATGGCAATCTGCTGCACTGTATATTGATGCAGATAATGATGGTTATGATAACGGACAAACAACGGTTTGTTATGGTGCAACAATTCCGGATGGATATAAAAATTCAACACTTGGTAAAGATTGTAAGGATGATGATGCCTCCATCCACCCCGGTGCAACCGAAATATGTGATGATGGCAAGGACAATGATTGCGATGGAGAAATAGACGAAGGTTGTAATATACCCGAACCAACTGAATTTTACTCCAAGCCCTCCGGCGACCTGCACAATGTATTAACCTGGGGCGTAAACCCTGATGGCAGCGGAGCTAACCCAACCGATTTTGGTACCGGCAAAACATTCAACCTTGCTAACCGTAGCGGTGATTATATGATGACTGGCAACTGGACAGTAATGGGTACAATCAATAACCCGTCGGGCAGCCAGTTGAAGATAAACGGCTATACCTTATCACTCACTACACTCACAGGCATGGGTACCCTCACCGGATCCATGACATCAAGCCTCATTATAGCCGGCACAGCAGGTGGTAATTTTGGCAATATCAACTTCACCAGTGGTGGCGGTATGTTAAAAGACTTTACCCTTAACCGCAGCGGTTTGGGCAGCGCAGCCACTATCGGCACTGCATTAAGTGTGTATGATGTACTGACTATCAGCAGTGGTGCATTAAATACCGGTGGAAGACTCACCCTTAAGAGCACAGCTACCAATACGGCAAGAGTAGCGGCGGTAACGGGAAGCATCAGCGGTAATGTAACCGTAGAACGCTATATTCCGGCAAGAAGAGCATGGCGGTTGATGAACGCACCGGTAAGCGGTACACAAACCGTGAACCAGGCATGGCAGGAAGGTGCAACCACAGCCTCAGCTGTTCCTAATCCCAACCCGGGTTATGGTACACATATCACAGGAGGTTCATTAGTAAATGGATTTGACCAGGGTACACAAAGTAGTGCATCACTGAAAAGATTTACTGCAGCAGGTGCTTTACAAAATGTATCAGGCACTAATTCCACGCTGGTAGCCAACACGCCTTATATGCTATTCGTAAGAGGCGACCGAAGTATAACACTCGCTGGAACTACGGTACCTGCAAACAATACGACACTACGTGCAACCGGACCATTGCTGACCGGCAACCAAACCATACCGGTAGGCGCCACAGGGTATATAGCAGTAGCCAACCCGTTTGCTTCACCCATCAACTTTGCCACTATCACCAGGAATAATGTGAAGAACAGCTTCTACCTGTGGGATCCCAAGATGGGCGGCACCTATGGTGTGGGCGCTTATGTAAACGTAAGCTTTAATGGTACAGGTTATGATGTAACCCCCGCTTCCACCAGTCCGGAAAGCCAGTATATCCAGAGTGGTCAGAGCTTCCTGGTACAATCCACCGGAACAGCAGGCAGCTTGGTGATAAAGGAATCAGATAAATCAGCTACCCCGGCTCAGAATGTGTTTAGGCAATCAGGTGTCAGCGATCAGGTATCAGCTATCAGCGATCAGCAGTCAGCAGAAGGTGGGTTAGTATTTGCACCGGCAAAGAATGCTACAGGACTGCGGGTAAATCTGCAGCCATCCGATGGTTCACAGAGAGGTGTGTTGGATGAAGTATTTGCATCCTACAGCAGCAACTTCTCCGATGAGATAGATAATATGGATGCCTTGAAAGTACCCAATGTGATGGAAAACCTCTCCATCATCCGCAAAGGACAGGAACTGATGGTAGACCGGAGAAATGTGATACGAACAGCAGATACACTGAGGCTGAATATGACTAACCTCACCGCTACAGGCTATATGTTTGAGTTTAGCCCAATAGATCTGTCAGAAGCAGAATCGGTAACACTAATAGATAACTACCTGAAGACAACAACCGATATCAGCCTGACAGAAACCTCGCAGGTGTACTTCCAGACCGGCAGCGACAGCAGAGCCTCAGCACCCGACAGGTTCTGTGTAGTGATCGTGAAGAACAGATCAGCTATGCCGGGAGTGAACCTTGCAGGAAGAGCAATCATCAGGGCATATCCCAACCCGGTAACAGCAAGCGGTAATATAAATCTGCAGTTTGGTAATATCAAGTCCGGTATGTACAGGGTAGAACTGGTGAACAGCCTGGGTCAGACCGTATACAGCAGGATGATGCAGCTCAATGAAGGTACATTCAACCAGCAGATGAATATAGGCAGGAACCTGCCGGCAGGTGTGTACCAGATGAAGATAACAGGTAAGGACAGCCGCACTGTGATAAAGATAATGAGGAGATAGGTGTGGGGGTGTAATGAAGAAGGTATAGGGTGGAAGGTGTAGGGTGTGGGGTATATTGAGTAATGCTTGTAACTCTTATACTCAACCCAAAACCTTAAACCCGAAACAAAAAATACAATGGCACAGGGTTGGCAACAATGCAATTTGTTTTGCCAGTTCTGTGCCTTGTTTTTTATCCTGAATTCTCACAAAATATCAGTTACCTGTTGCAGAAGTGAAATCTTTTTCAACAATTAATCAATTCCGGCAATAAATTCTCTTCCTTTTTTACAGTTCACCTGATACATCTATCATATTTTACCTTTAATAAGATATTTTTGAAGGATGAAATTTGATTAGAAATTCATAGATAAAAAAATCGTTGCCGTGAAATATTTATCACTGTTAATATTATCAGTAGCAATATCAGCTTCCACCTGTTTTGCACAGAAGAACAAAACCATATCCGTCATCTTCGATTCTGATATGGGTCCTGATTATGATGATGTGGGCGCTATTGCTATGCTGCATGCATTTGCAGACAAAGGGGAAGCAAAGATACTGGCTACTATTGCCAGTTGTAAGCATCCTAATGTAGCAGCTACTTTCAGTGTGCTCAACACTTATTTCAAACGTCCTGAAATTCCGGTTGGTGTACCCAGGGGATATGCAGTGGATATTCTTGACCGGCAACACTGGACAGACAGTATCATTGCCGTATACCCGCATTCGCTTAAATCGAATGCAGACGCTGAAGATGCCGTAAAACTTTACAGGAAAATACTGGCAGCCCAGCCCGATGGCAGCGTAACCATTGTAACTGTAGGATTTTTGACTAACCTTTTTGATGTATTAAAAACAGGGGCTGATGAGTATTCGCAGCTTTCGGGTATGCAGTTAGTAAAACGTAAAGTAAAACAACTGGTAAGTATGGCAGGTATTTTCCCGTCGGGAATGGAGTTTAATGTAAAAGAACATAAAGAAGCAGCTAAATATGTTTTTGATTATTGGCCAACCCCTGTTATACTTAGTGGTTTTGAAATAGGAAAAAATATTAAAACCGGTTTACCCCTTATTCAAAATAAAAAAATTCAGCACAACCCGGTAAAAGATGTATTCCGTATATCCATACCGTTAAGCCCCGGTGATGCTGAAGGAAGAATGAGCTGGGACGAAACGGCGGTGCTTGTGGCTGTAAAAGGGTATGCCCCCTTTTATACATTACAACGGGGAAGGATAGTGGTAAACGAAACCGATGGGCGCAATACATGGATAGATGATGCTAACGGCAATCATTTCCATCTTATAGAAAAACTACCTCCTGCCGAAGTACAAAGAATAATCAACACTTTGATGATGCATCAGCCGGTAGGGGAAAAAAACAAATAACCGCAAAGAACGCAGAAGGAAGATACGTAGGGAAAAAGAAGGAGTTGTTGTAAACAATACACATCCTCTTTGTGCCCACTACGAAAAACCTCTTTGCCTCTGCGGTAAAAACTATTTTAACCACAGAGACCACATAGAAGGTATAAAAAGCCTTCCTGCTAATATGTTGTAGATAGGATGATAAAATATTACGCGACAATTTGAAATGCATCCTACTCTCTCGCCCTCTCACCCTCTCACTTCCCCCCTTAAACTCAACATTCGTATATTTGAAGACACATAATCAATTGCTCATGGTAAGTGTAATTATACCGGCTTTAAATGAAGGAGCAACCATTCGGAAAGTTATACAACGGGTGCGGCAATCCGAACCGGTGATGGAGATTATTGTGGTAGATGATAATTCTTCAGATAATACCGTTGCCGAGGTATTAAGTGAAAATGCAAGGGTTATTACCAGTTCCAGGAAGGGAAAAGGCATTTCGATGCGTGAAGGAATGATTGCGGCGAGCTACGACATCATTGTTTATCTTGATGCTGATATTCTCACTTATCCAAAAAACATTGTGTCATTGCTTGCTGATCCCATACTAAAAGGTGAAGCGGATTTTGTGAAATCTTATTTCGACAGGCAGGCGGGCAGGGTAACACAACTGGTTGCTAAACCTTTGCTGAGTATATATTTCCCTGAACTGGAAAAATTCATGCAACCGCTGAGCGGGATGATAGCTGCGAAAAAGGATTTCTTGCAGCAGGTAGAATTTGAAAATGACTACGGGGTTGACATTGCCTTGCTGATTGATGCTTATAGTAAGGAAATACGGATACAGGAAGTGAATATTGGATATATTAAAAACGACATGCAATCACTGGAATCGCTGGGCAAAATGTCGCGCCAGGTATCAAGGACTATTTTGCAAAGAGCGGCTTTATTGTCGAGGAATAATCTTGAAACACTTTCTGATATACATACTATCAGTGATGAAATGGATATCGCGGTAAAGGAATCTTATATCAATCTTAAAAAGATGATACTTATTGATACCAGTATAGTGATGGAATATGATTTTAATGCAGCAGCTGCCGCATATTACAACCAGGAGGAACATTATGAGTGGATTTTGCAAAACCATGACGACCCGGCAATACGGTTGCAGAAAACGGCAGCAATGTTTAAAGGGAAATCTCTTCCGGAGCTGCAATTGATTGCAGACACTATTCCACTGACAGACGATGCTGCTGAAGTAATTGGCAGGCTAAAGAAAAACGGGTATTTCTGCGTACTGGTATCCGACGGATTTGATATAATAGCTAATCATATAAAAAATAAACTCGGGTTTGATTATTGCTTTGCCAATCACCTGCCGTTGGATAAAAGTATTGTTTGTGGTGAGCTTGTATTTCCCGAATATTTTAAGCGTAGCGATGATTTGGAAAGCTATGATAAGTCAATAGTGCTGAAATATGCTGCACAAAAATTTGGTATAACTGAAAAGAATACAGTTTTTGCAGGTAACAATGCAGAAGATATATCCATGCTGAAAAGTGCAGGGTTGGGTGTTGTAACTACCGATGCTGATCCGGCAACTTTTGTATGGGCCGATAAAATATTACCGGCGGGCTCGCTGTCGCCCCTGCTGGAACTTGTAAGCAGTATGAGTAAAGATGATAAACGCTTATTCGCAAGCAGATCAGCAAGGTATACTGCCCTGGGTATTTTAGTACTGGGTGCAGCATTTACAGGTTATTATATGTATAACAGAAAGAAGCGAAAGAAATCCAAAGAATGCAGAGAGAGTTAAATAATACAATTGTACTGTAAACTTTATTTCCTGAATATATTACCGATTTCTTTCCCGATTTTTTGAATGGTCTCAATACCTTTTGATAAAGGTTCAGCATTGATATCTTCATAATCATCAAAACGGCTGTCGGCACTTTGCTGCCTGGGGAAAACTAATATTTTACTGGTGTTTCCGAAATATTTATCAAGCTTTACAGGCAGTGAGTCAAACAGGGGTTGATAGGATACTGCACCTCTTTTAGTCAACATTGTAATTAAAAGATCTTCCTCTGTAATATCTTTTGATAATACAAGGAAGTCTTCCCACTGATCAAATTCTTTAAACAAAATGCTACCCTTCTCGTTACGGCTCAAGTAAATTTCAATTTCTCTTTTTGTTCTTTGATTTGTATAACATATAACGGGTGTGGTTAATTCTTTTGACAGTCGTAAAAGATTATGCAAACAAAGCCCAAACCCTTTTTCAAGTTCCATTAACGGAGGACAAAAAACCAATATTCGTTTGTGAGCGGCAAGCAGGTGTTTTATCTGGCATAAAAAAACATTCTTATCAGCACCGGCAATTATGTTTTCTGTTTTTTCACCAAAAACCCGGTCAAAAATATTACTTCTTTCCGGCCATTCCAGCAGTATTGTATCAGCCATAATTTCTTTTGCCGACCTGATGATACCACTTACGGCATTATAGTCTATAGAAGCTATTACATTGATATTGGTATCGGTGGCTGAAGCGAGGTGCCTGATATCTTCCATTTTTTTTCTTGCTATTAGCAGGTTCTTTTCTGCTTCATCGTCGTTGGGGACGATTGTCAGCAATGTAATGGGGTTAAGCGATTTTTTATCCTTAATAAAAATCGCCAGTTCAAGTATATGCTCAATTTTTTTGAAATCCTCAATAGGAAGCAGGATATGCTCTTTCAAATTATCTGTTGCGGTATCCTCCGGCAATATCTCCATCTCGGTTTCCATAACCATTTTCTTAGCTGCGTTTTCAGTGACAAAAGAAGCAGTAAGGCAGGTGATAAGAATAAGTATGATAGTTCCGTTCAAAATATTCTCATCGAGTATTCCCTGTTCGTATCCCACCAGTATTATTGCAAGTGTTGCCGCAGCATGTGCCGAGCTGAGACCAAAAATGAGCTGACGTTCTGTTTTTGTGTACCTGAATACTTTTTGCATTAATACCGCCGCCAGCCATTTCCCGAAGATTGCAGTAATCGTTAAAGCTCCGGCTACAATCAATGCCGTTGGTCCATTCAGCAGTACCCTTATATTTACCAGCATGCCTACACTAATAAGAAAGAAGGGAATAAATATGGCATTGCCGATAAATTCTATACGATTCATTAACGCCGATGAATGTGGTATCAGTTTGTTTAATGCCAGTCCTGCCACGAATGCACCGATGATGGGTTCTACTCCTGCCACCTGGGCCAAAAAAGCGGAAAAGAAAACTACTGACATTACGAAAATGTAGTGAGATGTCTTTTCACTTTCAAGTTTACTGAAAAACCATTTTGCCATACGGGGAACACCGGCAAACATGATAACCGAAAAAATGGCTAAGGATGTTCCCAAACGTAACCAAAACTCATGGTTTAGTGAACCATTTGCAGAACCCAGAACAATAGCCAGTATCAGCAGCACAGCAGTATCCGTTAAAATGGTGCCCCCAACCGTTATTGCCACTGCCTTGTTTTTGGATATGCCAAATCTGCTGACAATGGGGTAAGCTACCAGCGTATGTGTTGCAAACATGCTGGCTGTAAGAAAGCTCGAATTGATTTCGTATTTGAGCAGATAATAGCATACCGGAAAGCCCAGTGACAGGGGAAGCATGAATGTAAACACACCGAAAACCAGGCTTTTGTTTTTGTGTTTCTGAAATTCCTTCAGATCAAGTTCCAATCCGGCAATAAACATGATGTACAATAATCCAATAGTAGAAAACAGGTCAACAGCAGAATTTTTGGCCAGTATATTGAACCCATGCGGGCCAATTACTACTCCAGAAATAATAAGTCCGATTATACCAGGGATATTTATTTTTTTTAATATGATTGGAGAAAGTAAAATGATAAGCAGGATAAGTGAAAATATCAAAACAGGGTTTGTCAGCGGTGTTCTGAACTCTCTTATTAATTGCTCGAAAAAACTATTATCCATTTGGTAAAATTATAGATCAATACAGGCTAAATCCGGACGACGACATTATTTCACTCCAGAGGGGAAACAAGGTGGCACAAAATAATGAAAAGCAGCTTATAAACCTGCAGATCAGGCAAACAGATCAAAATCAGAATTGCTATTAACTGATTATAGGTTTGGCGACCTATGAACCATTTTTTTGTATTGTACCTGCTTTTGGGGGTTTATAAAAGTTTTAGGAGCGCCTCCATATTAGTACAAACCATTATTCCTTATGGTAATTCAGATCTGATTTTTGATTTTAAGAAAATATTAGCATTTTGACATGGGTGATTTTTCAGTATTGATACTCTATATATATAGTAAAGCAAGATAAAAAACCGACAAATTTCTCATAAGCAGTTAGTTTTGGTTACAGCCCCTGTTTCTACAGGGGCTATCTTTTTAGTAATTCATAATTCTTGAATGTAAATATCTTTCTTCCCCCCAGCAGGTATTCTTCAATAAAGCTCAGGCAACGATTCTTCCATTTTTCATGTTTATGAATAACGCGGTTAGTGTTATACTTGGAATTGTCTAATTGCTCCTGCCAGTTGAACCGCTCAAGCATTGATTGCATAACCTGCGGATGGGTTTCATTAAAAAACTTCAGAGCGTCTAAATTCCCGTAATCAAATTCCGGAGCTTTATATTTCATGTGTAAATGAGCATTTTCCCGGCCTTTATAATCCGCCACGAAAGAGGAATATTTCTTCTGCATAAGTTGCGGGGGGCGAACCCAACCATAATGATAAACAGAAGCGCCGGCATCAGCTACCTTTAGCTTAAAAGTACCCTCCTTCTGGTAGTAATTTTGCCCGTCAAAATCAGGTATCCTTCTAAAGGACTGGGCATCCCGCCACGAGTGGATCTGCGCATCGTTCCTTATAATTCTTATTTCTTTGGCATACCAGGAATGCGATACAATATAATGTTTATAATCTCCCCAAAAATGGACATAATCAAATAATAGTCCTTCCACTTCTTTGTCATGCAGTAGGGCTTCGCACCTGTTTTTTATAATGGGTAAATATTTTTCATGAATAACTTCATCTACCTGCAGGTAAAACAGCCAGTCTCCGGTGCATGCATTTTTAGCAATATCCGTCTGATGTGCATATTCAGTTCCGTTGGGATATGCTTTCATATCCCATTCGGTGTGAATGATGCGTATCTTGGGGGAGTTGATACTGTTTATTTCCTCTAATGTCCGGTCGTCATCATCGCAGTTGCCAAGCGCAATTACAAACTCATCTACTATGGGCAGGATGGAACATATTGAGGCTTTCACCGGGTAATATAGTTTGGTGGCATTTCTCACCATTGTAAAGCCGCTTATTTTCATCACTGTCTTTTTTAGAAGGAAATGTAAGGACACAAGATAAACCAAGTCATTAAAAATCCAGCGGGATATTCACCTTACAGCTAAAGTTTCTCCCCATATTGAATACGCCCATTCTTCCCGTGACAGAATTAGTATCCGTATATTTTAATCTGCTCAGGTGGTTTTGATAAGCGATGTCTGTAAGGTTATTGCCTGTGAATATGATGGTAAACAGTTTTTTCCTGTTTTTTACTATATCTGCAGTTATTCCTGCATTGAGTAATGAGTATCCAGGTGTGGAAGTTTCAGTATTATATGCGGTAAAAGCTTTGTTTTGACTGAAACTGTTATCTAATTCAATACTTACTGAAAGATTGTTGAAGACTTTACCTTTCTTTAAAAACTCTCCCCGTAATTGTGTGATCCAGCGGGCTGCGGGTATAAAAGGAATATTCTTTACACCTTCAACAGGTTTATTGAAAACTCCTCTTACATAAGAAAATGTATTTTCAAAATGCAGCCAGTCAAGCGGATGCGGGTGCACGTCAATATTACATTCTCCGCCATACAAAGTGGCTTTGGCCTGACTAAACCTGAAAGCCATAATATCTTTACCATCTGCATTTATCAAAGAGTCTCCACCTGCAACGCTTTCAAGTTTTCTGTAGAAAATAAAATGATCAATCATGTTTACAAACGCAGAAGCAGTTAAAGATACATGTGATGTGTTTATGTCTATGCCCCCGTCAAACTGAAGGCTGGTTTCAGATTTCAAATGCTGGTCCCCATATTCATAGCGGTTGGTGCCTTCATGTGCACCATTGGATCCTAATTCGGCAATGGCTGGTGCACGGAAACCACGGGCTATATTAAATTTAAGCGTGATTGCCTTACCTGCTTCATAGCTGATACCGGCGCTTCCTGAAATATTACTAAACGACCTGGTGAATGCCTTGAACTTTACTTCATTGTTTTCCATAAGGGCTTTTGAATGGAGATTCCTGTTGTCGAAGCGCAACCCGCCGCTTACTGTAAACCGGTCAAAGTTTTTTTGCAAATAAACGTATCCGCCTATATCAAAAAGCCGGTACTCGGGTATCAACACTTCCTCCGCTTTGTTATTGTTGCTTTGCTGCATGCCATTAATTCCAATGGCGGTTTGCCAGCCCGACATTGCAGGAAGATGGTATTGAAAACTGTATGTAAATGTGCTGAGATCAAAATAAAGATCCGGGTCATCGGGGGCAAGTACATTCCCAAATTCTTTTCTTTTATTATTCTGGTAACCTAAATTCAGATCCAATTTGCCTTTGCCTATATTAAACCGGCTGTCAGTCGCAATTTTGAAATGCCCGATTCGCTGCCGGGGAATTTCCGGGCTTGTTCCTTTGTAATCGTCACCGGAAGCAATTTGCGTTACCTCTGTTCCGTTTTCATTTACAACCCTGGTAAACTTTCCGGTCGTCTCATCTCTGTCGCCTTCAATTAAACCCGGCTCCTGGTGATAGCTGCTCAGCAACAGGTGACTATATCCCCAGTTACCATTATAACCAATATATCCTCCAAAATTTCTTTCCTTATATCTGGAGTTAAATACTTTTCCATCGTATTTGTTTTTGTAATCGCCTGCTGCCTTAAGTGAGCCGTAAACCTTCCAGTTGAACCCGTTTTTATTACCGGCAATATTGGCGCCCAATCCACGCATACTGTTATTGGTTTGATAGTTGCCAATGATATTGCCTTTGATAGTTCCTTCGGGTACCGCCACATTGGTGAGGATGTTGATAACACCCGCCATGGCATCACTGCCATATATAAGCGAAGCCGGACCTTTCAGCACTTCTACTTTATTTACACTGTATTCATCTATTTCAATACCGTGCTCATCTCCCCATTGCTGACCTTCCTGTCGCACACCATCATTCAATACCACTACTCGGTTATAGCCTAATCCGCGTATCATGGGTTTAGAAATAGAAGGTCCGGTGGTGATCTGAGATACCCCTGGTGTTTTACTGATGGCGTCAATGAGGTTGGTAGCTGTTACCTGTGTCAGTTCAGATTTCCTGATTATAGTTACCGGGGTTGGTGTTCTTCTCAATTTTGTGGCTGTTGAGACTCCGGTAACAGTTACCCCTTCGTTCTCTATAACAGAAGGTGATAGCGCAAAATCTTTTTGCATATTTCCAGTAATATGCAATTGCACAGCTATACTGGCATACCCTATAGATGAAACTTCGACGAGATAATATCCCGGTGCAATGTTTTTAATCGTGTACTCGCCATTAGTATTGCTTATGGCTCCTGTTTTTGCATCGGGGATATATATGGAGGCTCCCTGCAAAGCTTCCCCGTTTTTGGCATCGGTTATCTTTCCTCTGATAGTAACTTTTGTTTCGGGGGCTATGTCCGACTTTCCGGCTGCTTTTGCATTAGTGCCTGCTAAAATAAGTATGGTGAGTATAATAAATGTAAATGAGTTATATACTTTCAAAATAAATGATTTAATCGGTAAATAAAACAAAGCTATGTCGGAGCCCTGCGGTATGTTGATATACAGATAGTATAACTTTTGAGTCAATAATAACAAACATTTTGCCTGTTATTAAATAGATTTTGTAATGGTATTATACAGTAAAGTATGGTGGGCCCCGCAGTGAAGTATGACCAATTTCTTCACCATTGTTATTGAAAAATAAAATATAACGGACTCCTGAAACAGGTGCAGGTGAACATACCGGTATGACTGCCGGAGCCATATATGTTTTTTCTACATGAATGGTGCACGCCCAGCAGTAATTGCCTTTGGTACCTACATGAGATTTGTGATGACAAATCCCATCGTTTTTGTTTTGTTCTGCACATTGAACAGATAGAGAATGGGAATGAAAAAGCTCAAAAGGAAACTGTGTAGCAGCAAAGCTCAGCAATAATGCCAGCGCTGTGTAGACCCTGTATCGTGTAATAAAATGCTGCACAAGGAATATTATCGTTCCGGAATAATGGCAACGAAGGTAGAGTAAAAAAAATCTTTCTGCTGATAAGATTTAAATAAAAAATGGAGATAACCTAAATTCCCTGATGGTGTAATTAATCTCGTTTCTGTCCATTCTTCATCAGGAAATTTTAGTATTATAAGGCAACTAACTTACCACCCTAACCCTGCTTACTGGCCGGAATTTTTTTACCCACTGTTTATTCTATAGAGTTAATTGTTTGTAACCGCAAAGAGCGCAAAGTGTTTTCGCAAAGGACGCAAAGGAGATACTCTTCATTTGCTCCTCTCTTTTTTTCTCTGCGTGTATTTTCTCTGTGTTCTAGGCGGTTAATCTTGTTTTACCGCAAAGAACACATAGTTTTTATCGCATAGGACGCAAAGGGGAAAGCTTTTGTTCATAATTTCTCTTTATTCTCCTCTGTGTATATTCCTTAGTGTTCCAAATTATCATGAATGAAGTAAAGTTGGTGTGACTTTTTGGAATGCACTCTTAACGAACTCTTTGTTTTGTGGCTTATTAAAATTCATGTAGGTTTGCCAATCTTATAAAAGACAGTACTAATATGAATTTCAACAAGATCAATAACATCGTCGGATGGATTGTTTGTGTAATTGCTTGTGCAGTATATATCCTAACTACAGAAGCCAGGGGAAGTTTGTGGGACTGCGGGGAATTTGTGAGCAGTTGTTTTAAACTGCAGATACCTCACCCTCCGGGTGCTCCTTTGTTTGTAGTAATGGGGCGCGTTTTTATTGTACTGTTTGGTGACAACCCGATGACGGCTGCAAAAGCGGTAAATGTGATGAGCGCTTTAGCCAGTGGTTTTGCCATTTTATTTCTCTTTTGGACAATTACACATTTTGCCAGAAAGATATACCAGAAAAAAAATCCAGAACTCAGCGGTGAACAGATATTTACGATAATGGCCGCAGGATTAGTGGGGGCACTTGCATTTACCTTCAGCGATTCTATGTGGTATAGTGCTGTAGAGGGAGAAGTATACGGATCATCCTCTTTTCTTACCGCCTTAGTGTTTTGGCTGATATTGAAATGGGAACATAAAGCTGATGAACCGGGAGCCGACAGGTGGATCGTGCTATTGTTTTATATAATAGGATTGTCTATCGGTATTCACCTTTTAAACCTGCTTACAATACCTGCCATTGTAATGGTATATTATTTCCGCAGGTATAAGGTTACCAACTGGGGTATGTTCTGGGCATTCATCACTGGATGTATCATCACCGGATTTGTGCAGAAATTTGTTATCCAGTACACCATTACCGGTTCAGGTATATTTGATCGCTGGTTTGTAAATGGATTGGGTCTGCCTTTCTTTTCTGGTTTTGCCACTTATTTTATTTTGCTGAGTGCAGTTATTATAATAGGTATCCGCAGGGCAGATAAGTTAATAAACAATTATACTGGTTTCGCTATCTGGCTTTCTATATTTGTTTTTCTATTTTCCTTCCCGTTCATTACATCTTTCGGCTCTTTTATATTGTTTGTTGCAGGTACAGCCCTGCTCGTTTATGCAGCATATCACAATAGAAATAAAATTCTGGATTTCCTGAAGCTGGGTCTGTGGTGTTTTGCGTTTATGCTTATCGGTTACTCCACCTACCTTACTACGATGATACGTTCTGCTGCCAATCCTTCGGTGGATATGTACAACGTAGACAACCCAATGAGCCTTGTGGGTTATCTCGGTCGTGAACAATATGGAGACTTCCCATTGATTTACGGTCAGACCTTTGCTGCAGATATACAGCGCAATGCTGATGGAACACCTGTAATGAAAGAAAAGGGTTACCGCTGGCAAAAAGGGAAAGATAAGTATATTAATATAGGAAAGAATTATGAGTATGAATACGCACCTGATGATATGATGTTTCTGCCACGTATATGGGATGCAAGCAACGATCAGGGGCATGCTAATTATTACCGTTCATGGCTGGGATTGGGCAACGATGAAAAACCGACTTATTTAGATAATATCAAGTGGGCGTTTCAATACCAGATAGGGTGGATGTACCTCAGGTATTTTGGGTGGAACTTTATAGGTCGTCAAAATGATATCCAGGGAACAGGTAATGTAAGAGATGGGAATACCATCACCGGCATTTCGTTTATTGATAACCTGTTCCTGGGCGATCAAAGTAAACTACCCGACAGTATCAGGGATAATAAAGCGCATAACCGGCTTTTTGCCTTACCGCTGATCTTAGGATTAATCGGTTTATTTTATCAATACAAACGCGATAAGGGCGACTTCCTGGTGACCTTTCTCCTGTTCTTTTTTACCGGGCTCGCAATTGTGTTTTACCTCAATGCGGCAGGGCCGCAACCCCGTGAACGCGACTATGTATTTACCGGTTCGTTTTATGCCTTCGCCATTTGGATAGGTATTGGTGTGATGATGGTAAAAGAATGGTTTGAAAAAGTTGCCAGTGGAAAAGTTGCCGGTGTTGCAGCTGCAGTTGTTTGTACACTGGCCGTTCCCGTTATTATGGGCTTCCAGGAATGGGATGACCACGACAGGAGTAAAAAATTATTGGCACCCGACCTCGCAAAGGATTATCTCGAAAGTTGTGCACCCAATGCTATACTTTTTACATTTGGCGACAATGATACTTACCCGCTTTGGTATGCGCAGGAAGTAGAAGGTGTACGTCCTGATATCAGGGTTATCAATTACAGCCTGTTGGGGATAGACTGGTATATCAATGAACTTAGATATAAGATAAACCAGAGCGACCCGGTTGATTTGCTTTGGGGACCCGACAAAACAGAAGGAGATAAGCGTAACGTGGTATATTTTGAAGCTAAACCTAATATCCCTCAAAATCAATACGTGTATCTCGACCAGGTGCTTACCGATATCATAGGCAGTGATGATCCTTCTAATATGATTAGTTACGGTGTTGATAACACATTCAATACTTTCCCTGTACGCAAATTTGCAGTGCCGGTAGATACGTCACTTGTTCGCAAAAACGGAACAGTAAACCCGGACGATACAGTGTTGCCCGAATTGCGATTTGAGATTTCTCCCAACAA
>JBDHYJ010000060.1:0-31249 GCA_039811345.1 Chitinophagaceae bacterium
AGATTTATTTAATTTTCTACTTCTATTGTAAATTGAAATTCCTGGCTTTCATTTTTTAGCGGGATATAAAGTCTCCCTACTGCTCTGGATAAATCCGTTTCCGGTTTGTTTGCATAAGGATTGAAAGGCATGACGGGCCAACTTAAATGTGTACCCTTTGGGATTTTCATCAACCAACCATTATGTTTAATCCATCCGCCCAATTCAGCTTCGCTCCAATCTATTTTTTCATTGCCCAATATGATTTTCTGTCCATTCCCGGTTTCGAGTGTTTCGCCAGCAATTAGCACTAATTGCAAATTCAAATCGGAAATGGCATCGCCATATTTGTAGGTTGTAGTAAAACTGAACTTCAATTGTTTTTCTGAAGGTAAGGGTACATTCAGTGTTGCAAAAAATACATTATAAGCCAAAGCAAGTTTATCAGTTGTTTCAGACATTTTGAAATAACTGCTGACGGGCATGTGAATACTGTCGTTGCCAATCACTTCAGTGAAGGTTGCCAGTTCAGGCTGTCGTTTTGAATTTGCGCCACTGATAATTAATCCGGTCTTTTTGTGATATACACTGAAATTTCCCTGCCGGTCCAGAAAAAAATTATTCATGCTTACACCGGGTGCAATTATTCCTGAATATGTAGTTACCCATGAACCGGTTTTGCGGATACCTGCCGGAATCTTCATAGCATGGTGATAATTTAATTTATCCTGCGGTATCGGTGCCGAGTTTCCATCATGATAGTATAGTACATTTTGTGCGATACGGCCAAACGATTGCATATTACCTCCATAATTATTCATATCGCCTTCAAAAGGGAAATGACCGGTTAAGAAAGAGGCATATCGTCTGCCATCGGGAAAATGTGAAAATCCAAAATGCCCCCACATGGATACCCCCCAGTAGCGGTTGCGGTCATTAATGGTTTCTACCGGTGTACCATCAGGATAGGTGAAGTGTTTATGAAAATCGGTAGATCGGCGCAATGCTTTAATAGCTTCAGGATCTTTTGAAAATTCCCAATAAAGAGCTATTTGAGTTAATGTGAGAAAATCATAACCTGTTGTGGGTCCTGCCTGGCTATGTTCGCCCCAATATCCGTCAGCAGTTTGTTCCTGTATACAAAACCGGTGCAGGACTTTTGTTGACATTTCTATCCATTCCGGTTTGTGAAATACATGTCCTGCTACCAAAAGGGTAGAAGCATATATGGCGTAGTGATTAGGAGAGGTAATAATAAACGGCGCATTGTACCAGGGATAATCTATACGCTTAATTAGTTTGGGTTCCAATAACTGCAATTCCTCCAGCAATACTTTTTTCCAGCGAAGCCGGCGCTCTTCACCTAATTTTTTTTCCAAAATCCTGTACGCCTCCAGCCACATATAGGTGTCCCAGTCGCTATCCCCCCGCTTGGAGTAATTACCTTGTTCCTGTTCCTTTACCAGGAAGTCTCCTATGCGAAGTGCAAGACGGAGCAGGCTGGTATCACCATATCTTTTGTTTGCGGGATGTTTTTTGATATATAAAACGGCAGGTATCAGGATGGCATTAGGAAAATGTATCCATCCTGGTTTTGCTTCCAGTGAGGCAAGAGTGACACCGGGCTCTGTAGCAAGTCGCTTTTCCACGATAGAGATACCTGATTCCAGCAACTGAAAATAGCGGTCAGGCAATTCAACTACTGGTTTAAATGCTGTTTGAGCATTGCCTTTAAGCATTATAAAGACTATGATTATAACAAGCAGCTTCTTTGGTAAATCGCTACACATGGGTAAACTTTCCCCCTTTTTTTGTTTAACTAACGAAAGATAAGAAATGTTGTGTAAATTTATTTATTAAAAAGAAGTAAAAAATAAATTTATTTAATTTCAATTTAATTCATTTTTATGAAAAGAAGATCATTTGTAAGAAATACAACCCTGGCAACGGCAGCATTCGGATTAGGAACTTTACATGGTTTTGCTTCAAATCGTGATAATAGTGTAAGGCTTGCAATTATTGGTGTTGGGCTGCGTGGACAGGCACACTTAGATAATGCCCTTCGTCGCAGTGATGTGGATGTAAGTGCTATATGTGATATAGACGAAAGAATGCTTGGTATGGCTACGGACATTATAAAAAAATCGGGGAAGAAAATGCCACAGATTTTTAAAGGAGATCCGCATGCCTATAGAAAGTTACTGGAGCAAAAAAATATTGATGCGGTTTTAATAGCTACTCCGTGGGAGTGGCATACACCGATGATTATTGACAGCCTGCAGGCGGGTATTAAATATGTAGCTACCGAAGTTGTTGTTGGTATTACCCTTGAAGACCATTGGGCGGTGGTACGCGAGGCAGAGAAACAGCAGGCCCATGTAACCATGCTCGAAAATGCCTGTTATTTCCGTGATGTGATGGCTGTTTTGAATATGGTACGACAGGGAGTGTTTGGAGAAATTATTCACTTGCAGGCAGGTTATCAGCACGATTTGCGGGGAGTAAAATTCAATAATGGCGTGGATCCTTATGACAGTGGTGTGGAATTTGGACCTAAAGCGTTTTCAGAAGCAAGATGGAGAACTGGCCATTCCGTGCATCGTAACGGAGACTTGTACCCGACGCATGGACTTGGGCCTGTGGCTACCATGATTGATATTAATCATGGCAACCGCTTTTTATCACTCAGTTCCTTCGCCACAAAAACAAGGGGGCTTCATGATTATATTGTAAAGAAAGGCGGGGCTGATCATCCAAATGCAAAAGTGAGGTTTGAGTTAGGTGATATTGTAACCACGCATATCAAATGTGCAAACGGCGAAACTATTTTATTGCAGCATGATACCAACCTGCCAAGACCATATTCACTTGGCTTCCGGGTGCAGGGTACCAACGGGTTATGGATGCAGGTTAACAAAGGTATATATGTAGATGGGGTATCTCCAAAACATCATGAGTGGGATGACCAGCAGTCCTGGCTTGATAAATACGATCATCCTTTGTGGAAGCGCTGGGATACAAAAGAAAATGAAAATGCTGCCGGACATGGCGGTATTGATTTCTTCGTATTGCATGGATTTATAGAAGCTGTCAAAAATAAAGTTGCTCCAAGAATGGATGTGTACGATGCTGCTACCTGGAGTGCAGTAACACCTTTGAGCGAAAAGAGTATTGAGCTTGGATATGAAACAGTTGACTTTCCTGATTTTACCAATGGACAATGGATGTACCGTAAACCGAAATTTGCATTGGATGATAAATTTTAGAAGGAGGAGTATTCTTTTAATAACAATTTGTAAAAGCTATTTGAAATGTAAATGCATCATAGTGAAGACTATGTTTGTAAATTCAAGGATATTTGTGTAAATGCAGATTATTTAAAAGTGTGTTGTTTATTTAAATTCCTGGTTTTATGAAATGGTTACTGATAATATCCCTCATTGTTTTTTTAGCAGGATGCAATGAGAAGAAGGATAAAGTCATTACTGATACTATTGTTGCATCAGGACAAATGCCGGCAGTTGCTGTTGATCAACATGGGACTTTGCTGTTAACTTTCACGAGTGGCGACAGTATACTTTCTATTCGTTCATCTGACCGGGGTAATAGTTTTACTCCTGCGGTTTTAGTAGATACATTAAAAGATCTGGTGGGTACTTCTATGCGGGGGCCACAAATTACTACCACTTCTTCCGGTTTTAGTTTGTTAGCATGCGATAGAAGCGGGAATATTTTTTCGTACATAAAAAAAGGAACAAATGAGTGGAAACAAACTGCAAGGGTAAACGATATAGATACTGTGGCAAAAGAAGGTTTCCTTGGTTTGGCAGGTGATGGCGGGGAAAATTTATTTGCGGTTTGGCTGGATCTGCGTTCGGATAATCGAAATAAAATTTATGGCGCCATATCAAATGATGGCGGACTTCATTGGTCAAAAAATATTCTGGTGTATGCTTCACCCGAAGGTGCAGTGTGTGAATGTTGCAAACCTTCTGTGATGATGGATGGCAATAATGTTTTTGTACTGTTTCGCAATAACCTTCAGGGAAACAGGGATATTTATCTGATCCATTCTGCGGACGGAGGCAATAAATTTGAACCTGCCATTAAAATGGGGCAGGGAAGCTGGAAACTGGACGGTTGCCCGATGGATGGTGGGGGATTGTCAATTGGCAAAAATAAAGCTCCTCAAACAGTATGGAACCGCAAAGGCACAATATATGCTGCTTCACCTGGGATAGAAGAAAAAGCTATTGGTACCGGAAAAAGCTGTACAATGGCTTCGGCCGATGAAAAAAATATTTATGCATGGCAGGAAAATGGCGGGATAGTGGTACTTATGCCCAGTGGCATAAAAAAAATATTAGGCAATGGTGGGTTGCCGGTTCTGAAATCATTAGGTAGTAACCAGGTATTATGTGTATGGGAAAATGAAAAAAAGATACACAGGACTATATTAACTATATAACAGTTTTCATTTGTCTCATATCAATTCTTTATATCAACTACACATCTGAATCCAATAGTTGCACACCTGTCTAGTCCTGGATTAATACGGATAAATTTTGCAGAAAAATTATTTGGTTTTGCTCCTCCGTCAGTATACCAGTGTGATCCTTCTGCACGATAGAAGGATCCTCCTTTAATAATGCAGTAGCGGGTAAGCTCATCACTTCTTTCACTTTCTGTCCATTCCCATGTATTCCCGCACATATCATAACAACCAAAATAAGAACGGCCATCAGGAAAAGCTTTAACCGGTGATGTGCCTTTCAATTGTCCGTTGTTACAATTTGCAGAATCAAAAATATTACCCCAGGGGTATAATAAATGCCGGGGACCTTCGGCAGCATATTGCCATTCAGCTTCTGTTGGTAAGCGTTTACCTGCCCATTTTGCATAAGCTCTGGCATCCTCTATATTCACATATACCACCGGATGATCTTCTTTTCCGTGAGGAGGTTTTCCGTTTATCCAATGTTGCAGAAAATGGTCACGCTCAGCAGGTTTATAATGGGTGGATTGAAGGAAGGAATAAAATTGACGGTTTGTTACAGGTGTTTCATCAATTGCATAGGTTTGCAGAACAACGTTTGAAGTTCTGCATATTGTTTCAAACCACCGGCCTTTGGGCGGCTCCTGGTATGTCTTCCCCGATTCCGGATAAAAGCCGCATTCCCGTTGTGTGAAACAAATATTGGCCGGATAAGAAACTCCTTCGATTAATTTCATATTCTCAGGCATCGTTTTTTTTGTGTAAGATGCTAAACCGGTTAGAACTATTTTTTCATCTGAAATGATTTTGGTAGTATCATCAATGTACTTAGCATATAATAATGACTGCCGATGCAAAAAAGAGTCTAAACCACTATTTATGTCTTCTTTTTTTAAAGCCAGAATTGCACCAATACCTCTACTCTTTATACTGTCTGTTATATATGCTGTATCATTACTAACGATACCTGTTTCCTTACCTGTGAGCAGATTATAATACCTGGTTCCTTTGGTGTGGGGCAGGCTCAGCAACAAGCCATACTGATCAGTCTTTGTCGTATTTACAATTGTCCAGATGGTAGTATCATCTTTCTTCCATTGATTTGCAAATACACCAGCAATACGGGTTGGAATCAAGGGTACCCAATCTTCTCCTGAAAAAAGCCGGTGATACCTGCGTTGAACAGGAAGCATCAAACGAAGAATAGATTTGTCCCTTTGATTATAAAGATTGGCTGTACCGAATATATTATCCCAGATAATCATTCCGCATCCGTTCATCCAGGCAATGTGAATTTCGGACGAATGATCAGTAGCCCATCTTCTGGTTAAATGCATTAAGTGCCTTCTTTCAAACCATTTATTCCATAGTATACCCGGAACTGTTCCCTCTTCATAATTTTGCGCCCAGCTCATATTGTGATCTTTGATCCGCTCAACCGGTACTTCTAATTCGGATTCCAACACAATACCTTTTTTCACTTTGTCAAGTTTATCACGCAGCCCTTCCATTGCAGCATCCATTGTATCTAAAAAGATCCCGTCTGCATCTATAGCAGCGATGATAGTGCAGAGCATATCAATATCTGATTCATTTTCTCTCCTTGTGCCGGTATCCCAGGGATTATAATCAATAAATACTTTTACACCTTTGTTGTGGAATGCTTTCACAATTTTGCGAAGTCCCTGTAATCCACCCGGGAACCCTCTGTAAAAATCAAATTGGTTACGGTCATCAAATCCGATTCTGGGGTAGGCGTGCCATAGTACTACTCCATCATATCCGCCAACCTGATCTATACCATCCTGCAAAAAGGCATTGACATTAAATTCTCCATTGACGGCGTTATAAAATCTTTTATCAAAAAGCATCAGCATTGTTATATTAAAACATTTTGATGCCCACTGGTAATTTTTATCTGTATATAGCCTGTCACTGTAACCAATCTTTGCCTTTATCTCTGTCCTTTTTTTAATCAACTCTTTTCGCCAGTCGTCCCATGTACTGGTATTTTCCGGAGGATGTATAATTTGGGATGGAAAGTTTGGAATAACTGGTTGAGTTATTCCTTTTGATAAAGAAATAATAATGAGGAGTTTTAAAATGAGACCAGCAATTAGTTTTTGTAATCTCATATTATGTTGTATTTTTTAAGTACTCCTAATAATTCATCAGATGCATTATTAAAAAGGGTTGACTTTTTTATACTAATATTTAAAAATAAAATTTCTTTCTATTCTTTTCAAATATAACTATTTTTGAAGATAATATTTATTTTATCTTTCTTTTGTACTTTATTTTTATTGTCTCAAGCCCATAAACAAAAGCCATATAATATGAGAATAAAGCCCTGGTTTTTTTTTGCGCTTTGTACCACTGTTTTTTGGGGGATATGGGGTGCACTTAGCGAGTTGCCTGTAAAAGAGGGCTTTCCGCCAACACTCGGTTATGTAGTTTGGGCATTTACAATGATTATTCCTACTATAATAGCATTGAAAATAATTCACTGGAAACCGGAAAGGCATAAAAAGGCTTTGTTGCATGGCTTGCTTATAGGATTCTTCGGAGCTGCCGGACAATTAATTTTATTTGAAGCTTTAAAAAGAGGACCTGCTTACCTCGTTTTCCCGTTTGTATCTCTGTCTCCGCTGGTTACTATTTTTCTTTCTCTTTTTATAATCAAAGAGAAAGCTTCTGTCAGATCCTGGGCGGGCATTGTAATTGCGCTGATAGCTATTCCCTTACTTTCTTATCAGCCACCTGGTAATGAAAATGAATATGGTTCAATCTGGATATTATTGTCCTTACTGGTGTTTCTGTTTTGGGGTATTCAGGCTTATTTTATACGGGTAGCCAACTATCATATGAAGGCTGAAAGTATTTTTTTCTATATGACTATTGCAAGTATAGGTCTGATACCATTTGCTTTACTGTTTACAGATTTTAATGAGGGAATGAATTGGTCGGTTAAATGGCCTTTTATTACAGCAGGAATACAAATTTTGAATGCTGTAGGAGCGCTTTTTATAGTATATGCATTTAGGTATGGAAAAGCTATTATAGTGAGTCCATTGACGAACACCGGGGCTCCTGTAATAACCATTATACTATCTCTCCTGATTTATGGAGTGTTTCCTCATTTTATCATAAGTATAGGAATGTTGATGGCAATTATAGCTATTTTTCTTATGGCTGAGTAAGAGATATTCAAAATGCAATGAATGTTTTACAATTAAAAAAATAATTTTAAAAAATTTGTTTTTGAATATATTTGTAAAGGAAAAGAAAATTATTTACTTTTAAATTTGATAGAAAGTAAAAAAATATGAAAGATATTGATCTGTTACGGAGCATTAATATCAAAGATGGAAGTCACCTGGCAAGAGAAATAAACGGACAACCTGATTTGTGGGAAAGTACATATACATCAGTTTTAGAAAAAAAAGATCAGTTATCGCAGTTTTTAAATGAGGTATTCAAAATCAGTAATCTGCAAATTGTTCTTTCCGGGGCTGGTTCCTCAGCATTTATTGGAGAAATATTGCAGCAATCCTTTTTTATCAATACAGGTGTTTTCACTGTTGTTGTTCCTACAACTGATTTAGTAACTCATCCAGGAGGATTAATTAACAAAGCTGTTCCAACTTTACTTATTTCGTTTGCAAGATCGGGTGATAGCCCCGAAAGTGTAGCCACTTTTGAACTTGCCGAGAAAATGTACGATACGGTTTATCACCTGGTGATCACCTGTAATGCAGAAGGTAACCTTGCGAAAAAAGCCTTCGGCAAGAAAAACTCCTATGTATTTGTACTGCCTGAGAAATCGAATGATCAGGCGCTTGCTATGACAGGTTCGTTTACATCAATGACATTTGCAGCATTATTGATTTCAGACATTGCTCGTTTGAGTCATAATCATGGCAAGACTAAAAAGCTGGTGGAATATGGAAACCTCGTTTTACAAAAATATGCTGAGAACCTATGGGAGGTATCTAATATGGATTTTAAACGAGTGGTTTTTTTAGGTTCGGGAGCATTGAAAGGTGCAGCTAAAGAGTCTCATCTTAAATTGCTTGAAATGACTGACGGGCAAATCTTTTGCCAGTACGATTCTTTTCTTGGGTTTCGTCATGGACCCAGAGCGGCTATTGATGGCTCAACCCTGCTCATTTACTTATTCTCCGCTGACCCCTATGTATATAAATACGAAATTGATCTTGTTAAATCTATTCACCAGAAGGGAAATTATTTGTTTAGTATTGGTGTCGGACAGTGTCTGCATAAACTGGCTGATATTAATATAAATCTGTCAATAGATCTTTGTTGTGGATGCGAGAGTATTCCAGATGATTATTTTTCTATTTGTGCCGTGATTCCGGCACAGATTATCGGGTTTTACAAATCAATTTTGTTGGGACTAACACCAGATTCACCTTCCCAAAAAGGAGGTATCAACAGAATAGTACAGGGGGTTACTATTTATCCATACTAATCTAATTTTCCAACCGCTAAGAATTTGATCTTGTGAATTTGAAGAAATTAATATGCACTGAAAAGGTGCAAGTGTAATAAAATGAATAATAAGTTCGATGTAATAGTAGTGGGAGAATTAAATGTTGATTTAATTCTTAACCAAATTCATTCATTCCCTGAGATTGGGAGAGAAAAGTTTGCAGATACTATGACACTTACTTTAGGTAGTTCTGCTGCCATTTTTGCCAGTAATTTAAGTTCACTGGGTAAGAGGGTTGCATTTATAGGTAAGATAGGCAACGATGTTTTTGGCCATTTTTGCAAGGAGGAACTCGAGAAAAAAGGAGTGGATTGCTCAATGATTTTGAGGAACGATCAATTAAAAACCGGCGCTACTGTAATACTCAATTTTGGTGAAGACAGAGCAAATATTACTTACCAGGGAGCAATGAAGCATATGAGTATACATGATATCAGTGATGATATGCTGTGTCAGGGACGGCACCTGCATTATTCTTCTTATTTTTTTCAACAGGGGTTTAAAGGGCAACTTAATTGCTTATTTAAAAAAGCAAAAGAAGCAGGACTAAGTACATCATTTGATATGCAATGGGATCCCACTGAACAATGGGATTTCGATTATAAGGAGGTATTGCCTTTTGTAGATATTTTTATGCCAAACGAATCAGAGCTTTTAAACCTGGCGAAACAAAGTACACTTGAAAAAGCACTGGAAATTGTAAAAAACACAGCTAATATTATTGTTGTAAAACGGGGAAATAAAGGATCAATATTATGGTATAATAATGAGATAATTTCCTGTGAGGCATTTGTAAATAACGAGGTGGTGGATGCAATAGGGGCGGGGGATAGCTTTAACGCAGGGTTTATATTCAGCTACCTGAATAATCAGACATTAATGCAGTGCCAGAAATTTGCAAATCTTACCGGTGCTGTTTCTACAACTAAGCCCGGCGGTACGACCGCCTTTACTAATTACCGGGAAATTATACAAACAGCAAAAGAAAAATTCGGCTATGAAGAATAGTACAAGACTAAAAGATCAATGGAAGAAATTACGACAGGCTAATGAAGCATTGCTGGCTGTTAATTTTTATAATTTTGAAACTTTGCAGGGAGTAGTAAAAGCTGCAGGTACAGTAAACAGTCCGTTAATTCTTCAACTTACACGTAGCTCTATAGAATACATGGGTTTACCTGTTGCCACAGCACTTGCTGAGTCTGTTCTGCAGCATTTTGATGTGAAAGGCTGGCTACATCTTGATCACGGAGATTCTTATGAACTGGCGGCCAGATGTCTTGATGCTGGGTTTGATTCCGTAATGATTGATGCAAGTGAAAAACCATTTTCCGAAAATATAAGTATTACAAAATCAGTAGTGAAACTCGCTGAACAATATGACGCAAGCGTGGAAGCAGAACTGGGATATGTTGCCAAACTGGGGCAGAGTACTGAAAGAACAGGATTTACAGAGCCGGATGAAGCAAAATTATTTGTTGAAGAAACAGGTGTTGATGCACTTGCTATTGCAATAGGATCTGCGCATGGCTTTTACAAAGAAACACCTCAACTTGATCTGCAACGCCTTGCAGAAATAAACAGCGTAACTGATACAGCGTTAGTCCTCCATGGTGCTTCAGGTATCCCGCATGATATTTTGCAGGAGGCAATTCAATGCGGAATTTGTAAAATAAATCTGGCTACTGAGGTAAAGAATATTTTTATGAAAACTTTGAAAGTCCAGCTTATAGAAAATGAAGATATTGATTTGAGAAAGGTTTTTCCAACGGCAACTGATGCAGTTACTGCACTAGTGCAAAACAAACTTGAAGTAATACAAACTAAGAAAAAATAAAAAGTGTTATGCCATTAAGCAGAAATAAAATCACCAATGTTGTAATCATTATAAGTGGTTTACTTACTATACTAAATGCCTGTAATTCCAATAGTACCAATACCGATGAATTTTATACTGATACCGATTTTTCAACGGTAAAAAAAATTGATGCACATGCACATGTCATGTCTGTGAACCATGTATTAATGGAACAGGCAAAGGCTGATAATTTTGAATTGATCAGTTTGAACTGTGAGGTGCCCGGTTATCCGCCGATAGACAGTCAACAATATTATGCTTTACAGCAAAAGTTAAGCTACCCTGCTGGTTTTAATTACTTAACAACATTTGAAACTGCTACAAGGTTTCAACCGGGTTGGGCAGAGCGCCAGCTTGAATACCTGAAAAAGTCTTTTGCAAATGGAGCAATAGGAATAAAGGTTTGGAAAAATATTGGAATGACAATTAAGGATAAGGACAGCAATTTCATAATGATTGATAACCCGATGTTTGATACAATTTTTAATTATCTGGAACAAAATCATATTCCTGTTTGTGGCCATATAGGTGAGCCCAAAGCCTGCTGGATGCCATTAGATGAAATGACTACAAATAATGACAGGTCATATTTTGCAAATCATCCTGAATATCACATGTACCTGCATCCTGAGTATCCGTCTTATGAAGCACAGATACAATCACGTGACCACCTGCTTGAAAAACATCCCAACTTGAGATTTGTAGGCGCACATCTTGGCAGCCTGGAATGGAGTGTGGATGAAATGGCAAAACGACTCGATAAATTTCCAAACATGGCGCTCGATTGTGCCGAAAGGGTAGGGCATGTACAATACCAGACAATTCGGGAATGGCAGAAGGTACATGACTTTTTTATGAAATACCAGGACAGGATTATTTATGGAACTGATCTCGAAGAATGGGATTATGACAATAGTGACATTTTAAAAAAGAAAGCACACGATTTGTGGATGAGGGACTGGAGATATTTTACCAGCGGAGATACGCTTCAGTCGCCTTTGGTGAATGGAAAGTTTAAAGGATTAAAGCTGCCAAAGACAGTTGTTGATAAGATATTTTATAAGAATGCAGTGAAATGGTATTTGACAAAATAGGCGGACCATAAAATTCAAAAAGGGACAAAAGTGAAAATTACACGTTTGTCCCTTTTTGTTGGCCTACCTGGATTCGAACCAAGACAGACAGAACCAAAATCTGTTGTACTACCATTATACTATAGGCCAATCTTTACCGGTATGGTGCCGGTTAAGGGCTGCAAAAATATATACTCACACGCTTCAAACCAAATTTCATTCCCGCAAAGATCAGCATGTTTTCAGCAGGTAATAATTTTTCTTCCCTTTCTGGATGAGCAGGTAGGTATCGTGCAAAAGGTCGGCACTGTTGATTTTGTGTGCAACATCATTAATTTTATTTCTATTGATACTAATACCACCATTCTGCACCATTTTACGAGCTTCTCCTTTGCTTGACAGTGCACCGGTTTCTGCAAGAAGCGTTACAATATCAATCCCGCTGCTGATCTTTTCTTTAGGGAAATCAAATTTTACTACTCCTTCCATATTTTCCAGATCGTTTACAGAAAGGGTTTCTGCAGGAGCTGTATGTTGAGAAAATAGTTTTTGAGTGGTTTCTATAGCTTTAAGATATTCATCTTCACCATGAACGAAAATGGTTACTTCCCTTGCAAGTGCTTTTTGCAAATGCCGTTCTGCCGGATTTTCTTTTTGTTTGGCGTAAATTGTCTCAATATCTTCTTTTGAAAGAAAAGTAAATATCCTTATCCATTTTGCCGCATCTTCGTCTGAAGCATTGAGCCAAAACTGATAAAACTGGTAAGGAGTTGTTCTTGCTGCATTAAGCCACACGTTGCCCTTTTCTGTTTTTCCAAATTTTCCGCCGTCTGCTTTTTTAATCAGCGGGCAGGTAAAAGCAAAGACTTCTCCACCGGTTTTGCGGCGAATAAGTTCTGTGCCAGTAGTGATATTTCCCCACTGATCGCTGCCACCCATCTGCAGTTTGCAGTTTTTATTTTTATACAACCAGTAGTAGTCGTATCCCTGCATTAACTGGTAAGCAAATTCGGTATAGCTTATTCCGGTTTCACCTTCAATTCTTTTCTTCACACTTTCTTTTGCCATCATATAGTTTACGGTAATATACTTGCCGGTGTCCCGCAAAAAATCTATAAAGCTTATCTCTTTAAACCAGTCGTAGTTATTTACCAGTTCAGCCCTGTTTTGCAGAGAAGGGTTAAAATCAAGATGTTTTTCCAGTTGCACTCTTATGCCTGCAATGTTTATATCCAGTTGCTCCCTGGTAAGCAGATTCCGCTCCTCACTTTTGCCGGTTGGGTCACCAATCATACCGGTAGCTCCACCAATAAGGGCTATAGGTTTATGTCCGGCTTTTTGTAAATGAACCAATAATAATATAGGCACCAGGCTTCCGATATGAAGGCTTTCAGCAGTTGGGTCAAATCCAATGTAGGCTGAAGTCATTTCTCTGTTCAATTGATCTTCTGTCCCCGGCATTATGTCCTGCAACATGCCACGCCAGCTCAGTTCTTCTATTAACGTCATTTTCAGGTGGTTTTGCGCAAAAATAATATTAGTTACCCAAGCATCTTGCTTAAGGCAATAATTTTATATTTAAATCCGTTATAAAGCCTTGAATTTTAATGTCCATCAAAATCTTCAGGACAAAAATGCTTAAGGTATATTTGTAAAAATAAATGGACAAATCCGCTATCAGTTCAAGAATTGCTCATTTGAAATATCATTGAATGAAAAACGCGCTTTTGAGAATATGCCTTATCTGTTTGTTGTGTCATCAGACAGCTTCATTTGCACAGTTCAGAAAATATTCAAATGAGTTTTTGAATATTGGCGCCGGTGCCAGGGGGCTGGGAATGGGTGGCGCCCAGGTGGCTTCAGTTGCTGATGGTAATGCGGGGTATTGGAATCCGGCAGGGCTTGTGAATATCAGGGAAAACCCTGTAGTAAATTTTATGCATGCCGAATATTTCTCAGGTATTGGTAAATACGATTACGGCAGCATTGCTATTCCCCTGAGTGATCAAAAGAGAACTATTGCATTATCGTTGCTCCGGTTTGGTGTAGATGACATCCCTAATACTCTCTACCTCGTTGAACCTGATGGTTCAATCAATTATAATAATATCCGCAGTTTTTCCTCTGCGGATTATGCTTTTTTATTTTCTTATGCACAGAGTTTAAAACAACGCGGGTCGAAACTGATAAGCTTTGGTCTGAATGCAAAAGTGATCTATCGCAATGTGGGTACATTCGCGAAAGCCTGGGGATTTGGTATTGATGGCGGTATCCAGATACATGATAAACGCTGGAAACTGGGTATTACTGCAAGAGATATTACCACAACTTTCAATGCCTGGAGTTTTACATTTACAGATGAAGAAAAGGAAGCGCTCTACCTTACAAATAATGAGATTCCTGTAAAGTCAACAGAACTTACTGCACCACGGTTAATATTGGGCGGCGCTTATGATTTTGCACTCGGAAAAAAATTCAACCTTTTGGCAGAAGCCAATCTCGATCTCACTTTTGATGGTAAAAGAAACGTAGTCATCAGTGCAGACCCGGTAAGTGTTGATCCGAGAATAGGAATTGAACTGGGTTATAAAAAACTAATATTTGTAAGAACCGGTATTTATAATTTTCAGAAAGCGCTTGCCGATGGTGATACACTGAATAAGAAAAAAGTTTGGATATACCAACCCAGCATCGGAGCAGGATTTAATCTAAAACATCTGTCAATTGATTATGCATTTACTAATCTTGCCAATCAGTCCAACCCTTTATATACGCATATTTTTTCTTTGCGGGTAGACCTGGTGAAAAAAGCAAAGAACAAAAGCGTAAAAACAAATTAACCTAAATTATGAATCGAGTTATTTTGCTGATATTATTGCTGGGCTGTGGTTTCGCAAGGGCTCAATATAATAATGAATGGATTGACTATAATAAAACTTATTATAAGTTTTCCGTCATTAATAATACTTTGCATAGAATATCCAAGTCTACACTTCAAAGTATTGGATTAGAGAATGTGCCTGCGGAGCAGTTTCAACTTTGGCGTAATGGTGTTCAGGTGCCTTTATATACTTCTGTGCCTTCCGGTGTTTTAGGTGCATCTGATTTTATCGAATTCTGGGGTGAGATGAATGATGGAAAACCTGATAAGAATTTATATCCAAATATAAATGATCAGCTCAATGATAAATGGAGCCTGGAGACAGATACGGCATCATATTTTCTAACGGTAAACCCCGCCGGCAACAATCTCAGGCTTACAGATCAGACAAATAATGTAGCCGGTAATATTTTACCTGAAGAACCTTACTTTATGTATACTACGGGTAAATATTTTAAAGACAAAATTAATTCGGGGTATGCTCAGATTGTTGGTGAGTATGTTTATTCATCAGTATATGACAAAGGAGAAGGATGGACAAGTGGAGATATTCGCCCTTCTACTCCCTTAACTGATGTTCAGTCTAAATTGTTTCCTTATACAACTGGCCCTGATGCAACCTTGTTTGTAGCCGCAGCAGGTAATGCAGTAAATAACCGCTCATTTAATGTAAAAGTTAATGGTACAGAACTTATAAATGTACCAATGGATGCCTTTTCAGACCGAAGGCAGTCAGCTAATTTTCCGGTAGGTCTGCTCAATTCAGGATCGGCAACAGTGACAGTAACCAATGTATCTGCAAATCCAAATGACAGAATGGTGGTAGCTAAATATGAAATCACCTACCCCCGTCAATTTAATTTTGGGGATTCATATTATTTTCAGTTTGACCTGCCGGCTGCTACAAATGGCAACTATCTGAAAATTACATTCAAGTATGGTACAGTTGCACCTGTTTTGTACGATCTTACTAACTTAAAAAGATATATAGGAGTAATTGATGAAGCAGGGATTGCAAAGTTTGCTTTATTGCCTTCCTTTCAGAATAGAAAATTGGTTTTGGTAAACCAGGAAAGCAGCAACCTGGCAAATGTTACTTCACTTACTACAAGAAATTTTGTCAACTATTCACTTCCTGAAAATCAGGGCGATTTTATCATAATTAGTAACACTCGTTTATATAATGGCGCTAATGGCAACCCGGTACAATCCTATGCACAATACAGATCATCAACTGCGGGCGGTGGGCACAATACTAAAGTGTATGATATAGATCAGTTGACCGACCAGTTTGCATTTGGAATAAAACGACATCCTTTTGCGATAAAAAAATTTTTGAAATATGCGAGAACTGTATTTTCAGTAACCCCCTCCAATGTTTTCCTTATAGGAAAAGGCGTATCATACGTGCAGGCAAGGATGAATGAAAGTAATTCTCTTCTTGACCAATTGAATCTTATCCCGCCATTTGGGTTTCCGGCTTCTGATAATCTTCTGGCATCTAATGACAATGAAACTATTTCTGCCATTCCTGTTGGCCGGTTATCTGCCGTTAGTCCCGCTGAGGTTGAAATATATTTGGAAAAAGTGAAAGAATTTGAATCAGTTGGCGTGAATGCACCACAAACAATTGAGGGCAGGGCCTGGATGAAAAATATAGTACATGCAATCGGTGGTGGTAATGCCCAACTAAGTAAAGAGATTGGCGGATATATGAATCAGTTGAAACAGATAGCTGAGGATACGCTATGGGGAGCAAATGTTGAGAGTTTCAGTAATAGCTCTGCGGTTGCATCACAATTAACCTCAGATCAATTGAAGAAGCTTTTTAAAGAAGGCATTGGAATAGTAAATTATTTTGGACATTCATCAGCTTCTACTACAGAGTTTAATATTGATGACCCGTCTATTTACGAAAACCAGGGGAAATATCCATTGTTTTTAGTAAATGGTTGCCTGGCCGGTGATATATTCAATCTTGAAACAAATAGACTAAGTACATTAACTACTTTGTCTGAAAAATACTTGTTGAGTCCAAAAGGAGCAATTGGTTTTGTGGCCAGTACCCACTATGGAATCGTTAGTTATCTAAATATTTATCTGCACGGACTATATAAAGGACTCTCTGGGGGACAATATGGAAAGTCTATTGGTAAATTACTGGAAGAGTCATTCAGGTATTTACTGACAAATGCTCCCGGAGATTATCTTGCCAGACTTCATGCAGAGGAAATAACGCTGGATGGGGATCCGGCATTAAAACTATATATGGAAAACCTGCCTGATTTTGCTGTAGAAGATCAGTTTGTATATGTCCCATCTTTGATATCAATTGCTGATAACCAATTCAAGTATTCTGTAAAATATTTTAATTTAGGTATCTCTCATAATGATTCCCTGCGTATTGATATTAAACGACAATTACCCGATGGCAGTACTATTTTAATATTTGACAAGAAGATGAGGGCAGTAAAATTTTCTGATAGTATTGAATTGAATATTCCTATAAATCCAGCCAAAGAAAAAGGTGAAAACAAGCTAATCATTACATTAGATGCCGGGAATGAAATTGCAGAAACATCCGAAACCAATAATTCTGTTTCAAAAACATTTTATATAGTTGACGATGGTGCAAGGACAATTTTTCCTTATGATTATTCAATAGTGAGCAATCCGAATATAAAGTTTTATGCTTCCTCATCTAATCCACTTGCTTCTACAAAAAGCTATGTTATGGAAATAGATACGACGGAACTTTTTAATTCACCTCTTAAGAAAAATCTCACAACAAGTGCAGCGGGCGGAGTAATAGAATTTGATCCGAATATTAGTTTAATGGACAGTACGGTATATTATTGGCGGGTTTCAGTACAGAATAGCAGTAATAATGATGAACCGGTATGGAGTAACTCTTCCTTTACCTATTTAGATAATCATCAGAGTGGGTATAGCCAGGCACATTTTTACCAGTTTCAAAATAATACTTACAATGATATTATATTAGATAATGACAGAGTGTTCAGATTTGACAAAATTGCTAAGACAATTAAGATTTCAACTGGTTTGTATCCTTATTATGCCAATAATGATATCTATGTATCCTTAGAAGGAAGTTATCTCGATTATTATGGATGCAAGTATAGTTCACTGCAGTTTGTGGTGTATGATAGTTTAACATTGCAGCCCTGGAAAAATTTTGCTGTGGGAGCATTTGGACGATTTGGAAGTGTGAAGCCCTGCGGACATAATAAATATGCATTTGAATTTCAGTATAGTGATACCAGTTACAGGAGGAAAGCAATAGAGTTTTTTGAATCTATTCCCGCCGGATATTATATTTCAATTACCAATTTAGGTATGTCTACAAACACTTCGTTTATTGAAGACTGGAAGTCTGATACTGCAAAACTGGGTTCAGGCAGATCACTATATCATGTATTGAAGAATGCCGGGCTTACAGATATTGACAAGTTTACAACTAATCTGCCTTTCATATTTTTCTTTAAAAAAGGTGATTCAAATTTTCCTGTCCAGAGTTTCGTAGGACAACAGGCAGATTCTAAAATTATTGAATCTTTCACTTTAGATTCAAGAAAGGAAAGCGGAACAATAGAATCAGAATGGTTTGGTCCTGCAATTACCTGGGATAGATTAATGTGGAAAGGAAAGTCAATTGAATCAGATCCTGATCACGTTACTATTTCGGTATATGGCAAAGATTACTCTGGAAATGAAACACTGCTAACAACAGTGTACTCTGCTACAGATACAAGCATATCTTTTATAGACGCTGTTCAATATCCGTTTTTGAAACTCAAAATGCTGAATAGCGACTCGGCTCATGGCACACCTTCGCAGCTTAGAAATTGGATGATTACAGGTAAACTGCCACCTGAAGGAGCAATATCCAGCAGCATTTTTTACACACCATTGAAAGATACTGTTGAAATTGGTGAAGAACTTAATTTAGGAATTGCATTTAAGAATATCAGCCCTTATGATTTTGACAGTTTAAAAATCAAATTGATTTTGATTGATAATAATAATGTGCAACATATAATTGATACATTAAGAAGAAAACCACTAATAAGCGGCGATACTATAAAGGTGGTATTTACATTTAATACTGCGGAGTTTCCTGGCAGCAATACCATTTATTTGAGTTTTAACCCGGATAATGACCAGGCAGAGCAATACTTCTTTAATAATTTTTTATATAAAAATGTTTATGTGATGCCGGATAAATATGCTCCATTACTGGATGTTACTTTTGATGGTGTTCATATATTGAATAACGATATCGTTTCTTCAAAACCACATATATTAATAAATCTGAAAGATAATAGTCAATTCCTGGCATTGGATGATACTGCTTTGATTAAAGTGCAGGTTAAATATCCTAATGGAACACTGAGAACTTTCAATTTCAATAATGATACCCTTAGGTTTACTCCATCAAGTTTGAACAGTAATAAAGATGACAATACTGCAGTCATAGATTTTAATCCATCTTTTCTTGAAGATGGCGATTATGAACTGTTGGTTTCAGGCAAGGACAAGAGTGGAAATAGCGCAGGTGTAGCATCGTATAAGGTGAGTTTTAAGATTATTAATAAACCTATGATCTCAAATATGTTTAATTACCCAAATCCATTTACTACTTCTACAGCTTTTGTTTTCACCCTTACTGGAAGTGAAGTTCCTCAGAACCTTCGGATCCAGATCTTGACGATAACCGGTAAAATCGTTAAAGAAATTACTAAATCAGAGCTGGGACCTATAAGAATTGGCAGAAATATAACTGAATATAAATGGGATGGAACGGATCAATATGGTCAAAAACTTGGAAATGGTGTCTATTTGTATAGAGTAATTACAAATCTGGATGGTAAATCTCTTGACAGATACAAAGTTGAAGGTGATGCTACTGATAAGTATTTTAATAAGGGATATGGTAAAATGTATTTAATGCGATGATATAAAAGATATATCAGCTCTTACAAGCCTTAAATACTTATGGAATGAAGAATTTGCAATGCAATATGTAACAGAGATAGTTATGAAAAGAGAAAAGTTTTGGGATATATTAATTTACAAAATAGTTTTTAAATAGAATTCTGAAACTATTATAGATTGAGAGGGAATCATTTAACTCACTATATTGTTTATTAGGTAAGTAGATAGAAAATAAATTTTTCCTGCTGATATCTGGTATACCTTTAGAATCAATGTGTGGCCCATGATCACTTATTAGGATAATTGCAGTATTGGGCTTTGATTGTATTAAATTTACTATCTCTTTTATTTTTGTTTTGCAATAGACAGAATAGCCAAGATAATATTTGTCATCGAGAAAATATTTTGGATTTACATTGTTGCCGCAGCTATCTTTAAAATAAGGGGAGTGGGGCATAAGGAAGTGAGCGTAAGTAAATTTTGGATGCGACAGGTTTTTGTTAATAATATTCTGAAGCTCCAGTAACGTCGCATCGTTATATTTTTTTATCGGGTGCTCAAAAAAATTGTATAAAAAGTAGAGATTGTGTTTTATAATAAATCCCTCAAGTGTTATATCTTGCCGAATTTTATTGAAAAAGCTTTTCTCCATCAATAGATTTTGATTCGATGGTTGCAAGGGTTGATAAAATGTTGGTGAAATATCAGCAATTTTAAAAGGCGATAGGTTTAATATAGAATATCCTTCTTTCTGCAGAATATCAAGTACAGGATTCCTATTTATGAGTTGAATATAGGTGGCATAAGATTTATTAAAGTTTTCCTGACTATGAATAGTTGCTGTATCTAGTAAGTTCATGTTGAAGACTGATGCAATCGAATATTGGGTAAATACGTATTCTGAAAGAGTTTTACTAAAAACGTAAAACCCTTTATGGGCTAGAAATGTATCAAGATCACTGTTATTATATTGAAACCTTTCTCTTAAGCCAGTAGTATTTAAGTAGGCATCAAAGACAACGAAATAGATATCTGGCTTTGAAGAGTCGCTTAATTTTTTAAGATTTCCAGGGTTGAGCTCATAGTTCTGAAAAACAAATTTTTTTTCTGAGGGAGATTGAAAAAAAGGCCAAAATTGATAACCTAGAATAAATAAGCATACGCAGTTTAAGTAATAGGTAGATTTGTTGAAAGAAGAATTCTTCTTGTACAAAAGGTATATGATGTAGAGTACTATCGCCAAATAAATCGGGACAAAAAATGTGTATGAAATATGTTCCCTGAATATTTGCCTGATATTATCATAGAAAACGCCAAAATACAGATAACTGATCTCTATCGAAAGAGTTATCATTCCTGACTTACGGATATCTTTTGTAATCTTTAAAAAAATGTAAAATGTCAGAAGACTAATTGACTGTAAAAATACGAGCAGATATAAAGAAGATGATATACTGACCAGGTGTTTGAAAAAAGTTAGTCCGTCAAGAACAAAATAAAACAGAAATAAGAGAAAATGATATGGGAAATACTTTGCGTTATACAGGAAACGGTTAAAAAAATTGTTCATTACTGTTGTTTTTTCCCATTAATGATTAGAATACCTATACTTGCAATAAGGAATACAGCCAGGGTCCAGAACACCAATATCTTTATTTTGCTATTTTTAAATTCTACTAATATTTTATTGTTTCCGGGATGAACCAGAAAAGAAATAAATGTTAAGGATGACTTATTAACTTGTGTCGTGTTACCGTTAACAAAGCAATGCCAATGAGGGTAGAAATTTTGCTTTATTGTGCATATCTGATCAGAACCAGACTGTGTTCTAAGTTTTATGGAGTTAGGTGTGAAACTTATTATGTTAATTGTATCTCCGGGATTTGGATGTGAAAAATAAATGAAATTTTGTGAATTACTTTTTTTGACTTCATTCGATTTGAAAAAGTTAATAGTGGTGTTGAGTCTGATGGGATAGGGTACTTCTTTTACACTTCCAATCTGCTTGTTATAGAACGACCAGTCACCTACTTGCTTCGTAACTAAAGGAGACATTGTGTCGTTTTTCACTGTTGGTTGTAAGGACGGGATTGGAATTCCTTTCGGACTTTTATTCAGCAGATTCTGAATTTGTTGAGTTGATATTTTCCCGACTCCGGTAAAAGGTATATTTAATAGTGCGGAAAGTATTATTTCCGCTATACCGATATTTATCCAGATGCCGGTAGGAAATTTCAACCGCACTTTATACAACCAAAATAAAATGAATAATTGAATTGCTGTTTGAATGAACAGGGTATCATTGAAAGTTAAATTGTCAATAAACTCTTTTAAGGCAGACCTGGTAAAGGATAGATTATGAAGACGAAATAAAAAAAACTCTTTTCCTGTAACATTGAACAATGAATAAATTAAAGTGATTATAAGTAAACTGGTAATTACATAGAATACTTTTTTATAAACATTAGATTTGGATTTTGATAGTTTGTTTAGTTCTATAGCTGCTATTAGAATTGCAGAAAGGATGGCATATATCCGAAATTCACCATTAAGCCTGACATAACCAAATAATGGCAGGTAGTTATAAAAGAAATTTTTTATTACCCCATCCAGACTAAGTAGAAAAAAGAATATAAATATCAAAAACAAAAGTTTTTGCCAGTTTGTTTTTTTGTTTACGATAGCTGTTATAAAAAAAACAATAAGCAAAAGTCCAATGTAGCAATTGCGAAGTGCTATATCGTTTAAAAAAAAACTATCATTTTTTGTTGTAGCAAATGGTATTAATAACGAAATCCAGCTTTGCAGAGTCGTAGCTTCTCCAATTGAGCCTGCAGATACCAATTTTGATCCTCTGTTGATAAAGGGTATTATTTCTGAATATCCGATAATTGGACCAATACAAAAAAATATCAGAATCAAAATAATACTCCCATTGACCAGGAATGTTTTTTTAAATAAAGTTGAAAGTGAAGTTTGCTTCCGATACTGATTATACCAGAATGCCGAAGCAAGAAAGGCAAAGAAATAAATTCCCCCTATAAGTAAGCCAGGGTGTGCTGAAGAGACAAACAGTAAAAAAAATATACCGGCTTTAAATACTGAAATCCATTTGATTTTTAAACATAAATTCAGGTAAGCGGTTATGCACCAGGGAAGGAAGGCTGCTCCCGATATCCAGTTAAAATGCTGGAGATGTCCAACAATATAACCTGAGCACATATAACATGTACCGGCTAAAATACTAATTCGTTTATCAACCTTAAGAGCGCGGGTAAGATAAAACATTCCTGTACCGGCAAGAAATATATACAGCACTTCTTCAAGTGTAAAGGTATATGCATTATACCCGATAGTGGAGGCAATAAGCCAGGTAATAGGACTCCAGAAACCGCTACTCATGTCACCATACTGTGGTAATCCGTAATTAATATAAGGATTCCATAAGGGAAAGTAACCGCTATGGATACTCTCACTCATGAAAAATTTAGGTGGAAAATATCCTGTGAATGCATCATTTTTAAGCGCAAAAATCATTGACGTAAAAGGCAGGAATGCCAATAAAGTAATAATGGCAAATATTATTGGGATATTTACTGCATCTTGCTTACCTGAATAGTTTAATTTCATGCAGATTAAGAGAATTCTTTTGAAATTTTTTGTTGATGAATGAACAAGCTAAAATATGTTGTTTTTGTGGAAGCAGTGAGATGAAGTTATTATATAAGGGAAGAAATCATCCTTTTAATAAAGCTCATGGCCCATTTGATTTTTATCGTTGCAAAAATTGCTCTTCCGGGATTACTTTCCCGATGCCTGCTGCTTCTGAATTGACAGCACTTTATCGCAGTTTTGACGGTGGGATGATTCCAAGGATACGGGCCATAAGAGATCACAACCCTTTGACAAAATGGTATATGCAATGTGTAACCCGTGCTACTCAGTTAGCTGTATCTGCTATTAAAGCAGATTTTAGCTGGTTGGATGTAGGAGCGGGTAATGGAGAACTTGCATTAAAAGTTTTAAAAAAATTTCCTCTTTCTAAAGGATTTGCTGTGGATTTTCATGAGAGGCCGGAAAGTTTGGATAATACTGATATTCAGTGGATCAATACCGATATTAACTGCTCTCCACAATTTGATTCAAATTATTTTGATTTGATTTTTTTGATAACTGTTTTAGAGCACGTAATGTATCCAGATGTACTACTTGAATCTCTGCTATTGAAGTTGAAACCTCAGGGTGTTTTATATATCACGGTACCCGATTTTGGAAGTTTAGCTTCCACATTCCTGGGAGATAAATGGCCCTATTTTATTCCTGGAGAGCATTTATTAATTCCAAGCAAAAAAGGTATAAAAATATTATTGAATAAAATTTGCCAAATAAAGTTCGGAACTGGAAATTTTGACGTTATTGTAAAAACAACTTCAATTCCATATACTGCCGGATATTATTGGGAATATTTTGGATTGGGGAATCTTCCAAAATTTATAGCCTCAAAATCTCTTAATTTTCCTACAGGTATATTAGAGGCTTCTGTAATACTGCATTAATACAGAATCAATCAATGTTTATCGTTTTGTCTATAATATAGATGGGACGCTTTTTTGCTTCAGTAAGAAGACTTGCGATATATTCACCTATCAAACCAAGGAATAAAAGTTGAATACCGCCTAAAAGCATTATAGCAATTATAATTGATGTCCAGCCCCTGACAGTATAACCGTATAAGTATGCAATTACTGCCGCTATCGCCAACATAAATGATACCACGGAGAAAATACATCCTGCAATTAATGAAAATCTGAGAGGTTTGAAGGTGAAAGATGTGATACCCTTAATACCCAGGCTTATCATTTTTTTTCCCGTGTATTTTGTTTTTCCGTGTATTCTTTCAGGAGCATTGTATTCTATGGTTTTTCTTCTGAACCCAATCCAGCTGAATATGCCTCTTAAGAATAATTCTTTTTCTTCGAATTGAAGGATGGTGTTCAAAACTTTTTTATTAAAAACTCTGAAATCTGCACTGGCTTCTTCTATATGTGTAACTGAAAGTAGATTGATAAGCCTGTAGAATATCTTGCTGGTGAAATATTTGCTGTTTTTTTTATTACCGGTCTCATTTCTTTTACCCGAAACTATATCGTAACCTTTGGACATTTCATCAAGTAGAACAGGCAACATTGAAGGGGGATGCTGGAAATCGCCATCCATTATAATAATGGTGTTACCGGTTGCATACCTAAGACCAGCCATCAATGCAGGTTGATGGCCAAAGTTTCTTGAAAAAGACAAACATTTTACTTCAGGATTATTTCGGGAAATTTCTTCGATTTTTTCTAAAGATTGATCAGTACTTCCGTCATCTACCCATATAATTTCGTATGGTTTGGTTACAAAATTCTTTAACTCGTTATACAGTGGAATAATGTTCTCTTCTTCGTTGAATATGGCTATTATTATTGTTATCAATTTGTTTGCATTAAGTTTTAAAATTGATTAATCAGATATTGTTATTTTAGGGAAAATAGATGGTCTCTTTGTAATTATGATAATCCATCGTTTCGTAAAGTTCTAATCCCGACTAAAATAATGAATGGACTTATGAAATTGCCTAACTTTCTGGTTTTTTTAATTAAGTAATTTAATAAACACATAAAAGACCCTTTGGGAATTGGCTGATAGGTATTATAAAATCCGTTCATAACTGACAGTTTAAATTGATATTTTTCATAAATATTATGGTATTCCTGATATGAAAGCAATCTTTCGGTCCAACTTCCGGTTATTGGATCACAGGTATTTGTAGGATGCTGTAAAGGTTTTGGCAACTCCTTGCTCATTAAATATTTTTTGCAGGCTTCTTCTATATCATGTTTATTCAATCCACGAGTGTATGTTACCAGTTTTTCAATTTCCTGTTTGCTTTCACTACCGATGATATCCTTTACTATCCCTCTCCTGATTTCCCTGAATGGCATTTCCTCTTTATTAGTTTCTGATGAAATATTTCCCTTCCATTCATCTTTTTGTTGTATTCTCATAAGTTTTCTTTTTTTAAGCCAGTTCTTGTCATTCGAAGCTGTTGTTAAAACAGTTATCAGGTTTATATTTATTGATGATAAAATATTAAAGAACTTTTCTAAATCATATATATGCTCAATGACATCGGTACCAATGAGGGCGTCCGGAACTACAGATGAAGTTTTGCAAAAGCTTTCAATATCTCCGCAGAAAATTTCATCTATTTTCAATTTGTTTGTTTTTAAAAGCGTGTGTTGAGACGTACAAAACTCCTCTGAAATATCAATATTTATTATAGTACCGAACCCACAATGTTTTGCAAAAAAACCCAACAATCCGTTTCCGGATCCATAATCAATAACAACCATCTCTGATTTTTTCTTTGTTGAATTTTTAAGTACATGATTCAGAACGCAACGATAAATTTCAAGATAATATTTTCTGTGGTGTAAAAGGTGGTTTAAATAGTAATAGGAGTAACTGTCAATTGCTAGTTTTGAAGTGTCAAGTTTTTGTATAGTTTCTAAAAATGATTGAATGTAATAATCATTAATTTGCTCAACCTGTTCCATAATTATATTATTTTCCTCGCACCTCCATTCCCCGCACCACATATTTACCCACCATATCAAACTCAAGATTTACAGTATCGCCAGTATTAAGTTGCTGCATAGTGGTATGTTTATAAGTATAAGGGATGATTGCAACAGAAAACTGATTCAGCGTAACATCAAAAATAGTAAGGCTGATACCATTTAAGCTGATTGAGCCTTTTTCAATGACAAGAGATGCAAATTTTTCGGGAAATTCAAACCGGAACTCATAACTGCCATCCAATGTTTTTTTATCAATACAAATGCCTTTGGTATCCACATGCCCCTGCACAAAGTGACCATCCAGCCGCCCGGTAGGTGTAAGGCAGCGCTCAAGGTTGACCCAGCCTCCTGTTTTCCAGTTGTTCAGGGTGGTTTTTTGTAATGTCTCCTGAACAGCAGTTACTATGTGTTCTCCATATTCTGATTTTTCAACTGTCAGACATACACCGTTGTGGGCAACGCTCTGATCTTCTTTTAATTCGTGGCTTATAGAGGACTTGAGCCGGAAAGTTCGGTTGGTGCCTGCTGTTTCAACAGCAGTGATAAGTCCTGTTGTTTCAATAATACCTGTGAACATACTGCAAATTACCCCATGAAAAAGGAATTTTGAAATCAGGTTTGATATTTTGGGTAGAATAGCTATCTTTGCGCTCCTCAAAAATAGTAAAGGAGGTATATCATTTATGCTTATAATAGACAGTAAAGATTGCGAAAACATTGACAAGGCGCTTAAAAAGTACAAAAAGAAGTTTGAAAAAGCTAAGATTTTGTTGCAGTTAAGAGGGCGCCAGTCTTTTACCAAACCATCTGTAAAAAGGAGAGGAGAAGTGTTGAAGGCAATCTACAAACAGAATATTGCCAGCGGGAAGATTGAACTTTAATCGTTCTCTTTAAAATATTTTAAATGGTAGCCGTAGAGTATCATAACTTTATGGCTACCTTTTTTTGTGCTCATGCAAAGCGCTTACAGTATATATCAGCAACCTTTTTTGGATTATATTATATTTGAAAAAAGATACTCCGGTAATACCGCCATAGCCTATGAAGAAGACCTTAACCAGTTTTTTGAGTATCTTGAAAATACTTACAGCAACCCGCCACTGACTGATATTTTACCAATATATATTCGTTCATGGCTTGCGGAAATGATGAAGAATGGGATTTCTGCCCGCACAGTCAATAGAAAAATTTCCACACTAAAAGCTTTTTTTAAATACCATATTAGAGCCGGTAATTTGAAAACCACACCTATGACTACTGTCATTTCTCCCCGGATAAGCAGACGGCTGCCTGTTTTTGTAGAACAAAAAGATACGGATATACTTTTTAGTGAGATTGATTTTGGAAATGATTTTGAAGGGAAAACACATCGCCTTATAGTTGAACTTTTTTATACTACCGGGGTAAGGCGGGATGAACTCATTAATATTAAAGAATCCGGGATAGATTTGGCAGGTCAAATGCTAAAAGTACTGGGGAAAGGCAATAAAGAACGATTGATTCCACTGAGCAACTATATTTTAGACCGGATAAAAGACTATATATTGTCAAAGCGTGAAATAAAAAATGCAGACAGCACTTTTCTGCTGGTTGGCTCTAAAGGGAAAAAGCTTTATTCTAAATATGTTTATTTAATTGTGAAGAAATATCTCTCCCTGGTTACTACCATTGAGAAAAAAAGTCCGCATATACTCCGGCATACATTTGCAACCCATCTTACTAACAAAGGTGCTGATATAAATGCCGTAAAAGAGTTGCTTGGGCATACCAGTCTGGCTGCTACACAGGTATATACTCACAATACTATTGAGCGCCTGAAAGAGGTACATAAAAAGTCTCATCCTAAAGCATGATATTCTGCTAATTAAACCCAAAAAATGAGTTGTTAAAACAATAAAAATTTATTTGAAATCTTATATATAAAGCATTAACTTGAGGGGGTTGCAGCCCAGCTGTTAATTCGAAGTTCTTTTAAATTAATTTATCATTATTGTTCACAGATTTTAAACTGGACTATTATGAATGTAAACATTCAAACTGTGCATTTTGATGCCGCATCAAAATTGTTAGAACATGTAAATAAGAAGATTCAAAAGTTGAACAGTTTTCATGACAGGATCACTTCTATTGATGTATATCTTAAGCTCGACAATGTGGTACATCAGATAAAGGATAAAGTGGTTGAAATAAAAGTAAAAATTCCGCGATATGCTTTTTTCTCCAAAGAATGCTCAAAATCTTTCGAAGAGTCATTCGACAATGCACTTGATTCTATTATTGAGCAGATGAAACGAAAAAAAGAAAAACAAATACAGGCCGCATAATAAAAGAGACCCCAACGGGGTCTTTTTTATTTGGAATATGTTATAGTTATTTTGAATGATAGTTCACCTTTAATAATACGGCTAAAAAATTATCTTCATAAATTTTTGCATTTAAAGATTTCCATTACCTTTGCCTTCCCAAAAAATAAGGTGTTTAATATTTGGGGTAAAAAGTTCTTTACAGTATTGAATTTCAACAAAAATGCCAGTGTAGCTCAGTTGGCCAGAGCAGCTGATTTGTAATCAGCTGGTCGGGGGTTCGAATCCCTCCACTGGCTCCAGGAGCTTCATTTTGGTTTCAGGAATGACGAACGCTGAATTTTTGGGCAAGTAGCCAAGTGGCCAACGGCAACAGACTGTAAATCTGTCCTCTTCGGAGTTCGGTGGTTCGAATCCATCCTTGCCCACGTAATAATTTGAAAATGCATCAATTTTAAATTGACGCTTTTACCAGATAAAGTTCTTTACAAATTTGATATTTGTTTTGGGTGTAATCTTCAAATTAACTCATTTTCAAATTTTCAAATCAAATATGCGGGAGTAGCTCATTTGGTAGTCCGCCACGGCGGATCCAAGCTATAGGTGTTGAGTTCTTTAAATTAATAATAAAAGCGGGAGTAGCTCATTTGGTAGAGCGATAGCCTTCCAAGCTATAGGTGGCGAGTTCGAGCCTCGTCTCCCGCTCATAGAGTTCTTTTTATATAGAGTGAGAAAGAGAGAAACTTGCTCTCACATTGGCTATACTGCCGTTGTAGCTCAGTGGTAGAGCACTTCCTTGGTAAGGAAGAGGTCGTGAGTTCAATTCTCATCAACGGCTCAAATTTTTTAATAAAGAGTTTTACAACTGTAATGATAATAACATACAGGGTAACTATAATTTTAAACTTCAATTTAAAACAGATAAACGATGTCAAAAGAGACCTTCAAGAGGGATAAACCCCACGTTAACGTTGGTACAATTGGTCACGTTGACCATGGTAAGACTACTCTTACTGCTGCAATTACTGAAATCCTTTCTAAAAAAGGATTGGCGACAGCAAAAAAGTATGATGAAATTGACGGTGCTCCTGAAGAAAAAGAAAGGGGTATCACCATCAATACCGCTCACGTAGAATATCAGACAGCTAACAGACACTACGCTCACGTGGATTGTCCTGGTCACGCTGACTATGTAAAGAATATGATCACTGGTGCTGCCCAGATGGATGGAGCCATCCTGGTGGTAGCTGCAACAGATGGTCCTATGCCGCAAACAAGAGAGCATATCCTTCTGGCACGCCAGGTAGGTGTTCCCCGTATGGTGGTATTTATGAATAAAGTAGATCTTGTAGATGATCCTGAACTGCTTGAACTGGTAGAAATGGAAATCCGCGAGTTATTAACCAAAAACGGATTTGACGGAGATAATACTCCAATTATCAAGGGTTCTGCTACCGGTGCACTTGCAGGTGATGAAAAGTGGGTTGGTAAAATTGACGAATTGATGGCTGCAGTGGATGACTATATTCCATTACCTCCCCGTCCGGTTGATCTGCCATTCCTAATGAGTGTGGAAGACGTATTCTCAATTACAGGTCGCGGTACAGTTGCTACCGGTCGTATTGAAAGAGGTCGCATTAAAGTAGGTGAAGCTGTAGAAATAGTAGGATTGATGGAAAAACCTCTTCCTTCTACTGTAACAGGTGTGGAAATGTTCCGCAAATTATTGGATGAAGGTGAAGCTGGAGATAATGCTGGGTTATTGCTTCGTGGTATTGAAAAAACACAGATTCGCCGTGGTATGGTAATCACTAAACCTGGTTCTATCACTCCACACACTGAATTCAAAGGTGAGGTATACGTATTAAGTAAAGATGAAGGTGGACGTCATACTCCATTCTTTAATAAATACCGTCCTCAGTTCTATTTCCGTACAACTGATGTAACTGGTGAAGTAGAATTGCCTGCAGGTACTGAAATGGTTATGCCTGGTGATAATACATCACTTACAGTTAAATTGATCCAGCCTATTGCGATGGAAAAAGGGTTAAAGTTTGCGATTCGTGAAGGTGGTCGTACAGTAGGTGCTGGTCAGGTAACTGAAATTATAAAATAAAGCTTTTAGCCATTAGCTTTTAGCTTTTAGCCCATCGTGGCTCTCAAATAAAGGATATAATTATTATCTTTGAATTAAATAAACTAAAAGCTGTTAGCAAACTGCTAATAGCTTTTAGCTTTCTTAAGGCATAGTTCAATGGTAGAATACTCCGATGGATATCGGAGCAAAACCTTTGATCAGGGTCTGAAGTTCTTTTGAAAAATTATTTATACGGGCATAGCTCAATGGTAGAATACTCCGATGGATATCGGAGCAAAACCTTTGATCAGGGTCTGAAGTTCTTTTGAAAAATTATTTATACGGGCATAGTTCAATGGTAGAATACTCCGATGGATATCGGAGCAAAACCTTTGATCAGGGTCTGAAGTTCTTTTATAAAATATTAATACGGGCATAGTTCAATGGTAGAATACTCCGATGGATATCGGAGCAAAACCTTTGATCAGGGT
>JBDHYJ010000061.1:0-31015 GCA_039811345.1 Chitinophagaceae bacterium
TGCAACTTCAACATAACTAAAAAGGGTGACTATTTTAGCTCACCCTTTAATTATTTTTGTCGGACAATAGTGATAAATAACATACTTACAGGTACAGTATAATGAACTTTATACAAAGGATTATTATTGTAAAAGATTTAAAGGAAGAGTAATGACTTAACGGTTTTGTAGTTTGTGAGACAAGAATCAAGGCGGCGAGAGCCGATAAAAGGAAGAAAACATATATTTCTACCGATCCCTTTCTTTTCCCGGAGTATAAATTTTAAATGGCAGGTTAATCCATGCAAGTCCAATACTTCTGAACATGTGGCTCTTGCTTTGACCTTCGGCAGCATCATACAACAATGCAATGCGGTCGCCGACTTGTATTACCGCAGGCATACCAATAGCGCCTTTTGCCCAAGTGCAATTACTGCTATCCAATACCACAGCTTTATTGCGGGTATCCCATTTATTAATATCTTTTGACCAGTACACCCAGATGGCATCAGTATTTTCCAACCCTTTCTCATCAATCCCGATATGATTGGTAAACAGATACCAGGTCTTTGATTGTTTGTCGTAGTACATGGATGAGTTTTCAACCTGCTCTGTTAAGGGGAATATAGGTGTACTGTCTATTGACCATGAGCTATTCAGGTTTTTAGTTCTTGCAATTCCAAGAGTCCTTTTTATTCCGGAATTATCCTGGGTAGCCCCGCTAAAAAACATAAGATATTCCTTTTTGTGCCTCACAATATACCCCGGACTTGAAGTAACGGAATAGTAACTGTTTTCTTTAGGTGGCAGCGGGGTAACATCATATTGTTTTATCCATGGTCCATGTAAATTATCAGCTTTGGCTTTCATGGTAAGATATGGAAATGCGGGAATTCGATAAGGCGGTGGCGTTGTATGTGGTGTGCCCAAATAAAACATGTGCCACAGTCCATCTTCTTGTATTAACCAGGGCGCAGAAGCGCTCTTACTGTCATTTTTTGTTGAATCGCCCAGGGTGAGAATTGCTCCCTGTTTTTTCCAGTGATGCAAATCATTACTTACTGCCAGGCAGGAAAGCCACGCTGATTTACCGGCACCATCATAAAACAGATAGTAGGTGTTCCCTTCCCTGATGATATTTGCTTCCCTGGCGCCATACGTATCACAACTGTCTGGCCCATTTCCGTAACGCAATACAATGCCTTCATCTTTACATTCCATGCGCTTGGTAGCAGAAGGCCTGCCATCTGAATAATGAATCTGCTGAGCCATGATCTGAATAGATATTAATACCAGTCCAACACATAACACCGGGTACATTACAAATGATATTATCCCTGTTCTTAGCATGATATCTCTAGTTTATAACGGCAATATATTTAACTGTATTGATATAACTGTCCTTTACTGTAGGGCAGGAATGAAATTATATTCCGGGTAAAACAGATAATATTTGAAAGCTAATTTATAATCAGAGAAAGGATCATCTTTTTATTATAAAACCTGAATGACTGATAGAGCCAAAGAATTTATAGTACTATAGAAGTTAAAATGTGTTTACCCTGGAATTCTGATTTATATCCTCTAATTGCTTTGTAGTTTTGAGTATTTTTACCATTTCAATCTCTTTATATTTTCTTAAACCGACTTGATGAAATTTTCACTGTCTCATATTACTGTTATTAAAAAATATATAAGTGTAACTACTATTTTCCTGCTGTTCTTTATTACAGGTATTCGCAGCTATGCACAAAATAAAGACAATGGTACAATCTCGGGAAAGCTTGTAGATGCGCAGCAGTATTCGGCACTTGGATTTGCTACAGTAAGTCTTTTCAAATCCGGCAGCAATACCGCTATTACTTCCATTAACACAACTGAGAAAGGTGAATTTTTGATTAATGCACCATCGGGCAGTTACCGAGTGGAAATTGATTTCATAGGGTATGAATCTTACATCTCTTCAATTATACAAATTTCTGCAGATCATCTGCACCATAAATTGGGTATAATAAAACTGAAGTCAACTACAAAAACCCTTGATGAAGTATTTGTACGTGCCGAAAAAAGCAGTATGACATTATCTCTCGACAAAAAAATATTCAATGTTGGGAAAGATCTTGCTAATGCTGGTGGCAATGCCGCAGATATATTGAGCAATATTCCGTCTGTAGCTGTGGATGCAGAGGGTAATGTAAGCCTGAGGGGAAGCAGCAGTGTTCGTATCCTGATTGATGGCAAACCTTCGGGGCTGGTGAGTATAAAAGGTGGCGCGGGTTTGCAGCAATTACAGGGAAGCATGGTTGACAGGGTAGAGATCATAACTAATCCATCCGCACGTTATGAAGCTGAAGGTATGGGCGGCATTATAAATATTGTTTTGAAGAAAGAAAAAAAAGAAGGTTTTAACGGATCGTTTGATGTGGTTGCGGGATATCCTGAAAATTTCGGTGTGGCTGCCAATGTGAATTATAGAAGAAAAGATCTTAATTTTTTCGTCAACTATTCTACTTCCTATCGCAATGCCCCTGGTAAAAACGGCCAGTACCAGGAATTTTACAAAAATGATTCTACGTTCATCAGCACTAAAGATATGGAGCATCATCTGAGGGGACTGTATAATACTGCAAGAGCCGGTTTGGATTATTATTTTGACGACAGGAATATTCTTACCGCTGCATATACTTATCGTATTAGTAAAGGAAAGCGATTCTCTGATATTGTATATCATGATTATCTTAACTCGCTGAAAGATCCGCTTGCTGTCAGCTACCGTACTCAGGATGAAACAGAAACCGAACCTAACTCCGAGTATGCGCTAACATATAAACGAAATTTCACAAGAGAGGGACACGAACTGACTGCCGATATTAGATATCTTGACAACTGGGAAGATTCTGATCAGTTCTTTGGCGAGGATGTATATAACCCCGATGGCAGTCATTCCGGTATTCCCTATTTGCTGCAACGTGCCGTAAATTATGAAACTGAAAAACAATATCTCCTGCAGGTGGACTATGTGCTGCCATTTAAGGAAAAGGCAAAATTCGAAACAGGTTTAAGGAGCAGTTTCAGGGATATGACTAACAACTATACCGTTACCCAGCAGAATGAGGATGAAAGCTGGTTTGAGGTACCGGGGCTCACCAACAATTTTGTGTACAACGAAAAGATCAGTGCGCTTTATGCCATTTTAAGTAATAAGGTAAAAAAGTTTTCCTATCAGGCAGGGCTACGCGCAGAATTAACAGATGTTACAACTACCCTCAAACAAACAAACGAAATAAATCCCCGGAAGTATACTAACCTGTTTCCAAGTGTGCATATTACTTATGATCTGCCCCAGGGTCATGCCTTACAGTTAAGCTATAGCAGGCGTATTCGCCGGCCCGCTTACAATGATCTAAGTCCGTTTATGACGTATAGCGATAACCGGAATTACTATAGCGGTAACCCTGATCTTAACCCTGAGTTCACCAATTCATTTGAAATCGGGCACATCAAATACCTGACCGGAGCTTCAATTAGCAGTTCTTTATATTACCGGTACACTAAAGGCAAAATAATGTCGGTACGAAGAGTGGATGAATCAGGCAACTCCATCACTCATCCTGAAAACCTTGCTACGGAAAATTCATTCGGGGCCGAACTCACAGGCTCCTATTCGCCCTGGCAATGGTGGAAGATGGATGGAAGTTTTAATTTTTTTCGCGCTATTACCGATGGCAGTAATCTTGATGCTTCTTTTAAAAGCGATACTTATAGCTGGTTGTTTCGCTTACTTTCAAGGATCACTGTATGGAAAAACATGGATATTCAGTTGCGTGGCAACTATGAAGCTCCCCAGAAAATGCCCCAGGGCAGAAGGAAATCTCTTGCCACTATGGATTTTGCAGTAAGTAAGGATATCCTGAATAACAAAGCAACTATTACACTCAATGTAGTAGATGTATTTAACTCAAGGAAATACCGTTCTGTTATACAGGGTGATGATTTCTATACTGTAACAAACTCACAGGGAAGAATGCGTCAGGCAAACCTGACTTTCAATTACAGGTTGCGTCAGGCAAAGAAAAAAGCAAAAGTGTCGCTTGACAATGAGTAGTATCATGTTGAAATTATTGTCTGCATTAAGGAACAAACCACTAAAACATAAAGAGCATCTCAGTAAGAAACTCAAAGTTTTTCATCTGCCCTAACTATATTCCACTCAGTTGGACTAAAAGAATGATTTGAAATTCATCCTGCAGAAACTTTTCATTTATAAGTATATTTGTAAATACTACTCCAGTTTCATTTTGCTTCATTTTGCGATTAATCATAATACACCGACAAATAATAAATGATTTGCTGTATTGAAGCAACAGGGATATTATACCGGCACCAGTTCGACTAATTTAACAATGATTGTTTAACTATTAATTTAATGATATGAAACAGTTGTTTTCTCAAAGGTTCTTTTGGTATATTATAGTTTCAGGAATTTTAATGATGTCCTTTTCCTGTAAAAAAGATAATAACTCTTCAAATGATACAACAGGTTATTATATGAAATTCAAAGTAAATGGCACACCAATAGAATATAAAGGACAGATAGAAGGAACTTTTGATAAAGAATCATCAATGCAACATAATACCTCACTTGCAGGGTTGAAAGAAGCACTGGTATCCAGCAAAAACAATATGACACTTTTACTTGCTACAGAGTCCGCCACACAAACAGGGATATCATATACAAGTTATACCACTACCGCATCCGGAATGCAAAAAGCCAAGCTTGCCAACCTTGTGTACAAAGATGAAAACGGAAATGATTATCTATCCTGGATGGAAGAGTTTGCACCTGCTTTACCAGTCGGTACTGAAACAAATGCAATTATAAAAATTACTGAAGCAACCGCAACCTATATCAAAGGCAACTTCTCCGGCGTATTGTATAATGACGATTATTCGGTTAAACTGAATATTACGGATGGCGAGTTTTATGCCCGGCGGTTCAACTGAAAGGATTGCAGCATGTTTTGGGTTTATGGTTTCGGGTTTGATGTTTCACGTTTAAAGTTGACAGTTTTTTTGTCTAATTTCATCTTCCGAAAATCAAGGGTGGATCCTCATGTTTTACCTGTCCGGTATTGCTATTGACCTTTTCCTGGTTGTACTGCTTGCCAGTAAACGAAACAAAAGCGAAGCAGATGCTATACTTATGGTTTGGTTATTCATGATTGGGCTGCATCTTATCCTGTTTTATTTGTTTGTGACAAAAAGATACTATGAGTTCCCACTAATGCTCGGACTCGGTATTCCGTTTCCATTATTGCATGGCCCATTCTTATATTTATATACTTCCTCTCTTACCCAACAAGTAAGCCATCAGGTTCTCAGGTTTCTGCATTTTCTGCCTTTTGTGCTGACTTACCTGATTATGCTGCCCTTCTTCTTTGCCCCAGCGGAACATAAAATTTATACCTATGAACACCAGGGAGAGAGATACCAGTGGATTTTATATCCTTTGCATCTGGCTATATTATTATCCGGCATTGTGTATTTCGTGTTATCGTTGATCACACTTAACAAACATCGAAAGAATATTGAGAATCAATTTTCAAATACGGATAAGATAAATCTGAACTGGCTGAGATACCTGATTGTTGGGTTATTAATCATCTGGATCGCTGTCATCTTTACTTCAGATGTATATATCTTTACTGTCGTAGTATTGTACATATTTTTTATCGGTTTTTTCGGAATAAAGCAAACTGCAGTTTTTGCATATAATAATATTCATCCCACTTCCTCTAAATTTTCTATTCAGGATTTACCTGATACTTCCAATGGTGTAGAACCTGAGTCTGATGTCTCTAATGAAGATACAGGCAATACGGAAAAAATAAAGTATATGAAATCCGGGTTAAGTGAGCAGGAACAACAGGAAATTCATGCAATGCTTAGCCACCTGATGGAACAGGGCAAACCATTTACCAATCCTGAACTAACCCTGGGAGATGTGGCGGATCAACTGAAAGTCCACCCAAATAATCTTTCGCAGGTAATCAATTCGGTTGCTCAAAAAAATTTCTACGATTTTATTAATTCACGGCGTGTTGCAGAATTTATTCATCAGGTGCGCCAGCCTGAAAACCAAAATTTCACGCTATTATCTATAGCTTATGAATGTGGATTCAATTCCAAGTCTTCTTTTAACCGGAATTTCAGAAAAATAACCGGTTTATCACCTTCTGAGTATTTGAAAACGCATACTGAACCGATAGTAGCATAAATATTTTCGTCCCATTGCTCAGGGAGTTTGTACTTCAATTATTTACACTGCATACTTTAATGGTATCACCTTATAAGATGGGGCGATGGCCCATTCTTACTGATGTTCCTTTGTATCTCAATTTAAATTTTAAAATTATGAAAAGAATGATGTTCGCATTGATGGCAGGGTTGGTTATGATATCCTGCACAAAGGAGCGGGTATTGCGTGAACCCGGCAACCTGGTTCCTAAAACTGTAGACCAGAACCCGGGACTGCCTTCCATTTTTGTTAACGGTGCTTTACTGCACTCAGAAGCGTTTGGAGATACCAACGGTACATTAGTTATTGTCATACATGGTGGACCGGGTAGCGACTACCGTGACCTGATGACCTGTAAATCTCTTGCCTCTCACGGGTATCGCGTTGTATTTTATGATCAGCGGGGTTCAGGCCTGTCACAGCGTTATCCTGCATCCTATTATACTTCTCTTGGCAAAGGGGCAATTGACCTGATGTACGATGAACTCAGCGGAGTGATCGCCCATTATAGGGTAAATGCCAATCAAAAGCTATACCTGATTGGTCATTCCTGGGGTGGAATTCTTGCGGCAGGCTTTACAGGAAAATATCCGGATAAAGTTGACGGACTTGTGGTGGCTGAACCCGGAGGATTAAAATGGGAAGATATTGAATCCTATGTAAAGGAATCCCGGTCCTTTAGTTTGTGGGGTGAAATGTTTAATGATGCCTGTTTCCTGGATCAATTTATTTCAGGTAGATCAGATCAGCATGAAATCCTGGATTACCGTGCCGGAATGCTTGGTTCAAAAAATGAAATTACCGGGGATGACAAACCAATGCCGGGGAATGCCTGGCGGGCTGGTGCAGTAATAAATACTGCTATGTTTGAGATAGGTAATAAGTACCAGCCGGATTTTTCTGCAGGATTGAATCAGTTTCAATTACCCGTACTTTTTCTATACAGCGAGCGTAACAAAGTATATACGGATGAATGGGCACATCATATTTCAGCGGCATTTAAAAAAGTGCAGCTTAATAAAATACCTGCTGTAGGTCATGAAGGCATCATTGCAAACAGCCAGGCCTGGAACTCCAATACAGAGCCGGAAATCCTGCAATATTTCAGTTCATTATAATTTTTTAAACTCATTACAATAAAACAAAATGAAAAAGATAAAATTGCTTATGTTGGTTATTACGATATTAGTATCAGGTTATATCAGCAATGCACAAACGATAAATTGGGGCGCATTACAAGATGACAAAAGAAACTTGCTTAGCGCCGGTTTAAGCCTTGATCATAGTTTAGCTTATGGGTTGTCTTATGGGCGCTCGGTGAAAGTACTTACCCTTCCTGTAATTGCAGTTACTGAAATTTTTATGCCTTCCGGCGATCAAATTCTGGATGACTTTAAATCGAAAATCGGGGGACAAATACAATGGCTGGATTACAAGGGCTTTAGATTCAGTACAAGGATTCAAGGAGTATTTCGCCGGTATCAAAACGACTTCGTTCGTATGCTGAATTTTGGTTGCGACTTTGCAGGTGTGGCAGGTTTTTATCAAAGCAAATGGTTTATTGCTGCCGAGGCTGGTTTTGACAAAGCTATTGTTACTCATTTTAAACATTCGGAACTTTACCGTGCAAAATATGCTGAAGCAGTTGATGGCTGGTATGAACCTTCAACCGGTGGTAATTTTTACTATGGCATCCAAACCGGATTTAATTTTAAATCTCATGGCATTTCGCTGAAGGGAGGATATGTTATCTCCCAGGATTTTAAAACAAAGCCCATGTTGCCATTTTATGCTTCGATGGGTTATATTTTTAATTTCTGAACCTGTCAGAGCTAAACCTTGTAAGTACTTCCAATATTCACAGGTTGTACTTTACACTACATCTCTGTTTGCAAATAATCAATATAAACCTGCAAATAATAAATGCAGGTTTTATTTTTTTATGCCTGCATCTATTTTTGGATCAACAACAGTATAGCAGGAGCAAAACATCCCTTTAGTATTAACCAGAACCCTGAACTACCGTTGTGCTGCTTAAATCCAGTCATCCTTTTATTAAAATAGTTTTTATTCATCCGTAAATAATAATGACATGAAAGCATTAATGATTTCAATTAGCCTGTTGGTGGCCGGTTAATTTCTAATGCTCAGATTAATGAAGTTTAAACCAACAAAACAGTGATAGAACTCACTACTGCCGTTATGAACAAAGTAAATATTCTTAATAAAATTGAGAGTTCAACATGTAAGTTTACTACAGACACAAAATTGCTGCTAATGTTTTTTCACAGGCAAAATCCAATGCATGGGCAAGGGGCATTTACACATGGGTTTGCCAGGTCTACTAAAGTTATGTCAGTGAGTGGTAGTGAAGCAAATGTTCAGTTTTCTTCAAAGCAACCGGTGTTTTATTTCTATTTTGACCCGGAAAATAAGAGTCTTAATACACAGTCGCCAACCTGGTTTACCAGCGTAACAAGTCCCAATGAATTTTTACTTTTTAAATTTGAAAACAAGAAAGTCAAAAATTCACGTGGAGTAACTATAATTTCAGCCAATACCTACGAAGATGTCCAGGGGATAGATGATATGTATAAATCATCATTCAAATTTAAACGCCTCGCAAAAGGGATATATGATATCTATTTTGAAAAGCCACTTGCGCCCGGTGAATATGGATTTATGTATGCAGGTGCTACAGCTACAATGGCGGCTCAAGTTCGCGGGTATATGATTTTGGAGTAAAAGAATAGTTATCTATTTTAAGTTAAGTATAATAAATAATAATTTTGTTTAGTTTTTTATTAGTCGTTTAAAAAAATATAAAGTATGAAAAAGTTATTTGTTAGTACAGGTGTTTTATTTATACTGAGTTTTTGTGTATTTACTGTGCAGGCACAGGAAGGCAGTAGTTATAAAAGCGGTATCGGCTTAAGAGCAGGAGGCGGTTACTATGATATTATTGCCGCATCGTATAAAACTTTTGTTACAGACCCGGGTGCAATTGAATTAGATCTTGGTTTCAGACCCTATGCAGTGACTTACAACTGGTTTAATCTTTCTTTTTCAGCATCCTATCAGCATCATTTTCCAATCGGAAGTATAGAAGGGTTTAAATGGTTTATTGGTGGAGGAGTTACCGCCTTTAATTCCTTTTCAAGTAATAAAGACTACAAGGGTTTTGGATTGGGCGTATTCCCTACCGGTGGTGTTGATTACAAGTTTGCTAATATTCCGCTGAATGTGTCAGCAGATTTTCGTCCTACTATTGCGCTTATTAAACCATATACTTATTATAGTAGTTTTTATGCAGGTAATGTAGGTGCATCGGTACGTTATACTTTCTGATCAGGAAAAACAAGAAATACTATTAAAGGAGGGTTTCAATAGAAACCCTCTTTTTTTGTATCATAATTTATGCTATTCTTTTTGTAAGAATTAACATTGGCTGTTTTTTAAAATTGGAATAATCTTGAACCTTGAAATTGAAGCCATAATAATAACAGCGAAACAGAGGTAAAAAACCAACTTTAAACTGCCGATATTTATGCCGGAAATTATTTATCACAACGATGCAGCCTGCTGGAAAGAATTAAAAAAAGGTAATCCAGATGCGCTTGGATACCTGTATGACATATATATAGACAGGTTGTTCAGCACTGCTATCAAAATGACCGACAACCGGGAACTTGCCAAAGATGCCCTGCAGGAAGTATTTGTAGAAATATGGCATTATCGCAACAGTATTGGTGATGTTAATTACTCTTACAGCTATCTTGCCAAAGTGCTGAAGAGTATAATATTAAAGAAAGTCAAAACAAAAATTGTTATCAATACCCTTGCCGACTATGATCTTCGGGCCGATGACAATGAGAATATAGAGGAAGCGCTGGTATTGTCCGACACCGTGAAAGAACAGACTACCATGCTCAATAATGCATTATCCAATCTTACCACCCGTCAAAAGCAGGTAGTGAAGCTGCGTTTTTTTGAAGGGCTTACTTACGAACAAATTGCCGCAAAATTATGTATGAACTATCAGTCTGTAAATAACCTGGCATTTCGTGCTATGCTTAACCTGCGCAAGCAGATGAATATGGGCTGATTGATTTAATTGAATACCTAATCCCTATAGCTATAACCTCTGTGGTGCTGATACCCGGAGGTTTTGCTGTTTTAATACCTCATAGTATTAATGTGTTTTTTTGAATAGGTGAAGTTGAACCCACAAACATGAAACGACAAACGATAAACAGGAAACGATAAATGTGAGAACAAACTCCAAACCCCAAACCCCAAACCCGAAACCTGAAACCCCAAACCCTCTTTATCATTTAAGCTCATCATAATTTTTGCCATCCTTTTTATAATAATTAACATTTGTTAGTTTGGGCATTTTGAATAAAATTGGGGTTGAAATACAAATAGTTTACTCATAATTTTTTAATTTGAAAATGCATAACTTAATCATTTAACCAAACCATGTGCTCATGAAAAGAAATTCCAAAACTTTGACTGCAATGCTTCTCATTGCATCATTTTATTTAATGGCTTCCTGTAAAAAAGACGAAGCTCCCAAAACAGATCTTGCCACAGCAAAAAAAGAATGGCTGACCGGCAGTTGGAAACAGAAAGACATTCAGTTGGGTGTATCTACCAAAGTTGGAAAAATAAAGCTGAAAGAAGGTATGAGTATGCTGGATGATCCTACTATCAATGCTCTTTTAACCGCAGCGGTAGGTGCTAATCCGTTTGTGTTTACCCGCGACAATAAATACAATTTCAATAGTGACGGGAGCTATAAAGTAGATGGGATAGTTGATTTTGGTGGCGATACTCACATACTGGCCGGCGGATCAGGTACCTGGGATACAGAAGTGTACAGTTCGGTGCTTGCATTGTTCCCTGAGAAAGACCTGAGAGATCCGCATTGGATCAATAACATTACCGCAACCCGGCTAAACCTTGCCATATCAGTAAACCTCCCGGATTTGGGCCCCGTCCCCATGAAGCTATTATTGGAGAAACAATAAACGTGATTGTAATTCTAACTTGAAAACAAAATCTTTCCATTAAACCATCAATTGTTATGAGGACTTGTTTTTTTATTACCAGGATGATATCAATTTGTTGCCTGGTATTTTGTTTTAATTTTTATGCAGTTGCTTCTGATTTTACTGTAAGGGGTAGAGTAACGGATGGCAACAACGCACCTGTTCCCGGAGTAACCGTTACAGAAAAAGGTACTTCAAATATTACTACAACAGATAATGAAGGCCGGTATACTATTAATGTAAAAAATGCAAATAGTGTTCTGGTCTTTAGTTCTGTAGGGTATAAAACCGTAGAGGCGGCGATAAGCGGCCGTTCGCAGGTTAATGTTACAATAGAAACTGCGGCCCAGGAACTTTCAGGTGTGGTAGTAACAGCACTTGGTATTTCCCGTGAAAAGAAATCTTTGGGCTATTCAGTAGAAGAAGTTGCAGGTAAAGAAATGAGCCGTGTAGTGCAGGAAAATGTACTGAATGCTATGTCGGGTAAAGTAGCCGGGGTTACAATAAATCAGACAGGTGCAGCCGGTTCGTCAGTAAGCATGGTTATACGCGGGGCTACTTCACTTAGCAGCGATAATCAGCCTTTATTTGTGATAGATGGGGTACCTATTGCAAACACACTTAATAATATCAGCCAGGTGGGTAATGACAATCGGGTGGATTACGGAAATTCTATCGGCGGTATTAACCCTGACGATATTGAAAGTGTTTCAATATTAAAAGGACCAAGTGCGGCAGCGCTGTATGGTTCAAGGGCTGGCAATGGGGTAGTACTCATTACTACAAAAAGTGGTAAAGGACTCAATAAGACTACTGTTAGTTTTACTTCAAATACCGTATTTGAAAAGCCCTATAAGTTTTTAAAATGGCAAACGAAATATGCAAGTGGAATTTTTCCGGCTATTCCGGTAAGCATATCGGGTAACCTGTTTACTGACCCTCTTGGTGTAGGAGATCCACGTTTTAACCCTGATTATGTAATTATTGATGAATCAGGCGGTGCCGGTGGTCCGGAACTTGACAGAGGATATAATGCGATCCAGTGGAATAGCCCATTGGATGAAAATGGTAACCAAATTGCTATTCCCCTTGTTTCCCATCCCAATAATGTAAAAAACTTTGTGCAAACAGGCATTACAAGTACCAATGGCGTTTCTGTTGCTAATAATACAGATAGGATGAACTACCGCATTTCTCTTTCGGATATGCGTAACCGGGGTATCATACCTAATTCAGACCTTTTCCGTAATACATTAGATATTAATTCTACGCTTAAAGTAAGCAAGAACTTCCGCATAAGCACCAACATTGATTTCAGCAGAAACAGATCGAATAACCGGCCTGCCGGTGAAAGAGGTACCAATCCTTTACAATGGGCTTATGCTGTGTCTCCAAACAATGATATCAGGGATTTGAAAAATTATTGGGTACCAGGACAGGAAGGTCTTGCCGTTGTATCTACACATCCTTCGGTGAATAACCCTTATTTTCTGGCTTATGAAGTGAATAATAGTTTTGTGAGAGACCGTGTTTATGGTAACATAAAAGCAGACTGGCAGATTACCCATGATCTTAGCCTTATGCTGCGCTATGGGTTAGATAATCTTAATGAAAAGAGAGAAGTAAAAATGTCGAATGGTTATACTAATGATCCCCTCGGTGCTTATGGTATAATCAATCTGAGGAATTTTGAAAGCAATGCAGATTTTCTTCTTACCTATAAGAAAAACCTGAATGCATTTCATGTTTCCGTTTCTGCCGGAGGTAATGTACGTTATCTGAAGGGCTCTTCTGAAAACACAAGCACTAAAAATGGTACAGGTTTGATTGTTCCGGGGGTATTCACTATTCAGAACATCCTCCCCGCCAATCTAAATTATGGCAGCAGTCGTTTTGAAAAAGGAGTAAACAGCCTGTATGGAATGGCAACGATTGGATTTAAGGATATGATCTATCTTGATGTAACTGGACGTAACGACTGGTCGAGCACCTTGCCCGGTGCCAAGCCTTATTTTTATCCGTCGGCCTCTTTGAGTGTGCTGGCAAATGAAATATTAGGTATTACCTCGCAGGATATCAATCTCATCAAGTTGAGAGGTGGTTACGCACAGGCAGGTAATGATGCCAGCCCTTATATGTTATATAGTGTTTTAGGCAATGCCGGCACATGGGGCGATGTACCCAGGTTGTCTACTTCGGGAACACTGCTCAATGAAAATCTTAAACCGGAGCTAGCAACTTCTTATGAAGTTGGTATTGATGTTAACCTGTTCAGAAACAGGTTCCGCTTAGCGGCTACCTATTACAGGGTAGATAATAAGAACCAGATATTCAGTACTGGTTTGCCATCCTCCACCGGGTATAGTTCAAAAAATATCAATGCCGGATTACTACGTAGTTATGGTTATGAACTTACTGTAGGAGGCACTCCTGTTCTAACTAAAAACTGGAGATGGGATATAAGCTTTAATCTTACCCGCAACCGTACCAAAGTGATGGAACTGGCTGATGAAATGCCTTATTTTACCTATTGGTCAGATGCAAAGGGAGGCGCCTATACATTTTTGGGTGAAGAAGTGGGAGATATTTACGGGCCTAAGCTAAGAGTAGTGGAAGATAAATCATCGCCATATTATGGATGGCCTTTATTAGACGGGAATAATGAGGATGGCGCCAAATGGGTAGCGTTGGATGGACTTCAATCCAGAAACAAAATTGGAAATTTTAATCCCCGGTTCATTTTGGGAGCACAAACTTCCATTAGCTGGAGAAACTGGACACTGAGTGCTACTTTCGATTGGAGAAATGGCGGACAGTTTGTTTCTCAAACTTATCGCTATGGTGTTGAAGATGGCAGGGCCTCACTTCAATTTGATAATTTCTGGGATCCAGGCACAATGAGTGGTAAAGAGCTGAGGGATTACTTAGTTGCCCATGCAGATGAACTGATAATACCCCATGGTCAACGATTTATAAGAATTGGTTGGCCTACACCCGAAAGAGCAAGCTACCCGGTTTCTATAGCCGGATATAATCTGCCTTATGGCGGTCTGATCGCTCCGGGTGTGTATCCCTCAGGGTATGATGCTAATGGTGACCCAACGGGTTATACTGAAAACCTGGGAGAAAATATTTTGGGTATGGATGATCCTAATGATAAAACGAAAAAAACAATTCCGCTGCTTTATGCGGTAAGTAATGCCTGGGATTTCATGGAGCCCACTTTATTCTCCGCTTCTTATATAAAGCTAAGAGAATTATCACTTAGCTATGGTTTACCACAGTCGTTGGTAAAATCATTAAGAGTGCAGGATGTCAGCTTTGGTGTTTACACAAGAAATGTGATATTATGGACCAAGGCCAAAATCGGCATTGACCCGGAAAATGCATTTCAGCCCACAACAGGTGTTCAGGGTGGAATACAATTTAAGCAGGGTATCGAACGATACAATGTAACACCATGGACGATACCAGTTGGGGTGAAACTTAATATAACATTCTAAGAAATTTATACCTTTTTGATATGAAAAAGATTTATATAATATTATTAGCGGTAGTATCCATGATTACAGGACTTTCATGTAAGAAACACCTGGTGGAACTTAACGAAAACCCGAATGGAGCTGACCCTTCTAAAACAAATCCAAATTTAGTGCTGTCTACCGTATTGACAGAGTCTGGAAGAGCATTTGTTAATCTGGGTTATCTGGATATTGCCGGTGTAATGCAACATACACAAAAAGATGGCTGGGGTAGCGGACATAATAACTATGACTGGGGAAATTCTAATGACTGGAGTGGTTATTACAGTATCTTAAGAAATAATCAGTTTGTTTACGACAAGGCCGTAGAGCTCAATTATCCTCTGCACCAGGGCATAGCATTGGTGATGAAAAGTCTTGTTTTTGGTCTGATTACTGATTTGTGGGGCGATGCACCCTACAGTGGTGCATTAAAAGGAAATATTGGAGGCGCTGAAAATACTTTTCCCAATTACGATGCCCAGCAAAGTATTTACGATAGTATTTTATCTAATCTCGATAAAGCAAATACGATTTTAAGCGAGTCTTCTTTCAATAGTACAACCGGGCCGGCAGATATTTATTACGAAGGGAACCCGCTTAAATGGAGGAAGTTTGCTAATTCTCTTGCATTGCGGTATTATATGCGGTTATCGGAAAAGCTCCCTTCAGTTGCAAAACAGGGAATTGAAAAAATAGCAGGGGATCCTTCAAAATATCCAATCATAACTACAACAGCGGATGAGCCGGCAATGGGCTTCCCGGGTAACAGTGATGCGGATTCCTGGCCTGCTTTTGCCGTTCCCCAGTCAGACAGTACCAATTATATAAGGATCAAAATGTGCAATACCCTGGTTAAGGAATTATTGAGTAAAAAAGACCCGAGGATTCAGGTATGGGCTGAACCAGTAACAGAATCTATCTATGTTGACCCGAACCTTTCGGGAAATATAAGTAAAGTAGTATATGATACCGTTATCAATGGTGTACTCCGGCCAAGAGTATTGATTATTACCAGTGAATTTCTTGCTGCAAAAGGAATAACTGAAAATGAAATCAATCAGGATCCATATTATGTGGGGTTGCCGGTAGCATTAAATGCGCCACAAACCTATAATCTGAGTCCTGATGTTCAGCAGGCGTCACACAATACTCATGTATCGTGGGTGAATAAAAACTTTGCTAAGGGAAATGCAGGAGGTACCAAAGTGCGGCTGATTACCGCGGCAGAAGTTCATTTCATTCTGGCAGAAGCAGCAGCTAAAGGATGGAATGCCGGCGATGCGGAAGAACATTATAACATGGGAATTGCAGCTTCTTTCTCGGTGTGGGGATTAGGATCGAGTGCAGCAGCTTATATTGCTCAGCCTGAAGTTGCTTATGATGGAACGATTAAACAGATTATTACTCAAAAGTGGATAGCGAGCTGGAGCATGGCAGCAGAAGCCTGGTTCGACTGGCGCAGAACAGGTTATCCTGAATTACATGGGGTAGCCGGATATACCAAAGCGCCGGAGCTTCCTTTACGTTTTTACTACCCATTGGAAGAAAGAAATCTGAATGGTGCTAATGTTGAAGCAGCCAATAATAACCTGGAAACTACTCAGTATTCCAATTTTGGTGGAAATGGAGCTAAGAACAGCCCCTGGTCACGGCCGTGGATAGTGCAGGGAACCGGAAAGCCGTGGTAGGGGAAGAAGGTGTAAGGTGTAAGGAAGAAGGCCTTAAACCCTCAATCATACACCAATATTATAATCCGGAGATATAACCGTTAGGATGATGTATAAAAGAGTATTTATTTTTTTTCTTTGTATAGTTAGTTTCAATCTTAAAACCTACACCCAGGATTTCAAGGCCGGAGCGGCAGTGAGGGTCATTACGCCCGACCCCCTGCTGCCGGTTTCCGGTGGTATCGGTACACCTAAACCTGCTACAATCAAACAGGGCGACTTGTATGCCAGGGCACTTGTCCTGGAAAAAGGTAATACCCGTATTGCCATTGTAAATGTAGATAACTTAGGGTGGCCTTCAGTGTTAGGCAACCGGTCAAGGGCTTTAATTAAAGGGATAGCTCCTGAAAATATTCTGATAGGCGCTACTCATACCCACAGCGGCCCCGATGCGTATGGGTTCCCGGACGAAAAAGGTGTATCGCATGCCGACCTTAAATATCTAGACTGGTGCGTACACCAGATAGCTGATGCTGTAAATGAAGCTATCAGCAAACTGGAGCCCGCGGCTTTAAAAGTTGCCTTTGATGAAGTGAAAGGGAAAATTTCCTACAACTATTATGCCCCACAATTGTATGATCCGCGCTGCGGTGTTATACAGGCTGTTGCAACTTCAGGTAGCCGTAAGGGAAAGCCCATAGCTACACTGGTAAACTATGCTATTCATCCTGAAATTATTGGATCGAAACAATCAATCTGCAGCCCCGATCTATGTGGTCCATTATATAAAAGAATAGAATCCAAAGTGGGCGGCATTGCATTATTTATGAATGGGGCCCAGGGCGGAATGGTAACTGCAGACAACCGCCTCCCTAATGGCGGCGAAGTCAACAACTGGCAGGAATGTATTCGCATTGGCGAATTACTGGCAGATGAAGCACTGCGCATCGTAGCCGATGCACCGGTGCAAACCAACCCCAACCTGTATTGTACATCCAGGAAAATCAGTTTCCCCATTGATTCTGATATAATGAAATATATACTTATGCATTCGCCGCTGAACCTATCTACCGGTAATAAAGATGTAAGCCATGTAGAAACTCAGTTAAATCTGCTGAATATCGGAACAGCACAGGTGCTTACAATTCCGGGGGAAGCACTTCCTAATATAGGTTACTATGTTAAGAGAAAAATGCACACTAAACAACCCTTTCTTTTTGGGCTAACAAATGATGCATTTGGCTATATGCTTACTAAAGTAGATTTTAACAGCTTCAAACGATATCAATATGTAAGTCAAACCAGTCTTGGTGAAATGACCGGTGAAATATATATTGATGAAGCATTGAAATTAGTTAACAGCAGTCCTTCACCGCAATGAGAAGTGGGCTGTGGGCTACGGGCTGTGGGCAATGAGTAGTGGGCTATGAGCAATGAGCAATAAGCTGTGAGCTATGGGCAGTGAGTGTCGTTTGTTGTTTCACAATTCACTTTTTCATCAATTTAGATACAACTTATGAAATAATATTAAAACCTGATAGCTGAAACCTGATAGCTGATAGCTCATAGCCCACAGCCCAAAGCCCAAAGCTCAAAGCCCACAGCTCACAGCCCACAGCCCTATCAAAGTTTAAAATAAAACCACGTTCGAAATATGAAGAATTTTTTTTTGAGTAGTATAGTATTATTTTTCTCCGTTACCTTATTTGCACAAAACAATATTACTCCAGCCACAGCGCTTCAGAGTTATTTGCACAACGGTGATAACAGTTTTAAATGGGAAGTAAAAGACACCTATGATATTGGTGATGTAAAGGCTTATGCTTTGTTGCTGACTTCACAAACATGGCGGGGGATTGTGTGGACACACCAACTTACCATACTGGTACCAAAGGAAAATAAATATGACGGCGCATTATTATTTATTACAGGCGGTTCAGTAAAAAACGGCTTACCTAACTGGAACGGAAGGGACGATAAATTTAATAAAAGTATGGCCGGAATAGCAACAACAAACAGTGCTATTGTTGCTGTTATCCGGCAGGTGCCCAATCAACCCCTGTTTGACGATTTAACTGAAGATGCTCTTATATCCTTTACACTGCACAATTTTAAAAAAGATAACGATTATACCTGGCCGCTTTTGTTCCCCATGGTGAAAAGTGCAGTGCGTGCTATGGATGCTATTCAGCAATTTTCAAAACAACAACTCCATCACGATGTTAACCGCTTTGTAGTCTCTGGAGCTTCCAAGCGGGGATGGACCACCTGGCTTACCGGCGCCAATGATAAGCGTGCGCAAGCTATAGGCCCGATGGTAATTGATGTATTGAATATGCCTGTAAGTCTCGATTACCAGATTAAGGCATTGGGCGACTACAGTGTGCAGATTGAAGACTATGTAAAACTTGGTATTCCCCAGGGCTCTAAAACAGAGAGCGGAATGGCGGTAACTACTATGGTTGATCCTTATTCTTATCGCAAAATGCTTACCATGCCCAAAATGATCTTTATGGGTACTAATGATGAATACTGGGTGGTAGATAATATAAAGAACTATCTTGACAGTATACCCGGAAAAAATCTGTTGCATTATGTACCTAATGCCGGTCACGGACTGGGAGATGGCAAAAGCGCTTTTGAAGCGCTGAGTGCTTTTTTCGGAACTACCATGACAAATACTGCTTATCCCGAGTGTGAATGGACCACATCAATAACAAAGAAAGGTGTGAAGGTAAAAATCAAAGCAACCAAAGACGAACTTACTGATGTAACGGTTTGGCATGCCGACTCTCCCGATACTGATTTCAGAAATGATAAATGGACAAGCAATGATACTCACATAGCTAAAAAGAGTAAGCTCAAAATTGTTGAACCACTTCCGCAATCAGGATACCGTGCTTTTTATGTTGACCTCACCTACAAAGATGTACATGGCAATCCCTATACTGTAAGTACAAGGGTGTTTATGACGGATACGAAGAAGATTTTGTAAGGTGTAAGAAGTTAGCTATCAGTTACCAGTCAATCAGCCATCAGCTATTAGCTATCAGTAGCTCAAAGCTGATAGCTGACACCTGAAAGCTAATATTTACTATCTTCCCATTCTAAATATCCGCTATGCTATTACCTATAGGCGATGATAATTCCGATCGTACGGTTACACCTTATATCAATTATTTGCTGATAGCGGCTAATATATTGGTATTTATTTTCATGCAGGGTGCAGGGCATAATCTTTTCTTTACGTATGCTTTTTCTACTGTGCCTGCAGAAATCATCACAGGCACTGATATAGTCACACAGTCGCAGGTTATAATAGATCAATATACGGGGCAGCAGTTTGAAATGCCGGGATTACAACCAACTCCGGTTTCGGTGTATTTCACATTGCTTACTTCTGCATTTATGCATGGCGGATGGATGCACCTTGCGGGCAATATGCTGTATCTATGGATATTCGGTGATAATATTGAAAACAGGATTGGGCATTTTCGTTATCTCGTTTTTTACCTGATATGCGCTGTGATTGCTTCATTGAGTCATGTTTTCTCTACCCTATTGTTAAACCAAAACTCACTGACACCAAGCCTCGGCGCCTCCGGTGCAATATCAGGTGTACTCGGTGCTTATCTGCTGCTTTTCCCCACCCGAAGGGTACACGCATTCCTGTTTATTTTCAGGGTGTCTATTCCTGCAGTACTTGCATTGGGTTTATGGATTGCTTTCCAGGTGAGTAGCGGCTTAGGTATGCTTGGTGGTGCAGATAGCGGCGGCGTTGCTTATGCAGCACATATTGGCGGTTTCATTGCAGGGTTTTTGCTTATTAAATTTTTTGATCCGGTACAAATCACAGATCCGCAGGAGCGGTATATCACCCGGGTCAGGAGATGATTCGGCAGTAAGAATATATGATATATTTGTTTTGTGCTACAATGTTATAGTGAGATGAGAAATGACAGTACAACCTGCAACCTGCAACTTGAAACTCGAAACCCCAAACCCCAAACTCAAAACCCCTCCATTTGCGTCATCATTTTTTTTTACGAACTTGTCGCAAAATCTACACGTGAAGAAAACCGGATTGTTATTTGTTTTCGCAATATTTTTTATCAGGCTATACAGCCAGTCAGATAGTTCTCATTTGCGCATTTCACTGATCACCTGCAGTCCCGGAGCTGAATTGTATTCCACCTTCGGGCATAGTGCTATCCGTGTAGTGGATAGCGCGGTGTTTACCGATAAGGTGTATAACTATGGTACTTTTTTATTTGATGATGATTTTTACATGAATTTTGTAAAGGGTCGTCTGCTATACTATCTTTCAGTGGAAGAGTACCGGGAATTTGTTGCTTTCTACCGGCAGGAACAAAGAAGTATCTCCGAGCAGGTACTGAACTTGACAGGTGCTGAAAAATTAAAACTGCAAAAAGCGCTCATTACAAATGCCACTGATCAAAACCGTTTTTATAAGTATCAGTTTCTCTTTGATAATTGTGCAACACGTATACGTGATATCGTAAAATCCAATACAGATGAACAGGTAACTTTTAAAAAAATAATACCTGCTGATGAAATTACTTTCCGGGAAATGATACATAGCTATCTGCATAAGACCGGCAATGACTGGAGCGGTGTGGGTATTGATATTTTACTCGGAATGAGTCTTGATAAAAAGGTTAAGAACGAAGAAGCCATGTTTCTTCCCGATTACTTAGCGAAGGGTTTTGACAGTGCTTATAATGGTTCCAGGCGATTACTGTTATCCACAAATACAATTTATACTGCCCCCCAATCTTTAAATGAAAAAGGATCTGCCTTAACTCCATTTGTAGTTTTTACAATTATTGTAGTTATATATCTGTTGATTGCATTTTGGAGCAGAAGAGCAGGTACTATACTTGATTTCATACTTTTTTTTGTAACCGGTTTGCTGGGTGTATTACTTGTATTTATGTGGACAGCTACTGATCATGCGGATTGTAAAAACAACTTTAATCTGTTATGGGCGCTGCCAACCCATCTGATTGCTTCATTTTTTATACTAAGCAAAAAAAAGTGGGTCAAAAAATACTGGCGGTATACCGCCATCCTGCATACTGCCATATTATTACTTTGGTTTTTTCTTCCCCAGCAGCTTAACAATGCCCTCATACCAATAGTGGCTTTACTGGCCTGGCGTATTTGGATATTGAGCCGACAAAACTGAGGTTTTTAGTTTTTTTTGCTAAATATATTAGTGTTAATAAGTTTATCCCTATCTTTACAGCCAACAGTTAATTTTGATTGTATAAATTCCTTTTTATGTCAGCAACTACTACAAGTAATGAAAAATTGAAAGCGCTTAAGCTAACCATGGATAAAATAGAAAAAGATTTTGGTAAGGGAAGTGTGATGATGATGAATGAGCGAAGTGATCAGAATCTTGAAGTGATTTCTACCGGATCAATCGGACTGGATACTGCTCTGGGAGTAGGCGGTGTACCCAAAGGGAGAATAGTTGAAGTATATGGTCCTGAATCTACGGGTAAAACAACTATAGCCATTCATATAATTGCAGAAGCTCAGAAAAAAGGTGGTGTGTGTGCCATAATAGATGCGGAGCACGCCTTTGATAGTGCGTATGCACGTAAACTGGGTGTTGATATAGACAACCTGCTTATTTCGCAGCCCGACTATGGTGAGCAGGCGCTTGAAATAGCCGATCGTCTCATATTATCAGGTGCGCTTGATGTAGTGGTAATAGATTCAGTTGCCGCACTTGTGCCCAAGGGAGAACTGGAGGGAGAAATGGGTGATAGTAAAATGGGGTTGCAGGCACGCCTGATGTCGCAGGCATTGCGTAAGCTTACTGCTACCATCAGCAAAACCCGCACCGTATGTATTTTTATCAATCAGCTTCGCGAAAAAATAGGCGTTATGTTTGGTAACCCTGAAACCACAACCGGTGGTAATGCACTTAAGTTCTATGCATCCGTCCGGCTCGATATTCGTCGTATGGCGCAGATAAAAGATGGAGATGAAGCAATAGGCAACCGGGTAAAAGTGAAAGTAGTAAAAAATAAAGTGGCACCTCCGTTCCGTGCTGCTGAGTTTGATATCATATTCGGCGAGGGTATTTCTAAAGTAGGTGAGATTATAGATATGGGTGTGGAAATGAATATTATTCAAAAAAGCGGGAGCTGGTATAGTTATAATAGCGATAAACTCGGTCAGGGCAGGGATGCGGTAAAACAACTTCTGCTTGATAACCCGGAACTTTCCAATGAAATTGAAACGAAGATAAGGGAGAAAATAAAAGAGATGCAGGAAGCCTAAGACCGACACTGGTTAATAACGAAATATGGTATTATCGGGAGATGAATAGAAAGGATTGAGACGTGAAAACTGAGATGTGAGATACTGTCCTCTATCGTTTCACGTTTGTCTTTTCACTTCTATCTTTTCACACATTCACTATTCACCATTCACCTATATGACTTCATCCCGTGTTTTAAAAATCAGGAAACGTATTGCGCTGGTAGCTCACGACCATAAAAAGAAAGATCTTATGGAATGGGCGGAGTTTAACAAAGCGGTACTCGCAAAACATGAGTTGATTGCTACCGGTACTACAGGGAAAATGCTTGAAGAAAATTTAGACAGACCGGTGCGGCAGATGCTTAGCGGCCCGCTTGGTGGCGATCAGCAGATTGGGGCAATGATAGCACAGGGTGAAATTGATGTGCTGATTTTCTTCTGGGATCCCATGGAAGCCCAGCCGCATGATCCGGATGTGAAAGCGCTCCTCCGTCTTGCCACTGTATGGAATATTCCGGTGGCGATGGACAGAGCTAGCTCAGATTTTTTGATGACTTCACCACTGATGCACACAGAGTACGAAGCCATTATACCGGATTACAGCGATTATGTCAAGAGAAAAATTTAGCACACTGTCGGAAATGCTAACCGGTAAAAAATTGATCGTATGAAGATCAGCTTAAGACCCTGGCATAAGTCAGACAGGCATATACTTGCACAATTAGCTAATAATATCCGGATATGGAATAATGTAAGAGATCGCATGCCCCACCCATATCTATTGCAGCATGCTGATGAATTTATAGCATATTGCAAAACCCAGAAGCCGCCACATGTTCTGGCAATTACAGCAGATGATAATATCGCAGGATGTATCGGGCTTGAAATGCAAACTGATGTCTCACGTCTCAGTGCTGAGCTTGGTTATTGGATAGGCGAACCTTACTGGAATAAGGGAATAGCTACTGAAGCGGTAAAGCAGATGATGGAATACACTGCTCACAACTTTCCTTCACTGATAAGAATATATGCCGGTGTATTTGAAAAAAATTCCGCCTCTATACGGGTACTTGAGAAATCCGGTTTTCATCTTGAAGCCATTCTAAGACAGTCCGTGATAAAATGTGGTTCCGTTATGGATTGCCATTTATGGGTAAAATTATTGTTGCATTAGGTAGATTGGAGATGGATAAATATTCTAATTTGTATTAGCTAAGTATTCTTAATTGCTATCAATAAATCCAGAATTGAAGGAAAGGAAAGCGATATTGTTATTTACATATTCACTAAGGGAATTTTTTAGACACTTTGTTCTCCAAAAGGTAACTGCTCAATAAAGAAAATAAGAAGTTATAATTTGTAGTAAACAAATTGAAGGAAGAATGTAAAAAAAGGCGGCTTATCTAATTCATAAACCGCCTCTTGCTTTTATTTAAATGCTAATATTTATTCAACACAAGTTAAATCATCAAGAGTTTCCTGGTATTGAGCTTTTTGCTCAGCAGATAATGATGTAAAACAACTGCTTTTGATATATTCAGATAAAGCAGCTTTATAATTTTGACAATTTGCAGAGGATTGGTTTTGAGTATAAGCAGTAGCTGCATCAGTAGCTTTTTTAAGCGCAGATGAACAATCAGTCTGGGTGTCATCTTTTTTGCAGCTTGCAAAAGTGCCGCCTATCATAGCGATAGCAAATAAAGCGATAGTGATTTTTTTCATGTAATGATAATTTAATGGTTAAAATTTATATGTTAACGTCATACCATTGTAATTATTGCAATTGAATCCTATTCAGAATATTTTTTCTCCGGTTCCAAAGACAATCTAAGGCTGACTACTTACTATTGGTATGGGTTTATATTTATTCTGATAATGCAGATTAATATTGATTGTATAAATCTCCTGCGGTTTTAAAAAAACTTGTATTGAATAAGTTTTGATGGTTGAATACAAAAGTATATTCCGAAATTTAAATAAAATTTTGTGTAGTCAAATAACTTCATATATTTGTAGTCAAATAGCTACATAATGAATTTAAGAAGAGATGTTTTTCAGGCCATTGCCGATCCCACAAGAAGATCCATCTTATTACTGGTGGCCACGCAATCAATGACGGCCGGTGCCATCGCTGCCAACTTTGATACGGCAAGACCAACCGTTTCCAAACACCTGCAAATACTTACCGAATGTGAATTGCTAAGGCAAGAACAAAACGGAAGAGAAATTAATTATCATTTAAATCCCGGCAAGATGAAAGAAATAGCCAACTTCCTTGAACCCTTCAGAAAAATGTGGGATGATCGCTTTAATAAATTAGAATCGGTTATGAAAAATTACAAGCACAAAAAATAAATCAGTATGGAACAAAAAACTAAAATTAATGCCGAAGAAGGCAAACAAGATTTAGTCATCACCCGAGATTTTGAACTACCTGTGGAGTTGCTATACAAAGCTTATACGGAACCGGAATTGGTAGCACAATGGATGGGCACTAAAGTGTTGAAATTAGATAACCACATACTTGGTGGCTATCAGTTTGAAACTTCTTATAATGGCAAGGTAATGTTCAGCGCTCATGGCTGCATTCACGAATTGCTGCCTGACAAAAAAATCGTTCGCACTTTTGAAATGGACAATGCCACCATTGGTGCACAATTGGAAATTTTGAATTTTGAAAAACTGACTGATGATACCAGCGCATTAAGAATGCAGATTATTTATCAATCGGAAAAGCATCGTGCTGAACAATTAAAGATGCCATTTGCTTATGGAATAAATATGGCACATGATAGACTGCAGGAAATATTAAACTCTTTAAAATAACATACAATGAGCAAAAGAAATAAGATTATATATTGGGTAGCCACTATTTTTTTATCCATTGGAATGGTAGCGGGTGGTGTACAGCAAATGTTGCAAATTGGCGGCTATAATGAAATAGTTACCCGCCTGGGTTATCCACTATATATGTTATCTATTTTGGGGATTTGGAAGTTATTAGGTGTATTGGCTATTCTATTGCCAGGATATCGCTTACTCAAAGAGTGGGCATATGCCGGCTTCTTTTTTGTTATGTCCGGTGCTGCGATTTCGCACCTTGTAATGAAAGAACCGTTTGTTGAGGTTGTCCCATCTATAATATTGCTTGCTGCGATTATTGTATCCTGGTATTTCAGACCTGCAGAAAGAAGGCTGATTGTGTTGCAATAATTATTAACACAAATTCTTTTTATGAATAAACTAACGATAGAAGAAGGCGTAGTACACACCGTTCCTGACGATATTAAAAAGGTATTGTTATCCGATGCAAACCTCCTGGAAAAATGGAACAACCTGACTCCCTTAATGCGTAATGAATGGATCTGCTGGACTACAATTGTAAAACAAGCCGAAACCCGGAAGGAACATGTTGAACGACTGCGAGAAGATATATTAGATGGGAAGAAAAGACCCTGCTGCTGGCCGGGCTGCCCGCATCGGAGAGAAAGTGCTAAGAAGTGGTTTAAAAATATTTGAACCATTAAGGAATTAAGGGACATTAAGTCTTAACTATCCTTCACTTCTTAATGGTTTATAAAATTGAACCATTAAGGAATTAAGGGACATTAAGTCTTAACTATACTTCACTTCTTAGTGGGTTTAAAAAATTGAACCATTAAGGAATTAAGAGACATTAAGCCTTAACTATCCTTCACTTCTTAATGGTTTAGAAAACTGAACCAATAAAGAATTAAGGGACATTAAGCCTTAACTACACTTCACTTCTTGATGGTTTAGAAAAATTGAACCATTAAGGAATTAAGAGACATTAAGCCTTAACTATCCTTCACTCCTTAATGGTTTAGAAAAAAATTTAAAAAAATATCTTTGGCTGATTATCTTCGATATTATTTATGTCGCTTAAAACATATTCACATTTAAAAGCTGAACTAAGAAAATTAGGCAGCCCTCAAAAATCTAAGAACAGCGCCTGGTTTTTCAAAACCGGGAAAGGACAATATGGGGAAGGTGATATTTTTCTTGGAGTTACCATGCCCGAACAACGAAAAGTTGTAAAACAGTATCATCATCTTTCTTTAAATGAAATAGAGCAGTTATTGCAATCACCAGAGCATGAATTCAGGATGTGTGCTTTACTTATTTTAGTGGCAAAGTTTAAAAAAGGTAACGAAGCGGAAAGGGAAAAAATATATGACTTGTATTTGCAGAACACCCGATGGATCAACAACTGGGATTTGGTAGATACAAGCGCTGAATATATTGTGGGGCCATGGTTAGAAGTAAGAAAAGAAAAGATGAAAATTTTGGAAAGACTTGCTAAATCCGAAAGCCTGTGGGAAAGAAGGATTGCCATGTTATCCACTTTTTGTTATATCAAAAAAGGTAATTCAAAAGAGGCCTTTCAAATAGCCAAACTTCTACTGAATGATGATGAGGATTTAATTCATAAAGCTGTGGGTTGGATGCTTCGGGAGATAGGTAAACGTTGCTCCGTTGTAGAAGAAGAAATGTTTTTGAAAAAAAATTATCTCAATATGCCACGTACAATGTTACGGTATTCGATTGAACATTTTCCAGAAGAAAAAAGAAAAGCTTATCTGTCAGGAAAAATATAATATGGTGAAAAAACAAATTGAAGCTCCAACACTATTCTTTCCATCTCAAAAAGAATTTAAGAAATGGCTGCATAAGAATCATGGTACTCCAGAAGGAATATGGCTAAAATTTGCTAAAAAAGCAAGCGGCATTTCTTCAATAACACCGGAAGAAGCTTTAGAAGTCGCTTTATGTTATGGCTGGATAGATGGACAAAGAAAACCGGTGGATGAGAATTATTACATTAATAGATATACGCCTCGAAGAAAAACAAGCCTGTGGTCAAAACGCAATTGTGAAATTGCTGAAAGACTTATAGCATCTAAGCAAATGCAGCCTTCCGGTATGAAAGAAATAAAAGCAGCCAGGGAAGATGGTCGCTGGGAGAATGCATACAACTCCTCTAAAAATATGGAAATCCCTTCCGATTTTTTGGAAAGAATAAAACAATTTAAAAAAGCACATACTTTTTTTAAAACCCTCAACAAAGCCAATACATTTGCGATTGCCTTTAGATTACAAACTGCTAAAAAACCGGAAACCCGTGAAAAAAGAATGTTGAAGATTCTGGAAATGATGAAGCGGGGTGAGAAATTTTATTAACCTCTGCTTTGTGATTTTTCATATTGCTATTTCAAATAAAGAATTATTTAGTCTGCATTATTAACTGTACTCTTTAAAACATCAGAAGAAATTTGCTGGAATAGCTAAGTGTTATTGATAATTTGAAATGGAATAAAAAACGTGAGCGTATTACAACTCACGTTTATCTTTTTAAAAGTAGCTTTTCAATACTTTAGAATTTTCTGTATTCTCCCTCTAAATATTTATTAGCTTCTTCTTCCTTAAACCGTGCATTTTTCCCGTCCCAGTTAAGGGTTTGACCTGGGAACCTGGCAGCTACTACTCCCAGCAAAATCACTTCAGTTAATTTGGCGGCGTAGGAAAAAGGAGCGCTGCATTTTGTTTTTCCAAGACAGGCATCTACAAATTCGTGGTAATGTTTTTCACCTTCAATATCATAGCTGGTTACAGGTTTTCCGGCTTTACCTTCCGGGTCGTATTCATTGATATCAATAGTCTCGTACTTATTATTAATAATCAATCGTGGAAGTTCCATAAAGTGTGGAAGCAGCAAGCGTTGCCCGTTTTCACCTATAAACATTGCGCCCTGGTCGGGTAATTTTTGCCCATCGGGTAACATCAGGTCATCTTCTAATTCGGGCGCCCCTTTCCCGTCAAACCAAACCCACTCCAGTGTTTGAGCCGTATAGGGTGTTTGCGGAAAAACATAAGTAACATGGTTCTTTTCGGGGTGTCCGAATGAATTGGGCTGCCTGCATAAATTTTTAACAGTTAACGGAACACTTAATGCCAGTGCATTATAGGGGGTATCAAATATATGAACACCCATATCACCCAGTGTGCCACAGCCATAGTCAATACACTTTCTCCAGTTCAGCGGATGGTAGAAACCTTCTTTATATGGCCTTTCCTTGCCGGTACCAAGCCATAGGTTCCAATTCAAACCTTCAGGTATAGGATCGCTTCCTTCGGGCTCTGGTCCATCGTACCCCCACACTTTGGGTGACCAGGCTATTACTTTTTTTACTTTACCAATTATACCTTTCTGAATTAAAATAGTAGCCAGCTTATAATCATAGAAAGAATGCACCTGTATACCCATTTGGGTTACCAGCTTTTTCTTTGCCGCCACTGCATCCATTTTCCTTGATTCTGAAATGTAATGCGTCAGTGGTTTTTGACAATATACATTCTTGTTCATTTCCATTGCCTTCAGTGCAACCGGTGCATGAGTGTGATCGGGAGTTGAAACGACTACAGCATCTATCTTATGTCCCATACTTTTGAACATTTCTCTGTAATCAGAAAAAGTTTTAGCATTGGCAAATTTATCTTTAACGGCATTGATCATGTTGGCGTCAACATCACACAGTGCCACCACTTCAACCGCAGGATGTGATGCAATAGCTTTTAAATCATTTACACCCATAGTGCCCAGCCCCACTTGTGCAATCCGCAGTTTTTTGTTGAGTGCAAATGCTGATGATGCATCAGGCAGCATGAATGCAAGTGTTCCGGCAGCCGTAGTTTTAATAAAATTCCTTCTTTTCATTTTGCTTTTATATTTAAAAATTTTTTACGGATGAATGTGAAGCAGGGTTATTATCCCTTCTGAACAGCTATAAAAATAGGAAAGAATTTTGGTATCCTGCTTCTTATCTTCGCTTCGCAACTTTATAATTTTAATGTACTTCAATGGCTTCAGGAATATTTGCATTGCTCGATGATATAGCTGCACTCATGGATGATGTGGCGGTAATGAGTAAATTGGCAGCTAAAAAAACGGCCGGCATTTTGGGCGATGACCTGGCGGTGAACGCAGAAAAAGCTTCAGGCTTTGTGTCTGACCGGGAACTTCCGGTATTATGGGCAATTACCAAAGGTTCTTTTTTGAATAAGCTGATTATCCTTCCCTTTGCTTTTTTACTGAGCGCTTTTTATCCACCCGCAGTCACGTTTATACTGGTACTGGGTGGGTTTTACCTCGCTTATGAAGGCGCCGAAAAGATTTTTGAATATTTCTTTCCGCACCAGCATAGCAAAGAGGCTGCACCGGTGGAAGATCTTTCTAAAGAGCAAATTCTCCTGAGGGAAAAAGAAAAAGTGAAGTCAGCTATTTTCACAGATTTTATTTTATCAATTGAGATTGTCATCATTGCACTTGGAACCGTAGTGGGTAAACCAATAACTATCCAGATTGTGGTGGTTTCACTGATTGCTGTGTTAGCCACAGTCGGTGTGTATGGAATTGTTGCATTGATTGTGAGGATGGATGAACTGGGTTACCGGCTTATTGCTCTCAATACAAAAAGTAATAGTTTCTCGGATTTTTTTGGTAAAATACTGGTAACGGCCCTCCCTAAGATCATCAAAAGCATGAGTGTCATAGGTACTATCGCATTGATCCTGGTAGCAGGTGGTATTTTTGTACACTATATAGATTTTATCCATCACCTGTTAGAAAAGCTGCCGGTAATAGTAAGTGAAATTGTTGCCGGATTAACATTGGGTTTCCTCGCTTTAGCAATAGTGTCTTTTGTGAAATGGATGATTAAAAAAATAAGGAAGCAGGTGAAATGAAATGTTATATACCCCATACTTAGTGATGGAAAAAGGCTTTATTTTTTTTAACTTTATAGCTGTTTATTTTTAAGGACTGACTGAAGAAATTCTGAACAGTGCTATTTTGTTTGTAAGAGAATAAATGAAATTTCATGTTCACTTTAGAACAAATAAAAGCTGCACACAGCAAAGTAAAATCAGGTGCCGATTTCCCAAAATATATTCAGGACTTAAAACAATTGGGTGTAGTCTATTACGAAACTTATGTTGCAGACGGTCACACCGATTATTATGATTTAAAAGGAAGTAAAATTTCAAGTCCTATCAGAGAAGATAACTTAGAAGTATCCACCCGATCAAATGCTTCCCAATTTATTAACGACCTCAAAGCACATCAGCAGGGTAAAACCGATTATCCTACATTTTGTAAAAATTGCGCTCAGTCAG
>JBDHYJ010000062.1:0-29164 GCA_039811345.1 Chitinophagaceae bacterium
TGGTCTTACCGTAATATGTGGTGGATGACTGAAAATGCAGATGGCGCATTTACAGCCCGCGGAGTTCACGGGCAAACTATCTATATAGATCCGAAAGCGGAAATGGTTATTGTGCGTTTGGCCTCACACCCTATTGCAGCCAATGGAGCTAATGATGCCACTTCATTACCGGCCTTCCAGGCAGTAGCCGATTATTTAATGAAAACTTCCGGAAAATAAAAGTTGTATATAAGGCTATCGGTATATTAAGAAGTTGACAATTGATGAAATTGATACGATTATTATACATCGCAGTATCTGGCTCACACACTTTCGCCGTGGTTCGTGTCCCACGAGCCACTCTCTGCAACCTCAATGAAAAGGCGGCGGAATTTTGTATATTGAGTGAGTTATGAATTATCAGGAAAAACACCGAAAGTCGTATATCCGCATTGGTGAAATATATTTTTGGACGGCTACCATAAATAACTGGATGAAATTATTAATGAACGACCATTACAAAGATCTTATCATTAGCTCATTCAGATATTTAAGTAATGCCGGCAAGATTGATGTATTCGCTTTTGTGATCATGCCAAATCACATCCATGTAATATGGCGTATAAATGCCATGAATGGGAAAGAAACAGCCCAGGGCTCTTTTCTCAAATATACGGCTCATGAATTCAGGAAGCTTTTGCTGCGTGAAAATCCGGCTATGCTTAGCTTGTATACCGTTGATGCCAGTAATAAGCTGCATGAATTCTGGCAACGCGATCCCTTAGCCATTCATTTATATTCCCGGGAGGTTGCTTACCAAAAATTGGACTACCTGCATCGCAATCCTACAGCAAAGCATTGGCAACTGACAAATGATTATTTAATCTATACCTACTCATCGGTGCGGTTTTATGAACTCGATATAAAAGAGTATGACTTTTTAAAAGATTTGAGAGAAGAGTTTTGATGGTTTTGTGTTTCGTGGGACACGAACCACGGCGGGTGAAAGTATTTGTGACTATCAGGGCGCTTTGATGCATTCCCATCACCAATCCTGTATTTAACCCACCTTTTTTATAATGGGTAATATTTTTTGCATATCTTTTGTTTTCATAAAAATCAAAAGCAGAATATACGAGTGGCATAGAATATTCACTAGTAACCAAAACATTGACAACAACAAAACACAAAAATGAGAAAGACAGTTTTTTTGACTTTGGCATTTGCGACAACTTTTTGTCTTGGGTTCGCTTTAAAAACTATTATTTCAAATTCAAATTCAGGTAACAAAATGAAAAAAGTAACAGGTATCGGAGGCATATTCTTCAAATGCAAAGACCCGAAAAAAGTAAGAGATTGGTATAAGACACACCTCGGATTAAATACAAACGATTACGGAACTGTATTTGAGTGGCATCAGGGAACTGACAGCACAAAAAAAGGGTTTACACAATGGAGTCCGTTCAACGACAATTCAAAATACTTTGAACCATCAACCAGGGACTTTATGATAAATTACCGGGTTGAAAACTTAGAAAAACTCGTTGCAGAATTAAAAAAAGAAGGGGTGACAATCGTAGACAAAATTGAAACATACGAATATGGCAAGTTTGTACATATACTTGATGTGGAAGGTAATAAAATTGAACTTTGGGAACCTAACGATATTGAATTTGAAAAATTAGGTAAACAAATTGGGGCAGAAACAACAAAGTAACTCACTAAAGGGGGATTCCGATAATATCTCTGGCTAAAGAGCGAGTCCTATGACGAATGAAAAAAAATGTACAATATTTAAACCACCAATCCTATACAACTTTTGTACTAATAAAATCTGATCCTGCCCCGTTTTACTAAAAGATGAATTCCTTCTCCGCAGTTTGCCCGTGCATAGCCTGTGCGCTGGCAGGCGGTATGCGGAGAATCAAAGATTGTAGTTAAAACTGTTGCGGTATATAAAAGTTGTAAGCTAAATGCAGGAGAAACGATGAGTATTCCTCGCAGAGTCCAGCTCACGCACGAAAGGCTCGGAGTTGACCCTGCGGAGAATCAAAAGGAGTTACTTGATATTATAAGCGTGTATTAAACGGATAGAAAAGTAATTTCGAGGCACAGGTCGGGAGACCTGCGCCAGACCAGTATATCTTTAGCATCTCTGAATAATATTAAGCTTCAGTTCCAGAATGATGAATGCAAAAATCTTCAACTATTGTATCTTTCGGATTTTAATGGTGGGATTTTTTTTGACTGCCCGCCGATATACCCTGCCAAATCAATTGTGAATTAAATGCAACAAATACCAACCCAAAATTTGTAGTTAAAAATGGATAGAATCATCAAAGCTGATCTTTACAGATATGAAGGCCATACCGGGATGAAGGGACTTTTAAGGTGTCTGCTTACACCGGGGTTCAGATATATGTTCATTGTAAGAAAAATTTCAAAATGCAGAAAGTACTCACCAATGTGGTTATTTTACAGGATACTGCTGCGCAGGTATTCGTTTAAATACGGAATACAAATTCCATACAACACACAAATCGGGGAAGGCTTTTATATCGGGCATTTTGGAACCATAGTAGTAAGCCCCAAAGCAAAAATTGGGAAAAATTGTAATATCGCCCATAACGTAACAATAGGGATGGCAAACAGAGGCCGACTAAAAGGTTTTCCTACTATCGGTAATAATGTCTGGATGGGTGCAGGTTCTGTTATTGTTGGGAATATAACAATAGGCGACAATGTTTTAATTGCGCCTAACTCATTTGTAAATGTTGATGTTCCCCCGTTTTCAATAGTTTTAGGCAACCCATGTAAGATCGTTCCAAAAGAAAACCCTACAGAAGGTTATATTCAATACATCTTAGATTGATTTGGAGACAGCACCTGCACTTGTTCAATTATGAATAGCAGGGGGATTTTAAATATCTTTGAATTTTATAAAAGAAAAGGATTTTTCCTGAAGGATGGACAACAGTATCGTTTTGTTATTGATAGGTTTCGCTATAGGAGCTATAGGGACACTGATTGGAGCCGGCGGCGGTTTTTTGCTGGTGCCATTGCTGATATTCACCCATCCCAATCTTCCCCCGGAGATTATTACAGCGGTTTCTATTGTTATAGTGGCCTGCAATGCAGTTTCAGGGTCAATAGCGTATGCCCGCTCGGGGCGGATTGATTTCAAAGCGGGAATTTTATTTGCAGCTTATACAATTCCGGGATCTGTATTGGGTGTGCTGGCAACAAAATACATACCGGCTACTGCATTCAGCATTGCATTTGGTATTATCCTCATCCTGCTTTCTGTTTTCCTTTTTTTCAAAAAAAACAATTCAGACCAAAGCCAGGATACCAGTCCCGGTCAGGAAAACCAATTGACTTATCAAACACTTACCGATAAGAACAATACAGTGTATTCTTATGCGTATAACAAATATATTGGTATAGCAGTGAGCATTGCCGTGGGTTTCATCTCGCCATTGCTGGGTATTGGCGGGGGAATCATTCATGTGCCTGCAATGGTACACTGGCTTAATTTCCCTGTTCACGTTGCAACTGCTACTTCCCATTTTATACTGGCAGTAATGGCCACAGTGAGTGTGGTAGTGCATGCTGTAAAAGGCAATTATTCCGATCCCTATATTTTTCACATGATCTTATGGCTGAGTATTGGGGTCATTGCCGGTGCACAATTAGGCGCTTTTTTATCTCATAAAATGAAAACATCGGCTATTGTTAAAGCATTAGCCATTTGTCTCGGGCTGGTTGGGTTGCGATTATTGGCCGGAGTTTTATAAAAAAATCATAATTATTTGTGCATAATATGTACAATACTGGTTATAGTATCGCTATTCCCAATATGGGTGGCAATACTTACCTTTGAACTTAACGATAATTTTAAAATTGTATGGCGATAGTAGACCTGGTAATGCCTAAGTTGGGAGAGAGTATCATGGAAGCTACCATATTGCGCTGGAATAAAAAGCCGGGCGACCATGTGAAAATTGATGAAACCGTTTTAGAAATTGCAACTGATAAAGTTGATAGTGAAGTACCCTCATCGGTGGAAGGTACTATAGTAGAATTGCTGTATAATGAAAATGATGTCGTTCCAATTGATGCAGTAATTGCCCGCATCCAAGCAGAGGGCGAAGCAAATGGTGCCAATGGTATGATCCAGCAATCTGTACCAAATGAAAGTTTACCAGGTACAACACAGATTTCAAGCGATATTATTGATGAAGAAGCCGCAGCAGCGGAAGTACCCTATCAGCCTGCTCATGTAGTATTGCCAAAAATTACCGGAGCACGGTTTTACTCACCCCTTGTACTCAATATTGCAGCCAATGAAGGCATCAACCTTGCAGAACTTGAACATATTCCGGGAAGTGGAAATGAGGGCAGGGTTACTAAAAAAGATATTCTGCAATGGATTGCTAACCGTAAAATGCAACCTGCTACCGGGCAGCCTGCTACCCCAACTGCAGAACCAACTATAGCAAAAGCAGTTGAATCTATACCAACACCGGCAATACAAGTATCAGCACCTGCAGAGGAACCAAAAGCAACTGAATATACCGGCAATGTGGAAATAGTGGAAATGGACCGCATGCGGAAGATGATTGCCAAACACATGATTGAGAGTAAGCACACCAGCGCCCATGTTACCAGCTTTACCGAATGTGATGTAACAGGTATTGTACAATGGCGTGAAAAAATAAAAGCGGAGTTTGAGAAAAGAGAAGGTGAGAAGATCACCTATATGCCCCTGTTTATTGAGGCGATAATTAAATGCATCAAAAAATTTCCATGGGTTAATGCCAGCGTGGACGGCGATAAAATTATTGTCAGAAAAGATATCAATATCGGTATGGCAACAGCTTTGCCCAGCGGCAACCTGATTGTGCCTGTTATCAAAGAGGCAGATTATCTCAACCTCACCGGGCTTACCAAAAAGATAAACGGACTGGCCAATGCTGCCCGCAGCAACCGGCTCAAGCCAGATGATACCCAGGGTGGCACTTTCACCGTTACCAACGTGGGTACATTCGGCAGCCTGATGGGTACACCTATCATCAATCAGCCCCAGGTGGCAATACTTGCTATTGGCGCAATTAAAAAAAGACCAGTGGTGATAGAAACAGAACAGGGTGACAGCATTGCCATACGCCACATGATGTACCTGTCGCTTTCTTACGATCACCGGATCGTAGACGGTTCACTGGGAGCCGGTTTTCTTACATCAGTGGCTAAAGAACTGGAAAACTTTGATAGTTCAAGAGCGATTTAATTTTCTCATTAAAAAGTGGAGGCCAGAATTTCACTTCTTACAATTCACATTTGACATAACATTAGTATATCTTGGGTTTCTTATACCTGTTAGAGGGGATAATAGTTTCACATCTGCTTTTTAAAACTTCGGGGATATCATTCGCATTATTGCTGGCAATAATCGCCATACCTTTAAAATGCTCCAACTGTTGCAGCAGATAAGCTACTTCCTGATTAGCATATCTGTCGTGGCTGTCTTTTACATCAGTACGTTTACCAAACAATGCATCTGCTTCATCAAAAAATAAAATCCAGTCTTTGCCGGCTGCCTGGTTAAAAATTTTGCTGAGGTTTTTTTCCGTTTCTCCGATATATGTTGAGATGATTTGTGAAAGGTCCACACGAAAAATATTTTTTTGTGTGCTACCAGCTAGTTGCTGCAAAGCAGATAACTTCTCCCGTTTACTCATCCCTGAAAATACTGCAATCACTTTACATACTATTTCACAAACAAAATAGTTATAATCTTATTAAAAGTGAACAGTTTGTTTCATTTTTTATTAAATTCGGAAAACTAACCCCGTCAGTTATGAAGACCCTGTCACATACCTGGTTTGCAGAAGGATATATTGATTTTGAATTAAAGAAATATACACTGCTGGCTTATCTGCAGCAAATTCACAAAGAATTTAACCAGAATAAATTGTATCCCCAGCTTTCAGATATCATATTTCATCACAATAATATTTTGCATTTCAAACACAACAAACAATTGCTGCAGGATCAGTTCCCCAAGCGCTTCTCACATATTGACATGTCGAAACTGGAAATACTGTATGAAAAAATCATAGAAGATGATGACATGATGAAAGAACTGGAAGATATTATTCAGTATGCCATCAATAAAATGAGTTCTACTATAAAAGACGGCGCCGAGATTTATGAGTTTGTTGAAGAAAAAATAAATATCGTACCGGTAGGTATTATTCCGCTTGAAAATAGTGAGGGTTATTTTTTTCTATGCGACGGAGATTATGCCGACACCAGGGTATATCACTACCGGCTGAGTATTTTTGAAAAACATGATGAAAAATACCGGAGTATCAAAACTTCCTATATAGCACAGTGGGAGCGAAATATAGTGAACACTTACGAAAGCATAAAGACAGAACTGATCCGCCACCAGGTTTCACTGCCCAATCCAGCGGTGTACAGTATCGAAACCGATCTTAGCTTCCCTCTCGAAGAAACACTACTTCCTATTGCCAAAAGATGCCTGGTAAAATATATTACAGAAAATGCCGCGGCCTGATAAAGGGAGTATGTTTGTTGTTTGAGGTTTGAGGTTTGTCGTTTCCGGTTTATCGTTTGTCGTTTCACGTTTGTCGTCATCACAGAGATTCCATATTCCTTACACCCTACAACTTACCACTTACCACTTACCCCCTATCCCCCAACAATCTCAACGCATTTACCTTATCCAACGCCAATTGCTGTTTCAGTTCATCAAGACCGGAGAACTTCTCCTCTGCCCGCATAAAATATTTGAAGAACACTGTAATAGAATTGCCATATATATCCGCACTGAAGTCAAATATATTTACTTCAATCACCCTGTTGGTGTCATCACCGATAGTTGGACGAACACCAATACTCATCATTCCCTGGAATATTTTATCCTGCACCAATACCTCAACAGCATAAATACCGTTTGCAGGAATTAGTTTTTCATCGTCATTGGGCTGAATATTGGCTGTGGGATAACCAAGGGTGTTTCCAATACGATTGCCCCCAACTACAGTCCCTGAAAAGAAATAATCGTATCCCAGCAATTCATTCGCTGTTGCTATATTACCCTCCAGCAAAGCATTCCGGATCCGGGTGGAGCTTACGGCTGCTTCGTGTAATAATTTTTCAGGAATTTCTTTTACCGAAAAGCTAAATTTTTCACCAAAGCTTTCAAGCATTTTATAGTTACCTTCCCTTCCTTTTCCAAAGTGATGATCATAACCAATAATTATAGTATGAGGCTTAATTTTAGCTACCAGAAAATCTTCTATATAGGAAGTGGCGTCCTGTTCTGAAAATTCATAAGTAAAAGGAACAATAATCAGATGATCAATTTTCTCTTTATCCAGCAATGCTATCTTCTCATCAGTTGTATTTAGTAATTCAATATGAGCTGCGGGAGTAATGATTTTTCTTGGATGCGGATAAAAAGTAATAATAACCGTTTCTCCGTCAATAAGCCGGGCCTCTGCTTTGAGCTGATTAATAATTTGTTTATGCCCAAGATGAACCCCGTCGAATGTGCCGATGGTAACTACCGGGTTACGGAATGAAGGTAAAGCTGATATGTTGCGATGTACCTGCAGGGTCAAAAATGGCGATTCTTTTATAAGAGTTTGCAAAGCTAATGTAAATTGATATTTGTACCGCGAATAATTACTTTTGCAGCGGTTTAAAAATATATCATGAGTTTGTATAACGAAAGAGGGGTATCCGCGCAAAAAGAGGATGTACATAATGCCATCAAAAAACTGGATGCGGGATTATATGCTAAAGCATTTTGCAAAATGTACCCCGATTTTTTGGGTGGTGATAACAACTTTGTGAATATCATGCATGCAGACGGTGCCGGCACCAAAAGCATACTGGCATACCTGTACTGGAAAGAGACCGGTGATAAATCCGTTTGGAAAGGTATTGCACAGGATGCTATTGTGATGAACCTTGACGACCTGCTCTGCATAGGTGTATACGATGGACTGATATTCAATTCCACTATAGACCGAAATAAAAAACGCATTCCCGGAGAAGTATTGGAGCAGGTCATCAACGGGTCGCAGGAACTGTTTGATACACTTCATTCTTTCGGTGTAAATATTCAATACCTCGGAGGCGAAACAGCCGACGTGGGTGATGTGGTGAGGACTATTGCTGTAAACGGAACCATGACAGCCCGATGGCCTAAAGAAAGAATTATAACCAATGAAAAAATAAAAGCGGGAGATGTAATTGTTGGGCTGGCAAGCTTTGGCACATGCGCTTATGAAAATGAATACAACAGCGGACTGGGCAGCAATGGACTGACGAGTGCCCGCCATGATGTATTAAATAAATATTATGCCGAAAACTATCCTGAAACTTTTGAACCCACACTGAATAATGATGTAGTATATATCGGCAAATACAGGATGACCGATACAGTAAATGTGAATGATAAAATTTTACAGATAGGAAAACTACTACTCTCTCCTACCAGGACATTTGCCCCGGTATTAAAACCAATGCTTGAGCAGTACTTCGATGATATACATGGACTGATTCATTGCAGTGGTGGCGGGCAAACCAAATGCCTGAAGTATATACCCGAAAATGTAAAAGTCATTAAAGACAACCTCTTTACTCCCCCGGTTATTTTCGATATAATACAGGATGCCAGCCAGGCAGATGCCAGGGAAATGTACCAGGTATTTAACATGGGTTGCAGGATGGAAATATATACCAGCGAAAAAACGGCAATGGATATAATCAGTATCGCTAACCATTTTGGAGTAGAAGCAAGGATTATCGGAAGGGTGGAGAATTCTCACGATAAATCCCTTGAAATTCATACCCAAAACGGGGTTATTCTTTTCTGATAGATGTCTTTTTAGGTACATTAATAATAAGTTGGCAAAAATTGATACTTTCACAACCAGATACTATCTGTCAATTAAATACTAATTTTGCCCACTCCTAAAGCCAATATATGCCTCAATTCAAACAACGACAATTTCTGGACTTTGAGAAACCGATAAAAGAAGTGTACGACCAGCTTTCACAGTTGAAAGAGATGGCAGAAAAAAATCCCAAGGTAGATTATACTGATGCCATACACCAATTGGAGACCTCATTGATAGAAAAAAGAAAGGAGATTACCAATAACTTAACTCCATGGCAGCGGGTACAATTGAGCCGGCATCCCGACAGACCATATACCAATGCTTATATCAAACGGATGTGTACCAATTTTATAGAGTTTTTTGGAGACAGGAATGTTAAGGACGATAAGGCCATTGTAGGTGGTTTCGCACAAATTGACGGACAAACTGTGATGCTGGTTGGCCATCAAAAAGGTATCAATACCAAAATGCGCCAGTTACGCAATTTTGGTATGGCAAACCCCGAAGGGTACCGCAAAGCGCTGAGGCTGATGAAACTGGCTGAAAAATTCAATAAACCTGTAATTACTTTTATTGATACCCCCGGAGCTTTTCCCGGAGCGGAGGCTGAGATGCGCGGTCAGGGTGAAGCCATTGCCCGCAATATATACGAGATGATGCGGCTGAAGGTACCTGTTATTTGCGTGATTATTGGTGAAGGTGCAAGCGGTGGCGCACTGGGTATTGGTGTAGGCGACAGGGTATTAATGCTTCAAAATACCTGGTACACGGTTATCTCCCCTGAAAATTGCAGCAGTATACTGTGGCGGAGCTGGGAGAAAAAAGAAGTAGCTGCAGAACAGCTAAAACTCACACCACCTGACATGAAAGGTTTTGGTCTGGTAGATGAAATTGTTGCAGAGCCTTACGGCGGGGCACACTGGAATTATGAAGAAGCAGCGGAAAGCCTTAAGCAAACTTTGCTAAAATTACTGGAAGAGCTTAAGAAAATCCCGGCCGAAGAAAGAATAAAACAACGCATAGAAAAATACAGCAGGATGGGATTTTGGGAAGAAATGGAAAAGTAAGAACCCGATACTTTTCAAATCTCGTTCATCCATCGGTTTCAGGAAATATTTACACACAAATTATTTTTATTTTACTTCAACGCTACTGAATCAAATTCTCAGTAATAACTTTGCAGCATGTCACTTAGAACAAAACTCAGGGGAACTGGAGTTGCCATCGTCACTCCATTTAAAAAAGATTTCAGTGTTGATTACCCGGCACTTGAAAAACTGATTGACTTCATTATTGATAATGGAGTGGAGTATATTGTAACATTAGGCACTACCGGCGAATCTCCAACTATAGGCAAAGAAGAAAAGACCCGAATTATAAATTTCACCTACGAAAAAGTAAACGGCAGGGTGCAGGTAGTTGTGGGTGTGGGTGGAAATAATACCCAGGAAGTGGTTGCCGATCTTAAGCACCTTCCACTCAAAGACGCTATTGCTATTCTTAGCGTAACCCCCTATTACAGTAAACCTTCACAGGAAGGACTGTATCTTCATTATAAAGCCATTGCAGAAGCAGCGCCTCAGCCGGTGATTTTGTATAATGTACCCGGGCGTACCGGCAGAAATCTTGAGTCTGCAACAATTCTGCAACTGGCAGAATTGCCCAATATTGCCGGTATCAAAGAAGCAGGTGGAGATATGGCTCAATGCATGCAAATACTAAAATACCGCCCGGATGACTTCCTGGTATCAAGTGGTGACGATGCATTGGGATTCCCTCAAATTGCCTGTGGCATGGATGGCGTGATCAGTGTAATTGCCAATTGCATGCCTCATGAATTTTCAGGAATGGTACGTTTTGCATTAGAAGGCAGGTTGCAGGAAGCTAAAGCCCTGAACGACACTTTACTGGAAGCCTACCAATTGCTTTTTGTGGAAAATAATCCGGCCGGAGTAAAATCTTTTCTTACCCACCTGGGATTAATAGAAAATGTGCTCCGCCTGCCGGTAACGCCCGTAAGCGAAGCACTTCATCAAAAAATCAAACAATTTTTACAGAAACACAGAACAGAACAAGGGGCTTTGGTATCATAACCTGTTAGTTCGATTCCTGACATTCATGTAATACCTCTCCCATTACAACCAGGGGCAGCATCTTGATTCCACTGTTCCGGGATGTTTATGGGGTGCATTAGGGTTGGCATCCCACCATACTTTTTTCATCATGTCATCAACTCCGCCGATTCTGTCAACTGCTTCTTTATTATTAACTGTATTAATTAATTTTTCATTGTTGGGATAATGCTGCCTTCTTGGAGCAACTCCCTGAAATGTACTTTGTTCATTTGCGGCAACAAGCACCCTGGGATATCCTGTTCTTCTCCATTCACTCCATCCTTCTAATCCATTAGGATATAGTGCAATTATTTTCTGGTTCATGATCTGCTCCAGTTTCTCTTCATTATTTGCACCCGTTAAAGTTGTGGCAGAAGATGCGAGGAAAGCATCAATCTGGCTTTGTTTCATTTCCTTATAGTCCAGGTATTTGTCTACATCCACATTATCACCAAATACCAGTTTCAACACTTCGGGAATCTGTGCTTTCCCTGTATTGTAAAGATCCTGTATCTCAATTACACTTGCTTCAATTCCCTTTTTAAAATAAGTGGCAGCATCACTACCGCTGTTACGAAGATTAAATAAAGCTGCTTCAGCCAGAGCAAAATACACTTCAGAACTTTTTAGAATAGGCCGTTCAATTACAGGTACATACCAAAACAAACTAAAATTAGAAATCGAGCCGAACCCATAAGGATATTTGTTTTCCACCGGAACTACACCCAATAGTGGTTGTGCCCGAAAACCAAAGGGCGCCCGCGCAGGATTTAATTTTGCACCGTTAAGCACAGCAGTATCTGCAATCACCTTAGTGCGTGGATCGAGGGGATTAACAGGTGATGAACTACCTACCAATGCATCAAGGAGAGCTTTACCCACATGCTGATGGTCAAGATAATCCTGTCTTTCGGCAGGATCATACCCGTTAGCAACACTGTTATACATGCCATTGCGATGTTCTTCTATATCGTTGGCAGTGTATATTGCAGCATCATCACTTCTGCTTGTAATCAGATCAGCATCCTGCAGATCACTGATATTAGATTTGGCCATTTGTTCATCAACATATCTTAATCTCAATGCTAATCTTAAACGAAGTGAATTTGCAAATTTTCTCCATTTAGTTACATCACCTCCGTAATACAGATCGGCAGATCCAAAGCTGGCTTTGCTTGCATCTAATTCAGCAGCAGCTTCTTTCAGTTCCTTAAAAAAATCTTCATAAATACTTTTCTGTGTATCATACTTTGGAGTTAAAACAGCATCATTCGGATCTTTATTGGCGTCGAAATAAGGGATATCACCATAAATATCTGTACACTGAGCAAATACCCATACTTTCAAAATTCTTGCAATTGCCTTTTTGTTGACCAGTTCAGGGTCATCTTTAGTTTTTCTGATTATTGCTGCCAGGTTATTGCCAAAAGATGTAAAACTTACATTCCAGGCCCAATCATCAAAATGATCAATGAAAGGGGAATTATCGCCACGCACTTCCATACCGCAATAATTGCTGATATCCGAAGCGCCAAGTCCGCTGCCTATACCATATTGAACTGCTGTCAAAAGAAATTCAGGCGGCACCAGGTCTTCCGAAACCAAACTTGGGTTTGTGTTCATCTCTTTATATTTATCGGTACATCCTGTAAATACCAAAAGGATGACAAAAAGTACCTGAGTGAATCCTGTTATTTTATTATACGATTTCATTGTTTTCTATTTCGTGTTCTGAAATATTTTTTTAGAAAGTAAAGTTCAGGTTGATACCGTAACTTCTGGTTGTAGGCATACTGAATACTTCTACACCGGTAGATCCTGCACTTGTGTTAAGGTTAGTTTCAGGTGATATACCCAGTCCCTGCATGTGTTCATCAATATACCAGAGGTTGCGTCCAACCAATGAAACTTTGATACTTTTAAAAGGAGTCTTATTAAGAAATGAAGGTTGAAAAGCATAACCTAATATTACCTCACGCAGCATTACAAAACTTCCGTCTAACACAAATTCCTCGCCTATTTGCCCCCAGCCCCTGTAAGCCCAGGCCGTTTGTCCATCAACAGTCATAGTATTTTTTTCATACTTGATCACATTACCATTGGCATCTGTCACTTCCACTACACCAGGCAGGGGTTCTGAGTGTTCTCTGTATCGTTCTGTAAATTTTGCAGTACCATTGGTCATCATCCGGTACTTGGTTTCTGAAACAATCTTATTACCCTGTACAAAATCTATAAGGAAGTTGAGAGAAATTCCTTTGAAAGACAACGTATTGTTTAATCCGCCTGTCCATTTAGGTACAACGTTTCCTAAAATACTATACTCATCTTCTCTTGCATAAGAGCCATCACTACTGTTTACAATTATCTGTCCGTCGGGTGCCCTTTTATATTTATATCCTATGATATTGCCAAAAGCTTCACCGGTCCGTGCTTCTACAAAGTTGCTTTGAGCAGTTCCGCTGAGAAAAAATGTTTCAATTCCAGGCGCCAGTTCTTTTACTTTGGAATAGTTTCTTGCATAGTTAAAAGACATATCCCAGCGCAGATTGTTTCCAAGTTGAATAGATGATGCCTGAAGGGAAATTTCAATCCCTTTGTTTTCAATATCACCTGCATTAACAATTTTGGTAGTATAGCCACTTCCAGATGAAATGCCTACAGGTACAATCTGGTTTTTTGTATTGCTTTTATACGCAGTAATATCTAATGCTAAATGGTCATTTAAAAATCTTAAATCCAAACCAAGTTCTATAGACTTCTTTAATTCATTTTTTAAATCAAAGAGAGAGATTGTGTTGCTTTGGCTTGCCATGCTCAAACCATTGAAAGGAGTGCTACTGAGATAGTACCCTGTTTGCGTAAGATATGCTGAAGCATCATTTCCGGCTTCGGCATAAGAAGCTCTTATTTTTCCGTAACTCAGTATTCTTGATTGTATATTTAATGCATCTGTAAAAACAAAACTACCGCCAACAGAAGGATAAAAGAACGAATAATTATTTTCCCCGAGGGTAGAAGACCAGTCGTTTCGTCCGGTTACATTCAGGAATAAATAGTTCTTATATCCTGCTTCGGCAGATGCATATACAGATTGAATTTCTCTTTTCACCTGAGAGTAGAAAGGAGTTACCTGTCTTGTATTACTGATATCATTTATACCGGGTACTTTAAAATTCAATCCTTCCCAGCCCTGTTGCCTGTAATTCCTGTTGGATATAGAAGCACCCAAAGAAATAGATGCTGTGAAATTCTTCATATCATTTTTAGAAGCTGTCAGTAATGCATCACTATTTATTTCCCGGGTTAAAATAGTCTCATCATTTAGTCTGCCATTTGGCAGACCGGGAAAACCAACCGGCCTTATAGATAATCTTTTTTCAGAGTATTGATCAATACCCGATCTGGCCATTAAACTCAGCCAATTGGTAAACTGATATTTTGCAGAAAAGAATCCAATTATTCTGTCGCGTTCGGCATTGTTTTTATTCTCGTTTACCAGGTAATAAGGATTTACAGATACACCAGGCCAACTTCCCGGTGTACCGGTTTTTTCATAATATTCTTTCAGGAAAGGCAGAGGCACATACCGGCCCATTTGTATCAGATTTTTTGCCACATTATTTGATGAAAAAACACCAAGCCCGGGAGGGTTATTCGATTTTTTGTGGATATAATTTACTTTCCCTTCAATGGAAAGTTTGTTAGTAATATTTGTAGATGCCCTCAACGTCACAGACTGTTGATTCTCCTTATGATTAGGGATGATACCTTTGATGGTGGTATTATTCACGGATAATCTGATTGCAGATCTGTCCGTCGCATTGGATACTGCAATCGAATTATTGGTAACTACACCGGTGTTAAAAAAATCTCTTACATTATTTTCAGGTTGAGGATAAATGGCAAATGTTGTTGGCGGAGCGTCCTTGTCAAACACAAAAGGATTTACATACAATTGCCCTTTCATAGGAGGTCCCAAACTCTCAAAATGCCAGGTAGGTATCGTTTCATATTCTGTTCCGCCAATATTAACCTTATCGCCATATAAATTCAGATCCTCATAGCCTGTCATATATTTATTCTGGAGTTTTGGAAATAAATTTAACCTGTCAATTGTAACATTAGAATTCACTTCCACAGCTATTCCCCTGCCACCTTTACCTGATTTGGTTGTAATAATTATAACACCATTGCTACCGCGTGAACCATACAATGCAGTAGCATTAGGCCCCTTCAACACGTTTATTGATTCAATATCCTGCGGATTAATATTCCCTATACCATCTCCAAAATCCCGCCCCTCCGTAAAGACCTGCCCTTCGCCATATTTGGTATTATCCAAAGGAATACCATCTACAATATATAAGGGCTGATTTTCACCAGTAAGTGAGCTGATACCTCTGATGATTACTTTACTCGATCCCCCTACTCCACCGGCTGAAACCGATACCTGAACGCCTGCAATTTTGCCGGTGAGATAATTTGCTACATTCACATCTCTGGCTTCTGTCAAATCTTTTTTGGCAAGCTCCTGTGTAGCAAAGGTCAAAGCCTTCTTTTGTTTATTAACTCCCAAAGCAGTTACTACGATATCGGTAAGTTGTTTGGCCTCGCTCACTAATGTAACATCAATAACTGAACGGTTACCAACATCTATTGTTTGAATTACAAAGCCGGCATGAGAAACAACAATTTTTGATTTTCCCGAAGGAACGCTTATAGTGTATTTTCCCATCTCGTTGGTGGCAGTACCGGAATTTGTACCCTGTACTACAACACTTACACGGGGCAGCGGTTTCCCGTCTTCCTCGGAGATAATGGTTCCGGAAACCATTTTTGTTTGTGCCTGTAACTGGAATGCCACACCAAGTAGCATTATGCTCACAAACAGCAATTTTGGTAGTTTTTTTCTTTTCATTGTAGTTTTTTTACTTTTAATTACATTTTCAAAAAATATCAATAATTAAAGGTTTCATAAAATTAAATTATAGGTTTTGAAAAATAAAATTTTTTATTAATTATTTCTCAGAATTTAATTGATAAAATATTTATAAGCTAATGACTCAGGACTATAATTCCATAACCATAAGAAATTTTTCGGATAGAAAAATTCGGATAAATTTCAAAAATCCGGTTTCTAAAACCATAAAAGCAATTGATTAGTAAGGAAAAGAAAATTTTAATTTTCTTTTTATTCTCCTGTTTGGTAAATGCCTTACCGACAGTTTTTCTATTTACCCGGTTTGACTTGAATAGAGTAAGCTCTTTTACTTATTGATCATTTACCATTAATGATACCTCTGTATTTTCAGTTAGCTGTATTTCTTTCGATAAAGACCCAACTTTTAATGTATATGGCGTCCTGATGTTCTTTTTCTCACTGTTTACAGTGTATTCAGTTAACTCAACACTTAGTACACCATCCTCCCCCGTTTTGCTTTCCACTACATTTACATTATCCTTATCTGTTATACTCACATCTTTATGCTTTACAGGTCTCCCATTTCTATCAGTAAGTTTTACAGTACAGGTCCATGATACCGTATAACTATGTGGTTGATTAGTTGCATCAATTTCAAATTTACCACCGACAACCCTGTTTGACTTAAATTGAATATTCTCAGCAACACTCTCTTTGCTTGCCGCCCATCCCATCCGGATTGTCTTAAACTTTGCAGCATTCAGTGGGATAATCGTATTGTTGTAAATCTTTGAATTTTCAGCGCCACCATACATTGATGCAATCCAGGCGGCCGGAACATTAGTTGTAATCCTATTATCATAAAACTCACCGCCAAACCCCTTACCGCCGCAAATATAAAATGCCGTGGTAATCGTTTTTGACGCTGGATTAACTTTATTGATCACAAAATCATTATTAAATACATAGTTGTCAGCCCCGCTTATACTATAAAATACTCCGAACGCCATTGGCAGATATCCATTTGGTGCGGGGTATTCTAAAGCAGTAACATATATTTTATTATTGAAAACTTTGTTTCCGTAAAAGCCCGCATCATGTTTTCTTTGATAATCAGCCATACGGATAGCATTGGTACTATATTCTTCATGTCCATATTCACAGGTTGACGGAGAGGTTTTTATTTTTATAATGTTGCCAAAAACATCAATATGACCTGAAGCCCAAATGCCGGAACCTATCTCAGGCTCAACCCTGTTATTGAATATTTTAGAACCATCGCCAGATCCACTGATGCTATAATGATTGGTTACGGTTTGCCGGTTTACAAAAAGATTATCATGTACGCTGGAGTGCTTACCCTGAAATGAAAGGCATCCCTGCCCACCATAAAACTCGTTGTGTGCGACTTCAGATGGAAACTCACCTCTAAGAGTAACTGCATAAAATGGTGTATGGCGTTGTATCACAAAGGGGGTTGATACATCAAACCTGCAATTATAAATTAGTGCCTGTGGTATGTCGGCAGCATTGGTATTTATACCACTGACTTTAATATTTACATTTTCTAAAATAACCTTTACCCTTGATGCACTTGATTGAATACCCCATGCAAGTACAGGGTCGGAAAAACTTTCTATCCGTCCGTTTTTAATAATTATGGTACCATCTCCATCTATTTGTGGAATGCCGGGTAAAGGGTTTCGTTTATCTGCATCAGAAGTATAATCAAAAAAGGATGGGAATGTAGCAGGATACCCATCGTATGTTACCTGGTCGTAATGCGCAAAAGGAGCCGTCTTTTCAATTATGGAAATGCCAACATCCATTGCCGGGCGAATATCAATTTCATCTACCAGGCAGTCTGTTTCCGCCTTTACTCTAACCCGATATTTTCCTGCAGCTAACTGGTTTAAATGTGCATATACAAATCCGCCACCCAATCGGGGTTGTTTCTTAATAACCGGGCAACTTACTAATACAGTATCGGGATATTTTGTAGAGCAGATTACTTCCTTACCATTTTCATCTTCTACATACACACTTACTTTCATTTCATCATCAGGATATTTTTTCATATCATGATAAAAATTTCCCGTAACCCCACACATGGCAAAATAGGAACGGTTGGCAAATGGAAGTTTAATATATGGAGAAGTGATTTCATCACCTGCCTTTAACCGTAATAATTTTTTTCCGAGAAAAACATGAACTTCTGCTGTGTTTTCAATTTTTGCTCCGGGAGCTTTGGATATATCCCAGCCCTTCAATCCTTCTTCAAACCCACTGTTGGGTATATGGTCATAATTTCCGTTTGTAAATTTTATTGAGTATCCATTTAAATCAAGTGTAACGTTCTTACCTAAAAACACAGGACTGGCATTACTTGTAATATCGCTTGTCAATACATACACAGCACCTTCTTTTGCATAGCTGCCGGGTTTACTAACCGGTATTTCTCCGGCAACTAATCTTCTATGCGGAGTATTCTTATACTGTCCATAAGACAATATTGGAAACAAATTCACTAAAAAGAAAACAAAAAAATAAAGGTTGCATTTTTGCATCAGCTTCTTTGTTTTTTCAGCATTTGAATAAAAAATGGAATCATTAATATTACCGGCACGATCCAGATGGCCAGGTATGAAAAATATTCAAACCGGTTGTTTACATCATAGACATGCATTTTACCACCGAAAATCTTTACCATATAATCAGTAGTATAAGGATCCTTTGCATTGGGATAATACAGAGCTGCCATTTTGCTGTAAGGTTCCCTTACCAATTCAGGATTTAAACTGATTGCAGCAGTATCAAAAGGAACTACCACGCCAAAGTCGGGATCCAGCAGATATGTTGAATCTCCAAGTTCTGCACGAACAACAACATGATGTCCATCTATATCTAACAGCTCGGCATGCATACCATTTTCATTCAATACACCTTTTACCACTATTGAATGAGTAGAACATAAACCCACTCCTCTTTCAAGATTCTTCCTGTAATTACTGAATTCATATTCTCTGTATTTCGAAGGATTAATATAAGAGGCGAAGTATAAAAGATAATTTTCCCATACCGGTACACGAATATTATATTTCTCAATGCCTGCAGCTTTCCAGTAATGTGCAAAACCATCGTTTACTACTTTGTTTATCCTGACAGCAAACGCAATATTTGATTCTCCGTTTTTTCTGATCAACTGTTCCTTGATTTCAGGATATTTTATTTTAACATCCCCTATCCTGTTTCTGATAATTTTTTCTTCCTCATAAATAGCTGGGTTTCTCAAAGACTTAAACAAACCATAAATGTTGATTGCAAGAAGTGTAATACCAATAAAAAACAATATTTTGTTTACTAAGCTCATAGTAATAACATATTGGATTATTTAAAAGGACTTGTCATATAGTTCTCAATATCACGCCAGTGGTTAAGCATAATTTTTCTTTTTTGTTTTAACTGTGTTACCAGATTTGGACCTAACAGGAAATTGTCTTCGTGAGCAGCATCTTTTGCTTTGCATATCAAATCAATACCTCCTGTTTCCAATATGCTTATCAGGTCTTCTGTATTATCAAGTTCGTCCCTCATGATTGAATTAAATTTCAGTAAAGCAGTATCACCTGTCCATGTTGCATTTTTGTCAGGCCGGTGTGCAGGTGCGTTTAGCTTATCAGCATTAGCATCCCGTATTGCCTGTGCGGCTGCAAAATTTCCGCAACTACGTATGAGACTGGCATGTATTTGCAGTGCTTTCTCCAACTGTTTTATGTAAGTATATTTAGGTGCTGAAGCGTCTACTGTTTTTAGTTTAGCACAAATTCCCGCAATCTTACCAAGATAAACTTTTACCGAATCGGGTTTTGTTTCCCAGCGTCCACCCTGAATATCCATATAATCCATCCTGGCTTCTTCGTAAGAAACATTAAATATATATGGTAAAAAATAAGCTTCTTCTTTCTTAGTAAGCAACTGCGGTACTGCTACAAGCGGACGGTTGATCATCCTTGCTGCCACATTCCAGTTGATACCTGATAGGTTTCCAAGATTTGAATATTTATAATTAAAAGCATCAGCCAAATCAATAAATGAGCGGTATAACTTATCTGCATTTTTTTCCCCACCCCAATGATTGCAATATTTCTGAAGCCTGTCCAATGTGGGCAATTCTTCTCCACTGAGATAATCGCACAATAGATCAATAAATATTTCTTCTACCACAATGTTTTCGTTGCCCCTGTCATATGAAACCCTGAAGTTTATAAAAACTGTTTGTTTTTTTTGTTTATCAATTCTACTAAAGTCCTTAATAAATGAAAGCACATCTGCAATTCCTGTAACAGGATATAAAGACGAAACATCACTGCCTATTGATTTCATTTCATGTGCATCGGTGCTTTTGAAATAACAATTATCGGGAAGGCGATTTTGAATATCTTCTCTTTCTTCATCTGACAGGTTTGAAGAACCTTGCGGAAAAGAAAGATATACATCCAGTTTTTTGCCCGTTTTGGTAGCGCCATTCACTATTGAACTCATCAAATCATGTATTCTCATCCCTGTAGTCTGGTTTCTGCAATGAGAAGGTCCATTTGGTCCGTTGTATAGCCAGTCTGTCCAGCAGTTGCCCGAACCTGCATCGTTTGTTTTAAAATAAAATGATTTTATTTCAGGCACATTCCTGATAAGTTCACCGGCCATATATGTGTACATATCCCGGCTTTCTTTAACACTAAGGCAGGGTGAAAAGAAAGCATAATTGCTTCTTCTCGGATGATCTACACGCGGCCCTCTCAGCTTAGGGTATTGATCAAAAAAAGTTGCGGGCAGAAAACCTGGTTCATTGGCAAAAAACGCAGCGTATAATCCATACTCCCTAAGAATTTTTGCCTTGGCAACAATTAATTCCTGGTTTTTCTTCACATAATCCACAGGTACAAAAGGAGCAATTTTGGGATCGGGATAAAATTTATATAATGTAGCATTATAGCTTGCGTATTCGCTCCAGGGGTTCCCTCCGGCCGGTATTTCATAAAAAGCTTTATCGGCAGGTTTACTAATGCTTACCTGTACTTCACCGTATTTTTTCAGACGGGCAGCAATAGCCACAAATTTTTTGAATTCGTTCAGGTCGTTGATACTAACATTAAAGATGAAGGTTTTACTTCCTGAATTTTGTTCCCCGGCTTCAGGAGTATTTCTCAAATTAGCTGTATGATGAGTTTTATTTAAAGTACTACTATCCGTACCGGAATTTGGACCGGCTAAAAACAAAACGCAGGCTATCAGCATCGCTTTAAATACAAGCATCATATTTCGTTAGTTGTAATCATTCCGGAATTGCAATAAAAACAGTTAACAACAGCCAATCAACTTCGATAGTATTACAGGGCGCATTTCAGATTTTCGCAGGCGGGTGGAGACACCCGCCCGTAGAACCCGCTACCGGTCGGTGTCTCACCGACCGGAAAGGCGTGTGTAGAGCGAAAATTTGAAATACGCCCGTATTACAGGTAAAAAGTTTAGATAATATTTTTATTACGTATCTTTTCATAAATTTAGGAAATTAAATGAAAATAAAATATTTACTTTATTCTTTTATTTTCTATCAGGCGATAATAATTCAAACTACTGCACAGACCGATACATCGCATTTCAGTTCTATATTCAAATCGAATAAACCATACAGAATTTATCTTCCTTCAGAATACAACAGTTCAAAGAAAAGATACCCGGTCATCTATTTTTTACATGGCAACAAAGGCACTCATGAGTTTAATATAGATGGAATACAACAGTTAGTGGATAAAAGCCAGGTATTGTTAGTAGCGTGGAACGGCAGGTCAGCAATTTCAGATGAAAGACCCTACAATATTGGTTATCATTCTAACATTAAATATCAAATTCAGTTTAAAGATTATTTTTTAGAATTTGTTCATCATATAGACAGTCTATACAAAACAATACCCGATCGGTCGCAACGGGCTTTGATTGGACATAGCATGGGTGGATTTATGTCCTGGTTTCTTGCAGGCAAATACCCGCAATTGATCGGAACCGCAGTAAATATGAAGGGATCCACGGAATTTTTTATAGGATATCCCAACAATCATACATTGTATCTCGAAAAGTATATGTTCAGAAATTTTAATGGAGTCAGGTTAAGATTTCATAACAGTACAATAGACGAATTAGTCTATCTGAACACCGAAGTATACCAGGGAGCAGTACGCGAGAAAGATCTGAATTTTGATTACCATATTTATCCTGGCGGGCATGGCTATACAGTTTCTGAATTTAAAGACGCTTTTCAATTTGCAGTCACCTCATTTCAAAATCCCTTACCCGTTCCGCATCGCTGGCACCATGCAGATCTCTATCCCAACTTTGAGGTATGGGGATACCAGGTCAACAGTAATCTGCATGAGCCGGGGTATATTGATCTGAAAGGAGTAACAAAAGGCGGTATGGAAATAAGAACAAAAAAATGGGAACCTGATGGCCGTGAAATAAACAAAGTAAATATCAATGTAAAGACCGCCCCTGTTTATATTCCAAACTCTGTCTACTCCCTGTTAGATTATAACGAAACCACAGGTGAAAGAAGAATTAGTGAGATAACAAGCAATGCAAGCGGGTCACTAAGTTTTTCTACAAACCATCAGGCACACCAAATAGGGATATATAAAAAAAATAGCCCCCCGGAAATTGTATTTGTGCAACATAAAGTCAACGATTCATCAATTTTTTTGGAACATAAAAAACAATGCAACCTCAGGCTCAGGTTACTAAACCGTGGTGGCAGCACTGCAAAAAAGATAAGAGTAACCCTTAGCTCAGCAACGGATGGTATACAAATTTCAAATCCCGTTATTGAACTGGATGATTTGCCAGGTGCTGAACTATCGTGGCTGCCGGTGGATTATAAAGTAACCGCTTTAAACCAACCCACCACCGATGGTTCTCCTTTTGAAGTAAGATTCAACCTTTCCATTTCAGACAGCAAAGGAAATATCTGGAACGATGAATTTGATGTGCCGGTATTCTATGATGTCCCTGCATTTACAAATATCGGGATTGATGATGGCGATAGTGAAATATATGGCAGTGGCAATGGTGATAATATTGCAGACCCCGGAGAAACGATTATGATTTACCAGGATAGTTATCGCACCCGACTGTATTATGATGATCCATACATTGACAACGAGAAATTGTTTGATGAATTACAACCTGATAAATGGGGTGATGGATATGCCCTGTCATCCTTAATCCACATCTCAAAAGACTGTCCTGTTGGACACAAAATAAAATTTCTTGCATGCTACGAAGTAAAGGAGTGGAAAAAAATAAAAAGAAATGTAACCTGGGGAACATTCACAATTACAGTGGGTAAAGCAGAAGATAAATAACTCAATGAAAAAAATGATTATACTATGAATTCCTGCATAAATACAATAAGTACTTTTCCAGGATGTTATAGCATATTGAAATTTTATACCCAATCAACTATAAAAGCTCTGCTTCAAAGGTTCCGGAATTTAATATTTTTCTTTATCCTCATAATATTAATCCTATTATATGGGAGCTGTACCCCATCTAAAAAATTCAGTTCCTTAAAACCTTCAAATAAAAATATCAGGCCTATAGGGAGGGTCTTACTAAAGAAGAATGGTCCGGCTGAAATTTATTGGCCGGGGTCAGGATTTTCAATAAAATTTCGGGGAACAGGACTTGAAGCAATTTTAAAAGATGAAAAGGGATTTAACTATTTTAATGTAATCATTGATGACAGCCTTTCTCATTTTATCAGAATAAATAAAGCCAAATCAAACTATACTATTGCTTCAAATCTTGCTGATACGATCCACACAATTAAATTATTAAAAAGGGCTGACTGGTTCAGGGGGAAGACATGGCTATATGAGTTTCAATTTTCGTCCGGTACTAAAATTTATGCTGACAAACCAAATACAAGAATGATAGAATTTTATGGGAACTCAATTACCGTTGGGGCAGCAGTCGAGGATAATGGACAGGATAACGGAGACAGTATATTCACCAATAACTATTATAGCTACGCCTATTTGACAGCAAAACACTTTAATGCTGAATATTCATGCATTGCATCAAGCGGAATTGGAGTAATGGCAAGTGCCGGCAACCTGATTATGCCTGATATTTATGATCGCCTAAACCCTGATGACAATCTGAGCAAATGGGATTTTTCCAAAATGAAACCGGATATAGTTGTAATCAATCTATTTCAGAATGATAGCTGGATTATATATTCACCGGACTTCATACAATTTAAACGGCGATTCGGTACAAAACCTCCAACCGAAGAATATATAGTCAACGCCTATAAAAATTTTGTTCAGTCAATACGGTTACATTATCCCAATACAAATATCATCTGTACATTAGGCAGCATGGATGCAGTGAAACCCGGATCTCCCTGGCCCGGCTATATTGAGAAAGCCGTTGCTCAAATGAATGATAAAAAAATTTTTGTTCATTTTTTTGAATACCTCAATAAAACAACTCATCCCAAAATAAATGACCAGCAAAAAATGGCTAATGATTTAATTGACTTTATTTCAAACAACATACACTGGTAACCCGGGAAATTTCTTAAATGTCAGGTTTTGTTTTTCCACATTTGTGAATAATATAAACTTCTTTCAGATCCGTTTCTCCCTTCAATTGACGCTACTCCTTTTCAAAACTCTATATTTGCTGCCAAAATGAGATAAATCTATGTACATAAATAAGGCCTGGCTACTTCTGGGGATTTGTTTTAGTTTCATTTTTTCTGTATTCAGCCAGTCAGACCGTATTAGTCTGGGAAATAAGCAATACCAGTTACTCGACAGGCTCGATATTAAACTGCAGAACGACTCAATATTCACATTTTCTACCATTAAACCCTACAACAGAAAATTATACACCGAAAGAGTGGAATATATTGATTCGCTTGACAAAGCCGGTGTAATCTCAGATCAGTTATCGGATGTAGACCGTTACAATATCAGAAGTCTGCTGATGAATAATGCAGAATGGACAAAACCCTTTGGTGATTCTTTCCGGGTGCGCAAACCCATCTGGAATACTTTCTTCAGAACACCTGCACACCTGTATGAGACTTATGCCAAAGATTTCACTTTAATATTAGACCCGGTACTCAACCTGCAGGTAGGTAACTTTTCAAAAGTGGATGCCCCATTGTTTGTAAACACCAGGGGATTTTCTTTAAGAGGAAACATAGGACGTAAGTTGGGTTTTTATACATATATCACCGAAAACCAGGAACGTGATCCACTTTTTGTGCAGAAATACGTGAATACACACAGAGGTGTGCCAAACGCAGGATACTATAAAAATTTCAAAACCGATGGGTATGACTATTTTGACGCAAGAGGCGGAATAGATTTTGCAGCTTCAAAATATTTCAATTTCCGTTTTGGTTACGATAAGCTTTTTATTGGCAATGGTTACCGCAGTTTATTATTGAGCGATTTCAGTAATAATTTTCTTTATCTGCAAATGGATGTGCAGTTACGGAAGTTTAGCTACAAAACAGTCATTGCTGAGCTCATCGCCCCTTTCAATCCAATCCCCAACAGAGATACTATCCGTTACAAAAACTATATGGCATTGCATCATTTGAGTGTACAGGTAGCCAAATGGCTGAATGTAGGTGTGTATGAAAATGTTTTATACAACGGACGAAATGGAATTGAACTGAGTTATTTTAATCCTATTATTTTTTATCGTTCTATCGAAATGCAACTGGGCAGCGGCCAATCAAAAGCCACCGTGGGTATAGACCTGAAATCAAATCTTTTCCGTCGTCTGCAATTATACAGCCAGCTTGCGATTGGTGAGTTTGTATTTAGCGATATCATGCACTATGGCAGGGGAAGCTGGCTCAATAAGCAGGCGCTTCAGTTGGGAGCAAAATATATAGATGCGCTGGGAGTGAAAAATCTTGATGTGCAGGGGGAGATAAACCTGGTACGTCCATATATGTACACCCACAAAGACAGCAGTACGGCATTTGTTCATTACAATAAAGAACTTGCCCATCCACTGGGTGCTAATTTTCGTGAATATATTTTGCTGTTGAAATATCAGCCTGTGCCACGGTTGTATTTTTCCGGGAAACTGATGTACTATAAAAAAGGGTTGGATTCTGCCGGAGTAAACATGGGTGGAGATATTTTCAGAAGCTACGAGAGCCGTCCGAGAGATTATGGATTTTTTATCGGTACAGGCATACCTGCCAAATGCATGCTGACTTCTTTTTCAGCTTCCTTTGAGTTGTTGCAGAATTTATATATAGATGCCAATATTACAAACCGCAGTTATACAGTTGAAAGTCAGCCTAAGGTGAGTGAATTCTTTTTCTCCGCAGGACTGAGATGGAATATCGGGAGAAGGGAGTTTGAGTTTTGAGGCTGACTCATTCAAACCTATAGGGTCTATTAAATCTTTTAGGTCTTGCAAAAATTAGCAAAAGAAAAGACAAATCACCATTACGAATTCCATGGCATATAACTAAAAACTTCATTATATTTAATAGAGTAAATATCCCAGTCTCTCAAACTAAATTGCAGTGTCGCCCTCAATTAAAATTTTAATTGTAGAGGATGAGATGATCATCGGCGCTAAGATATCTATGCAATTAACCAACCTTGGGTACGAAGTAACAGGTATTTTATCGCGTGGTGAAGAAGCTATCAGGCACGTAAAGGAAAATAAAACTGACTTTGTATTGCTCGACATTCAATTGAAAGGAAAATTGGATGGAATTGAAACTGCAAAACAAATACAAACGCTATTCGATACCCCTATCATTTATCTTACTGCCAACTCCGACGAAACTACTTTCAACCGTGCCAAAACCACCAAACCGGTTGCATTCATTTCAAAACCATTTAAACAAATAGATTTACAAAGAGCAATAGAACTTGCCATTTGCCGGATGCCTGAAAATGATGGGGAGCATAACCATGAAAATAATCTGGTGCAGGAAAGTCCCCTCATTATTAATGACCGCATTTTTGTGCGTAGCAGGGAGAAGATGACAAAAATTATCCTGTCGGATATATTATATATAGAAGCTGAGCGAAATTATAGCCGCATATTTACAAAGGACAAAGAGTATATATTATCTGTTACGCTTAAAACCATTGAAGAAAAACTTCCGGGAAACCTGTTTGTAAGAATCCACCGTTCCTATATCATCAATCTAACCCATATTGAGGTGGTAGCAGATAGCTATGTGGCAATTGGAAGAGTTACCATCCCATTGAGCGCCGGGCTAAAAGAAAACTTACTCCATAGAATACAGACATTTTAATAAGGTTGGATACAGCAATGTATGCATGATAACCGGGATGTATGAAATACATTTATTTAATATTCCTTCTTTCGGTACAGCGGGTATATAGCCAAACAAATGCTTTTGACAGCATCGAAAAAAAGCTCCAAATCTCGAAACCAGATACACAACAATTTGCATTGCTGAAACTGCTGGCCGATAAAGCCATGGGATCGAATTTAAAAATGGCACTGAGATATGCAAAGCAGGGCGAAGTTTTGGCATATAATACCGGTGATAAAAACTGGCTATTTCAATTTTATGAAATGACTGGTAAAATATACTCCGACCTCCTTTATTTAGATTCTGCCGCTGTTGTTTTTGATAAGGCAATAGCTGGATATATCTCTATAAACAATAAAAGAGGCCAGGCAACCACTTATCTTAAAAAGGGATGGATTTATAAAAAAAAGGGTGAGATGGATAAGGCTCTGGAATCAGATTTAAAAGCTGCAGGTCTAATGGAAACCTTAGGTGATATGAAAGGTGTGGCAATGGCTTATGAACATATCTGTGACGATCTTATATATCCCGGAAGGTTAACTGAAGCCTGGGTATATGCGCAAAAGGCGGTTGAGATATGTATAGACAATCATCTGAATGATGAGATGGCTCATGCACTCACTGCAGAAGGTGATGTAAAAATTGCTGCCGGAAAATACCAGGAAGCTTACGAATATTATAACCGGGCACTGCAATTGGCCCGTAAACAACATTTTGATGAGATATCACTCACCGAATTCTACAATAACCATGGCAATGCCCTCAAACGATTGGGCCAGTTTTCTGAAGCGATTAACGATTACCAAACTGCTCTCTCAATAGCAAGAAGAGTGCAATATCCCAATGCAATAGCCACTACTATAGCCAATCTGGGAGAAGTAAACCTGTTAAAAGGAAATTACAAAGAAGCACTCCTCTATCAACTGGAAACCATCAGGATGCAGGAAAATGATAATGATCTTTCCAATCTCACAGAAAACTATCTTATTGTAAGCACTATTTATGAGCACCTGGGAGAATATAAATCAGCGCTGGCATACCATCAGAAAGCTCTTTTGATGAGGGATAGTATCGCTTCTGTCAGAAGTAATGAAGCCATGTCAGAACTTCTTACTCAGTATGAAACTAAAAAAAAGGAAGCAACGATTGTATCGCAACAAAAAGAAATTTTGGACCAGCGGAAAGAACAATGGTTGTGGGTTGGGCTGGTAATACTGATGACGGGGTTTATCATTTTAGGGATAATCAGCTATCGCATCCGGGTTAAAAGAAGTCGCCTGCTGGCAGCTAAAAATGCAGAAAACGAATTGCTGCTGAAAGAAATTCATCACCGTGTAAAAAACAATCTCGAAGTAGTAAGCAGCCTGCTTGCATTGCAGTCGGCTCAAATTGAAGACCCTAATACAAAAGAAGCCATACTCGAAGGTCAGAGACGTGTACATTCAATAAGTATTGTGCACCAAAAATTATATCATGGAAAAAACCCCGGTGTTATTGAAATGAAAGATTATTTTATGAGCCTGGGCGAAAGTGTGGTAGATTCTTTAGGTGCAGCAAAAAGTGTAAAAATTCAACTGGCTATGGACAAACTGGAAGTAGATATTGATACTGCTGTGCCACTGGGGCTGATTGTAAATGAACTGCTGACCAACGCAATAAAATATGCGTTTCCGGCAGGACGGGAAGGTATTGTAATTATTAAATTAGAAAAACAATCCCAGGGTAATCTGCGCCTGGTAGTTTGTGATAATGGTATCGGGAAATCAGATGTAGTACAGGGCAGTGGCTTTGGCACGCAATTAATTTCCCTGCTAAC
>JBDHYJ010000063.1:0-29149 GCA_039811345.1 Chitinophagaceae bacterium
AAAATGCCTGTCGGACAATTGACATCACCTTTTGGAAATATTCAAAACGGGTTAGGAATTTTCGGGGGGTCATTTAAAAGGGAGTGGAAATATTATTTTGATGATTTGGAGTAGGTTGGGATTTTTAATTAATGAGTGATGAAAAATAGTGTAGTAATGAAATAGATCAACTGCACAATTGTGAATCCTGCTTAAATCTTTTGAGAATTTTACAATGATAGAAAAACTTTTGCACCTCTTTATTCGTTTCCGAACAACAATATGAATGCATTACGGTGACTGGTTACTTCTAAAACCTAATTGATAATAGTAGACCTGCGTTTAGTGGACAGCAAATTTTTTTTATGAACACGTTAAACAATTCATGAAAGGTCCATTCTCGTCAGATAATAACTGTAATAGTGGTAGCATGATCATTTGATTATCTGATTATCTATTGGACATCAAATCATGAAATTTCGTACAGTTTTCACGTTTAATATAAATTTAATCAATAAAAGTTCATATTTACAAAGTATTTACCCAACTTTGCGTGAAATTATCACGTAATGTTAATAAGGTTTGTTGTAAATAACGTGTTGTCTTTTGGAGAGCAGAGGGAGTTTAACATGATTCCCAATACTCGGTTAAAGACCTTAATGCATCATAAATACACTAAGGGAGATATCGAGCTTCTCAAAATGTCATCGATTTATGGAGCAAATGGAGCAGGCAAATCCAACCTCATTAAATCAATTGATTTCCTGCGTATGATAGTTACAAAAGAAGAAATATCAGTTCAATTGAAAAATAGTTATTTTAAATTCCATGAAAAAAAACAACATCCAAAATTGTTATTTGCAATTGAATTCATACAGGATTATATACCGTTCTATTATGCGATTGAAATACAAAATGGCACTATTATTACTGAGGAGTTATATCAATCAGGCTTAGGTAAAGTAGATGACAAGTTAATATTTGAAAGGAAAACAGATACTAACGAAAAAACAGACTTGAATTTTTTTACTGAATTTGAAATAGATGAAAAGAGTCAGATTTTGAAACAAGTATTGATTGAAGATTTTATCAAACCACATATTCCAGTATTAAAATTAATTTCTAATCGAGATAATGACTATTTGCAAAATGCAAAATTGGCATTCAAATGGTTTTCAGAGACTTTGAGAATAATTACTCCAGAATCCAAACCTAACGCATTAGCACAAAGAATAGATGTGGACAGTAATTTCAAAAAATATGCAGAGGATATTATGTGTACTTTTAATGTGGGAATTACTTCTATAACTTCTGAAAAGAAAGATGTAAAAGAATTTTTTGGCAAAGACAATGAAAATGAATTAGACGAAATAATAAAAAATGTTGAAGAATCCAATTCTAAGATGATTGGATTAAGAAGCAGAAGAGGTGATGAAATAATTATTGTAAAAGAAAATGATACAATCAATGTTAAACAACTTAAGCTAGAGCACAAAGGGAAAAATGGGCAATTAATAAATTTTAATTTAGATGAAGAGTCTGATGGCACGATTCGTTTACTTGATTTTATACCCGCTTTCAAGGACCTTATTTCTAAAAATAAGGTATTCCTAATAGATGAAATTGAGAGAAGCATACACCCATTGCTTATAAAAGAGCTTATAAAAAAATTCTCAGAAGACAAGAAATCTGAAGGGCAACTGATTTTCACCACTCATGAATCAAATCTTTTAGACCAGGATTTATTTCGTCAAGATGAAATTTGGTTTGCCGAGAAGGATAGAAATGGTATTACAGATTTATACTCATTAAGCGATTTCAAAGAACATAAAACCATCGATATTAGAAAAGGATACTTAAATGGTAGATATGGTTCAATTCCTTTTTTAGCAAACTTAAAAGACTTAAACTGGCATGAGTATGATATTAACTAACAGGCTTTTTACTAGAAAGCCTGCTAGTAGAGAGGCTAAAAGTATTTATATATTCTGTGAAGGTTTAAAGAGAGAAGTTCAGTATTTCCAATATTTCAAAGAGATTGACTCAAGGATAAATATTGAAATATATCCATTAAGCCCAAATGAGGATAACTCTCCATTGGGTTTATACAAAATTGCTTTTGATTGCTTAGTTAAGACTGTTGAAAACCCGACTCCCAAATATGAATTTATTGCCAAAGATGAAGTATGGATTGTTCTAGACAACGACCCAGACAAATTAGAAACACGTAAGTCACAAATTCAAAGTATTCGTGAAAAGTGTGACTCGTATGGCTGGAAGATTGCTCAAAGTAATCCATGCTTTGAAGTTTGGCTTCATAACCATCTATTTATCAAACTTCCAAACATTATAGATATAGAAAAGTGTAAATCATGGAAGACTTTTATAAGCGAAAGAATTAGTGGGGGGTTTGATTCCAGAAGACATCCTATTCTTATTGAAGATGCAATTAAGTATTCCAAAGCTTCATATACTGAAACGGAGAATACTCCAAATGTTGGTAGCACACAAGTATATATTTTGGCTGAGAAAATATACGAACTAAGCAAAGAACAGATTGACCAAATTAGAAATAGTATCAAAAGCAAGACTAGATAATGAAATGTAATGTCAGCGAAGTAGTACTATCGCAAAGGTTTTGGTGGGCTGTTTCTTATTCAACTTTAGTTCTTAACTTCAACCAGGTATTTTCAATTGAACATTTGCGCTTGGCCGGATATTTATGAATTCACTGTTATCGCAAATGTTATAACGGCATCGGTATTTTGGTATATTTTAATCTGATGCAATATTTTGTGAATTATTTTGTACTTGTACACTGCTTATACATTCAATGGTGCATAAGTTAATATTTGCTCATGGTTATATTGCTAAATAATTAAAACTTAAATTATTGGCTTATACAATACTTCAACCGTTTGGCCGCTCAGGATTTATTCGATGTTTATGGGAAGACTCATTTATTGAAATGAATTTAGTTCATAATTCATATTTTCATCCGTTATTAACCGGATAAATTTCGAGGAAAAAACCTAAGATTTTTTTACAGTAAAGTTGTATAGTTAGAAAAATGTATTCCAAAATAAGGAGAGTACCCCACTTTTTTTAAGTAGCAAAAGTAATTGGCGAAATATTAAACTATTCGACTGATATCCACGATGGTCAAGGATCTCTACGAAATAAAATGCCGGGAAGGTTGTATTTAATTGGACCTTTCCGATTCAGTAGTCCCGACAAGAATCGAACTTGTATCTAAAGTTTAGGAAACTTCTATTCTATCCATTGAACTACGGGACCAAATTATTACTCAGGTAATAACGGGCTGCAAAAATAGTGGTTTCATAAGATTTTCAGATGCTAAATTTCGGTACTTTCAACATCTTAAATTGTAATATGAAAATCAGGCTTACGGTTATTATCCTTGCTTTGCTTGTTTTTTGCTGCAAAACATTTGCACAGGCGCCTAAAGTCCGGCTCAACCATGTTGCTATATATGTGGTAGATATAGTAAAATCCGGGGATTTCTACATCAATGTTTTGGGACTTGATACCATACCTGAGCCATTTCACGACGGTAAGCATATCTGGCTCAGAATAGGACCGGGTACAAGTATGCATATAATACAAGGCGCTGATAGAAAAAAAGAATATTATAAGAATAATCATATCTGTTTTAGTGTAGCCTCAGTGCCGGCATTTACCAATGTTTTAAAACAAAGGGCAATAGCCTGGGAAGATATTACCGGTAAAAGGGGAAGTATATCCTCACGGGTAGATGGCATAAAACAAATCTGGCTTAAAGACCCCGATGGTTACTGGATTGAAATAAATGATGCAAAAGACTAATAATCATAATCTTATTTATCTTTGTTAACATCAACTCTTCACTATAAACTCCTGAAACAATTCCACCCGTGTTTACTATCTTTGCAGCCCTAAAAAGTGCGTATGAAGGTTTATAATTTACTGATCAAATACCGGTTACCTCTCGGGTTCCTGGCGCTGGTTCTTGCTATTATTGTTAATTTCTATTCGGGATTTTGGCCCGCATTTGCATTATACTTTCTTGCCTTGGTTGCAATTGTAAGTCATTTTTTGTTTGGGCCAATGAGGTTGATTCAGGGGTATATGGAAGACGGAGATATTGAAGGTGCACAAAAAATACTGGACTCCATTCGTTTTCCTAACCTGCTGATAAAACCGGTACGGAGCGTATACTATTTTCTGAAGTCGAACCTCGCTCTGTTTAAACAGGACTTTGATACCGCCGAAACGCTGATGAAAAAAAGTCTTAGTCTGGGTATGCCAATGAAAGAAACTGAGGGCGCTGCTTATTTTCAACTGGGTAGTATAGCAATGCAAAAAAGCAATATGAAGCAGGCTGAAGAGTATATTCGTAAGGCAATTAGAGCAGGTCTGCCTGATAAAGAAAATACAGCCGCGGCTTACCTGCAGATGTGCCAGATATTCATCAATAAGAGAGAATTCAGAGCAGCAAAAGACTATTTTCGCCGGGCAAAAGAACAGAAACCGACTACTGCCCAAGTGGTAGACCAGATAAAACAAATAGAAAAATATATCAGCAGGATACCGGGTTAATAATAGTACACTTGTTAATAAAGGAAAAGCCGCAATATGTATTTTGCGGCTTTTTTAGTAAAAGTAGCGCGCTTCATTCCAATAGTAGGTGGCGTGCTTATCAAATGGTTCCAACGGCCGGTTAAATAGCCGGCGCACTACTTTATAATATTAAATGTATCAAATATTTTTAGCATGGCAATACTACAAAGTGGTTATTATATTTGATGTTATAACTTTGTATTTATTATTAATGGATAGTTGAACATTTTGTACAACAATACCTATACGTTATTTCTTCCTTTATATCAATGAATGAAATTTTCTTTTGATTAAATATCTCCGCAGTTTTCATGTTAATTGATTGGATCAAAAGTTTGTAATTACCTCGACAGGGCTATTGCATCTTATTTTTTAAAAGACTGAAAGGCTAATTGTGTTATTGAGAACTTTTAAAGAAGAAAAGTATTTTGGATGCAACATTTTTTTCTTGATTGGTTTAAACAAGGCCGGGTTTTGTGACGCCACTTGCAACATGCCGACTAAAGATAAGAACGATGAACGTAATGCGTCGCAACCGAAGCTTAATAGTAGCAATGTAGCCGGGTCTATAATATTGACATTAAGTTCATCTCCTGTACGCATATATATATGAGGCACTTCTTCAGTATGAACCCGGCGTGGAGAATAGCAGGTCAAAGAGATACTCACCATTTCCATCCAAATTCAATTTTTATTATCAATCCCTATTTTAATAATTTCGCTTTCTGTTATAAAATATAACCCCATATTTTCCACAAATTGATTTGAACGATGAAAGCAAAAGTTCTAAAGATAAATTCCAGGGATAATGTATTGGTAGCGCTTACAAATTTGAAGAAAGGTGAAGTGATAGAGCATAACGGAAACAGTTATACTTTGGTTGACGATGTTGCGGCCAAACATAAGTTTTTTATTAATGATATGAAAGCAGGTGATTCGGTGTATATGTATGGTGTGCTGGTGGGTAAAATTCAGTTTGATGTACCAAAAGCTGGAAGGATGACTACAGACAATACCAAACATGCGGCTGATCCCTACTCTTATCGTGGTGTAAAATATGAATGGCATGCACCCGATGTATCTAAATTTGCAGGAAGAACCTTTAATGGTTACAAACGCAGCGATGGCAGAGTGGGTACAGCCAATTACTGGCTTTTTATCCCAACGGTATTTTGTGAAAACCGTAACCTCGACGTAATCAGGGAAGCATTGCACAATGAATTGGGATATGCCGTAACCGATAAGTATAAAACCTATACCAAATACCTTGTTGATGCTTATAAGGAAAGTCAGGATCTTTCCAGTGTGGATATTAGTACTCTTCAACCCGATCCTAAACAAAGAAGGGTTTTCAAAAATATAGATGGCATTAAGTTTTTGAATCACCAGGGAGGCTGCGGTGGTACCCGCCAGGATGCAGCTACCCTGGGGAAATTGCTCGCCGCATATTCAGATCACCCCAATGTGGGCGGGGTAACAGTACTGAGCCTGGGATGTCAAAACCTGCAGGTGCAGGATTATGTGAAATACCTGAAGGAACGAAACCCATCGTTTGACAAACCCTTATATATATTTGAACAGCAGCAATCGCAGAGTGAAGAGCAACTGGTAGCAGAAGCAATTCGTAAAACTTTTGAAGGACTTGTTGAACTAAATAAAATGGAACGGTCACCTGCTCCGCTTTCAGAAATGTGTGTGGGTGTAAAATGTGGTGGCAGTGATGGGTTCAGCGGAATCTCGGCAAACCCTGCGGTTGGATATTGCGCGGATTTGCTGGTAGGCTTAGGAGCTAAAGTATTATTGGCGGAGTTCCCGGAACTCTGTGGTGCAGAACAGGACCTGATTGACCGCTCGGTTGATGAGGCCACCGCCAATAAATTCATTACTTTAATGCGGAGCTATGATGAACTGGCGCATAAAGTTGGCTCCGGTTTCCATGCAAACCCTTCGCCTGGAAATATCAAAGACGGATTGATAACCGATGCCATTAAATCTACAGGCGCTGCCAAAAAAGGAGGAACATCGCCTGTGGTAGATGTACTGGACTATACGGAGAAAGTGAAAAAACCCGGGTTGAACCTTGTATGTACACCTGGCAATGATGTAGAAGCCACAACAGGTAAAACAGCATCGGGGTCTACCCTGATATTGTTTACCACTGGTCTTGGTACGCCAACAGGTAATCCTATATGTCCGACAATTAAAGTATCTACCAATTCAGCGCTTGCCAAAAGAATGAAAGATATTATTGATATTGATACCGGGGGCATCATTGAGGGAGAAAAAACCATTGAGCAAATGGGTGAGGAAATATTGGAATATTGCATAAAAGCGGCAAGTGGCGAAGTGATACCCAAAGCCGTGCAACTGAACCAGGACGATTTTATTCCCTGGAAGCGGGGGGTATCGTTATAGAGTGGTAAGTGATAAGTGGTAAGTGATAGGGATAAGATGTGCAGGTTGCAGGGAAACGCACAACCAGAAACTCGTAACCTGATACTTGCAGTTCGCTAATCTTAAATTTTAAATTTCAAATCAGAAATCAATCCATGTTTACACTCGACAACAAAATCGCCATTATTACGGGCGGTGGTAGTGGAATAGGAAAGGCTATTACTACTGTTTTTGCTAAGCAGGGCGCACAGGTATATGTGCTGGATATGGATGAGAAAGGCGGCAGCAATACTGTCAAAGAGATTGCGGAAGAAGGTGGTAAAGCTGCTTTTGTAAAATGCAATGTTGCTAATCAGGGTGATGTTAAACAGGTGGTTGCCGGAATTACCGATAAACATGGTACAATAGATATCCTGGTAAATAATGCCGGTATTGCTCATGTAGGGCAGGCAGACAATACTTCGGAAGAAGATTTTGACCGGGTGGTTTCAGTAAATTTAAAAGGGGTATACAACTGCTTGCATGAGGTTATACCTTTTATGAAAGAAAAGGGAGGTGTAATATTAAATATGGCTTCAATAGCAGCTTTGGTTGGTATACCAGACCGATTCGTTTACTCTGCTGCAAAGGGAGCTGTAGCTGCTATGACGCTTTCAGTAGCTAAGGACTATATAAAATTTAATATACGCTGTAATGCAATTTCGCCGGCAAGGGTACATACGCCATTTGTGGATGGGTTTATTGCAAAAAATTATGCTGGCAAAGAGGCAGAGATGTTTGAAAAGTTATCGAAAACCCAACCCATTGGAAGGATGGCCCGACCAGATGAAATAGCATATCTTGCCCTTTACCTTTGTTCGGATGAAGCTTCTTTTATAACCGGTTGCGATTATCCGATTGATGGAGGATTTGTTAAATTGAATAATTGACGGGACCCCCGGATTGTAACAGGCAATTTTTTCGGGGAGGCTACGTTTGCACCCAAAAGACGAAATATGAAGATTGGTTTTTTTTGTGCAATAATTTGTATTTGCAGCATCTCCTGCACCAAGCAACAAGACAGTTCTTCAGAGCCAAGCCTGATATTTCGCATAAGATTTGACTCGGCACAGGAACGCCTCAATAATTTAGGGCAGCCTGCAGAAATACCGGCAGGACATGCGGCGCAAAACCCTTCTTTTAATGAAATAAGTGCACACTATGTGGAGCTTGCACCAAATGCATCCACTGCATTAGGCAGTGGTGCTGTGCTATATAAAGCTCCTGAAACAGAAGCGGGTGGTGAAAGGGCGATAGATTTTGACAAGTCAATATTTACATCCAACAACCAGGTGTTTTTTGCTATCCCGTTGAAAGCAATACCTGCAGGCGATTATGAATGGCTCCGTGTTTCACTGGCATACCAAAATTATAATGTGCAATATCATATTGATACTACTATTGCCGATATATCTATTAACGAAGACTATAGCGGAACTATAGCGTCTTTTATAGGTTTCAATACATTTATTCACTCTTATATGATAAAGAATCAACCGGTACAGGTTGACGGCAATAAAAAGCAGGGCTATTGGGGATTTGAAACTACAATTAATAATGAAACCTATACTGCAACAGGACAGTCACCTGAAGGAGCAACCACTGTGGTAAATCCGATTTTCAATACTTCACCAATACCGGCAGGCTCATGTGTGGTAACAGCAGCTTTTTTGCCCGGTAAACTTACCATTACCGGTAATGAAAAGGAGAATATCATTGTAGAAGTATCTCTTTCTGTCAATAAAAGTTTTGAATGGCAGGAAATAGTAAAAAATGGTAAGTGGGATCCTTTAAAGGGTGAACCGGTAGTGGATATGGGGATTAGAGGAATGAAGCCAACTATACAATAGCCTTGCACCGTTCATCCAATATTGGCATAAATTCGGGTAGGTATTGTATAACTTGTAGCTCAGAAAATTGTTTGTATGCCATTTTCGTATTCTACATTCAGTAACAATGCTATATTAATAATGGTAGCAATATTGGTGGTAATTCAGGTGGCAAAAGTTTGGAGTAAAAGTTCGCATAAACAGCATTCGTAGTACTTGTAGTATCTTCAATTTTTCTTAAAATATTTTTAATCGAAAAATAATGTTGCTGCCAGCCCGTCGGCAAATAGTTTACCTTCATTGGTAAGTTTAAGATGATTATTCTCCAAAATAATCCGGTTATTTAAAAATGGGTTTGCAGCGTTAAGTAACTGCCGGGCTTTTTGATTACCATACTTTTTTTCAATACTCCCCATATCAATTCCTTCGATGGTTCTCAGTGAGGTCATGATATATTCATTCAGTTGCTGCACAGGAGTTAGTATTTCTGTTTCAGACGGAATACTTCCTTCCCGGATTGATTTTATATAAGAGGCATTATTGGCAATATTCCAGCTTCTTGTATCAGTTCCATTGAATGAATGAGCAGAAGGACCGAATCCATAGTAAGGCTTGCCCTGCCAGTAAGAAGTATTGTGCCGGCTTCTTTTCCCCGGTAATGAAAAATTAGATATTTCGTAATGCTCATATCCGGCATTTTGCATCCAGGTGATTAATTGTAGAAATTGTCTGGACTGTTGCTCCGGATCCGTATCCTGCATTTTATGTTTACTGATTAAATGTTGCAAAGCGGTTTTAGGTTCTACGGTAAGTGCATAGCAACTGATGTGCGTAACACCGAGTTCAATGACTTTTTGAACATTCCATTGCCAGCGATCATCGGGCAGGGTAGGGGTGCCGTAAATCAGATCTATGCTCATGTTGTTAAAACCTTCGCTCTGAGCCAATGGTATACATTGTAATGCCTGTTCTGCATTATGTCCGCGATTCATCCATACAAGATCATCAGCAAAGAATGACTGAATACCTATACTCAGGCGGTTAATTCCCATCCGTCTCCATATTTGTAATTTCGGAGCAGAAATGTCGTCCGGATTTGCTTCTAATGTAATTTCCGGATTTGCAGCAATCTTAAATTTCGTTTGTATTGATGAAATGATAGCAGCAAGATCTTTTTCATCAAGTAAACTTGGGGTGCCGCCACCAAAGTAAATGGTTTCGATAATCTCATTGTTTGTAAAAGGATGGGTTAAAGATATCTCCTTCAATAAAGCGTCAATTAAATCGTTTTTGAGTTTCAGTGAGGTAGAAAAATGGAAATTGCAGTATAGGCAAGCTTGTTTGCAAAAAGGGATATGTATATAAATGCCTGCCAAATGCTGTATGATTTTTGATTTACGATTTATGCCTTTAGTTTTGTTTATGATGAGCCGGCTACGCTGCTTTACGGGATTGTTGTTTTTGCTGATGCTTTCACATTCAGGGAGCGCCCAGCAAAACTACATGCTTAAATATTTTTTTATTGACAAAGATACCGTCTTCACTTTTGATAATATCCGGCTTGACACTTCCTTTGATGGCATTGAAAATTGCAGAGCTTATCTCGATAAGCTTATTCCTGAGTTGCGTACCAAAGGGTATATCGCCGCATCACTCGATAGTTCTGTTTTTCAGAACAATACTGCAGAAGCTTGGATATATCTCGGTCAACAATACCGGTGGTTGAGATTAAATACAGATAGTGCAGACAAAACCATGCTTGATGGTATAGGCTGGAATGATAAAGGATTTAATCATTCGCTTCTAGATTTTGATCGTTTAAAATATTGGCAGGAAAGAATGCTGAACTATTATGAAAGCAGCGGATATCCATTTGCTAAAATTTCTATTGACAGTCTTTCAATAAACAAGGACGCACTCACAGCTCTTCTTAAGACTGATAAAGGTCCTGAATACAGAATAGACAGTATCAGGGTATATGGAAAAGCAAAGATTTCAAATTATTTTTTACAACGTTACCTGGGTATTGAAAACGGTTCTTTGTACAGTAAAGACAAGTTGAAGTCTGTGAGCAGAAAACTTATGGAGTTACCTTACCTTAAAGAGATTAAGTCCTGGGATATGACCATGAATGGCACCGGCTCAGTGCTGAACCTGTATATTGATCCAAAAAAAAGCAGCCAGATTGATGTGCTTGTTGGTTTTTTACCGGCAACCAATATGCCAGGAAGAACTAAACTGCAGCTTACGGGAGAAGCCAATATAAATCTTAAGAATGCATTAGGTGTCGGTGAGACTATTGGTGTGAACTGGCAACAGGTACAAATTAAATCACCACGGTTGCACCTTCAGTATAATCATCCTTATTTGTTTAATACACCATTTGGTGTTGATTTTAATTTTGATCTTTTGAAAAAGGATTCGTCTTATTTGAATATTAATGCAAGGTTTGGAGTGCAGTACATTTCTACCGGGAAACAAAGCGCTACTGTTTTTATCCAAAACATGTCAACTAATGTGTTGCCATCAGGTATAGACACTACTGCCGTAAAACTATCTAAAAAGCTGCCTGCATTTATTGATGTGAGTACTACCAATCTTGGGGTTCGTTATCTATACAACAATACAGATTACCGTTTTAGTCCAAGGCGGGGAAATGAAGGTGACCTTACCCTCTCTTTCGGTCTGCGAAATATCAAGTCCAATTCTGCAATAACCAATTTGAAACAGGATGCATTAGGTAATAGTTTTGACTATGCATCGTTGTATGATAGCCTGAAGAAAAAGACTTATATGATTAGGATCGTTGCCTCGGGAGCTCACTATTTTAAAATGGGGAAACAATCAGTACTTAAAACACAATTACATGCCGGGGGTATATTTACCCGTAATATTTTTAAAAATGAAATGTTTCAAATAGGCGGATATAAAATATTACGTGGTTTTGATGAAGAAAGTATATATACCGGAAGCTATGCAGTGTTTACTGCGGAGTATAGGATTTTCATTGGGCTTAATTCATATTTTTTCGGTTTTGGTGATGGGGGATGGGCGGGTAATAAATCTTATGGGATTACGGAAACTCAATCCCACACTTATCTTGGCTTTGGAATAGGGATGGCATTTGAAACAAAGGCGGGAATTTTCAATTTGAGTTATGCTGTTGGGAAAAGAGATGATATGCCATTAAATTTCAGACAGGCTAAAATACATTTTGGTTTAATAAGCTTATTTTAATCCAAAACTATTTGGACAAACCGTGTTGATTAAAATAATTTTGCAAACAAAATAAACAATAAAGCATTTGGCAAGGATATTTTGGGCTTTACTGATAGCGCAGTTTTTGCTGTTGACAGGCCTGTACGCCCAGGACGATTCCACAGTACCCAAAATACAGGTGGAACTTCCTCCTGCCGATAGTGCAAAAATTAAACCTCCGCCTAAAATCAAAAAGAAAGTCGCAGAACCGGCATCTCCTAATTTTACAAAAAAAGACACACAGCAATCCATAAGTAAAGTTGATACAGCCTCAGCCATCGCAGTTACTAAGGATTCTATTTCAAGACAGCAATCTTTAATGCCTGCTTATGGGAAATATGTATCGTACCAAATGGAGAAGCATCCTTTTTTTGATGTAAAGTCGGGAGTGATCAATTTGCCTGTTGAAATATATCACTCTACAAGCAAGGATGTACTGTTTTATGTTATGTGTGGTGTTCTACTTTTTCTTGGCATTTTGCGTCTTGGTTTCCCAAAGTACTTCAATGATTTATTCAGTGTTTTTTGGAGAACTGCTCTGCGGCAGAAACATATCCGAGACCAGCTTCAGCAGGCAGGTATGACTACGTTATTGTTTAATATTTTTTTTGTGGTGAGCCTGGCATTATTTGCCTACCTGATGGTAGAGTATATCAAAGGAGGCATTGCAAAGCCATGGTTATTATTTTCCATTTGTTTTGTAAGTGTGGCTTTTATTTATAGTTTTAAATACTTTATTCTTAAACTAACCGGCTGGATGTTTGGTCAGGAAGAAGCATTAGATACTTATACTTTTGTGGTTTTTTTAGTGAATAAGGTACTTTCAATAATTATTATTCCATTCAGTCTAATATTAGCTTTTTCCGATCGTAGTTTTCAACAGATTGCTTTTATCATCTCCATTGTAATTATCATATTTCTGCTTGTTTACCGTTTTATTGTTGGTTATGCAGGTGTCCGCAATGAATTAAAAATTAATGCATTGCATTTATTTTTATATTTTTGCGGCTTTGAAATTATTCCGGTGATGTTGATTTACAGGGTGTTGGTAGATTTGTTTGCCAGAAGTTCGTAACTTTGTAACCTCATTGCCCTATACAAAAACTTATAGTAAACAAGGAAACAATGGGAGGAAACAGTTCTGCTATGTCTATTAAAAAGGTACTGATTACTCAACCGCGCCCCGATTCTGACAAATCTCCGTATTTCGAGCTTGCCAGGAAGCATAGTGTGCTTCTTGAGTTTTATCCTTTTATAAAATTAGAAGGCATTTCTGCGAAAGATTTCAGAAAACAAAAAATTGATCTTACTCAATATACAGCGGTTATCTTCACAAGCCGACATGGAATTGACCATTTTTTCCGGATTTGTGAAGAATTGAAAATATCGATATCACAGGATACCAAATATTTTTGTATTACTGAGTCAGTTGCATTATATCTTCAAAAGTTTATTCTTTACCGAAAACGAAAGGTGTTTTATGGCGCCGATGGCAGCAATAAGAGTCTTTTCGATGTAATAAATAAACATAAAGAGAATGAAAAGTTCCTCTATCCATGCTCCGAAAACCAACAGGATAATGAGATAGTCAATTGGCTTAAAAATAATAAATGCGAGTTTGTAACTCCATTTATGTACAGAACAATTAGTAATGACGTGAAACAAGTACTGACAAAAGATGAGTTTGACGTCATTTGTTTTTTTACGCCCAGCGGAGTGAGGAGTTTGCTTGAAAACTTTCCAAAATACAAACAAAACGGAACAAAAATCGGTGCATTTGGTTTTAACACTTTCAAGGCTGTGGAAGAAGCGGGTCTTACATTGCATATAAAGGCACCGGCACCCGAACTTCCTTCTATGGTAGCCGCACTTGAAAAATATCTTTCAGAGCAAAAAAAATAATTTTTCTGCGAACTTCGTGGAATGTATACCAATCATCTTGTCAGTGAGACAAGCCCCTACTTGCTTCAACATGCTCATAATCCGGTAGAATGGTACCCTTGGAGTGATGCAGCTTTACAACGTGCAGAGCAGGAAGACAAGCCTATCCTTGTCAGTATTGGTTATTCTGCCTGTCATTGGTGTCATGTGATGGAAAGAGAAAGTTTTGAGGATAAGATTACTGCATCATTCATGAATGAACATTTTATCAATATCAAAATTGATAGAGAAGAGCGCCCCGATCTTGATCATATTTATATGAATGCGGTTCAAATGATGACTGGAAGTGGTGGATGGCCACTTAATGTTTTTCTAACCCCTGACAAAAAACCATTTTACGGAGGCACCTATTATCCTCCTTCTCCTGCACATAATAGACCATCGTGGATGCAGGTGTTGCAGGCTGTTATTGATGCATTTCATAATAAGCGTCAGGATATTGAAAACCAGTCTGAAAATCTTACTAATCATTTGTTGCAGTCGCAGGAGTCAGGTGTAACCAGATCCGGTGCCACAGGTTTTTTAAAACTCGATAGGAGTGAAATAGATAAGACCTTTCAAAATATTATGCTGGTTGCTGATAAAGAGTGGGGTGGTTTTGGAAATGCTCCTAAGTTTCCGCAAACTTTCACAATTTCATTTCTTTTAAGATACTATCATTATTCCGGGGTAAGAACTGCATTAGATCAGGCTTTGCTTAGTCTCAACAGTATGATCAGGGGCGGGATTTATGATCATTTAGAGGGTGGTATTGCCAGGTATACAACCGACAGGGAATGGCTGGTACCACATTTTGAAAAAATGCTTTATGACAATGCACTTTTAATATCTGTATTGACTGAAGCATACCAAATTACAGGAGAAAAAATATATGCTGATACAATAAAACAAACTTTTGATTTTTTGTTGAACAAAATGTTTTCTTATGAAAACTGTTTTTTTTCTGCTCTTGATGCAGATAGTGAAGGTGTAGAAGGTAAGTATTATGTTTGGAGCAAAAAAGAGATTGATGAACTATTGGGTAAAGACAGTGATTTATTCTGTACATATTATGATGTAACTAATAAAGGGAACTGGGATGGAAATAATATACTGCATGTATCAACACCTGCTGAGGATTTTGCTACGGCACATCAAATAGAACCCCGGGATTTTGAAAATCTGCTCTACTCATGGAAGACGAAACTTAAATCTGTAAGGAACCGCCGGATACTTCCACGTGTAGATGACAAAATTATTTTGGGTTGGAATGCACTAATGAATACTGCATGCGCTAGAGCTTATGCAGCAATAGGTGATGAACAATACCTGGAAACAGCAATAAAAAATATGGATTTTCTGCTGAATATTTTTTGTAGTAATGAAAATAGTATGGAAATGTTTCATACTTATAAATCTAATCAGCCCAAGTATCCGGCATTTCTTGATGATTATGCTTTTCTAATCCAGGCGCTTATTCAACTGCAGGAAATTACAGGAAACCAGGAATATCTGTACAAAGCAAAGTCTCTTGCTGAGTATGTTGAAACAAACTTTTCTGATAATGAGTCGCGTTTCTTTTTTTATACAAACAGCAACCAATTAGATGTTATAGTTCGTACAAAAGAGGTGTATGACGGTGCTACCCCCTCCGGTAATTCAATAATGGCTTGGAATTTGTATTACCTGTCAACCGTTTTTGATATTGATAAATGGAAAAGGAGGAGTATTGAAATGACGGAGGCAATGCAGAGTATGGCTATAAAATATCCTACCTCTTTTGGTATGTGGGCTTGTGTTATGACTGACTATTTTTATGGTATTCATGAACTTGCAATAGTTGGAAATAATTATAAAAAGGTAACTTCTTCGGTTTTAAAGTCTTATGTACCAAATAAGGTCATCCAATCATCAGAAGGTAACAATATGAGCTTCCCTTTGTTGTCAAACAGGTCAAAAGAAGGGCACACATTAATCTACCTTTGCCGTGAATATTCTTGTCTAAAACCCATGGAAAATGTAAACGAATTTGTGCAACTCATTGAAAAGGAGCGTGAAGATAAAAAAAGAAAAGCACAATAACTTATAACGCTACCCGTTTATATATCCTGTGTTAATTCTTAAATTTGATCAGTACGCTAAAAAATATATAATATTTATAAGGCAGAAAATTTAAATTAATATTTCATCTATATTTGTCCAAATACCCTTTAAGCTATTTTTATGAAAGTGAAAAGCCTCTCTATCAACATCGGTGTCATGGCACTTATGGCCGTAGTGTTTGCAAGTTGCGGCAAGTTGAAATCCTCTAAAGGCTTACCCAAAGATGGTCAGTTGCATGGAGTTGCGCCTGGAGGAAAATATATTCTTCCCAAACCTCCTGGTATGGTATATGTTCCTCAGGGAACTTTCCACATGGGACCAAGCGATGAAGATATTAATTATGCATTTACCGCCCGTAACCGTCAAATTACCATTAGTGGTTTCTGGATGGACGAAACCGAAATTACTAATAATGAATACCGTCAGTTTGTAAACTGGGTTAGGGATTCAATAGCAGGTGAAAAATTGGGTTATAAATCAAAAGATGGTAATAGCCTTGACTGGAAAAAGATACAAACTATAAAATGGGGTGATCCTAAAACTATTGAGCAGTTAGATGCTATGATAGTTTCTCCAGACAACCGCATCTTTGGAAAAAAAGAGTTGGATGCTGCAAAACTTGTTTATCATTCCGAGACCTTCAATTATAAAGATGCTACCAGGAAAGAAAATGTAGCTCAGCCCCGGTCTAAATACATTGAAAAGAAAGATATTCCTATTTATCCCGATACTTTAGTGTGGATCAGAGATTTTTCGTATTCGTATAACGAACCGATGTCAAAAAGATATTTCTCTCATCCTGCATTTGGCAATTATCCTGTTGTAGGTGTAAACTGGAAACAAGCAGTTGCATTCTGCGAATGGAGAACAAAATATCTTAACTCCTTCCTTGAATCACAAAAAAGAGTGCAGGAGTCTGATTTCAGATTACCTACTGAAGCTGAGTGGGAATATGCAGCACGCGGTGGTCGTTCACAAGCTCCGTTTCCATGGGGCGGTTATTACCTGAGGAATAGAAAAGGATGCTTGCTGGCTAACTTCAAACCCGGTCGTGGTAACTATGCTGAAGATGGTGGGTTATATCCTGTACGGGCAGATGCCTATTGGCCTAATGACTTTGGATTATATAATATGGCAGGAAATGTTGCAGAATGGACTTCCTCTTTCTATTATGAAGGCGCCTACAATTTCCAACACGATATGAACCCCGACATTCGCTGGAATGCTAAGGAAAGTGATCCTCCGCGTATGAAACGTAAAGTGATTCGTGGTGGTAGCTGGAAGGATGTAGGTTATTATCTGCAAACCAGCACTCGTACATATGAGTACCAGGATACGGCAAAATCATACATCGGCTTCAGATGTGTTATAGATCTTCCGCCATCCGGCAAACGCAGCAGATAATGCTTAATCAACAACCAAACCAACCGCTGGCTCTTAAGCATATTGTTGAACGGAAAATATTTTTAAAAATAAATCTAAACTTATTATGCTATGTGAAGTAACTCACTTGACATTGTATGATCATTACCTTTTGAAATCTAAAAACAGAAAAACCCTTTAAAAACAAAAATTCTCTTTTTATGGCAGGCACAAACAAAACAACCGAAAAATTAGTTAACGTATTTGTGTGCGTAGGCGCAGCAGTCGTTATTTTTGGAGCATGGGCAAAAATTCTGCATAAACCCATTGCCGATATGATGCTTACAGTTGGTCTATTAACTGAAGCGGTTATATTTTTAGTTTACGCTTTTTTACCCCCTCCCGGTGGTGAAATGAAAGAGATTGCAGAATCATTGAAAGGAAGCACAGGAGTTTCTGGTGGAAATCCTGCTTTAGCTTCGATGGATAAAATGTTGCAGGATGCCGCTATCAATCCTGCTAATCTTCAGCGTTTGAGCGACAATTTCAGCAAATTTGGACTGACAGTTGAAAAAATGTCTGATATTGCTGATATTACTTCTGCGACTGGTGAATATACTGCAAAAACAAAAGCGGCTACACAGGCACTTGAGCAGGTAAAGGATGCATATCTGGGTGCTGCAAATACTGCAAAAAGCTTTAACGAAGCAGCAGGATCCACAAAAGAATTTCACGGACAAATACAGACACTTACTAAGAACTTGTCATCTTTAAATACTATTTACGAATTAGAATTGCAGGATACCAACAACCATTTGAAAGCTATGAATGGATTCTATAGCAATCTTGTTCAGGCGTCTCAAACAATGCAGGGAAGTGTGGAAGATGCTAAGAAAACTCAGGAACAAATCAGCCTGTTGGCTAAGAACCTGGGTAGTCTTAACAATGTATATGGTAATATGCTGGCTGCAATGCAGGGTAGGTAATATTTTATTGAATAAGATTATTACCCACCTATTAACCCTTAATTCGTAATTAATAAATCCTGAAAAATCATGGCACTACCTAAAGAGCCACGGCAAAAGATGATTAATATGATGTATTTGGTGCTTACAGCCTTGCTTGCACTGAATGTGTCTGCCGAAATTATCAATGCCTTTAAAACAGTAAATACCAGTCTGAATAAGTCCAATAGCACGCTTTCTGCGGCTTCCGGAGAAATATATTCAGCATTTCAGGCCAGCCTTGAGGATCCGAAAACTCGTGAAAAAGCGGCAATTTGGAAACCTAAGGCCGACCAGATAAAAGAGTTATCTGCTAAAATGTCTTCGTATATAGATAATTTAAAAGATAGACTCAAAAGAGAAAGCGGATATAATCCTGAAAAGGGTGATACTGCATTTAAAGTTGAAAATCTCGATGCTGCTACCCGTCTTATGGGTACCGGTACCGATGGGGAAGGAGAAAAACTTCGCCTTGCTTTGGAACAATACAAAAAGGATGTATTGGCAATTGATCCCGAAGTTGCAAAAGAATTTGATCATAGCCTGCCAATAAATACAGACAAGCCTGTATCTGAAGCAGGTAACACCAATCAAAGTTGGTCTGCTGCCTATTTTCACATGACTCCCACTATTGCTGCGCTTACCATTCTTAGTAAGTTTCAGAATGATGTGAAGAATACTGAAAATAAAGTGGCTTCTTTCTGCTTCAAGAAGATCGGTGATGTAAAAGTTATCTATGACAAGTTTGAGCCGATGGTTGGAACGAACTCCACTTACCTGATGCCTGGAGAAGACCTGGAATTAAAAGCTGGTTTGGGTGCATTTAATGCAAGTGTAAAACCAAAGGTATTTGTGAACGGAAACCCGGTTCCTGTTGGTGAAAATGGTGTTGCAGAATTGAAAATGCCTGCAGGTGGTTCAGGAGCACATAGTGTAAAAGTAGATGTAAAATACCCCGATCCTAATACAGGTGAAGAAAAGACAATCAGCAAAACAATTGATTATACAGTAGGTCAACCTTCAGGTGTAGCGGTTATGGCTGATAAGATGAATGTTCTTTATGTAGGTGTTGATAATCCATTGACAATTACTGCTGGTGCCGGTAGTGAAAAAGTGAGCGCTTCCATCAATAATGGTAGTGTAAGCAAAGCGGGTGGCGCAAAATATATTGCCAAACCTAAAGAACCAGGTACGGCTGATGTTAATGTAATTGTTGATGGCAAGTCGGCGGGTAAGGTATCTTTCCGTGTGAAATATTTACCTCCTCCAACTGCAATGGTAGGTAATCTTGAGATGGGACAGGTTTCATCTGCACAGTTTAAAGCAATGGGTGGTGTAAGAGCAGTGTTACAAAATTCTGAGTTTGAAGCACTCTATGAAGTACTGAGTTATACTATTGCAGACTTAGGTGCTCCTGATTATAACCCTGTGGCAAATAATGGTGCACGTTGGGTTGGCAATGCAGCTTCTGTTGTGAGTAATTTAAAACCAGGTAAAGGAGTATATATTGACAATATCAAGGCCCGCGGACCTGATGGAAGAACTATTACTCTTAAACCATTGTCATATATCTTAAGATAAAAGTTTTATACCATTCTATTTAGATACAAACATTAATACCATGAAATGGAAATTCGCGAAATATGCTTTACTGGTAGCTGCTTTTGGTATGGCGGTTAGTGTGTCTGATGCTCAAACAAGAAAAAAGAGCACAAGGAAGACTACTGCTGCTAAAAAGAAAACTACTACCAAAAAAACACAGGCTAATGTGGCAGACCAGAATCTTAATGTAGCCAAGCAAGATACCCTGGTGGTAAAAGCTGCACCCAAGGATCCAATAAAAATGGATACAATAAGAAAGTCACTTCGTAATGATAATGCTGTAGAATTGAACCTTGTAAGAGACCGGACACCATTGCCATACGAGAATATTCGCGAAGATGATGCCATTTACAGGGAAAAAGTTTGGAGAGAAATAGATATCCGTGAAAAGGTTAATCTGCCTTTCAGGTATAAAGCTGATGAGGATAATGGTAATCAAAGGTTCATTGCAATATTGCTCAATACTATTAAAAGCGGAGAAGTAACAGCCTTTGATGCTTCGATAGATGACCGGTTTACCACTCCAATGACCCTTGACCAGATAGGCGCCAAACTTGCTGGATCATGTGATACAGTAATGGTACCAGACCTGGAGAAAGATCCTACTTTGTCTAAAGGTATTATGAAAGAGTCTGTAGTATGTGAAGAGTTTAACATGGATGATATTACCAAATTCAGAATAAAAGAAGAATGGGTATTTGACAAGGAGTCCAGTAGAATGTACGTTAGGATTCTTGGCATAGCTCCGGTAAAAACTTATTTTGATAAGGTAACAGGTAAAGAAATCGGTTCTGCTCCTATATTCTGGGTGTACTATCCTGATATGCGACCGGCTCTTGCGAAATACGAAGTTTATAATGGTAAAAACTTTGGAGCTAGGATGAGTTGGGAAGAATTGTTTGAGACTCGTTTGTTCGGCAGCTATATTGTTAAATCTACTTTAGAGAATCCGTATGATTATTATCTGAAGCAGTATATTAATGATCCTATTCTCAGGTTGCTGGAAGGAGAAAATATTAAAGATGAGATATTTAACTACGAGCAGGATCTCTGGTCATATTAAATAAATCTTATTGATATGAAAAAGAGCAATGAGCAATCATTGCTCTTTTTTTATGGTAAAATTCAAGATAATCAACTGCTAAAAATACCCACATTCAGGTATTGCTATGTGAACTTGCTACATTATCTTTACCCCGGTTTTTCATAGGATATTGGATTTTAAAAACGGGGCTGGATATCTATCCTGGCCCCTTTTTTATGAATTCAGTATTATTATTTGACTGGATTTCTTTCGAAGTAAGCCATTAAGATTTTTGCTTTAGATTGTCCCACCAGCTTTGTAATTATGTCTTCTGATGTCGAGCGGATTTTTTTAACTGATTTAAGTTCCTTTAGTAGAATATCTGTGGTTGTTTTTCCAATACCGGGTATTGACTCTAATTCGTTCTTAAATGTACCCTTGCTTCTTTTTTGACGGTGAAATGTGATACCAAAACGATGTACTTCATCCCTGATTTGTCTAAGTAATTTCAGGCTGTCACTATCCCAGGGAAGTTTGATAGATTGTTTATCGCCACTGAAAAATATCTCTTCTTCATTTTTGGCAAGCCCAACCAGCGTCATTTTACCTGTAAGCCCAAGTTCATGTATGGCTTCATTCGCAGCCCCAAGCTGACCTTTCCCTCCATCAATTACTACCAGTTGCGGCATAGGCTTTTTTTCAACTGATAATCTTTTATACCTGCGTAATACTGCTTCTTTCATGGTTGCAAAATCGTTTATCCCATCTACAGATTTTACATTAAAATGCCTGTAGTCTGATTTGCTGGGAACTCCCATTTTAAAACATACCATTGCCGATACCGGAAAACTGCCCTGGAAATTAGAATTGTCAAAGCACTCTATATGTAATGGGCGTTCTGAAAGATTCAGGTCGCATTGTAACTGATCCAATACCTTTTCTTTTTCTGCTGCAGATTTTCCATCCAATTGCAACAGTTTTCGTTTCCTCAGTTCTTCTTTAAAATAGTTGACGTTTTTTTCAGAAAGCTCCAGTAGTTTTTTCTTGTCACCCGCTTTTGGTACTGTTACAGTTATATGTGAATGCGGGAAATAAACAGGGAATGGTAAAACTATTTCAGGTGCATCACTATTGAATGTTTCCCGGATAGTTGTTATACCAAATTCCATGATTTCTTCAGCAGTTTCTTCCAGTTTCTTTTCAAAGGTCATAGTATGTGTCTGAACAATCATACCATTTTGCACCATCAGGTAATTTATATAAGCAATATCTCCTTCCTGCAAAATAGAAAAAACATCTACATTACCAAGGGTGCTGTTAATAATCGAAGATTTAGCCTGGTACTCCTGTAGGTGTTCAATCTTCTTCCTGTATATTTCTGCTTTTTCAAATTCCATATTCTCTGCAAGCGCTTTCATTGTCTCTCTGAAACTTGTAAGAACAGGCGAAAGATTTCCTTTTAAAAGATTTTTAATTTGGATAAGCCCCTCCTTGTAGTCTTCTGCAGTTTGCAAACCCTCGCATGGACCTTTACAATTGCCAAGATGATATTCAAGACAAACTTTAAATTTCTTCTTCTGAATGTTTTGAGGTGTAAGGTTTAGCTTGCAGGTGCGTAAAGGAATATTTTGCCGGATAAAATCTAACAGTTCTCTTACTTTGCCTACAGAAGTAAAAGGTCCTAAATATTCAGAGCCGTCATTAATTTTTTGCCGGGTAAGGAAAATTCTGGGGAAATCTTCATTCTTAATTACAATGTAAGGATAGGTTTTATCATCTTTGAGATTGATATTATATTTAGGTTGAAATTGTTTAATCAGGTTATTCTCCAGCAAAAAAGCATCCTGTTCAGAATTTACAATAGTAAACTCTATATGCCTGATTCGCTGAACGAGCTCATGAGTTTTGTAATTAGTAAATCCTTTGTTGAAGTATGAGCTCACTCTTTTACGTAGGTTTTTAGCCTTCCCTACATACAACAACTCATTCTTGTCATTATAATACTTATAGATGCCAGGTTGTACAGGTATCGTGTGGGCTATTTGCTGAAAATCTTCTGTAGTCATAATTCACGCTGTACAAATTTACTTGAATTATAGAAAACAGTTGATGAGTTTAAAAGGATTGAGTGCTGCAAAATGCTATCAAAGCAATCAAGAAAACACGTACAATCAGGTTAAGGAATGGATTCTGTTATACCCAATTTATTTTTAAAGATTGTTTTACTATACAATAAGAGTACAATGTATTTAATCTTGGATTCTTTATTTAATATACTTTCCTAAAATAAAAATGTGCCACACATTTGAAAATGCGAAGTGTGTTCTTATTGCAATCGCTTCAAACCCTCACTTGCAGCACTTAAACTCTTATCCAGTCCAAGCGCTTTCTCGTAATACGATTTTGCTTCTTCCTTATTGCCTAATGCCTCCTCGCATCTACCTGCATTAAAATATCCTTCGGCAAAAGTATTGCTTACTTGTATGGTTTGTTCAAACACTGCTAATGCTGCTTTAAAATCTTTTTGATCGTATAGCAATAAACCCTTTTCAATATAGGCATCCAGAAAAGTGTAATCGCTCTTTATACATTCATCAAAACATGCGATCGCTTTCGTCTTGTCATTTTTGTTGGAATAGTATAAGCCCTGTATAAACTTTGCCTGTGAAGCAAAACGCGGATCAGGGGACATTCTGATGATTTTATTAGTAACGGTAATAGCATTGCTGTCTGACCTCGCTGCGTATACAGAAGCAATATCAAGCATTGGTTCCATAAACATCGGCTCCTTTTGTACTGAAGTTTGCATTGCTGAAAGAGCAGCAGAAGTATCGCCCCGCTGTAATTGAATTGCGCCCCGCCTGTACCAGAAAACTGCGTTAGTGCTGTCTTTCTTCAGCAACGTATCATTCTGTGCCATTGCATCATTATACAAATTGTTTTTCAGCAACTCATTCATCAGTTGGTACCGTAACCCCACAGAATCAGGGTGGGCAGCTAACTGCTTTTGAAGTAGTAATAATTCAGCAGTTTGTGCAGCAGCAGTATCGATTTTTTCAGTATCACCATTGCAGGATAGAAGTAATACAGTTATTGCTGTAACAATTGCGGGTATAAAATATTTAGCCATAAAGTTGTTGATAGCAGAAACTGCTGTCGGTAGAATGTGATTTACAAAACCTTAAAGAAGTTAAGGTGTATTTAGGCTTTTTCTTAATGTCCCTTAATTCCTTAATGGTTCTTTATAAAAACTATTAGTGATTACGATAGATTGCTTGACAGGCATTATCTCACAATACATGTTTCACTTCTCACGATAACATCTGTTGTTCCTCGTACTGCATGAATTTTTCAATAGCCGTATCATATTTTTCCTTCCAGTCTGCAATATCACCCCAGCTTGTGCCGTCAACGATTACCTCACCACCCGTAACCTCTCCAACTTTCATAAAAGACACACCACTTTCCTTCATTATCTTTTCAAATGCCGCAATTTTATTCGCACTAACGCTTACCGCAACACGGCTCTGTGATTCGCCAAACCAGAAAGCATCGGATCTTACTTTAGTTGAAGTACTTGCTTTAAATCCTAACTCCCTGTTGAACCCGCTTTCACAAAGTGTAACAAACAAACCACCCTCGCTCAGGTCATGTGCAGAATCAATCGCCTTGCTGCCGATCAGCTTACTAACGGTCTGCTGTAAACGATATTCCTCTTCAAGGTTAAAATGTGGCACTGGCGAATATTCAACACTGTGCAATTTGTGGATATATTCAGACGAATTAATATCATCATTCACTTCACCCAATAAATATATAGTATCTCCAGCCTGCTTGAAATCAAGTGTCATCTTCGCTTCAATATCTTCCAGCAGCCCTACCATACCAATGGTAGGTGTAGGATATACCGCCCCGCCAGGGTGTTGGTTATAAAAGCTCACGTTTCCGCCTGTAACAGGCGTATCGAATTTTCTGCAGGCTTCACCCATTCCCTTAATAGCATATACAAACTGGTAATATACTTCCGGATCATAAGGATTACCGAAGTTCAGACAGTTGGTTACACCCAACGGAACACCACCACTAACAACGATATTTCTTGCTGCTTCACTTACCGCTATCATACATCCCACATACGGATCGGCAAACACATAACGACTGTTACAGTCAACCGTAACCGCCAACCCCTTTTTCGTACCCTTCACTTTCACAATCTGCGCATCGCTGGGGGCATTGGTTGATGTATTGCCAGTGCCCACCATACTGTCGTATTGTGTATATATCCAACGTTTAGATGCAATATTCGGGATAGTAATAATTTTTTCTGCCACAGTTTTCAAATCCTTCGGTACATGTATACTTGAGGGGTCAAACTTTTTGATTTCCTCGAAATATTTTGGCTCTCTATACTCCCTTTCATACACTGGCGCACCGCCACCCAATACCAGGCTCTCAGCAGGCATTTCTGCTTCCAGCTCGCCGTGCATATAAAACTGCAGCATGCCGCCATCGGTTACTTCGCCAATCTGCGAGCAGGGCAGGTCCCATTTTTCAAATACTTCCAGTACTTCTTTTTCACGACCCTTTTTCACAATCATCAGCATGCGCTCCTGGCTTTCGCTCAGCAGCAGTTCCCATGCCTTCATGCCTGATTGCCGTGTTGGCACTTTATCCAGGTCAATGCGCATACCCACGCCCCCTTTGGCGCTGGTCTCTGCGGTAGAACATATTATGCCTGCGGCGCCCATATCCTGCATACCTACCAACGCACCTTTCGGTATTAGTTCCAGGCAGGCTTCCAGTAATTTTTTCTCCTGGAAGGGATCACCCACCTGCACGGCAGGCAGGTCTTCCACACTGCTTTCCGTAATATCTGCTGACGCAAATGCAGCTCCCCCCATACCGTCCTTGCCTGTTGCAGAACCTACGATAAACACAGGGTTGCCTTTGCCTTCAGCGGTGGCGCTTACAGTTTGCCCGGCTTTCACCACGCCCACACTCATCGCATTCACCAGCGGGTTGGTATGATAGCAGTCCTCAAAATAAATTTCACCGCCCACGGTAGGTACGCCAAAGCAGTTGCCATAGTGGCCAATGCCATGAACAATACCATTCATCAGGTGCTGAGTTTTTTCTTCAGTAAGATTACCGAAACGCAGTGAATTCAGCGCTGCAATCGGGCGTGCGCCCATCGTAAAAATATCGCGGTGAATACCCCCCACGCCGGTTGCCGCACCCTGAAAAGGTTCAATGGCAGAAGGGTGGTTATGGCTTTCAATTTTAAACACCACGCCCCAGCCGTCGCCGATATCGGCAAGTCCTGCGTTTTCCTCGCCGGCTTTCACCAGTAGTTTCGCACCCTCGCGTGGCAATGTTTTCAGCCACTTGATAGAATTTTTATAGCTGCAATGCTCACTCCACATTACGGAGTAAGCACTCAACTCCGTAAAATTTGGTGTGCGGCCCAATATCTTTTTTATCATCTCGAACTCATCAGGACGAAGTCCCAATTTTTCTGCAGTTTCAACTGTTGTTTCCATGTATAGTTGTATAAGTATAGGAAGGCGCAAAATTACGAAACGGGACTGAGATTATAGGGCTGGTAAAATGAGTTATTGGGATTTGTGAGATATATGTGGAGAAGGAAGAGATTTTTTGGAGACCGGCTGTAGTGCTACTATGGGGCGGCTGTTGCGTCGCACTCTTGTACGGTTAAATCGCTATTGGACATTTGACGAGAGTGTTTTGGAAATTCAATCATACGTATACTGCCATAGTTCGCGTCAATCATGGTTCCATCGCCATGGTTTATGTCTCACGAACCATTAGGAATTTTGAATTTTGTAAATTGAGCAAGTTATGAATTACCAAGAAGAACACTTAAAGTCTTATTCCGCATTTGTGAAATATATTTGATGAGGTTTGCCACTTTCGTCATTTCGACCGAGCCAACACGAAAACTATAGTTTAATGCAACTTTTTGCGAGGGAGAAATCTGTCTGGTCTTGTACCGCAGTACAACATATATTCCAAAGCTAAAGGATGATAATCATCTGTAACTATTATAAACAATAGAGCTAATACCACACCACTATTCTACATGCCAGGCTATTGAAATATCCATTCAGCTCCAAATTATGTCCTAACAGATTTCTCACCCGCTGCAATCTGCATTCAGTTACATGCTGCCTACGAGCGGGTTCGAAATGATGTTTGCAATTTGTACTTTTACTTAATGCAAAAAGGTGGATGTATTTATATAATGACCAACAAAAACAAAACAACATTATATATCGGGGTTACCAGCGATCTAATTGCACGTGTACAGCAACATAAACAACATTTTTTCAAAAACAGCTTCACTGATCATTATAATCTTGAATATCTTATTTACTACGAGAACTTGCCATCAATTGAAGAAGCCATCACCCGTGAAAAAGAAATTAAAAAATGGAGAAGGGAGAAAAAAGAAAAGCTGATTAATTCTAAAAATCCTCATTGGAAAGATTTATGGGAAGAAATAAATGAGTGGTAGCGTGGTACTTTAAAGTTTTCGAAATAAAAACTATCAGATTCTCCTTCGGCGAACAGATTTCTCACCCGCTGCAATCTGCCTTCAATTCAACACGCAAGAGTGCGGGTTCGAAATGACGATTACGATACCGTCATTTCGACTGAGTCAGCATGATTTTTAAAGTTTAAAGGCTGTTTTATGCGAAGGAGAAATCTGCCTGGCTTTTGTACTAAGGCTCAATATTTGCACTATTGCCAAAAAGATTCTCCTTTGACGAACAGATTTCTCACCCGCTGCTATCTGCCTTCAATTCAACACCGCAAGAGCGTGGGTTCGAAATGACGATTGCGATACCGTCATTTCGACTGAGCCAGCATAATTTTTAAAGTTTAAAGACTGTTTTATGCGAAGGAGAAATCTGCCTGGCTTTTGTACTAAGGCTCAATATTTGCACTATTGCCCAACAGATTCTCCTCTGACGAACAGATTTCTCACCCGCTGCAATCTGCCTTCAATTCAACACGCAAGAGCGCGGGTTCGAAATGACGATTAGGATACCGTCATTTCGACTGAGCCAGCATGATTTTTAAAGTTTAAAGGCTGTTTTTTGCGAAGGAGAAATCTGCCGGATTTTTGTACAAAGACTCAATATTTGCACCATTGCCCAAAAGATTCTTCTTCGGCGAACAGGTTTCTCACCCGCCGCAACATGCATTTAATTCAATACAACCTGCGGGCGGGTTCGAAATGACGGTCGCAATACCTCCGTCATTTCGACCGAGCTAACACGAGCGCTATAGTTTAATGCAACTTTCGCGAGGGAGAAATCTGCCGGGCATTTGTACAAAGGTTCAATATTTGCACTATTGCCCAACAGATTCTCCTCTGACGAACAGATTTCTCACCTGCTGCAATTTGCCTTCAATTCAACACGCAAGATCGCGGGTTCGAAATGACGATTGCGATACCGTCATTTCGACTGAGCCAGCATAATTTTTAAAGTTTAAAGACTGTTTTATGCGAAGGAGAAATCTGCCTGGCTTTTGTACTAAGGCTCAATATTTGCACTATTGCCCAACAGATTCTCCTCTGACGAACAGATTTCTCACCCGCTGCAACATGCATTTAATTCAATACAACCTGCGGGCGGGTTCGAAATGACGGTCGCAATACCTCCGTCATTTCGACCGAGCTAGCACGAGTGCTATAGTTTAATGCAACTTTTTGCGAGGGAGAAATCTGCCGGGTTTTTGCACAAAGGCTCAATATTTGCACTATTGCCAAAAAGATTCTCCTTTGACGAACAGATTTCTCACCTGCTGCAATTTGCCTTCAATTCAACACGCAAGAGCGCGGGTTCGAAATGACGATTACCATTTCAGTCATTACAAATCATTGGCAACTGGCAGATGATTATAAATAACCATTATTGTCCGACTTAAAATAGCATAAAATTGTCTGTAACCCTTATCTGATAAAGGTTGTAATCAAAAAAAAGGTT
>JBDHYJ010000064.1:0-28855 GCA_039811345.1 Chitinophagaceae bacterium
CACAACCGTCTTCAGTTAGTAAACAAGGGATATTTTGAACTTTGCAATGCAAAAAGCCAGGCAGCACAATATTGTTTCGATCGTCAGGGATTATGGCAGCAAACTGTTCAATTTCGTACGTGGCAGAGTAGGCAACAAAGAAGATGCTGAAGACATTTTGCAGGATATCTGGTATCAGGTGAGCAATATTATTGACATAAACGAGATAGACAGCATAAGTGGCTGGCTATACCGTACAGCACGTAATAAGATCACAGACAGGTATCGCAAAAAGAAAGACCTGCTGGCGGAAGATATTTTACCCAAAGAGTATGAAAGTAGCGAACTTATCCCTGATCTTTTAGCGGTAATTGATGACAACTCTGAAATGAAACAATTTAAAGAATTGTTCTGGGAAGAGCTTATGAATGCACTGGATGAACTTCCGGAAAATCAGCGACAGGTTTTTATTTGGAATGAACTGGAAGATATGACACTGCAGGAGATTGCCGATAAAACCGATGAAAAACTGAAAACGATCATCAGCCGTAAAGGATACGCCGTAAAGCATTTGCGCATTAAGCTGGCTGATTTATATGAAGAGTTAAATACTTTATAGATATGAACAGGAGGAATCAATCATTCAGTGGGAGGCGCTTCCGCTTTGTATTTGCGCCTATTTTTTTGGTGGCATTGCTGGTATTATCCGCGGTGGTAATGTGGCTATGGAACACCATATTACCTGATCTTATACATGTAGAGCGTATTACATACTGGAAATCTGTGGGACTACTCATACTCTGCAGGATTTTGTTTGGTGGTTTCAGATTCGGACCTCCCCGCAATAAACCGCCTTTTATGAACAGGGGATTCAGGGAAAAATGGATGAATATGAGCGAAGAAGAAAGAACCCGGTTTAAAGAAAAATTTCGTGAGAGTTGCCGGCGGGAAAAGCCGGAATGAATTTGAAAACACGATCATTGGTAAACTACCATTCAAATCTTTCATTTTCAAATTTCACGAATAAAGTACACAATAAATAAAGTAAAATATTCTGCAGTACGTCTTCAATACAGAAAGATATATTTATACAGTTAAAAACAATATTTATGAACTTACGTATTATCAAACCCATAGCAGGCGGAATATTACTTGGGGCTGCAATATTTTATATGCCATTCTTTGTTCTGCGCGTTGCAGTCTTCTTTTTAATCCTCGGTATTGTATTGAGGCTCTTTGTGGGTCGCCGCAGGTTTGGGGCACGCTTAATGAACAGGCGAATTGCCTTTGCAGATCGTATCAGGAATATGAATGAAGAAGAATATAAAAGATTTAAAGCAGGGTTTGCAACCGGCTGTGGATCTGAACCACAATCTTCAACAGATAAAAATGATAAATAAAATTTTATGAAAAGGAATTACAGAATACTGACAGTAGTGGCTTTCGCTGCCATCACCTTCGCCAGCCTGATGATCTTTGCAGGACCCAAGCGATTTACGGAAAATTTGCAACACCATCGTGGCGCTAATTATTGCGATCACAAAGATGTACGAGACAGCAAGACACCCTGATTATGATATTGACATAGCTTGCTGTCTTTTTAAAACATGATTGATATCGGATATTATTGTTTGTATCAGTTCAAACTGGTCGGCAATTGTTTTATATCCGGAAAGTTCTTTCCTAACATTACTGTATTCAGTTCCTTCTTTTATTTCCTCCAGTCGTCTATTCAGCAAATCCTGCACCATATCTCTTACTTTTGAAAAACCGCCATCATTCGTTTTATTTACGGAAGATATTGTTTTATGTTTTGACAGGTCTATTGCATTCTGCATCTGCTGTTGCAAGCTTTCCGCAACAGGTTTAAAAGCAACGGAATGATACCGCGGAGCAAGAGACACAGCGTAGGTAGCAAGAGAAGCTATATGAGAAGTCATCATGTGATTGCTCACTACAAGCTGATGAAGTATTTCCGTATTGCCTGCGTTTCTTTTCGGTTCAGACAGCAACCGCTGAAAAACGTCCGATAAATTTGCCAATGCCACATAAGCATTTTTCCTCGTGATCTTGTAGGTATTAATTTCTGCAGGTTTCTGATAAAATGCCTGAGATACAGTGGCAAAATAATGAAGATTAGCTTCCATTAGTTTTTCAACATACTCGTGTGCCTGTTCCTGTTCCCATTTAGGGAAAATAAACAATGCGCCTACAAAGGAAATGGCAGAACCGATTATAGTGTCAATTACCCTATCCATAGAGAGCAGCCGGAAGTCTACAGGGATCAGGAAATGAAAAAATAATAAAACATACAAAGTAATCCCAACAACGCTTACTACATATTTTATCTGCAAAAAACTATAGCCAACAATCATAGATAAAATCAGGAAGACAAATAATACACCGTTGTTATGAACAGAACTCAGCAACAAAACACCTAAACCTGCACCTGCAAGTGTTCCCATCAGCCGTTCTATATTTCTTTTTTTGGTCAGCCCGTAAGCGGGTTTCAAAATGGTGACTATAGTAAGTAATATCCAATAGCTATGCCCAAACGGGAAAAGTTGCGCTATAAGATAGCCTGCTAAAATACAAATGCTGACCCTGAGTGAATGTCTGAAAATATTAGATTTCCAGGAAAGGTTTTCCACAAACAATTTGAAATCCATTTCCTGGGAAGAGACAAATTTTTCTGTATCAACTGTGTCAAGCTTTACTTCTTTGCTCACTTTACTGCTATAAGTACTATACCGGTGGAGTCGTCTGATCCGGTCTGCAATATCTTTTATAGAATTCAATACATGCCTGAGGCTGATAAATCCCTCAATATTGGAAGCTTTTAAATGTGTGGTACGGTATGCCACAAAGGCATCTTCTGTTTCCCGGATCAATTGATCCAGGTGACCTTTATCTTTTGAAGGAAAACCACTTTGTACAACAAGCCCGATTTTATCAAGTTCATGAGCGGTTTCAGCAATTAGTATTCTAAACCGCTCCATCATATTTCCTTCCCGAAAATATTCATGAAGAAGTTTATAGTCTTGCTGTGAGGTCATCACCTGTTCAAAAAGATCTACTGAATCTATAAACATCATCAGCAAAATCCTGCTCTTTGTGGTAGATTCCCGGATAAAACCCCTGGTTTTAAACAGGAGTGTTCTAAGTTGTTCCTGCTGATGATGAATCTCTATCTGTAAACTGAGCAGTTCCTTATATATTTCATCAAAACTATCGGGGCTTTTATACAGTTTTGATTTAACATCAAGGTAGGATGCGGTAGAAATAATACATTCACCAAGCGCCTGCTGAATTAAGCGATAAGGTCTGAGAGTATGTAACAGTAAACTCAGCAACATATACCAGGTACCTCCTGCCAGCATAAAAAAAGCATCTCTTATTACCTGCTGTTCTCCCTCGTGCACATCAATATTGAGCACCATTATAATAATAGTAATTAGCCCAACCGAGCCAGCCCGACTACCATAGATACCTATAAACGAAAAAAAGAAACTCAGCAGGGACAGTTCAATGGCAAGTAACAGAGAATAGTGCCTTGTAAACCCTATGATTAGCGCAACAAGGAAGTTCAGAATATTGCTGACCAGCATACCATTTCTGCGATGATGTATTGGGCCCGGAGAATCCGTTAAGCTTACCATCAAGGCTCCAAGCGGCATTGCTATGCCAATAGTAAGCCAGTTAAACCAATATAATACTAATGCGGGTAAAACTGCACCGGCAGTGATGCGGATACCTTTGGCAAGGTATTGGCCAGTAACAAATTTTTTAAATTCAGTAATATAATTCATGAAATCTGCTCAGCGATGTGCTTTGCAAAACTACTTCTAATAAAATTTGTATTAGGAAATAGCTAAATTACCATTTAGCAGTTGGACATTTATATGAAGTAAGATTAAATGATACGCCTGCTTCTGCAATTACGTATGCATCCATTTGATTACTGAAACCACGTTGACGCCCCTTGGTACCGATACGCACGCCGTCTCCTGTTTCATACGAACGATCCTGCAACAGGTACCAGGCAGTAGCAGTTCCATCGGGATATGTTTGCGCAAAAGCATCGGGTGCGTATGTAGTGCTAACATCATCAAGATAGTCTGTAGTTGTGAACCGGTAAGCCACTTCAAATGTAAAATTAATGTTGGGATTGATGCTGTATTTAATACCCATACCAAGTGGAAGCGAAAAAGCAACAGCATTATAAATTTTGCGGCCCGGATACAATGATGACCCCTGTCCTTCTGTTCCCAGGGGTCTTAAATATATCTTTTTCCCGCCCAGGTAAGCATAAGGATCAAAATTAAAAGCACCTACACCCAAAGTAACATAAGGTGTAAACCTTAAATAGGGGTCTCCCGGTACATAGCGCATGAAATTAAAATCTCCCTGGATAGTGGCTTCCCAAATATTGCTGTTGAAGCTCAGGTTTCTTCTTTTCTGATAATCGTTCTTGCTATATATGTCTGAATATCCAAGCTGAGCCCAATGTACATTGAGTCTTGCAGCTACATAGTGGCCAAACTGCTTACGAAAAAAAATTCCCACAGCAGGCTTTGGGCGATTAACAGCTGCATTTGTATTGAGGTCGCCAAAATAGTGTGCTGCTCCGAGAGTTACACCAATTTCTCCCTCCTGAACAACCCCATCAATTATCTGAGCCCGGATGGAAGAAAAAGTAACCAACAACATCAAAGACATCAATAACTTTTTCATGCTATTAAAATTTGTCTTCATTAAATTTTTACCACAAAGTGTTGACCTAAAATTTATCATAAGGTAGTTTGTGCAAAATACAAGTTTAGTAGTGAATCTCCATGCTAATTTCGCCGATTTTATAAAAATCTTAAACTGCTAAGTTCAATTTCTCTTATCAAGCCCCCAGGACAGCTTGTTGCGAAGGGTTTCCAGAAAACTGTTTTCGCTGAGGCGTATAAGGCTTAATGAAAACTTTTCTTTCTTAATAGCCAGTTGCACATCTTTGCCTACCATCTCCCGCCTTGAGTCGAGTGCACAGATAAAACGGTCTGTCCTTCCTTCCACTTCAAAAGAAACGATATTATTGTCGGGAATTACAATAGAGCGCACATTCAGATTATGAGGTGCCACCGGTGTTATAACAAAGCTGGACGAGTCGGGAAAAACCACTGGACCGTTACAGCTTAATGAATAACCAGTAGAACCGGTAGGTGTAGCAACAATCAGCCCATCGGCCCAATAGGTATTCAGAAATTCTCCGTTAAGATATGTATGGATTTTGATCATCGGAGAAGTATCCTTCTTATGGATGGCAAACTCATTTAATCCGTAAGGTGTATCACCAAACAAAGGTATACTGGCATCCAGGTGAATAAGGCTCCTCTTGTCTATAAGATAAGTACGTTCTGCCAGGCAGGAAACAGCATTTCTCAGTTCATCTTTCCCTATTGTTGCCAAAAATCCAAGGCGACCAAAATTTATGCCCAAAACCGGAATATTTGTATTTCTTACAAGCGTAACAGTATCGAGCAGCGTGCCATCACCACCCATACTTAAAATACACTCAAAACTATTATCAAGATCTTCAGCACTCTTAAAACTAATATGTTTATCTGCAGGAACAAGGTGTTTTACCTGTACAAGAAAATCATGATAAATTGCATAAGATATGTTCTGTTTTTCGAGTTCATTCAAAAGCAGCAGTAAATCATCATAGTTAAAATTTTCGCCTCCACGACTATATATTGCAATCTTCATAATTGTAAGATTTTGGATACCGCCTATCAACAGGACCCTGCTACAAACCGAGTCCTGCCTGTAAAAATAAACCCTTTTGGCCTAACTGATTAAAACTGTATTCGAGTGAGATAGTAGCATCATAAATACTTAAAATATCCAAACCGGCGCCGCCGCTATACAAAAATCTATTGTTTAGCGAATTGGCACTAGACGCTCTGTTATAAACATATCCAATATCAGTATATGCTTTTGCAAAAAATCGAAAGGGAATTACAGCATAAGATCTTGACTTTAACCCGGTATGTAATTTGGGGCTCCACAGTTCGCGCCTGAAAGTAATTTTAGACAGTCCGCCCGCAACCCCGTCAATAACATAGTTTTCAAGCCCCCTAAGAAAGGCATCTCCATATCCTAACATTTGCTGATTATAGTAAGGCTGATCCAACGGTAATTTTAAATCTCCATTTATCTGTAAAGCCAGGTAGTATTTTGGAAACAATTCCCAGTATTTTCCCACTTTAGCCTTAAACTCCCAAAGGTTAAGTGTTTTGTTTAATCCGCGTTTTAAGAATGCCACTTCCCACCTAAATCCTTTTAAGGGATAAGGGATATAATTAACCTTTATGGATTGATATTGATAAAAAAGTTCCGGGAAGCGTGCTACTTTTTGCCCGTCATCAAAGTAATATGGATTTCGTTGTAGCACAGAGTCATTTATCTTAACTACGTTGTAGCTAAAAGTAACATTGTGCCGCTTTATATAACCGGTTCTGTAGCTATAACCTGCCCCAATCCTCAACCTGCTGGTAACGAAAGCACCTGGATCTTTATAAAACGATTGCTTATTACCTTCCGTGGCATAATTCACTTCTTTGTTTGCTGAATAAAGCATATCAATACTCAATCCATGCTTCAACGATTTATCAAAATACGGAGCAGTATAATTAAGCACTATCTGCCTTGAATAACCCGAAATAAGCCAGATATTCAGTTTATCATTCCTGCCACTTACATTGTAACCGATAAGTTTAATTCCATAATTTACTCTCGACAGGTTTGCATTATATTCTTTAATCCAAACATTAAAGTTTCTGTCAATAGGCTTAAAATATGGTACAGGGAAATAATACCATCGCTCTTTTACATCCACAAGTATATCAAGTGAATCATTATTCCAATTTGTAAAATCTACAGTAACATCCAGGAATAACCCTGTATTCAGCAGATTTTGTTTTGATAAAGGAAGATTTTTTAAAATATCCGAGATAGAATATTGCTGATCTTTTTTAAGAACGACTTCCCTTGCTACAATATAATCTTTTGTGATTTTATTACCGGTAGCAATTACATTTCTTATCGTAAGGAATGATGTTTGAAGAATTTTATCATCTTCACGGGGTTGCTCATCGGTTTCCTGTGCATAGATAGATTTGCAAAAGCACGATAGCAAACAAAATAGCAAAACATATTTGTTCAGATACCTCATCAATCTCCTATGCTGTGTGTGTTTGTAATTACTGAATATCTAAAATAACAATATTGGCTTACAAATCCATTATTATTGGTCTTCAGATCAGATGTTAAGATAATTCATGAGATTAACGAGATTGTTTTGTAACTCGTTTTGATACAATTCTTCACCGTTATAGTATCTTATTGTGTACTCATGGCGCTGAAGCGTGGCAATAATGTCAGAAATTTCAGATTTATTTACCCTGACAGCTACTGTCAGGAGTTTTGTAGTATGGTCAAAAAAACTGTTAAGTTGTGTAATATAGGCGTCATTCGATTCCACAAGCCGGTTCAACTCGCCGGTAGAAAAATCATTTTTCTCCATTTCAAGAATAATAATTCCTCCTGGCTCATCAATGCCTGCAAACAAAACAAGTTGCCTGAATAATTCATCCTCTGTAATAACACCAATCAATTCATACCGTTCATTTATTACGGGTACTATGGAGAGGTGCATATCCCTTGACCTTTTTACAGCAAGCAGAAAAAAGTCGGTATCTCTAACAAACGGTTTTATAAATTCGGGCTGGAGTTGTTCCAGAAGAATTTTTTCATCATTATCCAGCAATGTTTCTTCGTCTATAAGCCCCAGGTACTTATCGTCTGCGACCACCGGTAGTTGTGAAACATGAAAATCATTCATCTCCTGCAATGCTTTCCCCGCGGTATCATCCAAATGCAAAAATGGAATGCTCTGTGATATAAGACTTCCTGCAAACATAAAACCTGTTTTAGTACAGATGAGATTTATCCGGTAACCGCTGCAGGTTCGTTCAATTTTGTGAGAAATTGATGCAAAATTTTGTTAAACTCATCGGGCACTTCCATCATTGGAGCATGTCCGCATTTATCAATAAACTGCAATTCGCTATTAGGAATAAGTTTGTTAAACTCCCTGCCAACAAAGGGTGGGGTAATGGTATCATTGTTTCCCCAAACCAGCAAAGTCGGTTGTTTGATCTCATTCAGTTCTTCGCCTAAGTTGTTACGAATAGCACTTTTCGCTAAAGCAATTATTTTAATTACTTTTAAACGATTGGTAGTAATGGCAAACATTTCATCAACTAATTCCTTTGTTGCCATTTTGGGATCATAAAACGTTAATTCGGTTTTCTTGCGAATATATTCATAATCGCCGCGCTTGGGATAAGTATCACCCATACCGTTTTCGAAAAGACCCGAACTGCCTGTAAGCACCAGTGATCTGATATTAACCGGATGTCTCAGAATATGCAATAGCGCAACATGTCCCCCCAGTGAATTACCTACAAGATGAATTGCATTATAACCCCTATGCTCAATAAATCGTTGCACAAATTTTTCAATCCCGCTAACCGAGGTATGTAATAAGTCAAGTTCAAGAAGGGGCAGAAATGGTACTATAACTTTATATTGCTTCCTGAAAAATTCAATTTGAGCATCAAAATTACTTAACGCACCAAACAGTCCATGAAGAAATATTAATGGTTCACCACTACCCTCTTCTATGAATTTAAATTTTCCGTCTTCTTTAATCTCGTAACTCATCAGAGAAATATTCTCAATTAATTGCTAAAATAATTTTTTTGCGCCAAATATGCTTCCGAACCTTACAAAGAAAAGGAAAAACTTCGAAATTATTGAGTATCGTATACTCTTACAAGTCTGGATGCTTTGAAATATTACTTTATTTTTGGCTGATTATATTAACTGATTATTAATTTTTTACTATGGAATATCGTAAAATGGGTCGTACTGGTCTGCAATTAAGTGTACTTTCTTTTGGGAGTTGGGTAACTTTTCATAAACAAATAGATGATTCGATAGCAGATGAGTTGATGGGGCTGGCATACGACAATGGTATTAATTTTTTTGATAATGCTGAAGTATATGCATTGGGGGAGAGTGAAAAACTGATGGGGCGGGTATTGAAACGAAAAAACTGGGATCGTACATCATATATAATTTCATCCAAAGCGTTTTTCGGCTGGAGAGGCAAAAACAATAAGCCCAATCAAACAGGGTTAAGCCGCAAACACCTTGTGGAAGCCTGCCACGAAGCACTTCAACGTATGCAATTGGATTATCTTGATCTTTTCTTTTGCCACAGGCCCGACACCAGTGTACCCATCGAAGAAGTAGTATGGACAATGAATACTCTCATTCAGCAAGGTAAAATTTTGTATTGGGGTACAAGCCAGTGGAGCGGTGCCGAAATAATGGAAGCACACCGGGTAGCCCAGCAATACAGACTAATTGGACCTGCCATGGAGCAACCGCAATACAATATGTTTGAACGGACAAAAATGGAACTGGACTATCTCCCCGTATTTCAAAATACAGGACTCGGTACAACAATATGGAGCCCTCTTGCGGCAGGCTTTCTGACGGGTAAATACAATGAGGGAATACCTGAAGGTTCAAGACTGGCAATAGAAGGTTTTGACTGGCTAAAAACACGCTGGCTACAGGAGGATAAAATTAAGAAAGTAAAAAAGCTGGCAGACCTGGCTCGTAAACTTGATGTTTCCCTGGCCTCGTTAGCTATAGCATGGACTATACACAACCCCAATGTAAGCACTGCTATACTGGGAGCTACAAAAAAGCAGCAATTGGAAGAAAATCTCAAAGCCCTGGATGTTTTAAAAAAAATCACACCCGATATTGTTGAGAAAATTGAAAAGATATTACAGAATAAACCCTTCCTTGATTTGGCTTGAGATAAAAAAGCCCCAAGTTTAACTTGAGGCGAAGCACTCTTTGTGGTTTCAGAGACGTGCTAAAGCGTTTATTCCACATAACCATTTATAAGCTGTCTAAAACATGCTTATGCTTCCTTCTTTTATGATAATATTTGATTGGATAATAATCTGGTTGCTGAAAAAGTCTGTGTAAAAACCTAAAAAATAATTTATTAAACACACCTAAAGCTTGTGATTGTAGAGATTTCATGACAATTATTTTAATGGAATTATGATATCGGATTGAAGTATAACGGATATCAGTAAATTTTATTATACAGCAAATGCATGTTAATTAAGGTTAATACAAAAGGTATCTACAAATGCTATATTCTAATTTTGCAGATCTATGAATCGTAAATTCAGTATTTCTGTTGGATTAATGACAGCTGCCATCGTTCTTGTGGCTACCTTCCAGATTTACTGGTTGACAATCAAGGTGGAACAGGAAAAGTGGATGCTGCACTTCAGAACGAATATCCTTTTCAGGGAAACAGTTTTTGATCTGCAGGCTTCCAAACTCAAAATTGACAGCTCCGCAAAATGGAGTATCGGATTCCCGCCCAACCTGGCCAGATTTGCTGACGTTGTTCGTAAGAAACTTACAGATTCTTTGTTCCCCCTTCCTCCTCAAAACAGAAATGCCTTTATAACTTTAGAACGTCCTGCTGAAGCAGTACAGAACGACTCTATCACTAGAAGTTCTTTTCGTTCGGGTGATCGTTTTTTCCAGTTTCTAGTTAGTATAGATTCCTTGCAGGACTCCCTTCGCGTAGCAGATATCAGTGCAGCTTTTGCCAATACGCTTAAAAGAGAATCCATTGCAGTACCTTTTTCAATTATCAAAAAGATTGAGAAAGAATTTATAAAGGGGGAAGATAATAGAAAAGAACGGAACAAAGTCGTAATTGGTATTACACACCCGGTAAGCTATACTATGGAGTTGGGCAACACTTTTGAATACCTGCTGAAACAATTATTGCCACAAATAATTTTTTCTGTTTTTCTGATCGGGTTAACCATTACAGCATTTTATGTTTTATACCGAAACCTTAAAGCCCAGCAAAGGCTCACAGCTATAAAAAATGACTTCATCAGCAATATAACCCATGAACTTAAAACACCCATTTCGACAGTAAGTGTAGCCATTGAAGCCATTAAAAACTTCAATGTACTAAAGCAACCGGAACGAACAGTTGAATATCTTGATATTGCCGGACATGAATTAACCCGGTTGTCAATGCTGGTTGATAAAGTACTGAAACTATCCATGTTTGAAAAACAGCAGGTAGAACTTCAACCTGAGACATTTGATATCAAACAGCTAACTGCCGATATTATTTCTTCAATGAACCTGCAATTTGAAAAAGCCGGTGCAGTAGTAACCTTAAACACCTCCGGACCAAATAACACGATCAAAGCTGACCATCTGCATATAACAAGTGTACTATATAATCTTATTGACAACGCTTTAAAATATAGCGGTAAAAAACCAGTTATCCAGGTTGGAGTTCACTGCGATGAAAAAGAATGTACGATAAGTGTTAAAGACAATGGTATTGGTATAGCTCCGGAGTATCGTCAAAAAATATTTGAAAAATTTTTCCGTATACCGTCTGGTGATAAACACAATACTAAAGGATATGGACTTGGCTTAAGCTATGTAGCACATATTGTTGCTCAGCATCATGGTACTATCAGCCTGGAAAGTGAGCCCGGTAAAGGTTGCGAATTCATAGTAAAATTACCCGTTGCACATGAGTAAGACGAAAATATTATATGTAGAAGATGAGATATTTCTCGCCAAAATTGTGAAAGAAAGCTTAGAAAGCCGTGGCTATGAAGTATTACTTGAAACGGATGGAGGAGAGGCTGTGGCAAGGTTTAATTCCGATTCGCCGGATGTGTGTGTGCTGGATATCATGCTGCCTAACAAAGACGGGTTTAGTATTGCAGAAGAAATAAGACAGGTTAACACCGGGGTTCCAATTATTTTTTTAACCGCCAAAACACAAACCACTGACCTTGTAAAAGGTTTTCATACCGGAGCAAACGATTATATCAGAAAACCATTTAGTATGGAAGAACTGATAGTGAGGATAGAAAATGCATTGCGTAACAAAAATAACAGTAATACTGAAGGGACTCAAAAAGACAATATCATAATCGGAAATTACACATTCAACCCCAACCGTCAGACACTCACTGATGACACTGAAGAAAAGAGATTGTCTTTCAGAGAAAGTGAATTACTTCGAATCCTGTATGAAAACAGAGAAAAAGTAATTGATCGCAGAGATATATTGAATGTATTGTGGGGTAGTGATTCTTTTTTCAACTCAAGGACCCTCGACGTATATATCACAAAAATCAGGGGATACCTGAAAAACGACCCGGCTCTCCAGATTATTACCGTAAAGGGTATTGGATACCGGTTCGTTACAGAATAAAAAATAGCGCTCCAAGCAAATTGAAGCGCCGCAGCTTTATAAAGGTCGGATAGACAAAGGTTTTTCCTTTTTCCCAAAATGCTTCAGCACCCACATTATCGTAAAACTCGGTATGAAATCTAATCCCGGAAAAGCTTCTTCAATAAAATTAAATACTCCCCCGACTGCACCTTTCCACCCACCAAAAATTTTATAAAAAATTATGGCAGAAATAGGTGCCCAGATAATATCAGCAAACTCTCCCAATCCCGGAAGGGCATAACTGACATACCCGGCAATATCCATTGCAAGGCAAAAAATTAAAGAAGGTGATTTTACTGTAGTTTTCATCGTCAACAAAAATGCAATAGTATTATGACGTTAATATCAGAAAAAGGTTGCAAATACAGGTCAGCAACAAAATACAAGAAGTGTCTAAATATAGGTTGACTGATCATCATAAGCAATATTCCCAGTACAACATATACGGACTGCAGTAGCAGATGTTTAATTCAACTTTTCTGTTTACACAAATGTCGTACCACAAACAAATTATTGATTTTAAGATTTTAGATAGTGTAGTATATATAATATTTTCGGGATGGAATAAAGTTGCGTCCTTTTAAAAAAATGCGGTAATGATTAAAGATCAGGCGTTTCTTGAATATTACAATACACTCAATGTTCAGCAAAAACAGGCTGTTGACACTATTGAGGGACCCGTTTTAGTACAAGCGGGCCCCGGCACCGGTAAAACACAGGTGCTGGCTTTACGTATAGCAAATATCCTTCGTCAAACGGATATAAACCCGAATAATATCCTTTGCCTTACATATACAGATAATGGAGCTGTGGAAATGCGAAACCGTTTACTAAGAATTATCGGAGCTGTTGCATATAATATCCAAATACATACTTTTCATTCCTTTTGTAATGAAGTAATTCAGGATAATATCACTTACTTCGGAAAACTTAATCTTTCACCAATTGGAGAGCTCGAAGAGATTAACCTATATTACCGACTGATAGACTCCATAGAAAAAGACAATGTGCTAAAGCGGTTTCGTGGTGATATATATTATGAAAAAGACCGGCTGAAATCATTATTCAGCCTAATGAAAAAAGAAGCCTGGACACCAGGTTATTTGAATGAAAGAATCAGCGCTTACAACGATGATTTGAAAAACCGGGAAGAATTTCAATATAAAAGAAAGTATAAAGGGTTCAAAGTCGGTGATCCCAAAGAAGCTACTATTGCCATAGAAAAAGAGAAGATGGAAATACTGAGAGCGGCTGTAAACTTATATCCCCGCTACAATGAAATGATGGGTGCAGCAGGCAGGTATAATTTCGATGATATGATATTGTGGGTGCTGAAAGCCTTTGATGAAAATAAAAATCTTCTGCTCGATTACCAGGAGCGGTTTTTGTATTTTTTGGTAGATGAGTTTCAGGATACAAGCCGATCGCAGAATTTACTGCTACAGCAAATTACCGGATATTGGGATGTACCCAATCTTTTTGTAGTAGGCGACGCAGATCAAAGTATCTTTTCTTTCCAGGATGCCAACGCTGAAAATATCAATGCATTCAATCATAAATATGAAAATGACCTCACTAAAATTGATCTTATCAATAACTACCGATCTACCACACCTATTTTAAACATAGCATACAAACTCATTGCACATAACACTGTACGAAATGTAAGCACAGAGAATGACAAGCCCCTCATCTCTGCAAACCCCGCTTTAAAAGAAATCTCCATTGAGCCGGTTATTACAGAATATGCCAATACCGGGCAGGAAGCAATTGATATTACAATACAAATAACTCAATTGCTGCAGCAGGGTGTGAATGGAAAAGAGATAGCCCTGATTTATCGCAATCACGCACAGGCGGAAATTATCAGCAGTATGCTTGAAGGAAAGGGTATACCGGTAAATGCTAAAAAGAAAGTAGATATACTTGACATTCCATTTGTTCAAAACCTATTATTAATACTTACCTGGATACAAAGAGAAAAATATATTCCATACAGCGGAGATGATATATTGTTTTTATTCCTTCACAGCGATTTTTTTAAACTGCACCCGCTTGAAATTGCCCGACTGACAATAGCAGTAAATACAAAGAATAAGGCCACAAAAGAAGACCAGTTCTCTTTACGTCGCATGATGGCTGAAACAGCAGTGCCTAAAGCAGATTTATTCCATCAGCCAAACGGGCAATCTTTAAAAGAAATAAGCGATGTACTGGAAAAGTTATTGAAATCTTCAATAAATAATACCGTTCAGCAACTGCTTGAAGAAGTTATTCAGAAAGCCGGTATACTTTCTTATATAATGCAAAGCCCTGATAAACCCTGGCTAATGCAGGTGCTGAAAGCCTTGTTTGATCAGTTGAAAGAAGAATGCCAACGCAAACCTGATCTTACCCTGGAAGAATGGCTGACAATTATTGAAACTATGAAGGCTAACCGACTGCCTGTTTCTTTATATAAAATAACAGCAACAGATAACGGGGTGAATATGATGACCGCCCATGGTGCAAAGGGTTCTGAGTTCGCTCACGTATTTGTAATTGGTTGCACACAAAGAATATGGGATGAGGACAACAGGGGCGGTAACCGAATGTATAAACTTCCTGATAACCTGGTAAGTAACAATACTACACCCTCCAGCCTCGAAGAAAACAGGCGTTTGTTTTATGTTGCACTTACCCGTGCCAAAACCAACCTGCACATTTCCTATTCGGTGAAAGATGAAAAAGATAAAGATCAAACCCGGAGCGCATTTGTTACGGAATTGCTTGAAGACGGAGCTGCACAACTCACCTATAAAACAGTACCAGAGGATTTGCTGACAGATTATTTACTGCAACGATTCAGGGAAAAAGCAAAACCCGAAATTGAACTGGTGGAATCCGAGTATATTGATCAGATGTTGAAACGTTACACTATGAGTGTAACCCATCTCAATAATTATCTCAACTGTCCTTTAAAATTTTATTATCAGAATCTGATTCGCGTTCCGGCAGCAAAAAATGAAAGCATGGCTTTTGGCAGCGCCATACACTGGTCTATTGAGAGGCTCTTCATAAAAATGAAAGAGAATGGGAATGTTTTTCTTCCTAAGGAAGACCTGCTGGCAGATTTTAACTGGTATATGAAAAACAACCGGGAGGCATTTACACCAGAAGCCTTCAGGTTGAAAACTGCTTATGGCGAAAAAATATTGCCGGCATATTACGACTATTATATTGATAAGTGGAATAAGATTATCCTCGCTGAAAAATCCATCAGAAACGTAACCGTACAAAATGTACCCATCAATGGCAAACTGGATAAACTGGAGTTTAACGGCAAAAAAGTAAATGTGGTGGATTATAAAACGGGTAAATACGAGAACGGCAAAAAGAAACTTGTTCGCCCCAATGAAAAAGAGCCTAATGGTGGCGACTACTGGCGTCAGGCTGTTTTTTATAAAATTTTACTTGACAATGATCCTTCTCATGATTGGCATGTAGTCAGCACCGAGTTTGACTTTATAGAACCGGTAGGTGATGAATACAAAACCGAACTGGTAGAAGTAACAGATGCAGATGTTACCACTGTTACACAGCAAATCATAAGCACCTGGCAAAAAATACAAAACAGGGAATTTAAAACCGGCTGCGGAAAGCCTGACTGCGACTGGTGCAATTTTGTAAAGAGCAATCATCTTTCAGTGGCTTTGCATCCTGCTGAAGACGAGGATGGCATGTGATATTTACAAGATTATTGGCAATTGAATGCAGGCTAATTAACCGAAAGCCTTTAAGTTTGCCACTTCTTTAGAAAGGGGTTATAAGCATAGCATGAAAAAAGTTTTATATTCTGTTGCGATAATATTTTTTACCTATAAACTTGTGGTATTTACCACAGGTTGTGCACAAATCATTCCACCTACCGGCGGGCCAAGAGACTCCATTCCGCCTGTAATGCTGAGCGCTACTCCTAAAGATTCTACGCTTCATTTCAAAGGAAATAAAATCGTCCTGACTTTTAATGAATATATACAACTTGAGCGCCCCGAAGAACAACTGGTGGTTTCGCCTGTTCCAAAAGTTTCACCTATAGTAGAAGCCAGGCTTAAAGAAGTTACTATCAAAATCAAAGATACCCTCGAAGAAAACACTACCTACAGCATTAACTTTGGCAAGTCGCTTAAAGATTTGAATGAAGGCAACCCCTACAAAAATTTCACTTACCTGTTCTCCACCGGAGATTACATTGACAGCAGCATACTTTCCGGCAAAGTTATTATTGCGGAGACCGGCAGACCCGATAGTACGCTCATCACAATGCTTTACCGCAATTTTGACGATTCTGCGGTGATGAAAGAGCGGCCACGTTATTTTGCACGCCTCGACAGTTCTGGACGATTTACCTTCAGCAATATTGCTCCAGGCAGATATAAGCTTTTTGCTCTTAAGGATGTAGGCGGACAGAAAATGTATATGCGCAACAGCGACCTGTTTGCCTTTTACGATAGTATCATTACCGTTGGCAATAATAATATTCACCCGGTATTATATGCTTTTGCAGAAGTAGCAGAAGAAAAAAGACCCGGGTCTTCTTCAGCCACTTCAGGGAAAAAGGGTGCCACTATTAAAAAAGAAAAAAAACTCACGTATACTACAAACCTTGAATCCGGCAAGCAGGACCTCCTTGCAAACCTTGAGTTAAGGTTTAGCGACTCCCTCGTAATATTTAACGATAGCCTTCTGCACTTTACAGACACCTCTTACAATACTGTAAAGGGATATAGCATTTCAAGAGATACAACAGGCAAAGTAATAAGCCTGAAGTATCCCTGGAAAGAAGAGCAGGAGTTTCGGTTGATTCTCGAAAAAGAAATTGCAAAAGATTCTTCCGGGTTTGAACTGGCAAAATCAGATACGTTGAAATTTAAAACCAAAGCAAAAGCCGAGTATGGCGCATTGAAGCTACGCATACGAAATCTTGATACTGCCTGGCACATTGTTTTATTGTTTTACAAGGGGGATAAAATAGGAGAAGCAATACCGGTGAATGTAAAGGAAATAAATATCCCGTTGTTTCAACCCGACGACTATGAAATAAGGATCCTTTACGATAAAAATAACAATCTAAAATGGGATCCGGGTAATTATATGAAGCACCTGCAGCCGGAAAAAATAGTTGCCGACACCAAAAAATATAATATAAGGGCAAACTGGGATAATGAAATAACCATTGAGTTGCCGCAATCACCTCCAGGTGATATTATGCAATGACGACTGCGTTTAAAAATAGTAACGGAATTGTCCTGTAAATGTTTGTGGCGTTAATGACCATGAAATATAGTTGGTCATCGGTCCAAGAAAACGACCGTCAGCTTCAACAGACATTCTGGAATTAAGCTTAACCCCTAATTTGAAAATAGGAGCTACCCAGTTTTTTGAAAAAGTATAATAATCCTGGTTATTCTTAACTATTCCGTTAGTATAGGTTTGAGTATAAACATTTTTTCCGTAATTAGATATATTCCACCCAATACCTCCGCCTAAATACACCCTCATAGTCTCTTTCCGTATTAAATTGAATAACAATGTAAACGTTGGTGTGAAGTTAGTTTGTGAAATATCATACCTGCTTGTATTACCTGAAGTATTGTTTTTATTTTGAGCAATATAGGAACCATGACTAAAGCCTGCTTCTATTCTTATTGCCAAAGCCTGCAAATTTCTTGATGAAGTTATTTCAATACCTGCTGCTACATAAGGTACAAAGCCACCCGCAATCTGTTTGTTCATAAATACACTGTTTGATCCATTGTACTTTAAATTACCATAACCTCCTCCTGCTCCAATAAAAAATGAGGTCAAAATCTTTTTTTGCTGCTTCTGTGCAGTGTATTCTACTGTTCCCGAAATATTATTCATTTCTGTTACAATAGCAGCCAGGTCTTTTTCCTTATAATCTGCTTCATTAATCTTATTTACAAGGTTTGACGAAATAAGCTGGTTGCTCAAATAACTCTTCAGTTCGTTAATATATCCTCTATTAATTTTCATAGCAGTATTGTCGTCAGATAATCTTACACTATAACTGAGTTCCTTAAAATCTCTGCCATTTTCCTTAATATAAAAATGAGGTTTACTATCATTCAGTTCGTATAAATCAAACTTACTCCCTTTTACCAGTACCCGCAGTAATACTGTATCGGTAATAAAGGAATCGTTATCCGATAATAGCAATTCATCCATCTGTACCGGACGGGTATCTTTAACTACAACTGCCTTTAAATAGCGGTCAAGATTATTAACCTGTACATACCGGATATCGTTTTTGCCAAAAGAAGTAAATACGTTAGATGTGGAATCTTTTGTGAACTTAATGGTGGAAGGGTTTCGCTCCCAATTGTAATAATTAATCCATCCGTGTAAAGAATCGCCGTTATTCAATACAATATAACCCTTCTTTTTTATGCTTTGTGCACCGGCATTCAGGCAAAAACAGGTTATGCAGCAAAGTGTAATTCCAAAGATTAATTTTTTCATCGTTAAGGTTTAGCGCTAAAGATAATATTGATTTCAATATTTCAATAAAAAACCTGTGATATCTTTGCCACATGCAAATTGCTTCTTCACTTCTTGAAAACGCAGTCAATGAATTTGCCCGTCTGCCGGGCATTGGCAAAAAAACTGCACTCCGGCTTGTTCTCCATCTTATTAAGCAAAGTCCGGAGGAAGTACAGCGCTTCAGTCAGGCTATAGATAAAATGAGAAAAGAGGTAGTGTTTTGCACTGTTTGTCATAATATATCCGACAATACAGTCTGCAATATTTGCAGCAATCCCCTGCGAAAAAAAGAAACTATTTGCGTGGTTGAAAACATACGCGACGTAATCGCTATAGAAAGTACCCAACAGTTCAGCGGGCTCTATCATGTACTGGGCGGTATCATATCACCACTCGATGGTATAGGCCCCGATCAGTTGAATATTGAATCTCTGATTGCCCGTGTACAGCAGGGCGCTGTCAGCGAAATCATCTTTGCACTCAGTCCAAACATTCAGGGCGATACCACCATCTACTATATTCAAAAAAAATTACAGCCCTATCCGGTTACAATTACCACAATAGCCCGGGGTATATCATTTGGCGGCGAACTGGAATATGCCGACGAACTCACCCTCGGACGCAGCCTCCAGAACCGCATGCCGGTAGAGAAATATGTATCGCATTAAGAGCGATCAGCTATCAGTTATCAGTTATCAGCTTTTAGCCATTGGGTATTGGGCCTAATTATTTAGTAGCTGAAAGCTTACTGCTGATAGCTGTCAGCTTATTATCCCCCTTTTTACTTTCCAATTCATTCCCTACCTTTGCCCTCATTACAGGCGGATTTGTTTATTGTTCAGCCTTTCAAACAGAACTAATAAACGTAAAAACTTCACAAAGTTCTCCAACGTTTACAGTTCGGTATTTTTTTGATGGGTACCCGGCTTTTGTAACGCTTATCACCGTCCCTTGCGTCGCACACTTGTACTGCAATGCATCTGTCGGCAATCGTTACATAGTCTCCGGCAGCAAAAACCTCTTCGCATATAAATTTAAAATTGAGAGATGGGTACTATTCGAGAACAACTGGCAAAGCGCATCCTGATAATAGATGGCGCTATGGGCACTATGATTCAACGGTATAAGCTTTCCGAAGCCGATTACAGGGGCGAGCGGTTTAAAGACTGGCATACTGATGTAAAAGGCAACAACGACCTGCTTAGCATAACCCAACCGCAAATCATCATTGAAATCCATAAGCAATATCTTGATGCCGGAGCAGATATTATTGAAACCAATACTTTCAGCAGTACCAGTATTGCCATGGCTGATTACGACATGCAGTCGCTGGCTTACGAACTGAATGTTGCTTCTGCCCAATGTGCAAGAGAGGCGATTAAGCAATCCGGCAGATCTGCCTGGGTGGCAGGTGCAATTGGACCGTTAAACAAAACATTGTCACTGTCGCCCGATGTAAACAACCCCGGATACCGTGCTGTAAACTTTGATGAAGTAGTAGCCGCATATTACGAGCAGATAAGGGGGCTCGTTGATGGTGGGGTAGATATTTTTTTAATTGAAACCATTTTTGATACCCTCAATGCCAAAGGTGCCATTTTTGCCATCAAAAAATTTTACCGTGAAAATCCGGATGCTCCCAAAAAAGAGATTATGATCAGCGGTACTATAACTGATGCATCCGGCAGAACATTAAGCGGACAAACACTGGAAGCATTTTATACTTCCATTGCACATGCCAGGCCGCTGAGTGTAGGGTTGAATTGCGCTTTGGGAGCCAGCGAAATGCGTCCGCATATTGCAGAGCTTTCGCATATCGCCTCCTGTTATGTATCGGCGTATCCGAATGCAGGTTTACCCAATGCCATGGGTGAGTACGATGAAGATCCGCACCAAACAGCTCACTTTTTAGAAGATTGGGCAAAGGAAGGTTTTGTGAATATAGTAGGGGGTTGCTGCGGTACTACACCGGATCATATAAAGCATATAGCAGAGGCTGTGAAAGATATAAAGCCGAGAGAGTTGCCGGTAGTGGAGAAGGAGTTATTTTGAAAATGTGGTTACGAAAAATGTACCGTACCATTCTCTCATCCCTCGTGGGTCAGCAATAAACTGGAATAGAAGAAAGGGGAAGATGTCAAACACACAACAAACTAACTGCTGATAGCTTAAAGCTGACTGCTCAAAGCTCATTGCTCACTGCTCAAAAAAATATTATGTCTGAATCAGTAAGTATAAAACCATTTCTTCGCCTGTCGGGGCTTGAGCCACTGGTTGTTCGCCCTGAATCGAACTTTGTTAATATAGGCGAAAGAACCAATGTAACCGGCTCTAAAAAATTTGCCCGTCTTATTAAAGACAACAAATATGAAGAAGCACTCAGTGTAGCCCGCCAGCAGGTAGAGAACGGCGCCCAGGTACTCGATATTAATATGGACGATGCGCTGCTGGATGGCGTAAAAGCAATGACCACGTTTATCAATCTTGTACAAAGTGAGCCTGATATTGCCAAGATCCCCATCATGATTGACAGTTCAAAATTTGAAATCATTGAAGCGGGATTGAAATGTGTGCAGGGGAAGTGTATAGTAAACTCCATCTCAATGAAAGAAGGAGAGGAGAAGTTTATTCAACAGGCGATCATTTGTCAGAGCTATGGCGCAGCAGTAATTGTAATGGCCTTCGATGAGCAGGGACAGGCAGATACCAAAGAACGTAAAGTAAATATTTGTCATCGTGCATATAAGATACTTACCGAACAGGTAGGTTACGATCCGCAGGATATTATTTTTGACCCCAATATTTTTGCCATAGCCACCGGGCTTGAAGAACACAACAACTATGGCGTTGACTTTATAGAAGCCACCCGCGAAATTAAAAAACTGATGCCGCTATGCGGTGTGAGTGGTGGTGTGAGTAACCTGTCGTTTTCTTTTCGTGGCAACGAGCCTGTGCGTGAAGCTATGCACTCCGTTTTTTTATACTATGCTATAAAAGCGGGTATGAATATGGGTATTGTAAATGCAGGTCAGTTGGTTGTGTATGATGAAATTGAACCTGCACTCCGTGATATGTGCGAAGATGTAATTCTCAACCGCAATAATGATAACAATGAAGCCACTGAAAAACTGATTGCCTTTGCGGAAACTGTGAAAGCCAAGGGCAAGGTGGAAGTCAAAGATGAAGGCTGGCGAAAAGAATCTGTTGAAGAAAGGTTAAAGCATTCACTCATCAACGGAATAACAGATTATATAGATGCTGATACAGAAGAAGCGAGATTAAAATATCCTAAACCATTGGATGTGATTGAAGGCCCATTGATGGATGGGATGGGTGTGGTAGGTGATCTGTTCGGCGCCGGAAAAATGTTTCTGCCACAGGTTGTGAAGTCTGCCCGTGTGATGAAAAAATCAGTAGCCTGGCTTACCCCTTTTATTGAGGAAGAAAAAAAGAACAATCCTGTTGTTGAGGGTGCCAATATCCCAAAAATCTTACTCGCCACAGTTAAAGGCGATGTACACGATATTGGCAAAAACATAGTTGGGGTTGTTTTGGGCTGTAACGGGTATGATGTAATTGACCTGGGTGTGATGGTGCCCACTGATAAATTATTAGATACTGCTGAAAAGATAAACGCCGATATCATTGGTGTAAGCGGACTGATTACACCATCATTAGATGAAATGGTAAATGTAGCCCACGAAATGAAGCGGAGAGGAATGAATAAACCATTGCTGATTGGGGGCGCCACTACATCCCGTGTACATACTGCGGTAAAAATAGCTCCGCAATATGATAATGGCGTTGTTCATGTACTTGACGCCAGCCGCAGTGTAACTGTTGCCGGCGCTCTGCTTAACGCAGAACAGAAACCTGAGTTTTTAGAAAAAACGAAAGTTGAATACCGGAAACTAAAGGAGGATTTTGAAAATAAAAAACCTGTAAAGCAATATCATTCCTTTGAAGATGCTCAGGCTAACAAAATAAAAATTGAGTGGAAAAATTATACCCCGCCTGCACCATCATTTACAGGCACTAAAGTTTTTCACAATTACAGTTTGGATGAGATCCGTAATTATATAGACTGGAAACCTTTCTTCATTTCCTGGGAGCTGCATGGCAATTTTCCTGCAATTCTTACCGACGAAAAAGTGGGAGTAGAAGCTACCAAGTTGTATAATGATGCCAATAAGCTGCTTGATACTATCATCTCTGAAAAATGGTTAACTGCCCAGGGAACCATTGGCTTTTGGCCCGCCATCAGCGATGGAAAAGATACAATTACAGTAACTGATGATGGGTCAATTATACATCTTGAATCACTGAGACAGCAAATCAAAAAAGCGGCAGGTCAGCCAAATCTGAGCCTGACTGATTTTATAAAACCCGGCAACATATCCCCAGACTTATCAGATTTCATAGGTGCCTTTGCCGTAACAATTAAAGGCATTGAACCACACCTGGAACGGTTTATAAAAGATCATGACGATTATAATAAAATCATGTTACAGGCTTTGAGCGATCGTTTAGCAGAATCATTTGCAGAATGCCTGCATGAAAGGGTGCGCAAAGAATTTTGGGGCTATGCCAAAGATGAACATTTATCCAATGAAGAACTGATAAAAGAAAAATACCGGGGAATACGCCCCGCACCCGGCTATCCTGCCTGTCCCGATCATACAGAGAAATATAAACTCTTTAAGTTGCTTGGCGGCGAAGAAGCAACCGGCATTCATCTTACCGAAGCGCTTGCCATGTATCCGGCCTCATCGGTTTGTGGCTGGTATTTCAGTCATCCGCAGAGCCAGTACTTTGGTATTGGAAAAATTCAACCCGATCAGTTTGAAAATTATCTGCAACGTAAAGGGATGAGCAGAGATGAGATGGAACACTGGTTGAGGGCTGTGATGGAGTGATGGCAACCTGTAACAGGCATATTAATATGTGACGGAGACTAAAGTCTCCGAAGAACATATATAGTCCGAAGTCGGAGACTTCGGACAGCGAGCTTCGGACAGCGTTTACATTGCTTACTTTCGCGTCGCAAAATAAAATGCGTACATAATGAATTTCAAAAATATCAGGTTAGTCGCTACAGATATGGATGGCACCCTGCTTAATTCAGCCAAGGAACTCCCGGAAAATTTTTTACCGGTATTCAATCAGTTGAGAGAACAGGATATTTTGTTTGCAGCGGCCAGCGGAAGGCAGTTTTATAATATCAGAAATCAATTTACAACAATACAAAATGAGGTGATTTTTATTGCGGAGAATGGCAGTTATGTTGTTTACCAGGGTCAGGAATTGCTGGTGCAGGATATAGATCGCGATACAGTTAAACGGCTTATTACTATAGCCAGGAATATACCCGATGCCTATATTATTTTATGCGGAAAGAAACAGGCCTATATTGAAAACGATACTACTACATTCATGAAGAATGTAAAAATGTATTACGATCGCTGGAAACTTGTTGACAACCTGCTTGAAGTATTTGATGATGCATTTCTTAAAATTGCAATTTGTGATCTTGCAGGGTCAGAGACTAACAGCTACCTGCATTTTAAACATCTGGAACAGGAAATGGAAGTAAAGGTTTCGGGAAATATCTGGCTTGATCTTTCACATAAGCTGGCCAATAAAGGAAGAGCGATAAACGTGATCCAAAAAAAGTTTGGCATTGATATTAACCAAACCATGGTCTTTGGCGATTATTTAAATGACCTTGAAATGATGAAAGAAGGATACTTTAGTTATGCCATGGCAAATGCACATCCCGACATAAAAGCTGCTGCCCGCTTCAGTACCGGATCCAATGACGAAAACGGGGTAATGCAGGTTTTAGAATCACTGGTAGTAGAAAAGCAGGTTTCTGATATATAGCTATTAATTTTTTTACAATCAACAATTTTTTCTCACTTCCAGGTACAATACATACTATGCTTAACAGAAGGAATCTTTTAAAAATCAGCAGTGCAACAGCTATTGGAGCCATGTTACCAGTCATCAACCGTGCAGCAGAAAAAAACAGTTCTTCATCATTTAGATACTGCCTTAATACCAGCACCATTCGGGGACAAAACAAAGGGTTGCTTGATTATATTGAAATAGCAGCCAGGGCCGGGTATGATGGTGTAGAGCTATGGGTAAATGATATAAAAGAATATTTAAAAAAAGGGAAGACTGTTGATACGCTGGTAAAATTTATTGCAGATAAAGGGTTAAAAGTAGAAAATGCGATCAGCTTCACATCCTGGATGGTGAACGATCCTGATAAACGAAAAGACGGGCTAAGGCAACTAGAAGAAGAAATGAAGTTGATGTCATATCTCGGTTGTCAATATATAGCTGCACCACCAATGGGAGTGGAGCGGGGTATAGCAATAGATTTTCAGAAAGCCGGGAGCTATTATCGCAACATTCTGCAACTTGGCAGGAAATATAATGTGTTGCCCCTACTTGAATTTTGGGGAGCCTCGGGCACACTGTACAATCTGAGCCAGGCACTAGCTATTGCAGCAGCAGCAGACGACCCCGATGCAAAGATACTTCCGGATGTATATCATCTTTTTCGTGGTGGCTCAGGATTCAATGGATTAAAACTTGTTAGCGGCAATGCTATAGAAGTTATTCACCTCAATGATTATCCGGGGGATAAACCTGCAAATGAACAGAATGATAGCGACAGGGTATATCCAGGAGATGGAATTGCCCCTTTAAAGCTGGTTCTTCAATATTTGCTGGCGATGGGAGGCACTAAAGTACTTTCTCTTGAACTATTCAATAAAACCTACTGGAGCCAGGATCCGCTGACTGTAGCCAAAACAGGATTGCAAAAAATGAAAACACAGGTTAGTGCTGTTTTGTAGGTTATTATTGTGTAAGTGACAGACCTGAGATGTGAAAATCATTCCTTTGGGATACATTCCTAATTCATTCTACATTCTGAATAGCGTTGCGGGTTTTTGTATTTTCGCAGCAATTGTAACTTATTATGTCAGAAAAAAAAGTTCGTGTAAGATTTGCCCCCAGTCCTACAGGAGGTCTTCATCTTGGTGGCGTAAGAACGGTATTATATAATTATTTGTTTGCGAAACATAATGACGGTGTATTTATTCTGCGTATTGAAGATACCGATCAGAGCCGCTTTGTACCAGGTGCTGAGGCATATATCTTCAACTGCCTTAAATGGGCAGGGTTGGAGCCGGATGAAAGCGTAGTACATGGCGGAAGCTATGGACCCTACCGCCAGAGTGAACGTAAAGCACAATACAGACAATATGCTGAACAACTCATAGCCGACGGAAACGCTTATTATGCATTTGATACTCCGGAAGAATTAGAAAAGATGCGCAAAGATTTTAAGACAGAACAAAATCCTTCGCCGCAATACGATCGTATCACCCGGGGCAAAATGCGTAACTCTCTGACATTATCTTCCGAAGAAGTGAGCAAACTACTGAATAATGATACGCCTCATGTTATCAGGATAAAAATGCCGGAAAATGAGGTGGTGTCATTCAACGATATGATTAGGGGCGAAGTAAGTTTTGATACTGCACTTGTAGACGATAAAGTATTGATGAAAGCCGATGGCATGCCAACTTACCATCTTGCAGTAGTTGTGGATGATTACCTGATGCAGATCACGCATGCTTTTCGTGGCGAAGAATGGCTTCCAAGTTCTCCTGTACATATATTATTGTGGAAATATCTTTTCGGGCTGAATGCCATGCCACAATGGGCACATCTGCCGCTGATACTTGGCCCCAATGGTAAACTAAGTAAAAGAGACGGTGCAAAATATGGTTTCCCGGTTTTTGCAATGAACTGGACAGATCCAAAAACAGGAGAGCTTACAGAAGGGTTTAAAGAAAAGGGATTTTTACCGGAAGCCTTTATTAACCTGCTGGCAGTATTGGGATGGAATGATGGTAGCGAACAGGAAATTTTTACAAAAGACCAGTTGATAGAAAAATTCTCTATAGATAGAATTCATAGTGGTGGCGCCCGGTTTGATTACGAAAAAGCAAAATGGTTCAATCATGAATGGATTAAAAAATTACCGGCAACAGATTATATGCCGGAAGTAAAACTATTGTTCGAACAGAAAGGAATAGTTATCACCGATGAAAATAAGCTTGGCAATATAATGGAACTGGTAAAAGACAGATGCCACCTGCTGCCTGATTTTGTACAGCAGGCTTCATTCTTTTTTGCCAGACCCGAATCTTTTGACACAGATGCAATAAAACCAAAATGGAATGAAGCTAAACGGCTGTTTTTTGCAGAGGTAATCAGAAATTTTGAACTGACAGGACAATGGAATGCCCCTGAGCTCGAACATAATTTTAAAGAAATTGCCGCCGCAAACAAACTGAAGCCTGGAGAAGTATTATTGCCATTGAGAATTATGCTTGTTGGCGGAAAATTTGGACCTCATGTTTTTGATATTGCACATTTATTGGGCAAAGAAGAAACTATTGCCAGAATCAAACATGTACTATCGTTGCTGTAAATACGTTTTAGATTTTTTGTAACAACATTTAATCTAAAGTCAACTTTTGTCTGTCAGGCATTTCGTATCTTGACCCAGTTGATCAAACAATCCTTATTCATTTTGAAATTCCAATTTAAATTCTAATAATATGAAAAAAATCTTAGTTGCCGTAGATTTCTCTGAGCCATCAGTAAACGCTGCACGCTATGCTTATGAAATAGTAAGACATACACCGGCTACATCTCTTACTTTATATTATGTATACGAACGAATGACTCCCGGTTCAGACGGTACTCCATTACTGGTGGATAGTGAAGCACGAAAAACCATAGCAATGACGGCCTTGCAAAATCTCAGGTCGGAATTAGGCGAAGCACCAGGTGTTATTGTAGACATAGTGGCTGAAGAAGGTTCACTGGCTTCATCTCTTGAAAAATATGTTCAACACCTGGGTATTGACCTGGTGGTTATGGGCATTACGGGAAGTACAAGACTGGAGCAAATCATCATTGGAAGTAATACATTAAATGTAATTGCAAAAGAAAGCTTTCCGGTGCTGATAGTGCCACCGGATGCAACCTTTAAGAAGATAGATACGGTAGCATTTTCTACAGATTTGAAAGACGTAGCAGGTGCCACGCCTCTTACATCACTGAAATCATTCATTGAGTTTTTTAATGCAAGCCTGTATGTTGTTCATGTTGAAACGGAGTACAATGCTATTCCACCTGCTGCCCAAAAAGAAAAGGAAAAACTGGAAAGCATGTTGAAAGAATTTAATCCGCGTTATTTTATAATTCTTGAGGAAGATTTTACTGCTGCTATGGAAAAATTTATTGATGAATATCGTCCTGATATTTTTATTACCGTACCCCGGAAGCATACTTTTCTCAGCAGATTGTTTAAAGAACGATATACAAAAAGACTGGCATATAACAGTTCCATACCCATCCTTGCTATTCATGCAAAGAATGCTTAAGAACATGCTTAACAAAATAATGATCAGTACCGGTATCACGGGTTACATTAGTTTTTGAGCAATTCACTAAATTAAAAAGCTCATTTATACATTTTTCTGCCTTTTATAACTCTTTGTTTAACAATTTTACAATCCCGGGTGATGATTAATAATTATCATCCGGGAATAAAAACCGGAAGATTTTAATGACAGCAACGTTACCCATTTCAAATTATACTGAAAACGAAAAACTCTGGTCTGTGGTTCCTGGCGGAAAAATGGATCAGATGATTGTCGCACCAACTTTTTATACACCTTCTTATCAACCACTACAAAATCGTTTCCTTCAGATACTTACCAACTCAGTCGCCGATCTGGACTATGATGATACCTTATTGTTAAACAAAGACAGAATGAATATACTTTCAGGCAGAAA